>NZ_BAAAII010000004.1:87216-150962 GCF_039525985.1 Tsukamurella strandjordii | reverse complement strand
TTCACGATGTCCTCCACCAGGGCACCGCGCGAGAGATCGTTGATCGGGGCGTTGAGCCCCTGCAGCACGGGGCCGATCGCGACGGCGCCCGCCGAGCGCTGCACCGCCTTGTAGGTGTTGTTGCCCGTGTTGAGATCGGGGAAGACCAGCACGGTGGCCTTGCCCGCGACCGGGGAGTCGGGCATCTTCGACGCCGCGACGCCGGGGTCGACCGCGGCGTCGTACTGGATCGGGCCCTCCACCAACAGTTCCGGGGCGCGCTCGCGGACCAGGCCGGTGGCGGCCCGCACCTTGTCGACGTCGGCGCCGGTACCGGACTCGCCCGTCGAGTACGAGAGCATCGCCACCCGCGGGTCGATCCCGAACTGCGAGGCCGTCTGCGCCGAGGAGATCGCGATGTCGGCGAGCTGGGTCTCGGTGGGATCGGGCACCACGGCGCAGTCGCCGTAGGCCAGCACCTTATCGGCCAGGCACATCAGGAAGATCGACGACACCGTGGAGACACCGGGCTTGGTCTTGATGATCTCGAAGGACGGCCGGATGGTGTGCGCGGTGGTGTGCGCGGCACCGGAGACCATGCCGTCGGCCATGCCGAGGTACACCATCATGGTGCCGAAGTAGCTCACGTCCACCACGGTCTCGGCGGCCCGCTCCAGCGTCATGCCCTTGTGCTTGCGCAGCTCGTAGTAGGTCTGGGAGAACTTGGCGATGAGGTCGGTGGCGCGCTTCGGGTCGATCACGTCGGTATCGCCGAGGTCCACGCCCAGTTCCGCGGCGCGGGCCCGCACGCGGGACTCCTGGCCGAGGATCGTCAGATCGGCCACCTCGCGCTGCAGCAGGCGGCCGGCGGCGCGCAGGATCCGGTCGTCGTCACCCTCGGGCAGCACGATCCGCTTGCGGTCCGCACGGGCCCGGGCGATCAGGTGGTACTCGAACATCTGCGGGGTGACCACGCCGGGGTTGGAGACCTGGAGCGCATCCATCAGGTCCTCGGAGACCACGTACCGCTCGGTGAGCGCGACCGCCAGGTCCACCTTGCGGGCGGAACCGGGCCCCACCCGCCCTCGGGTCTTGGCCGCGATCCGCGCGGTCTCGTAGGTGCCGTGCGGCACCGAGACGATGGGCAGAGTCGGCTTGAGGCCGTCGACGAGGGCCGCCGTCATCGGATGCGGCGCATAGCCGCCGTTGAGGATGATGCCGGCCAGCGACGGGAAACCGTTGGCGCGGTGCGCGTTCACCATCGCCAGCAGCACCTCGGAGCGGTCGCCCGGTGCGATCACCGCGACGCCCTCGGTGACCCGTTCCAGGCTGTGCTCGGCCGTCATCCCGGCCACCAGCACGTCCATCGCCTCACGCGAGAGCAGCTCCGGATCGCCCCAGAGCAGCTTGCCGTCCATCGCCTCCATGAGTTCGCCGACGGTGGGCGCGGTGAGCACCGGCTCCTCCGGCAGCACCCACACGGGCAGCCCCGTCGCGGCCTTGAGGGCGTCGCACACCGCGTCGAGCTGGCCGGGATCGCACCGGTTCGCGATCACCGACGAGGTGTGGGCGTGGTTCGCCTTGATCTCGGCCATCGACTGCTCGGCCACCGAGACCACCTGCTCGGGGGTCCGGTCCAGCGCCTTCACCGCGAGCAGGATGGACGCACCGAGGTTGGCTGCGATCCGCGCGTTGAAGGACAACTCGGTGGGCGAGGTGACGTCGGTGTAGTCCGAGCCCAGGATCAGCACGAAATCGCACTTGTCGGCCACCGCGTGATAGCGGCTGACGATCTCGGCGATCGCCGCGTCCGGATCCTCGTGCACCTGGTCGTACGAGACACCCACGCACTCGTCGTAGTCGAGATCGGCCGTGGCCTGCTCGATGAGCAGCTCCAGGATGTAATCGCGCTGCTCCCCCCAGGTGCGGGGGATCGGACGGAAGACGCCGATGGTCCAGCCCGTGGAGGTCAGCAGGTTCATCGCGCCCAGCGCGATGGTCGACTTCCCGGTGTCCCCCTCGGGGGAGGCGATGTAGATGCTGGTCGTCGTCGGGGATCGGTCAGCGCTCGCGGACATGGCTTTACTATCGCAGCCCGGTCAGCCCAGCGCGCGCAGCCGGGGGGCCAGATCGCGCTGGAAGTTGTCCAGGAAGCGGCGCTGGTCGTGGCCGGGGGCGTGGAAGACGAGGTGGTTCAGGCCGGCGTCCACGTACTGCTTCACCGCGGCCACCGCCTCGTCGGGATCGGAGGAGACGATCCACCGCTTGGCCACCTGCTCGATCGGCAGCTCATCGGCCAGGCGCTCCATCTCGGCGGAGCTGTTCACGCTGTGCTTCTGCTCCGCGGTCAGCGACAGGGGCGCCCAGAACCGGGTGTTCTCCAGTGCGAGTTCGGGATCCGGGTCGTAGCTGATCTTGATCTCGATCATCTTGTCCAGCGCGTCGAAATCGCGGCCGCCCAGCTCGGCGCCCTCCTTGGCGGCGGGGATCAGCTTCTCGGTGTACAGGTCCATGCCCTTGCCCGAGGTGCAGATCATGCCGTCGCCCGCGCGGCCGGCGTACTTCGCCACCACGGGCCCGCCCGCGGCGATGTAGACGGGCACGGGACGCTCCGGAATGTCGAACAGGACGGCGTCCTTGGTGTGGTAGTAGTCGCCGTCGAAGTTGGTGATCTCGCCCGACCACAGCTCGCGCATGAGCCGCACGGATTCGCGCAGGCGGGCGAACCGCTCCTTGAACTCGGGCCACTCGCCCTGGAAGCCGGTGGCGTACTCGTTGAGCGCCTCGCCGCTGCCCACGCCCAGGAAGATCCGGTCGGGGTACATGCAGGCCATGCTCGCGAAGGCCTGCGCGACCACCGCGGGGTTGTAGCGGAACGTGGGCGTCATGACCGAGGTGCCGATCTTCACCCGCTCGGTGCGCTCGCCCACGGCCGCCATCCAGGCCAGCGAGAACGGGGCGTGGCCGCCGTTCACGCGCCAGGGCTGGAAGTGGTCGCTCACGGCCACCGAGTCCATGCCCGCGGCCTCCGCCGCGACCGCGATCTCCACCAACTCGCGGGGCCCGAACTGCTCCGCCGATGCCTTGTACCCGAGCTGCAACTTCGCCATGGGATTCACCCTACTGTCCCCGGCCGACATCGCACCCGGGACGTGTGCGGCGCCTACGGCATCGGGATGACGGGGTCGGGATTACGGGGTCGAGGCGCCGGCCGGGTCGTCGATGCGGGACGCGCCGTACTCGGTCTCGTAGACGCGTCCGTTCTGGGACATCACCCACCCGGTGGTGCTGGCCACGGCGGCGTCGGTGCGCGGGTCCTCCCGGTCGAGGCCGCCGTAGACCTGCGAGGCCTGGGTGTCGTCGAAGGTGTCACCGCGTTCGGCGCCGCGGACCAGGGCGTACGACCGCGCCGCGATCGCCTGCGCCTGGAGCGCCGCACCGCCGCCCTGGTCGGCCCATCCCGGCGAGCTCTCGACGGGCACCACGCTGCGCACGTAGTCCTCGATGCCGACGATGTTGAGCACCTTGCCGTCCCGGGCCACGAGGCTGCCGCGGTACCCGGCGTTGCTACCGCAGAAGCGCAGCACCTGGTCGGCGGGGAGCGACTGATTCGGCGAGGGCGGGTTGACGGTGCCGTCCGGCACCTCGAGCGTGCCGAGCACCTGGCCTCCGCACCCGGCGCGCACCGTCGCGGTCGTCCCGGAGATGCTCACGGCCTGGCCGGGGGCGAGCGATTTGCCGGCGATGAGGCCGCCGGCGGGCGCGACCACATCGAGGCGGTTCTGGTCGGTCAGCCGCACGGTGATCGGCAGGCCTGTGTGCACGGCGCCGATCGTGGTGCCCGGGTAGTAGCGGTCCAGGATCTGCTGCACGGTCCAGCCCTGTTTCGCGTACCCGAAGGCGCCGAGCTGGCTCATGCCACGGCCGTGTCCGCCCGCGCTCCCCGGGGCCACGGCGTTGCCCGGCGAGGTGTCGTCCACGAGGGTCGGCTCGGCGGCGGGGCCGAAGCCGGTGAGGGCGCCGCCGATCACCAGGGCGGGCACCACGGTGACGATGGCGGCGCGAGCAGCGCGCAATCGTCGAGAACGACGAGGTCCGCCATCGATCCAGACGGGCATCGGGTCTCCTTCGGTCTGAGGTCGGCGCCGTCACCAGGGGCGACGAGCCGGTGGGTCGCGCGCGATCGCACCCGGACAGGCGTGATTATTGAGACTATTGGGGCTCAAGTTACCATTGAGGGTTGTGTTTCGCCTAGCGGTTGCGATTTCACGGCACGGAACGGCCGTCCCTGTTCCGCTGTCGGCGAACGATCTAGACATCAACGTAACTTGAGGTCCTAGCCTTGTATGCATGAGCATGGAATCGGTCGCCTGGGACACCCTGTACCGCGGGACGCGCGCGCTGGACGCACCGTCGCGCCGCCCGATCGAGACCCTGCGCCGGATGGGACCGTTCGCCCGGCCCCACCGGTGGCGGCTCACCGCCTTCCTCGCGCTGTCGGTGATCTCCGCGCTGCTCGCGGTGGCCACTCCCCTGCTGGCCGGCCGGGTCGTGGACCGGATCGTCGGCGGCGGCCCCGTCAGCGTGGTGGTGGAACTCGCGGTGCTCATCGCCGTGATCGCGATCGTCGGCGCCGGCATCGACCTGCTGTCGCGCTGGTTCTCGTCCCGGATCGGCGAGGGTCTGATCTACCAGCTGCGCACCGCGGTCTTCGATCACGTGCAGACGATGCCGGTGGCCTTCTTCACGCGCACCCGAACCGGCGCACTGGTGTCCCGGCTCAACAACGACGTGCTCGGCGCACAGCGCGCCTTCTCCGACACCCTCGCCGGCGTGGTCACCAACGTGGTCACGCTGCTGCTCACCCTCGGCGTCATGCTCAGCATCTCCTGGCAGATCACCCTGCTCGCTCTGGTCCTGCTGCCGGTCTTCATCCTGCCCTCGCGGCCGATGGGGCGGAAGATCGCAGGGATGTCGCGCCGTGCCGCGCGGCACAACGCCAGCATGAGCGACCAGATGACGGAACGCTTCTCGGCCCCGGGCGCCACACTCGTCAAGCTGTACGGCCGGCCCGAACAGGAATCGCAGGAGTTCGCCGCGCGCGCGGCCGCGGTGCGCGACATCGGGGTGAGCACGGCGATGGCGCGGATGCTGTTCGTCACCATGCTCACGCTGGTGAGCTCGCTGGCCCTGGCCCTGGTGTACGGACTGGGCGGCTTCTACGCGCTGCGCGGGGAACTGCAGGCCGGCGCGGTGGTGGCCCTGGCGCTGCTGCTCACCCGGCTGTACGCGCCGCTCACCGCGCTCGCGAACGCCCGGGTCGAGGTGATGACGGCACTGGTCTCCTTCGAGCGGGTCTTCGAGGTGCTCGATCTGGTGCCCATGGTCCGGGACGCACCCGACGCCGTGACGATCGACAAGGCCCCCATGCAGCTGCGGTTCGACGGCGTGAGCTTCGCGTACCCGTCGGCCGAGAAGGTCTCGCTGGCCTCCTTGGAGGAGGTGGCCCAGCTCGACACCCGGGGCGGCGAGACGGTGCTGCACGACGTCTCCTTCACCGCCGCACCGGGTTCCATGGTGGCGCTGGTCGGCAGCTCGGGCGCGGGCAAATCGACGATCGCGCAGCTCGCCACCCGGCTCTACGACCCCGACGCCGGGTCGATCACCCTGAACGGCACCGATCTTCGCGATATCACCGCGCAGTCACTGCATTCCGCGGTCGGCCTGGTGACCCAGGACGGGCACCTCTTCCACGACAGCATCCGCTCGAACCTGGTGCTCGCCAACCCGGAGGCCACCGACGCCGAGATCGCCGATGCGCTGCGCCGGGCCCGCCTGACGGAGCTGATCGCGCATCTGCCCGACGGACTCGACACGGTGGTCGGCGAGCGCGGCTACCGGCTCTCCGGCGGCGAACGCCAGCGGCTCACGATCGCCCGCCTGCTGCTCGCGCAGCCCTCGGTGGTGATCCTGGACGAGGCCACCGCGCACCTGGATTCGACGTCGGAGGCGGCGGTGCAGGCGGCGCTGGGCGAGGCCCTGGCCGATCGCACCTCGCTGGTGATCGCGCACCGGCTGTCCACGATCCGCGCGGCCGACCTGATCCTGGTGCTCGAGGCGGGCCGGGTCGTCGAACGGGGCACGCACGAGAGTCTGCTGGCCCAGGGCGGACGGTACGCCGAGCTCTACCGCACCCAGTTCGCCGATCAGGCGGCGTGAAGCCCGATCAGCCCTGGGCGATGCAGAACTCGTTGCCCTCGGGGTCGGTGAGCACGGTCCACGTCACGCCCCACTCGTTGTGATCGCGAACGTGCTTCGCGCCCAGTGCCACCAGGCGATCGACCTCGGCCACCCGGTCGTCGGCGTGCAGGTCGAGGTGCATGCGGTTCTTCACCGTCTTGCCCTCCGGGACGGCGAGGAACATCATCCGCGGCAGTGCGGCGTTCGCGTAGCCGATGGTGCGCATGAAGGCATTGCCGTCATTGTCGTCCACGGGGACGTCGAGCGCTCGCGACCAGAACTCGGCCTGGCCGGCCACGTTCGCGCAGTCCAGGTTGATCATCTGCAGTGTCAGTGCCATCTCAGTTCTCCTTCGGTGCGGCGGCCAGGACGGGCCACCAGATCTCGGTGCGCAGGTCCGCGGGGGTCGCGGCCGCACAGGGGTCCACGAGGTAGCGCTCGATGATGGCGGCGCCCGCATCGGTCGCATTACGAGCCACCCAGGAACCGAGCTGCCCGTAGGTCTCGTCGAACTTCTCGTACGAGCCGTGGTGCACGGCAACGGCGCACAGCGCGCGGCCCAGTCGCCGGTTGCGCACCCGCCCGGTCACCGCGCCGGGGCCGGACACCGGCAGCAGGGCCGAGACCTCCTCGATCTCGGCGACCTGCGCCGGGTACTCCGCCATCGACGGCCCCGTCACCGTGAGACCCGCGGCCGCGGCGCACGATTCGAGCTCGGAGTAGGCGGCGTCGAGGAACTGTGGAAGCCCCGCGTGCTCCACGGTCGCATGGATCTCCAGGACGTCGACCGCCTCGAATTCCCGCAGGTGCGTGGGAGTGTGGGCGATCGGCGCCGTCACGTCCTGCAGGGCGACGATGGCGCGTTCGAGATCGGCCCGGCGCTCCCGCAGGGTGGCCTCGTGTTCGGCGAGGATCGCACGGGTCACCTCCGGATCGCGGGCGTCGAGCACCCGCGCGACCGCTGCCAGCGGCAGGTCCAGGTCGCGCAGCCGGGTGAGCACCGCGGCATCGTGCACCTGTGCGGCGTCGTAGAGCCGGTAACCGCTCTCCGGGTCGACCGCCGCGGGCACCAGCACGCCCTGCTCGTGATAGCGCCGCAACTGCTTGACCGACAGCAGCGTGGCGCGCGAGAACATGCCGATCGACATGAGTCCGGTTGCGTTCACAGACAGAGTATGGAGTCTCCCCCTACCGGGAGGGTCAACCCCGCTACGGTCGGATCCATGAGCATCACCGCCCCCACCGCGGCCGATCTGCCGCACCTGCGCCGCTGCGTCGAACTCGCCCGCGAGGCACTCGACGCCGACGATCAGCCCTTCGGTTCGCTGCTCGTCGACGCCGCGGGCGTGGTCCGGTTCGAGGACCGCAACCGGGTGTCCGGCGGCGATGCCACGCGGCACCCCGAGTTCGAGATCGCGCGGTGGGCCGCCGACCACCTCTCCGCAGCGGAACGCGCCACCGCCACGGTGTACACCTCGGGCGAGCACTGCGCCATGTGCAGCGCCGCGCACGCCTGGGTGGGGCTCGATCGCATCGTCTACGCCGCGAGCACCGAGCAGCTCCTGGCCTGGCACGCCGAGTGGGGCGTGGCCCCCGCACCGGTCGCGGCGCTCGCGATCGGCGAGGTGGCGCCCGGGATCCCGGTGTCGGGTCCGGAACCCGCACTCACGCAGGAGGTGCGCGCCCTGCACGCACGCGCCGCAGGCATCACGGCGTGAGGCGCCTCGTGGCCGCGGGCCTCGCGCTCGTGCTCGCGGGCTGCTCGGTGGAGAGGTTGCCACCCGGGCCGGCATCGGTCAGCGCACCGTCGAGCGGCGCACCGTCGTCGACGGTCCGCCCGGCCCCGAACCCCGAAGCCACCAGGGCGCTGACGTCCGCGATCGCGTCGAACGACGAGGTCGGGGCCCGCGCCGCGATCGCCGCCGGCGCGGAGCTCGAACGCCGCGGGGCCGCGGGCCGCACCCCGCTGGTCGCGGCGACCAAAGCCGGAAACACCCCGATCGCGCTCGCCCTGCTCGATGCCGGCGCCGATCCGAACGCCAAGGACGACATCCAGGATTCGGCGTACCTGTACGCGGGCGCGGAGGGGATGACGGAGATCCTCGCCTCCACGCTGCGCCACGGGGCGGACGTGCGCAGCCTCAACCGGTACCGCGGAACCGCCCTGATCCCCGCGTGCGAACACGGGCACGTGGAGAACGTGAAGCTGCTCCTGGCCGCCGGGGTCGATGCCGATCACGTGAACGGCTCCGGCTGGACCTGCCTGCTGGAGGCCGTAATCCTCGGCGACGGCGGCCCGGAACACGTCCAGACGGTGCGCCTGACCCTGGACGCCGGCGCGAACCCCGCCCTCGGCGACTTCGACGGTGTCACGCCCCGCCAGCACGCCGTGCGGCGCGGCCAGACGGCCGTGGTCGCAGAGTTCGATCGACCGCGGTAGGTCTCATCTCCGTCGGAATCGTGGACCGATCCAGACGACCAAGCCGACCAGAATTACCACCGCAACGATGGCACCCGCGATCGCTCCCGGGTTCTGGAGATAGAACGGTTGCCGCAGATGGAACAGCCACGACTGCGGCGCACCCGACAGCCGAGTCTCCGGCGCATCCGGACCAGGGGATTCGCCCGGCAAGTCTCTGGAAGCTCCACTGGGGCTGGACAGAACGGCATTCCCGCACACCGGATGCACCCAGCGCGAATCCTGGCGTTTGACCGCCAGGGTCACCTGCTCGCTGCTATCGAACCGGCTTCCGCAGGAGGTGTAGTTGGCGGATTGCGTGCGGATCACTGTCACCTTCTCCGGTGGAGCTCCGTACATCGAGCTGACCCGCACCTGGAGATCCGTGTCGCGAAATCCGACGCGCTGCGCTTGCACAACACCGCGGATCACCACGAGATCCGGCGGGATCGGACCCGTCACCGCGCACGAGCACGCCGACGCCGTGCCCGCGACGCCGGGGATCACCACACCGATCCCCATCACGACCACCAACGCGCACAGCGCTGCGGTCGCGCGGCGCACCTCAGAGCCTCCGATGACGAATAGTCATGGTGCGAGTTTACGTTCTCGATTCACAGCTTCGGTGCCGAACTGCGGTCACGCGGACGGAATCACCGCGGTTTCGCACCGAAGTTCGCGGGCGGGAGGCCGCTAGGACGCGAGGTGCCGCTCCTGCTCGGCCTGGACGGCGGTCTCCCCCGCCTCGGCCTCGGTGAGCCGGTCGGAGAGGAAGCCCACGGTCACCTTGTAGGCGTCCCACGATTCGGGGGTGAGTCCCGCACTGACCACGAAGGCGTGCACCTGGCCGTCGTAGATGTGCACCTCGTTGCGGATGCCCGCCCGGTCGAGCGAGGCGTGCAGCTCCAGCGAGTCGACCATGAGCGCCTCGCGGTCGGCGGCGAACAGGATGCTCGGCGGGAAGTACGCGGCGGTGGCGTCCGTGGTCATGTCCTCCGGACCCCGCAGCTCCTCGGGTCCGCGGCCGAGCACGGTGCGCAGCTTGCGGATCTTGCCCAGCGGCAGCATCGCGTCGTGCCGCGACGAGCGCGGCAGGACGGCGCTGATGTCGAGGAAGGGCGAGAAGCCGGCGAAGGCGGTGGGCCGCTGGATACCGGCCTCGGCGGCGTACTGGATCACCTTCGCGCACACGAATCCGCCGGCGGAGTCGCCCGCCACCAGGATGCGGTCGACCTCACCGGAGTCGAGCAGCTCACGGTAGGCGGCGAAACCATCGGCCACCGAGGTGCCCACTCCGCCGTCGGGGTACTGGCGGTACTCCACGTTGTAGACGGGAACCCGCAGGCCGCGGGCCAGGAGCACGGCGATCCGGCGATGGGTGTCGAGGTTGCAGCCGATGAACGCGCCACCGTGGTAGTAGATCAACGCGGCGCGCGGGTGCGGATCGGCGTCGCCCTCGGGGACGATCAGCTCGGTGGGGACACCGCCGAGCGTGATCTTCTCGATCCGTACACCGCGGACCGACTGGGGTACGCGGCTCAGGTAGGGCTCCGCAGCGCGGAGCAGCGGCAGTGTGCGGTCGCTCATGGGGAACAGCCGGAAGATCGTCTTCATCACGATCCGTACGAACCACAGGACGATGCGCGAACGCAGGCTCCGGCCACGATGGGCGATGACCGCCATCTCGACTTCTCCCTTTGCTACTGACCAGTATTTCTAAGAACAGCGTAGCTCTGCCCGCGCCTACTGCGGTCCCGGTGTGACCTGACACAATCGTCGCGAAGTGATGTGTTCTCTGTCGTCCGCGTCGTAATCACCGGAGGAAGTCGGCCACCGTGGTCCCGAACGAGATCCCCCCGCAGTACCTGTTGTCCGCGCTGGCACCCGCGCCGCGGACCCTGATCGACATCCTCGAGGCGTCCGTCGAGGCGTACCCGGAAGAACCCGCCATCGACGACGGTGACTCCGTCCTCACCTACTCGGAGCTGTGGGAGGAGGTGCTGGAGGGCGCCGCCTTCCTCGGCCGCAGCGGCGTCCGTGCGGGTGATCGCGTGGGCGTGCGCATGCCGTCCGGCCACCGCTCGCTGTACGTGGCGATCCTGTCCACGCTGGCCGCCGGCGCCGCCTACGTCCCCGTGGACGCCGACGATCCGCAGGAGCGCGCCGACCTCGTCTTCGGCGAGGCCGACGCCGCCGCCATCTTCACCGGCGACGGACTCTGGCGCGCACCGTCGACCAAGGAGCGCGCCGCGGCCATCGAGGCCGGGACCGAGCAGCCCGGCAACCGGCTCCCGACGCCTGCGGACGATTCCTGGATCATCTTCACCTCGGGCTCCACGGGCACCCCGAAGGGCGTGGCCGTCACCAACCGCAACTCGGCGGCCTTCGTCGACGCCGAGGCCCGGCTGTTCCTGCAGGACGAGCCGCTCAAGCCCGGCGACCGCGTGCTCGCGGGCCTGTCCGTGGCCTTCGACGCCTCGTGCGAGGAGATGTGGCTCGCGTGGCGGCACGGCGCCTGCCTGGTGCCCGCGCCGCGCTCGCTGGTGCGGTCCGGCATGGACCTCGGGCCCTGGCTGGTGTCCCGCGACATCTCGGTGGTGTCGACGGTGCCCACCCTGGCCGCGATGTGGCCGGCCGAGGCCCTGGAGGCCGTGCGCCTGCTCATCTTCGGCGGCGAGGCCTGCCCACCCGAGCTGGCGCAGCGGCTCGCCGTCGACGGCCGCGAGGTGTGGAACACCTACGGCCCCACCGAGGCCACCGTCGTCGCCTGCGCCGCGCCGCTCGACGGGCAGGGCCCCGTCCGCATCGGTCTGCCGCTGCAGGGTTGGGACCTCGCGGTCGTCGATCCCGCGACCTCGCTACCGGTCGCCGTCGGCGAATCCGGTGAGCTGGTGATCGGCGGCGTGGGCCTGGCCCGCTACCTCGATCCCGCGAAGGACGCGGAGAAGTACGCGCCGATGGAGACCCTCGGCTGGGAGCGCGCCTACCGCTCGGGCGACCTGGTGCGGCTCGAACCCGAGGGCCTGCTGTTCGAGGGACGCGCCGACGACCAGGTGAAGGTGGGCGGACGCCGCATCGAGCTCGGCGAGGTCGACAACGCCCTGCAGAACCTCCCCGGCGTCTCCGGTGCCGCCGCCGCGGTCCGGAAGAACTCGGCGGGAACCTCGATGCTGGTGGGCTACCTCGCCTCCACCGACCCCGACTTCGATCTCAAGGCCGCCCGCGAGCAGCTCGCCGAGCAGCTGCCCGCCGCGCTGGTGCCCCGGCTCGCCCTGATGGACGAGCTGCCCACCCGCACCTCCGGCAAGGTCGACCGCAACGCCCTGCCCTGGCCGCTTCCCGGCGCCGACGACACCGATACGGGCGATCTGACCGGCACCGCGGCATGGGTCGCCGAACGCTGGTCGGGCATCCTCGGCGCCGCGATCACCAGCGAGGACGCCGACTTCTTCGCGGAGGGCGGCGGCTCGCTGAGCGCAGCCCAGCTGGTGACCGCGCTGCGCGAGCAGTACCCGTCGGTCACCGTCGCCGATCTGTACGACCACCCGCGCCTGGGATCCCTTGCCGGGTACCTGGATTCGCTGCACCCCGCCGAGGTGGCCGAGCCGCGCGAGGTGCGCCCGACGCCGCGGTCGACGGGACTCGCCCAGATCGTGCTGTCGGTCCCGCTCACCACGCTGACCGGTCTGCAGTGGCTGACATGGATGGCGATCGCCAACAACGTCTTCGCCTGGGCCACCGGCTCGGATCTGCTGCCCACCCTGAACTGGTGGGCTGTGCTCGCGCTGTTCCTGGTGTTCATCACCCCGATCGGCCGGATGACGCTGTCGGTGATCGCGTGCCGACTCCTGCTGCGCGGCCTGGAACCGGGCGTGTACCGGCGCGGCGGACCGGAGCACCTGCGGCTGTGGATCGCGGAGCGGTTCACCGCGGCATCCGGTGCCGAGAACCTCTCCGGCGCACCGTGGATGATCTACTACGCCCGCGCGCTCGGCGCCACGATCGGGCGCGGCGTGGACCTGCACAGCCTCCCGCCGGTCACCGGCATGCTGGAGCTCGGCGACCAGTGCTCGGTGGAGCCCGAGGTCGATCTCGCGGGGCACTACCTGGACGGCGACGAACTGCACATCGGTGCGATCAGCATCGGTGAGGAGGCCTCGATCGGCGCCCGCTCGACGCTGCTGCCGGGTGCGAAGATCGGCCGTCGGGCCGAGGTGGGCCCAGGGTCCGCGGTCTTCGGCAAGGTGAAGGCCAAGCAGCACTGGGCCGGTTCGCCCGCGGAGAAGATTGGCAAGGCCGAGCATCCGTGGCCCTCGGACCGCCCGCCGCGCAAGCCCCAGTGGGTGTGGATCTACGGCGTCAGCTCGATTCTCCTGGCCGGCCTACCGATGCTCGCCATCGGCGCCGGACTCGCCCTGCTCGGGTGGGTGGTCAAGGACGCGAGCAACCTCAAGGAGGCCACGCAGCAGGCGCTTCCGGCACTGCCGATCGCGGTGATCGTCTCGCTGGTGGTGTACGCCCTGCTCACCCTCATCGCGGTGCGCCTGCTGTCGATCGGGCTCAAGCCGGGTTACCACGCGGTGCGCAGCCGGGTGGGCTGGCAGGTGTGGGCCACCGAGCGCCTGATGGATGCCGCCCGCACCTTCCTGTTCCCGCTGTACGCCTCGCTGCTCACGCCCATCTGGTTCCGCATGCTCGGCACCAAGGTGGGCAAGGACGCCGAGATCTCCACGGCGATGGTCATTCCCAAGTTCACCTCGATCGGCGACGGCTCCTTCCTGGCCGACGACACCATGGTCGGCAGCTACGAGCTGGGCGGCGGCTGGATGCGCATCGACGAGGCGAAGATCGGCAAGCGCGCCTTCCTCGGCAACTCGGGAATGACGGGACCGGGCCGCCGGGTGCCCAAGGACGGCCTGGTGGCTGTGCTGAGCGCCACCCCGTCGAAGGCCAAGAGCGGAAGTTCGTGGCTGGGCAGCCCTCCGGTGCGCCTGCGCCGCACGGCCGGGAACACCGATTCCACGTTCACCTACAACCCGTCGCGCGCGCTGCGGTTCGCCCGCGGCAGCGTCGAGACCGCACGCCTGCTCGCGGTGTTCGTGAGCTTCGGCCTGGGCCTGGGCGTGCTGGTGGCGCTGAACTACTTCGTGATCAACGTGGGCTGGTGGCTCGCGGCGCTGCTGTCGGGCGTCGTGCTCTTGGTGGCGGGCGCGGTCGCGTGCTGCGTCGCCGCGGCCGCGAAGTGGTTGGTGGTGGGCCGGATCGGCCGCGAGGAGCATCCGCTGTGGAGCTCCTTCGTGTGGCGCAATGAGCTGTCGGACGCGTTCGTCGAGTGCGTCGCGGCCCCGTGGTTCGCGCACGCGGCCACCGGCACGCCGATCCTCAACCTGTGGCTGCGGATGCTGGGCGCGAAGATCGGCCGCGGCGTGTGGTGCGAGACCTACTGGCTACCGGAGGCGGATCTGGTGACGCTCGGCGATGCCGCGACCGTCTCCCGCGGCTGCGTTGTCCAGACCCACCTGTTCCACGACCGGATCATGGCCATGGACACCGTGGTGCTGGGCAAGGGCGCCACGCTGGGACCGCACTGCGTGGCGCTGCCCGCATCGTCGGTGGGCGACGGTGCCACGGTCGGCCCCGCGTCGCTGGTGATGCGCGGCGATTCCGTGCCGCCGAACACCAAGTGGCAGGGCAATCCGATCTCACCGTGGGTGTTCAACCAGGGCAAGCGCAAGCGCGACTGATCGCGGCGGCGGGCTCAGTGCGTCGAGCGGCAGGCGCAGAGGTCGCCGCAGGTGCACTCGGGCTCGCAGCGGCAGGTGTCGCCGCAGCCGCAGATGGTGCGCAGATCGACCAGCGGCAGCAGCCGCGCGTGCAGGTCAGGGGCGCTCTCCACCGGGCGCAGGGCGAGGCGGCGGCCGAGGCGGCGGCCCTGCTCCAGCCACGCGGCACACGCGGCGCACTCGCCGAGGTGCCGCACCAGGGCGGCCCGCTCGGCGGGACCGAGCTCACCGTCGAGCTCCGCGGACAGGGCTCCGCGCCACGACTCGCAGTGCATCGCACCCTCCTCTGCGCTCCGGACCCACACCCTGCCCTACGGTATTAGTCGTCTCGGAAGGCGGGATGGTTCCCGGGAATCGCAACCATTCTCACCTGCGATGATTCCGTTACGGAAGCATTCGGGCGACCATACCCTCAGCGGGTATGACCGGTTCGCGAGATCACGTTCAATGCCCCTATGCCGAACGACGAAGCCGAGGTGAGCGCCGCGACCGGCGCTGCCCTGCGCGCCGGTCGGGGCGACGGTGCCGCCCTCGCCGACTTCGTCGCGCTCACTCAACATGATGTGCGGCGATTCATCGTGCTCGTCGCCGGTGCGGCGGAGGCCGACGATCTGGTGCAGGAGACCTACCTGCGCGCGTTCGGGGCGCTGCACCGGTTCGAGGGCCGCTCGTCGGCGCGGACCTGGCTAGCGAGCATCGCCCGGCATGTGGTGGTCGACGCGATCCGGCACCGCTGCGCCCGTCCCAGCCTGGCGGTGGGCGACGGTTCCGACCTCGACGGCCTCACCGACGGCGCACCCCGACGCGATGTGCCCGAGCACGCCCGCGTCGAGCTGCGCGATCTGCTCGACCGCATCGACGCCGACCGGCGTGAGGCGCTGGTGCTGACCCAGGTGATCGGGTTCAGCTACGCCGAGGCCGCCGAGATCGTGGGCTGCGCGGTGGGCACCATCCGCTCGCGGGTCGCGCGCGCCCGGGCCGACCTGCACGCACTCGTCCACGGCGAGGCCGCGGACTCGGTCCGCACAGCGCGTGCGGCCGGATGATCGAGGAGAAGCCATGCCGTCCGTTCCCGTCCGGAGTCTGATCGTCGCGCTGGCAGCGGGATCGGCGATCGCCGGCTGCTCCCCGGTCGAATCGGCACCGTCGCCTGCGGCACAGGGCGCCGACTTCACGCTGTGCGACGGGAGCACCGTGAAGGTCGACCGCACCCCGGATGCGATCGCGACCGGAAACACTGCGGCACTGGAGCTCCTGCTCCGCCTCGGGGCCGGGAACAAGGTGGTCGGGACCGCGTGGTCCGACGGCGCGAAGACCCTGCCGGCCGATGTCCGCGAGGAGGCCACGCGCGTCCCCTCACTCGGCGCCCGCGCCGCCGATAAGGAGAAGCTCCTCACCTCCGGTGCGCAGGTGTACGTCGACCCGTACGACGGCATGGTCATGATGGGGGTGCCCGGACCGTCCGCGGCGGACTTCGCCGCGGCCAAGATGCAGCGGATCGTGCTGCGCTCGTCGGCCTGTGCCGCAACGCAGAACAAGCCGGTCACCGATCTCGGCGAGGTCGAACAGGACATCCGCTCGCTCGCCGCCCTCGTGGACCGGCGCGGCGACGGCGACCGGCTGATCGAGCGGATGCAGGCCGCGGTCGACGGTGCGCCGAAGGCCCCCAACCACCGTCCGTCGGTGCTGTACCTCACCCCGGGCCGCGACGATGCGCAGGCCACCAGCGTGGGCAACCGGCAGATCGCCAACGCCGTCATCGCGCTGGCGGGCGGCCGCAACGTCTTCGATCGGACCGATAAGGCGCAGTTCGCCGCCCCGTGGGAAACAGTGGTGGCCACCTCCCCCGACCTGATCGTGCTCGCCGTGACCCGGCAGGACTCCGATGCCAAGGTCGACGCCGCGTACGAGGCCGCGGTGGCGAAGCTGCGCGCCGATCCGCGGACCGCCGGCCTGACCGCGGTGCGCGAGAACCGGATCGTGCGCGCCTTCGCCGAGGACATGTCGCTGCCCGGCGTCGAGAACGCCACGATGGTCACCACTCTGGCGAACGCACTCAACGGAATTCGATGATCCGCTCGGTGCGCCTTCCGGCACTGTGGGCGGTCGGCGTACCGCTGCTCGTCCTGCTGATCGCGCTCGGCGTCAGCTACGGCTCCACGGATATCGCGCTCGGCGATGTCTGGCGGATACTGCTGCACCAGCTGACCGGCCGCCCGATGGTCGAGGGCAGCACCGAGATCATCGTGTGGCGGGTGCGCTTCCCCCGGCCCGTGCTCGCGGCGCTGATCGGTGCGGGGCTCGGCGTGGTGGGCGTCGCCGTGCAGGCCATCGTGCGCAATCCGCTGGCCGATCCGTACCTGCTCGGCATCTCCTCCGGCGCCTCGCTCGGCGCGGTCGCGGCGCTGGTGACCGGCGGCGGCGTGGCGGGATCGCTCCTCCCCCCGATGTTCTCGCTGCCCGCGGCGGCCTTCGCCGGCGCCTTGCTGGCCTTCGCCGCGGTGTGGCTGGTGGGCGCGCGCGGACCGGGCGTGGCTCCGCTGCGGCTCGTGCTCGCCGGGGTCGCGATCGGACAGATCCTCTCCTCGTTCACCAGTTTCCTGGTGCTGCAGTCGAAGGACATCAATCAGACGCAGGGCATCCTGCACTGGCTGATGGGCAGCCTCGCCGGCGCCATCGGCCCGGCGGTCCCGATCGTCGGTGCCACGGTGCTGCTCGGCTGCGTCGTGCTGTTCGGCCTGGCTCGGCCGCTCAACGCGCTCGCGATGGGCGATGAGACGGCCCACGGGCTCGGCATCCGTGCCGGCCGGGTCCGCACTGCGGTCTTCGTGATCACCAGCCTGATGACCGGGGTGATGGTGGCCTTCTCGGGCGCGATCGGCTTCGTCGGCCTGGTGATTCCGCACATCGCCCGGTTCCTGGTGGGCGCCGATCACCGCCGCGTGATCCCGGCGGCGGCATTGTGCGGTGCGGTCCTGCTGTGCGCGGTCGACCTGCTGTGCCGGCTCGCGACCCGTGTGATCGACCAGGAACTACCGGTCAACGTGGTCTCGGCGCTGATCGGTGCGCCGGTCCTGCTGTACCTCGTGTCGCGGTCGCAGCGGCGGATCGCATGAGTGGCATCACGGTCCGCGAGGTCGCGGTCACCCTGGACGGCGCGACCATCCTCGGCGGCGTCTCCGTGCTCGCGCGGCCCGGTGAGATCACCGGGGTGATCGGCCCGAACGGCAGCGGTAAATCCACCCTGCTGCGCACCGTCTACCGGCATCTGAAGCCCTCGGCGGGTTCGGTGTTGATCGGCGACGAGGACCTGCGCGCGCTCTCGCCGGGCGAGACCGCGCGGCGGATCGCGGCGATGCCGCAGGAACGGGGCTCCGAGTTCGATCTGACGGTGCGCGATGTGGTGGCGCTGGGCCGGATTCCACATCAGGGCAGGTTCGGCCGCGAATCCGCCGAGGACCGCGACCGCATCGACACCGCTCTCGCCGATGCCGCACTGCTCCCGCTCGCGCATCGCAGTTTCGCGTCGCTGTCGGGCGGCGAGCGGCAGCGGGCCCTGCTGGCACGGTGTTTCGCGCAGAACGGCCGGGTCCTGGTGCTCGACGAGCCGACCAATCACCTCGATCTCGCGCACCAGGCCCAGCTGCTGACGCTGCTCACGCGCCGGGCCACGACCACGCTGATCACAGTGCACGACCTCAACGCGGCCGCGGCCGTGTGCGATCGGCTGCACGTGCTCTCCGAGGGCCGGATCGTGGCCGGCGGCACCCCCGCCGAGGTGTTGACACGGGACCTGCTCGCCGACGTCTTCGGGGTGCGCGGCGAGGTGATCCGCCATCCGAACACCGGCCGTCTCCTCGTGGCGGTCGACTACCTCGGGGACGATGCGCGACCCGAGGCCTGATCGCCGGGAACTTCCCGCCGCCCGCATCCGACTCCTCTTACATGCGCCCCTCCGTCACGCCCCCGCGCGTCCCGCTTCACGGTGACGCCTACTACCGCGCCCCGCACACCGTCTTCGACGAGCTCACCGCCGCGGGACCGGTGCACCCCGTCGACTTCCCGGCGGTGCACGCCTGGCTGGTCACCGGATACGACGCGGCCGTCGCGGCACTGACCGACGAGCGTCTGGGCAAGGACCATTCGCGGGGCAACGCGAACTGGCGGGCCCGGGCGTCGGTCATGGCGGAACCGCAGCACAGCCGGCTGCAGGCGCACCTGTTGCATCAGGATCCGCCGCGGCACACCGTGATGCGCGCACTGGTCACGGGGGCGTTCACCGCCCGGCGGTCCGAACAGCAGCGACCGTCGATCGCGCGGCACGTGCGCGCACTGATCGACGGCCTCCCCGCGTCCGGCACCGTCGACCTGGTCGCACGGTTCGCCGCGAAGCTCCCCCTCCTGGCGCTCGCCGATGCGATCGGCCTGCCGCCCCACCACGTGTACCGGTTCGACCCGGCCTGGGGCGGGGTGGTGGCACCGGTGGGACCCGACGATCCTCGCCGTCCCCGGTACGAGGAGCTGCTCCGCGGGCTGGAGGGTTTCATCGCCGATGTGATGGACCATTTCGCCGACGGCGGCGGCGATCCCGAGTGTCTGCTCGCCCGGTTGGTGGCGGCCGAGCAGGCCGGCGAGATCGACCGCGACGAACTGCGGTCGATGATCTTCCAGCTGCTCGCGGCCGGACAGGACCCGGTGACCAATCAGCTCGCGCTCTCGGTGCTCGCGCTGCTGCAGCATCCCGATCAGTTGGCCGATCTGCGCGCGCATCCGGATCGGATCGCGACCGCGGTCGAGGAGCTGCTGCGCCGCGAGAGCGCCTTCGTCCTGACCACCTGGCGGTTCTTCGATCGGGACACCGAGTACGGCGGGCACACGGTGCCCGCCGGTGATTCGGTGATCGTCTCGCTCATGGCCGCCAACCGCGATCCGGCACGGTTCGCCTGCCCGCACGCGGTGGACCTGCAGCGCTCCCCCAACCCGCACCTGGCCTTCGGGCACGGCGCGCACTACTGTCCGGCGGCGGCGCTCGCACGGATCGAACTGCAGGAGGCGCTGACCGCGCTGGTGTCCCGGCTCGACGGGCTCCGCTTGGCGTGCACCGTCGACGATCTGGAGTACTTCCATGCGCCGCTGGCGCGCGGGATCCGCAGCCTCCCGGTCACCTACGACGGTGTGCGCGCGTGAGCGATCGAGCCGAGGACGTCCTGCGAGTCCTGCTCCCGTGGCGCCGGGTGGCCGGCGACGGCGGCGACCGGGCCGCCGACTGGCCCGTCCAACTGGCGGCGATCCGCGAGCGCATCGCGGCGCAGGCACCGATCGAGTTCGTGCTGCCCGCCTTCCCGTGCAAGTCGCCGAATCCCGACAAGGTGGCGGGCCATCTGCCGGACGAGGGGGAACGGGTCGCCCTGCGCAACCTCGACGCGTGGGCCGGACAGATCACTCGGATCCATCCACCCGGCGCCCGCATCGTGGTCTGCTCCGACGGACACGTCTTCACCGATGTGATCGGCGTGCCCGACGCGGTGGTGACCGCGTACAACGCCGCACTGCGCGAGATGATCACCGCGGAGGGCCTGTCTCACGTGAGCACCTTCGGTCTCGACTCCATCTGGGAGACCGAGGCTTTCGCCACCAAGCGCGACCGCCTGGACCGGGAGTGGGCGCCGACCCGCGAGGAGGTGCGTCGCGCAGTGCTCGCCGAACCGCAGACCGCGCGGATGCTGCAGGGGATGACCCGGTTCATGGTGGGTGACACCGCCGAGTGGTCCGGCTCGAAATCTCAGCTGCAACGCGCGGCGAAGCGCAGGGCGTACGAGTTGCTCCGCCTCAGTCGCGCATGGGGCGATCTGCTGGCGCACGTCAAACCGGACGCGGTCCGCCTGTCGATCCATCCGCAGGCGCCGGGATCGGAGAAGTTCGGCATCCGGCTGATCGACGCCGCCGACGGGGCCTGGGCCACGCCCTGGCACTCGGTCCTGGTGTATCGGCGGGACGGCCGCCCGGCCCTGGTACCGCACCGCGAAGCACGACGGCGCTTCCACCCCGTGGTGGCCCGGGGCCGCATCAGCCACTACGTCGAAGCATTGACAATCTGATCCGATCGCCCAACAATCGAGACATGACGGCATCAATGTCTCATCGTTACACCCCTCGGTCCGGCGCGACCTGGGCCGATCCGTGGCCGATGTACCGCTCACTTCGCGAGCACGAGCCGGTGCACCACGTCGACACCGGCGAGGACGGCGACTACTACGTGCTCGCCCGCCACGCCGATGTCCTGGCGGCGCTGCGCGACAGCGCCACCTTCTCCTCGGCATCCGGACTCACCACGGTGTACGGAGAATTGGAACGCACCGGCCTGCAGGACAATCCGCCGATGGTGATGCAGGACCCGCCGCAGCACACCGAGTTCCGACGCCTGGTCTCCCGAGGATTCACTCCGCGCCAGGTGACCGCCGTCGAACCCGCGGTCCGCGACTTCGTGGTGGAACGCATCGAGCGGCTCCGCGCCGAGGGCGGCGGCGACATCGTCGCGACACTGTTCAAACCGCTCCCCAGCATGGTCGTGGCGCACTACCTCGGTGTGCCCGAGGAGGACCGGGCGCGGTTCGACGACTGGACCGAACGCATCGTCGGCGCCGCCGCCGAGGCGGGTACCGACATCGCCGCCATGGGGCCGGAGGTGGCCACCGCGATCGGCGAGCTCATGGGCTACTTCGGCGAGCTGGTGGAGCGCCGTCGCCGCGAGCCCGGCGACGACACCATCAGCCACCTGGTCGAGGCCGGATACGGGGCCGACGGTGACGTGAGCGGACTGCTGTCCATCCTCGGCTTCGCCTTCACGATGGTGACCGGCGGCAACGACACCACCACCGGCATGCTCGGCGGCGCCGTCGAGATGCTCTCGCGCCACCGCGATCAGTGGCGACTGCTCGCCGGCGATCCGGACCTGATCCCGGACGCGATCGAGGAGTTCCTCCGGCTCACCTCGCCCGTCCAGGGGCTCGCCCGCACGCCGACCCGGGATGTCACGATCGAGGGCGTGAGAATCCCCGCCGGGCGCAAGACCCTCCTGCTGTACGCGAGCGCGAACCGGGACGAGCGGGTCTTCGGCCCGCGCTCCGAGGAGCTCGACGTGACCCGCCGGCCGCGCGAGATCCTCACCTTCGCGCAGGGCAATCACCACTGTCTGGGCGCCGCCGCGGCACGCATGCAGTCACGGGTGGCACTGCACGAGCTGCTGACCCGCGTCCCCGATCTCGAGGTCGATGCCGAATCCCTCACCTGGGCGCCGGGCAACTACGTGCGCCGGCCCGTCTCGCTGCGGGTGCGCACGTGAACTGGCAGGCCGCCCGCGAACGTGACGCCGCCGACCGCATCCTGGCCTCGGCCTCCGAGCTCTTCGCGCGCGACGGGGTGGCCGCGGTGGGCATGGCCGAGGTGGCGCAGGCCGCGGGCTGTTCGCGCGCCACGCTCTACCGCTACTTCCCCAACCGGCAGGCCCTGCACGCCGCCTTCGTCCAGCGCGAGGCGCAGGCCGTGGCGGCGACGGTGCGCGAGCGGGTCGCGGCGATCGACGATCCGGGCGAGCGCCTGGTGCGCGCCCTCCTCACCGCGGTCGAGCAGGTGCGGGCCGCGCCCGCACTGGCGGCGTGGTTCGCGGTCGACGAACCGCCGGCGGGTGGCCTCGCCTCCCGTTCGGCGGGGATCGATGCGGTCGCCTTCGGCCTGCTCAGCGAGCTGACGGGCGCCTCCGATGCCGAGAGCGCGCCGGCTGCGGCGCGCTGGTTGGTCCGGGTGGTGGTCTCGCTGCTCTCCCACCCGGAGGCCGATCCGGGGGCCGAGGAGGACCTGTTGCGCCGGTTCGTGATCCCGGCGGTGCTCACGGACCCCACTCTCGCGACTACGGTGTGACGGTGACCGACGGTTTCCAGATCGCCCCGTTCAGCCCCTCCGATGTAGCGGAGTTGCTGGTCCTGCAGCGCTGCTGCTGGGTGCAGGAGGCCCTCGCCAACGACAGCCTGCAGATCCCTCCGCTCACCGAGACCCACGACGACATCCTGGCCTGGGCCTCCGAGTGGACCACCGTGGTGATGCGGCTCGACGGCCGACTGGTGGGTGCCGGACGGGGCCGCGCCGAGGCCGACGGGACGTGGCACATCGGGCGCCTCATGGTGGCACCGGATCTGGCCGGCCGCGGCCTGGGCACGCAGCTCATCGCCCTGATGGAGGCGCTCGCACCCGAGGACACCCGCGAGTTCCTGATGTTCACCGGCGCGGGGAGTGCACGCAACATCCGCACCTACGAGCGCGCCGGTTACCAGGCCTCCGCCCCCGAAGCCCCGCCTGCGGGCCACGGCGTCCCCACCGTCACCCTCCGCAAGCGCCGCTGATCGATACGTCACATCACAGTCCCAATGCAGCATCGACCGGCCCGGCGCGCGGCGGCCGCACCGGGCCGCCGGTAAGGTAGCGACCCGAAGCCCAGCGAGAGGAAGGTGCGGACCGTGGTGCGCAAGTCGGCGAAGCCGAGGCCCGGTGCCGCGCCGAACCTCCAGCACGCCCGCGCCGTCGATCCCTACATCCCCGGCCACGGCAATCCCGGCTACCGCATCTCCCGCTACGACCTGGAGATCGAGTACAAGGTGTCCAGCAACCGCCTGGCGGGCAAGGCGGAGATCACCGCCACCGCCTCGGAACCGCTGCGCCGATTCTCGCTGGATCTGTCCGATTCCCTTGCCGCGTCGAAGGTCTCGGTGAACGGTCGCCGTCCGGCTCGGTTCACGCAGCGCGGCGGCAAGCTCGACATCACGCTTGCGACGGAGGTGCCCGCGGGCGCCGCGATGACGCTGTCCATCCGGTACGCCGGCACTCCCCGCCCCATCCGCTCCACATGGGGCGAGGTGGGCTGGGAGGAGCTCACCGAGGGCGTCATCGTGGCCTCGCAGCCGAGCGGCGCACCGTCGTGGTTCCCGTGCGACGACCATCCCGCCTCCAAGGCCTCGTACCGGATCGAGATCACCACGGACTCGCCGTACCGCGTGGTCTCGAACGGCGTGCTCACCTCCCGGCGAGTGGCGGCGGGCCACACCACCTGGGTCTTCGAGCAGGCGGCCCCGATGGCGAGTTACCTCGCGACCATCCAGATCGGCGCCTACGAGTCGGTGAAGGTGGCCGAGAAGCCGGTGCCCATCCGGGCGGTGCTGCCGCCGCGGCTGCGCCGCCAGTTCGAGCGCAGTTTCGGCAACCAGGAGCGCATCATGCGCGCGTTCACCCGCTGGTTCGGGCCGTATCCGTTCCCCGAGTACACCGTGGTGATCACCGACGACACACTGGAGATCCCGGTCGAGGCGCAGACGGTGTCGATCTTCGGCGCCAACCACTGCGACGGGACCCGCGACGCGGAGCGACTCGTGGCGCACGAGCTGGCACATCAGTGGTTCGGCAACTCCCTGACCCTGACCCGCTGGAAGGACATCTGGCTGCACGAGGGTTTCGCCTGCTACGCCGAGTGGCTGTGGGCGCAGGAGTGCGGCGAGGCCACCACACAGCAGATGGTGGCGCGCTACTACGCCAAGCTCGCGAACTCGCCCGCGAACATCCTGATCGGCGATCCGGGCCCGGACGACATGTTCGACGACCGCGTGTACAAGCGCGGCGCAATCACCGTGCACGCTCTGCGGGTGGCGCTGGGCGATCCGGCCTTCTTCACGCTGCTGCACGAATGGACCTCGGAGTACGCGCACGAATCGGTGACCACCGAGAACCTCGTCACACTCGCCGCGAAGCACAGCCCGGAGCCGCTGCGCGACCTGTGGCGCACCTGGCTCTACGAGACGCCGCTGCCGCCGTTGCCCGTGCTCGAATCCCACTGAGCGCAGCCGAATTCGCTGCGCTAACCTCGGACGGTGAGCACCTCCGAGACCCCCCGCCGCGTGGACCGCCGCTCCGAATTCCCGAAGTTCCAGCCCAGGGAGGCGCCGCCCTCCTTCGGTGGATTCGTCGAAGCCGTTCGCGACCTGCTCGATCTGTCCGTGGCCGCTGATGCCGACGATGCCGCCTACGCCGCGGCCGCCGCGCAGGTCCGGGAGGCGGTCGACACGCTCGAACCGTACCGGGAGGTCAAGGAGGGCGACGGGCCCGCGAACCGGGTGTCCGATCTGCCGGGCCGCGGCAGCGCGATGCAGACGCCCTGGCGGATGGTGAAGTTCGACGAGAGCGGCGTGCGCTCGCTGCTCCGGTTCCGCCGGGCGCACGTGGGCGGCAACAACGCCGCGCACGGCGGCATGATCGCCAACGTCTTCGACGAGCACCTCGGCTGGATCGTCTACAGCGGCGGCCATCCGCTGGCCCGCACCGCCTACCTCAACGTCTCCTACTGGCGCGTGGCCCCCGTGGGACCCGAGCTGATCGTGGACGGCTGGGTGGATCGGGTGGAGGGCCGCAAGATCTACGTCGCGGCCACCCTCTCGGATCAGGAGGGGAACGTGCTCGCGGAGTGCAAGGCGCTGATGATCGGCCTGCTGGAGCATCACGTCTAGAACTATCTTCTTAATTTCGATCGTTTTTGCTACGATAGTTTCATGAAGAGTCGGTATTACGCTCTCGGCGCGCTCCTCCTGGCGGTCGTCGTGGTACTCGGCGGCGGTGCCTGGGTCGTGGGGGCGAACACCTTCGGCTACGACGAGCAACGGGTCACCATCCCCGTCACCGACGCGCTCGCCGCGGGCGGCAGTGCCCCCGACGCCCACACCGAGGGCCGCCTCGACGGTCTGCTGACCACACCGAAGGGCAGCTCCGGGCCGCACGGCCTCGTGGTCATGGTGCACGGCGACGGCGCCGCGAACGCCACCCGCGACGACGGCTACAAACCGCTGTCCGAGGCCTTCGCGAAGGCCGGTTTCGCCACGCTGGCGTGGAACAAGGCCGGGGTCGACGGTTCCCCGGGCAACTGGCTGCAGCAGTCCCTGGCCGACCGCGGCGCGGAGGTCGCGGCGGCCCTGGACTGGGCGCGCGGACGCCCGGACATCGATCGCTCCCGGATCGGCGCCTGGGGCGTCAGCCAGGCCGGCTGGGTGCTGCCGGAGATCTCCGCCCGTCGCCCCGACATCCGGTTCCTCATCCTGGTCGGCGCCGCGGTCAACTGGCTGCGCCAGGGCGAGTACAACACCCTCGCCGAACTCAGGGCGGCCGGCGCCTCCGACGAGGACCGGACGCGGGCCCTGGACCGTCGGGCCGCGAGCGTGGCCCTCCTCCGGCAAGGGGCCGACTACGGGACCTACCTCGCGTCGACGGTCGACGATCCGCCGATGTCCGCGGACCGGTGGGGGTTCGTCGAGCGGAACTTCCGCGCCGATGTCACCCCCGCCATCCCGGCGATCGCGGTGCCCACACTGCTGATCCTGGGCGACGCCGACCGCAACGTGGACGTCGACGAGACCGCCCGCGCGTACGAGGCGGGGATGCGCCCCGGGCTGCTCACCGAGCACCGCTTCCCCGGTGCCACCCACAGCATCACCCGCGATGACATCGAGTACCGCGCCGACGAGCTCACCGTCGCGGCCCGCGCGATCTTCGCGCCGCGCTCGATCTACGCCCCCGGCTACCTGGATCTGCTCACGCGGTTCACGCAGCAGCAGGGCGCCCGATGAGGGTCGCGGTGCTCGGCGCCGGCGGTATGGGCGCGCGGGCCGCCGCGACCCTGGCCGATCTGCCCGGGATCGGCGGATTGCTCGTCGCCGACCGCGATGCCCGCCGTGCGGCGGATCTGGCGGGGCGCCTCGCGGACCGTCGGGCGGGCGTGACGGCGCGCCGCCTCGACGTGACCGACGGCCCCGCCCTGCGCGCGCTGCTCCCGGAGGTCGACCTCGTGCTCAGCACCGTCGGGCCGTTCTACCGGTACGGCGTCGCCGTGCTGCGGGCGGCGATCGAGACCGGGACCGGGTACGTCGACATCTGCGACGACTGGGAGCCCACGTTGGAGCTCCTCGACCTCGATGCGGACGCCCGGCGCGCCGGGGTGTGCGCGGTGGTCGGCGCGGGCGCGAGCCCCGGACTGAGCACCCTGTTGGCGGCCGACGCGGCGGCCCGGCTGGACGCGGTGCGCCACGTGTACACCGCGTGGCCCGTGGATGCGGGCACGTCGGCGGCCGCACGGGGCGACGACGGCGATCTCACCGCCGGAGCGGCCGCGGTGCACTGGATGCACCAGTGCAGCGGCCGGGTCGCGGAGATCCGGGACGGCACACGCGTGCATCGCCGACCACTGCGCCCGGTTCCGCTGCAGCTGCCCGGTGGGCGCAGCGGCACCGGATACACCGTGGGCCACCCGGAACCGATCACGCTGTCGCGCACCGTGTCCCCGTCGGGAGATGCCGCGTGCCTCATGCTGCTCCGCCCCGGCACCGCCGCCTACCTCGACGTCCTGCGGCGCGACATCGACTCCGGAGCACTCACCCCTGAGGACGCTGCCGGGTTGCTCGGTGCACCGTCGGCACTGCGCGTGATCCGCTCGCTCCCCGGCGGTTTCGGGCGGTACCGGCGATCCGCCGGGGATCTGCCCGCGTTCTTCGCGGCGGCGGACGGCACAGCCGACGGCGCGCCGCGGCGGGTGCTCGCCCGGCTGGAATCGCCTGCCGGGGGCGGACTGTTCGCCGATATGGCGGCGATCACCGGGGTCCCCGCCGCCTTGATCGCCGTCCAACTCGTGGACGGCCCGAATCCCCCGGGCGTGCACCCGCCCGATGCGATCGTCGACCGGCCCCGCCTGTTCGGCGATCTGGCGGTAGCGTTTCCGGGAACCCGGATCGTCGTCGAGGAGGAGCCCGGATGCCTGACGGCGTGATCAGCACCCGCGCGCTCATCGAATCGATGCTGCGTTCGGACGCCACCATCGATGCGGGCGAGCTGTACGAGGTGGCCGGACTCCTCGGCATGGGCGATCAGCAGGTGCGGCTGGCGATCAAACGACTCGTCGCGGAGGGACGGTTCACGCACAGCGGCCGCGGGCGCGGCGCGGTCCTCACCGCGACCGACGCCACGCGGGCCGGGATCGAGCCGGACCGGGAGCACGTGCGGTTGATGTACGCGCAGGATCGCGGCGAAGCGCCATGGGACGGGGTGTGGCACCTGGCCGGATTCGGCGTCCCGGAGTCGGCCCGCGAGGCCCGGACCGGGCTGCGGGATGCGATCCTCGCGCTCGGCGGGGCCCCGGTGCAGGGCGGTCTCTACGCATCGCCGCATGCCTGGGAGGAGGCGCTCCGCGGCACCGCCGCCGAGCTCGGCGCCTCCACCTACCTCACGACCCTGAGTACCTCCGACCTCGACGTGGGCGGTGCCCGCGGCGCGGCAGCGGCGGCGCGCCTGTGGCCGCTCGACGAGCTGGCCGACGGGCACCGTCGGCTCGCGGTGCTCGCGGACGAGGCGCTCGACCGGGTCAGCGAGGCCGGTCACGCCGACCGGCTGGCGATGACGGTGGCCCTGGTCGCCGAGTTCACCCGGGCCCACGAATCCGACCCCCTGCTGCCTCCGGAACTGCTCCCCGCGGACTGGGCGGGCACCCGCGCCCGCGCCCGCGCCGACCGGGCATGGACCGCGCTCGCCGCGGCCGAACCCGACTCCGACCTGCGGTTATTGCGCTGGTTCGACGCCCCCTCCGCCTGACTCGGAAAAATCTTCCGGGCCGATGTCGAAGTGGCGGTCCCTCGTTCGACGTCCGTGCGACAGTGCAAGAAACCGCTCACAGAAGGACTGATCGATATGCCACGTTTCATGGGACTGGTACGGATGGAAGAGGGCGCGGCGGTCGGAACGCCGCCGCAGGCGTTGTTCGATGCGATGGACGCCTACATCGGCGAGCAGGCCGCCAAGGGCGTCTTCCTGGACGGCGGTGGCTTGTACGGCACCGAGGACGCGGTGAACTTCGTGGTCCGCCAGGGCGAGGTCACCCGGGTCGACGGCCCCTACGCCGAGGCCAAGGAGGTCGTCGGCGGGTGGGCGCTGCTGCAGTACGACACCGTCGAGGAGGCGATCGCCGGACAGCAGGACTTCGCCGACCTGCACGCGAAGTACTGGCCGGAGGTGTCCATGGTGGCCACGCTCCGTCAGATCTCCGACGAGCAGCCCACGCCGTCCGACGCCTGATGCACCGGTGGTGGTCCTAGGCTGGTGTTCGTGCCAGCCGGGACCACCGCCGAAGCGATCACCGCCACCTGGCGGGCCGAATCGGTCCGCCTCGTGGGCGCGCTCACCCGGATGACGCGCAGTATCCAGCTCGCCGAGGACCTCGCGCAGGACGCGCTCGTCGCCGCGCTCGAGCAGTGGCCCACCGCCGGTGTGCCGACCAATCCGGCGGCCTGGCTGATGACCACCGCCAAGCGCCGCGGTATCGATCACATCCGCCGCGCGGAGACCCTGCGCCGCAAGACCGAGGAGCTCGGCCGTGACCTGCGGGAGGAGGACGGCATGCCCGACCTCGACGCCCAGGTGGATTTCATCGAGGACGATGCGCTGCGCCTGATCTTCCTGTCCTGCCATCCCTCGCTCACCCCCGAGTCCCGCGCCGCCCTCACCCTGCGCGTGGTGGGCGGCCTGACCACCGGCGAGATCGCCCGCGGCTTCCTGGTCTCGGAATCGACCATGGGGCAGCGGATCTCCCGGGCGAAGAAGACCCTCACCACCGCCCGCGCGGAGTTCGAACTCCCGACGGGCGCCGAACGCGAGCGCCGCCTCGACGATGTGATGGCCGTGATCTACCTGATCTTCAACGAGGGCTACGCCGCGACGGCGGGCGACGACTGGATGCGTCCCGAGCTCGCCCGCGAGGCGATCCGCCTGGCCCGGATGCTGGCCGGCCTGGCCCCCGACGAGCCGGAGACCCACGGCCTGCAGGCCCTCGTCGAGCTGCAGGGCTCGCGCCTGGACGCGCGGGTCGACACGGCCGGCCGGCCGGTACTGCTCGACGATCAGGACCGGGCGCGCTGGGACCGGCTGCTGATCCGCCGCGGCCTCGGGGCGCTGGCCCGCGCCGAGGAGCTCGCGCGCGCCGGGCGGCCGGTGGGCCGCTACTACCTGCAGGCCGCGATCGCGGCACAGCACGCGCGCGCCGCGTCTCCCGCCGAGACCGACTGGCCCCGCATCGCACGCCTGTACGACGCGCTGGCGCAGGCCGCACCCGGTCCGGTGGTGGAGGTCAACCGGGCGGTGGCGCACGGCCGGGCCTTCGGTCCGGACGCCGGGCTCGCCGTGCTCGACGCCGTCGATCCGGCGGCGCTGGGCAATTCCCCGCTGATCCCGAGCGTGCGCGGCGATCTGCTGGAACGCGCCGGACGCCATGCCGAGGCCGCCGCACGGTTCGACGAGGCGGCGGGGCGCACCCGCAACGCCGGGGAACGCACCCTGCTGGCCGACCGCGCGGCGCGCAGCCGGGCCGCCGTTCACGGATAGCCTGCGCGGACCGGGCGTTGCAGCCGCACTACCCTGGTCGCATGAACATCGTGGTCACCGGCGGCGCCGGTTTCATCGGCGCGAACTTCGTGCGGCGCACCGTCGCCACCCGTCCCGATGCGGCGATCACCGTGCTCGACGCCCTGACCTACGCGGCCAACGAGTCCTCGCTCGACGAGGTGCGCGGTTCCGTCGACTTCGTCAAGGGATCGATCACCGATCCGGCAGTGGTCGACGAGCTGGTGGCGGGCGCGGACGCGGTGGTCAACTTCGCCGCCGATACCCATAACGACAACTCCCTGTCCGATCCGTGGCCCTTCCTGGACACCAACATCCGCGGTACCGCGGTCCTGTTGGACGCGGTGCGCCGGCACGATGTGCGGCTGCACCACATCTCCACCGACGAGGTCTTCGGCGATCTACCGCTGGACACCCCGGAGCGGTTCACCGAGGAGACCCCGTACCGCCCGTCGAGCCCGTACTCGGCGTCGAAGGCCTCGTCGGATCACCTGGTGCGGGCCTGGGTGCGCAGCTTCGGGGTGCGGGCCACGATCTCGAACTGCTCCAACAACTACGGGCCGTACCAGCACGTGGAGAAGTTCATCCCGCGACAGATCACCAACGTCCTCAGCGGGGTGCGGCCCAAGCTGTACGGCTCGGGCGTGAACGTGCGCGACTGGATCCACGTGGACGACCACAACGATGCGGTGTGGGCGATCCTCGACCGGGGCGCGATCGGCGAGACCTATCTGATCGGGGCCGACGGTGAGCGGTCCAACCGGGACGTGCTGGCGATGATCCTCGAGGTGATGGGACGCCCGGCGGACGACTTCGATGTGGTGCCCGACCGTGCCGGACACGATCTGCGGTACGCGATCGACTCCTCGAAGATCCGCCGCGACCTGGGGTGGGAGCCCGCACACGCCGATTTCGCCGGCGGTCTCGCGGCGACCGTCGAGTGGTACGCGGCGCACCGGTCGTGGTGGGAGTCGTCCAAGGCCGGGGTGGAGGCCGGATACGCCCGCCGGGAGCAGCCGGGAGTGTGATCTTCGTCGAATAGGGGCCGGAAACCACAGGTATCCGACGATAACCTGTTTCAATTGTCAAAACCTCCGGGCGCCTCGATCAGGCCGCTCGGAGCCACGTCGATCGAAACAGAGGTGACCCTCCATGCCGCCCGAAGGCACAACCGCCGCCGCTCCGGTAGCCCCCGCCGCGCCCGCCCGCGACGAACTGGACACCGCCGGCCAGCGGGAGCGTCGCAAGCGGATCATCGACGCCACGCTCGCCCTGGCCCGCAAGGGCGGCTACGACGCCGTGCAGATGCGTGCCGTGGCCAAGAAGGCCGATGTGGCCCTGGGCACCCTGTACCGCTACTTCCCGTCGAAGGTGCACCTGCTGGTCGCCGGCCTGGTGAGCCAGTTCGAGCGCGCGGGCGACCGGATCGGCAAGGCGACGGTGCCGGGCGACACCAACGCCGAGCGCCTGATGTTCGTGCTCGACCGCAACACCCAGGCCCTGCAGCGGGCACCGCTGCTCACCGAGGCGATGGTGCGCGCCTTCATGTTCGCCGATGCCACCGCCGCGGCCGAGGTGGAGCGGGTCGGACGACTGCTGGAGGGGATGTTCGCGCACGCGCTCGGCGTCGAGAACCCGACCGACGAACAGCGCGACACCTTCCACCTGATCGCGGACGTCTGGATGGCCAATCTGGTCGCCTGGGTCACCCATCGGGCCTCGGCTTCGGAGGTGCAAAAGCGCCTGGGTGTCGCGGTCAATTTGCTGATAAAAGACTGAGAAAGACACCCTGTCATCGCAGGTCACCCGGTAAACAACTGAAACACGTACTAGTTTTGCCGCCCGCTTGCTACGCTCCGTTCGCACCTAGCGGAAGAGGAGCGCGATGCTGGAGTTCGGAGACGTGGCGTGAGGGCCGCGGCGCTGTACCGGCTGTACCAGTTCGCGGCGATCTTCACCCGCAGCCTGGCGACCATCGGCCGGTCGGTCCTGCTGGCCCGGTCGATCATCGTGTGGACGGTGCGCGGCATCGTCAAGGGGAACTTCGCGGTCGGTGAGACCATCACCCAGGCCGTCACCCTGCTGCGCGTCACCACGCTGCCCGCCATCCTGGTCGCGATCCCCTTCGGCGCCGTCGTCTCGGTGCAGGTGGGTGCTCTGGTCGACACGGTCGGCGCCAACTCCCTGGTCGGCGCGGCCAGCGGAATCGGCATCATCCGGCAGGGTGCCCCGCTCGCCACGGGTGTCCTGCTCGGCGGTGTCTGCGCCTCCGCCATCGCCGCCGACCTCGGCTCGCGCACGGTCCGTGAGGAACTGCAGGCGATGCAGGTCATGGGCGTCGATCCGATCGCCCGCCTGATCGCGCCCCGCATGCTGGCGCTGATGATCATCGCGCCGATGCTGCTGGTCGCGATCGTCGCCGTCGCGATGCTCATCGCGCTCACCGTCTCCGTGTGGCAGTTCGGGCTCAGCTCGGGCGGCTTCTGGTCGTCGTTCGGCGCCTTCTCGGCACCGTCCGATCTCGCCTTCGCGGTACTCAAGGCCGAGACCGGCGCCATGATCGTCGGACTGGTCGCGGGCCTGCGCGGCCTGGAGGCCAGCGGCGGTCCGCGCGGCGTGGCCGACGGCGTGAACTCCTCAGTGGTGCTGTCGATCACGCTGATCTTCCTGTCCTTCCTGGGACTCACCCAGATCCAGACCATGTTCTTCCCGAGTCAGGTGGCGTGATGACCACCGCCTCAGCCTCGAAGCCCGTCACCGCGGTCGCCCGGATCGGCGAAGCCGTCCTGTTCGTCGCGCAGTCGATCTACCTGGTACCCGTCGCGCTGCGGAAGTACCGCGGCGAAACCTCCAGTGTGCTCAAGACTCTCGCCTGGGGCCGCGGTTCGGTGATCGTCGACGGCGGCGTCGTGGTGATGATGGTGATCCTCGGCGCGGCCAGCGGCGCCGCCGTGGCGATCGAGGCCTACGCGGGCCTGAACCTGATCGGCTTCGGGCCGCTCACCGGCGTCATCGGCGGCCTGGCGAACATCCGGGAGATGATCCCCATCTCCGCCGGCATCGGCTTCGCCGCCCAGGCCGGCTGCCGGATGACGGCGCAGATCGGCTCGATGCGCATCGCCGAGGAGATCGACGCCGTCGAGGCACTCGGCATCCGCTCGATCCCCTACGTGGTGAGCACCCGCCTCATCGCCGGCATCGTGGTGGTGATCCCGGCCTACCTGCTCACGCTGCTGCTGGCGTTCCTCACCTGCAAGCTGATCGTGGTGGTCTTCCACGGCCAGGCGCAGGGCACCTACAACCACTACTTCGAGCAGTTCCTCAGCCCGGGCGACATCCTGCTCTCCACGGTGAAGGCCGTCGTCTTCTGCGCCGCGGTCACCATCATCCACTGCTACTACGGCTATTTCGCCAAGGGCGGCCCGGAGGGCGTGGGCCTGGCCAGCGGTCGCGCGGTGCGCGCCAGCCTGGTGACGGTGCTGACCCTGGACTTCATTCTGACCATCGTGATGTGGGGCGTCACTCCCACGATCATCTTCAAGGGATAGGGGGGACCGATGTACGAACTGCTCGGAGGAACCCCGCAGCGCCAGCAGAAGATCTTCGTCACGCTGGGCGCGGCCGCGGTGGCGGTGGCGTTGATCGGCGTGCTCGTGGCCGTGATCTCCTCCCGGATCCCGGATTCCGATGATCGGCTGGCGCTCACCGTCGAATCGGCCGATGTGGGTCCCGGCGTGAAGGCCGGTACCCGGGTCACCCTGCGCGGGGTGCCGGTCGGCGAGGTCAAGGCCGTCGAGATCCCCCGGCCCGGCCAGGCCCGGGTGGCGATCCGGCTCGACCAGGGCGGCATCCGCGGCCTCACCGACGCGCTCGCCGTGCGGTACCAGCCCGGTAACTACTTCGGCGTCACCGAGATGGCGCTCCTGCCGCGCGGCGGTGGTACGGCGCTGCGCAGCGGCGCCACCCTGCGGCCCCCGTCGAGCAACGACACCATCTCCGATCTGCTCACCCGCAGCTCGATATCGGTGGGCGGTGTGATGACACCGCAGCTCATCGACGTCACCAAGAAGGCCACCAAGTACACCCAGGCGATCACCCCGCTGCTGGAAGTGGCCTTCGCCGTCGAGCGGCAGAACGCGCTGTCGACGCAGGTGCCGATCGGCACCACCCTGCGCACCGTGCGCACCACGGTCGACGGGGTGCCGGGCATCATCGAGGCGGCCTTCGAGGGCTGGTTCGTCCCGCAGCTGCGCGGCGGTGAGAAGGCCGGCACGCTCGACTTCGTCGTGAACTCCTACGACAAGGTCGATGCCACCACCACCCTGCTCGGCACCGGCTTCTTCACCCCGCTGGCCGATATGTTCGGCTCGCACGAGGCGGATTTCAAGCCGGGAACCGTTCTGCTGCAGGTGATCATGGACGCCACCACCAAGGTGATGCGCACCGTGAGCATCCCGCGCCAGGTGATCCCCATGATCTCGGGCCTCAACTCGGCCTTCGTCACCGTCCCGGAGGGCACCGCGCTGCGCATGAACGTCGTCGCCGACCGCTTCCCGGCCGCCGCCTCGGTCCTGTCGACGGGGGGTCGCTGAGCCATGCGCACCAAGAACACTCGCGCCGCGATCTGGCTGGCGGTCGCCCTGGTGATCACCCTGCTCGTCTCGGCGGGCATCTTCGCCGCGCTGCGCAATCCGGTGGACGGCGACACCCGCGGCTACGAGGCCCACCTGTCCGACGCCTCCGGCCTGCGGGTGGGCAGCGACGTGCGGCTGCGCGGCGTGCTCATCGGCAAGGTCACATCGGTCGACGTGCGCGGCACCGACACCGGCAACGAGGCCGTGGTCGGGTTCACCGCGCAGAACCAGCATCCGGTCACCTCCACCACGCGCGTGGCCGTCAAGTACCGCAACCTCACCGGTGAACGCTTCATCGAGGTGGAGCCCGGAACCTCGGGGGGCGGCATCCCCACCACGTCGATCCCGATGTCGCGGACCACCCCGTCGTTCGACATCACCACGCTGTTCAACGGTCTCGCCCCGGTGCTGCGCACGCTGAGCCCGGACGATGTGAACGAGCTGACCCGCAACCTGCTCGGCCTGTTGCAGGGCGACGACACCACCGCCGCGCAGACCTTCGGCGCCATCGACAAGATCACCGCGAACCTCGCCGACCGGCAGGTGGTGATCAAGACGCTGATCGACAACGTGACCCGCGTGGCGAACATGATCAACGACTACTCGCCGCAGGTGGTGGAGTTCGTCACCAACTTCGATCTGCTGCTGACGAAGGTGCTCGAGAACCTCGACGAGTTCCGCCGGACCGCCACCTACGGACCGGGTTTCGGTGCCGCGACGAACCGCACGCTCACGGCGCTCGGACTGTCCAAGGAGCTCGATGTGGAGCGCCTGTTCACCACCGCGTTCAAGGACCCGCAGGCGGCGGTCCAGGCGATGAGCAAGCTACCGGGGCTGTTCACCGGCGTGGCCGCGCTCCTCGGCACCCCGCCCACCACCTGCTCCAAAGGCGAGGCCCAGCTCCCGAAGTCGACCACGGTGCTGCTCGGCGGCACGAATGTGACGGTGTGCCTGAAATGATCTTCACCGGCCGTCCCCCGTTCCGGGGGCTCATGACCCGCACCACCAAGATCGGTGCCGTCGCGGTCACGATCGCGCTGCTCATCACCGCCGGGCTCGCGTACGTGTACGTGCGCCCGCCCGGCCAGAAGGAGCTCTCGTTCACCACGCAGGACGCCGCGCTGATCAAGGCGGGCGTGGAGGTACGCGCCTCGGGCGTCCGGATCGGATCGGTCAAGTCCGTTGAGCTCGAACGTGATTCCGTCCGGGTCACGGCGCGCATCGACGACGGGGTCTTCGTGGGCGATCAGACCTCGGTCGCGGTCCGCATGCTCACCGTGGCCGGCGGCTTCTACGTGGCCGTCACCTCGGCGGGCAAGGCCGCGTTGGGCGACAAGCCGATCCCGAGCTCCCGGGTGAGCCTGCCGTACAGCATCGGCGATCTGCTGCAGGACGTCCCCGAGAAGCTGGTGCCCATCGACCGTACCCAGCTCGCAACGTCGATCAAGGCGCTGAGCACCGGCCTCGACGCCAACCCCGGCTCCGTCGACAGCATCGTCGAGGGCGTGAACTCACTGGTCGGGCAGCTCACCGAACAGCGTGATCAGGTGGGCCGCATCATCAACGTGAGCACCCAGTACGCCACCGGCTTCGCCGATCAGCGGGAGACCATCATGACGATGATCCGCAAGGCCTCCCTCGCGATCGTCACGCTGGACCAGACCGCCGCCAACTTCGGGCTCGCCTATGTGGGCCTGGCGGGCATGTTCGGCAAGATCAAGCCCTTCCTCGATCTGTACTGGAAGTACCGCGAGCAGCTCGGGAACGCCTTCACCACCATCGAATCCGCGCTGAAGACCACGAACGTCACCATCCCCGCCATGATCGGCGAGCTGCAGAAGTCGATCGACACCATGCAGAAGGGGCTGGAGAAGCAGGGCAAGCCGATGTCGCCCGACGCCGTCCTCGCCAGCAAGCTGTGCTTCCCCACCGCGACGGTGAGCTGCTGATGCGGCCCGGGAAGATCGGCCTGCTCACGGTCGTCGGCACGCTCGCGCTGACGGCGGTCCCGGTGGGCACCGGGACCGCACAGGCGGCCTCGTCGAGCACGCTGTGCGCCTTCCTCGCCGACGGCATCGGTCTGTATCCGGACAACGACGTCACGCAGATGGGCGTGAAGATCGGCTCGGTCCGCAAGGTCGAACCGCAGGCCGACGGCGTGAAGGTCACCTTCGACGTGTCCGGACGCACGCTGCCGGCGTCGGTCAAGGCCGTCACCCGGGCCACCTCGATCCTGGCCGACCGCACCCTCGAACTCGTGGGCAACTACTCCACCGGTCCCACCCTCGGCTCCGAGAACTGCATCGGCCGGAACAACACCGCCACCCCGAAGTCGATCTCCGAGACCACGGAATCGGCGACCCGCCTCGTGGATTCGGTCACCGAGGGCGGCGCCTCGGCAGATCTCGGGAAGCTGCTCACCACGCTCGACAAGGAGGTCGGCCCCAGCGTTCCGCCGCAGGCCGCCCGCAGCCTCACCAACCTGTCGACGCTGCTCAGCGATCCCGCCGGTTTCCTCGGGGACGTGACCACGGTGGTCAGCAACGTGCGGCCGCTCATGCAGAGCTTCGACGCGCAGTGGGGCGAGATGCTGCTCACGCTGCAGCACGCGGCCAACGTGATGGATCAGTACGGTCGCGTCACCTTCCCCGCGGTCTCCGAGATCTTCCAGACGCTGCCCGTCTTCTTCCTGGTCGGTGACGATGCGATGCGCCGCTACGGCGCGATCCTGCGGCCCGGTGGCACGCTCGCCGCCGATGCCGTGAAGCTGGCGGCCACATCGGTGCGCTCGAACGAGGCGCTCGCGAAGATGCTCCCGGTATTCGGGTCCCAGATCGCGCCCTACCTGCCCCGGGGCGACGGTGCCGAGACCACCGTGGCGGGCGTGCCCGTCACCACGGTCGCCACGCGCGATCCGGCGGCCCTGTGCGCCCGCGTCAATGCCGAGGTCCCGGGCGCGTGCTCGGTGGCCGGCGGCTCCGCCCAGGTGGCCACCGTCAACCTGCTCCAGCTGCCCCTCCAGGGAGGTCGATGATGAGGCGAACGGTGCGGTGGCTACCGCGTCCGGTATCGGCCACCCTCGCGGTGGTCGCCGCCGCCACCCTCACGGGGTGCACGGTGAGCCCGGCGAACATGGACCTGCGCAATCCGCTGTCCGACGGTGATCAGTACGAGTTGAAGATGGAGTTCGCCGACGTCCTGAACCTCCCGGTGGGCGCGCGGCTCGCGCTGGGCGGGCTCACCGTGGGGCGGGTCAAAGCGGTCTCGCTCGGGGAGTCCGCGGCCACGGTCACCACCCGCGTGGACAAGACCGTCGCCCTCCCGTCCGACATCCACGCCTCGGTGCTGCAGGACACCCTGCTCGGTGAGGCCTACGTGCGGCTCGAGGCGCCCGAGAAGCCCTCGCCCAGCTCCACTCAGCTGCGCGCCGGGGCCACGCTTCCCCTCGCACAGACGAGTCCGCCGCGGTCGGTGGAGAGCACCCTGACGATTCTCGCCGACTACTTCGGCAGCGGTTCGGTGCAGGACATCAGCCGCACCATCACGAAGCTGAACACCTCACTGCCCAAGGAGCGCCCGCAGTTCGAGCAGCTCTCCACCCAGCTCAGCCGTGATGTGACGGGTATCGGCGCGTCGACCGCCGAGGTGAACCGTCTGCTCGATTCGGTGTCCGAGATGGCGGACCGCACCGCCAAGCAGGAGGCCAACTTCAAGTACACGCTCAGCCCGTACAACATGAAGTACTGGAAGAACCAGGGCAAGCTGATGTCCAACATCGGCGTGCTGCTCCCCGCCGTCGGCGGCATGCTGCAGCAGGGGTACTGGCTGATCCCGCTGATGAACTCGTCATCGGACCTGTTCGAACTGCTCACCGCCGATATGGTCTCGCTGGGTACCGCCATCCACGGCGGCTCGATCCTGGTGAACAAGAACCTCGCCCCGTTCGTCGCCAAGCCCACCGTGAAGGTGGAGTCCGTGCGCAGCGCGAGCGGCGAGGACCTCTCGCCGTCCGCGGTGAAACTCCTGCGGATGATCGGACAGGCACGATGACGCGCTCGGGTCTCGCCTCGGCCCTGGGGCTGGCGGCTCTGGTCGTGGTCTCGGTGCTGCTGCTGGGACAGCAGGGCGTGCAGTGGCTCTCACCGTCCGGACAGCGCACCGCCTACATCCAGCTGACCGACGCGAACGGGCTCATGGAGGGCTCGCGGGTGCTCGACCGCGGTGTCGAGGTGGGCACTGTGAAGGCGCTGCGCGTGGACGCCGACCGGGTCGAGGTGGAGGTGCGCTACGCCAAGGACACCCGGATCAACGCCGGCGCGAAGGTGCGGGTCCAGAACCTCTCCGGCCTGGGCGAGACCTACCTGACGCTGTCGAAGGGCGACGGTCCGCCGCTGCCCGACGGTGCCCGGCTGGCCGGGATCGTGGACACCTCGGACTCCACCATCGGCGCCCTGTCGAGTTCGCTGTCGCGCTTGATGAGCCAGCTCGATCCGGGCACGGTGCAGCGGCTGCTCAAGCGGGCCGATGCGGCGCTGCCGGAACAGCAGCAGACGGTGCCCACCATCGATGCCGGCGCGGTCCTCACCGCCACCGCGATCCTGCGGCAGCTCCCCGATATCGGGGACATCCTCAAGTCCTTCAACTCGATCACGCCGCGCGCCGATCAGATCGGGCCGCTGCTGCTCTCGCTCGACGCCCCGCTGCGCACCTTCGGCAAGGGCTACGGCGAGATGGCTCCGTTCGCTGTCTCGTACATCATGGAGGGCGACTACCCCAACGTGATCAAGGACGGCATGCTGGAGCTGTTCAAGGTGATCCAGAAGTTCGAGGACGATGCCGCGCCCAGCGTGAAGTACCTCTCGGAGCTCGTGCTGCCCTCGGCTCGCGCCATCGCGGAGCCGCTGTCGACGATCAACGCGGGCCAGTTGCTCGACACCGCTTTGGGATCGGTGCGCGGCCGCGACGGTGTCACGCTGCGGCTGGCACCGGCGGGCGGCGCACCGCAGCCCTCGGCCCGGCCGTCCGCGGCACCGTCCGGCTCGCCTTCCGTCGCGGCGTCGCCGAAGCCCTCCGGGAAGCCGGCACCGTCCTCGCCCGCACCGTCGCCCTCCCCCACCAAGCCCCGCTGATCCGCGGGCCGAAGGAGAACCGTGGCCCTCGCCGTCACCGATGTCCAGCTCGCGCTGTCCGATTCGATCCGGGATTGGGCCGAGCGCGCCCACCCGATCGACGCGGTTCGGTCGGGTGATTCCGGCGCCGCCGAGAAGGTCTGGCGCGGGCTCGCCGAGATCGGCGTCTTCGGCATCACGCTGGCGGAGGAGCTCGGCGGCATGGGCGGAACCGCCGAGGACGCGGCCGCGGCGGTCGAGGCGGCCACGCTGGCGCTCGCGCCGGGGCCCGTCTCGGGGACCGTCACGGTGGCGGCCCTGCTGGAGGACCTGCTCCGCGGCACCGACCGGCTGGCGGCGGTCCGTGAGTCCCTGGCGGCGGGCGAGGCGCGCGCGGCGCTGGTGCTCGGTGGCGACGGGGCCCTCGCCGTCGATGCGACCCCCGGATCGCACCTGCTGGTGGCGTCCCCGTCCGGCACCTGGCACCTGCTGCCCCCGGGGCATCCCGGCGTCGTCGTCGATCCGCAGGAGGCGTTGGACGCCTCGCGGCCCCTGGGCCGGATCCGCCTGCAGGAGCCGGTCTTCGCGGAGGACACGGCGGTTCCCGGGCTCACCGCGGAGTCCGCGCGCGCCTGGTTCGGCACCTTCGCGGCCGCGGAGGCGTCGGCCGTGGCGTCGTGGGCCCTGCGCACCGCCGCCGCGTACGCGAAGGTGCGCGTGCAGTTCGGCAAGCCGATCGGTTCCTTCCAGGCGATCAAGCAGATCGCGGCCGACATGCTGTGTCGCGCGGAGCAGGCCGCCGCGCTGGCCTGGGACGCGGCGCGTAGTGCGGGTACCGGTGCCGAACACGAACTGGCCGCCGCGGTCGCGGCGGCGGGGGCGGTGGACGCCGCGGTCGCGAACGCCAAGGACGCGATCCAGGTGCTCGGCGGCATCGGCTTCACCTGGGAGCACGACGCGCACCTGTACCTGCGGCGCGCCGTGGCCCTGCGCCAATTGCTCGGCGGCACCGACGGTCTGCGGCGCCGGGCCGCCGAACTCGCGCGCCGCGGGGTGCGCCGCACCTACGACTACGCGGTGGAGGGCGACCACGCGGGTGCCGCCGCGCAGGCGCAGGCGATCGCCGCGCTTCCCGAGGGCGAACGTCGCCGCGCCCTGGCCGAATCCGGTCTGCTGGTGCCGCATTGGGCGCCGCCCTACGGCCGCGGCGCGGGTCCGGCGGAGCAGATCGTGCTGGACGCGGCGCTCGATGCCGCGGGGATCCAGCGGCCGCCGCTGGTGATCGGGGCGTGGGCCGCGCCCACGGTGCTGGAACACGGCACCCCGGAGCAGGCGGAGCGCTTCGTGTGGCCCACGCTGCTGGGCGAGATCACCTGGTGCCAGCTGTTCAGCGAGCCGGAGGCCGGATCCGATCTGGCGGCGCTGCGCACGCGTGCCGTCCGCACCGAGGGCGGCTGGCTGCTCACCGGGCAGAAGGTGTGGACCTCGCTGGCACACGCCGCCGATTGGGCGATCTGCCTGGCTCGCACCGATGCCGAGGCTCCGAAACACAAGGGCATCACCTACTTCCTGGTCGATATGCGCTCCCCCGGGATCGAGATCCGGCCGTTGCGCGAGATCACCGGCGACGAGCGGTTCAACGAGGTCTTCCTGGAGGAGGTCTTCGTGCCCGACGAGTGCGTCGTCGGGCAGGTGAACGGCGGCTGGCGGCTGGCGCGCACCACGCTCGCCAACGAGCGGGTGGCGATGAGCGGCAGCGGCCTCGGCGCCCGGCTGGAGGCACTGATCGACCGCCCCGAGATCGACGATGCCGAGCTCGGCGGCCTGATCACCGAGGCCGCCTCGTGCGCCCTGCTCGATCTGCGTGCCGTGATCGCCAGCGTCGGCGGACAGGACCCGGGCCCGGCGTCGAGCGTGCGCAAGTTGGTGGGCGTGCAGCACCGTCAGGCGGTCGCGGAGGCCTGGCTCCTCTGCCTGGGTCCCGACGGTGCCCTCGCCGGCCCCGAGGATCCCGAGGATGAGCGCTACGAATTCCTCCTCACCCGCTGCCTCTCCATCGCCGGCGGCACCTCCCAGATCCTCCGCAACGTGGCCGCCGAACGCCTCCTCGGCCTCCCCCGCGACTGACCCCCTCTGACTTAACGTTGTTAGCCCACACCGCCACCAGGCGATTCGCCTGCACACACTGCTAGCTACCCATCGGTAGCGAGCGGTTTCGCCGCGCAGCACTGGAACGTGTTCTACCATCGGGGCATGGATGAATCCGCCGTCTCCGCAGCGGCCGACGCCCTGCAGGGCGCGTACACCACCGGAACCCCGATCGAGCCGATCATCGGCACGTTCCCGGAGGCCACCATCACCGACGCCTACCGGATCCAGCAGGAGCAGGTGCGCCGCTGGGAAGCCGCGGGCGACGCGGTCAAGGGCCACAAGGTGGGCCTTGCCTCGCTGGCGATGCAGCGTCAGATGAACGTCTTCGAGCCCGACTTCGGCCACCTGACGGCGTCGATGTTCCACCTCGAACACCTTCCGATCGACGCGTCGGGGTGGCTGCAGCCGCGGATCGAACCGGAGATCGGCTTCATCCTGGGGCGCGAGCTGCGCGGCCCCGGCGTGACCGTCGCGGATGCGATCCGCGCCATCGACTACGTGGTCCCGGCACTGGAGGTGGTCGATTCGCGGATCCGCGACTGGAACATCTCGATCGTCGACACGGTGGCCGACAACGCCTCGTCCGGCGGGGTCGTCCTCGGCAGCAAGCCCACCCGCATCGATGCCCTCGATCTGCGTGAGGTGGGCTGCACCTTCTGGATCAGCAACAACCAGGTGGGCACCGGTACCGGTGGCGCCGTCCTCGGCTCCCCCATCAACGCCCTGGTGTGGCTCGCGAACACCGTCGGACCGCTGGGGACCACGCTCGAACCCGGCCACGTCGTCCTGCCCGGATCGATGACGCGGGCCGAATCCGTCCGACCGGGCGACACCGTCGTCGCCGATATGGGGCCGCTCGGCTCCGTGACCGCCGTCCTCGCCCCGTAACACCCGAAGGAGAACCTCATGAAGATCATCATCGGCGATGCCTGCACGGGCTTCGGTGTGTGCGAAGGGATCCGGCCCGACATCTTCGAGGTCAACGACGAGGGCTTCGCCGAAGCCACCGACGAGGGCCTCACCGACGCGGACAAGGAAGACGTGGAGTACGCGATCAGTCAGTGCCCCACGCAGGCGATCCGCCTCGAAGACTGACACCGTACTGACTTAACAGCGTTAGCAGCAGACGTCTCCCCAGGACGCTGTGTGGGCTAACGCTGTTAAGTCATGTCCGGAGGAGGCGTCAGACCTTCTGCGCCGCGGACATCTCGACCGCGATCGCGATGATCATGTCCTCCTGGCCGCCCACGTAGCCGCGGCGACCGCACTCGTACAGGATCTCGTGCGCGGGAACGCCGTACCGGTCCGCCGCCCGCTCGGCGTGCAGCAGGAAGCTGGAGTACACCCCGGCATAGCCCTGGACGATCGAGCTGCGGTCCATCACCGGCAGGCGCGTGATGTACGGCTTCACCACGTCCTCCGCGGCCGCCATCAGGGCGTCCTTATCGGTGCCGGTGCGTACTCCGAGCCGCTCGAAGGTCGCCGCCAGCACCTCGGTGGGCGAGTTCCCCGCGCCCGCACCGAGCGCCAGGAGCGAGCCGTCGATCTGCTTGGCCCCTGCGCGGTAGGCGAGCACCGAATTGGCCACGCCGAAGCTCAGGTTCTGATGCCCGTGATAGCCCACCTGCGCGTCCTCGCCGAGCTCGGCGACGAGTGCGGCCACGCGCTCGCCCGCATCCTCCAGGATCAGTGCCCCGGCGGAATCGACCACGTACACGCACTGGCAGCCGGCATCGGCCATGATCCGGGCCTGCTTCGCCAGCCCCTCGGGCGTGGACATGTGCGAGAGCATGAGGAAGCCCACGGTCTCCAGTCCCAGATCCCGTGCGGCGCCGAAGTGCTGGATCGAGACATCGGCCTCGGTGCAATGGGTGGCGATGCGCAGCGCGCCCGCCCCGAGATCGGCCGCGACCCGGATGTCCTCGACGGTGCCGAGGCCGGGGAGCATGAGCACGGCGATCTTCGCCTGCTGCGCTTCGTCCACGGCGGCGGCGATCAGCTTGCGCTCGTCGACCAGCGAGAAGCCGTAGTTGAAGGTCGACCCGCCCAGGCCGTCGCCGTGCGTGACCTCGATCAGCGAGACACCCGCATCGTCGAGCGCGCGCACGGTGTCGCGCACGTTCTGCTCGGTGAACTGGTGGGCCATCGCGTGGCTGCCATCCCGCAGCGAGGTGTCGACGATGCGCACGTCGCGGTTCGGGTCGCTCCACAGGGCGCCGTTGATCCCGGTCATGCGTTCACTCCGTTCAGGATTCGCTGCGCGATGAGTTCGCCCGCGCGCGCGGCGGCCGCGGTCATGATGTCGAGGTTGCCCGCGTAGGTGGGCAGGTAGTCACCGTTGCCCGCGACCTCCAGGAACACGGCGACGCGCGCCTTGCCCTCCCAGCCGGGTCGGGGCTCGTCGTACTGCGGCGGCGCCTTGAGGGTGTATCCGGGCACGTACACCTGCACATCGGCCACCATCTGCTCGATCGAGGCGGTGATCGCGTCCCGATCAGCATCGGGGTCGATGGCGCAGAACACCGTGTCCCGCATGATCATCGGCGGCTCGACAGGGTTGATGATGATGATCGCCTTGCCCTTGGCGGCGCCACCGACCTCTTCGATGGCCCGCGCCGTGGTCTCGGTGAACTCGTCGATGTTGGCACGGGTGCCGGGTCCGGCGGATCGGGAGGAGACCGAGGCGACGATCTCCGCGTAGCTCACCGGCGTGATCCGGCTGACGGCGTGCACGATCGGGATGGTGGCCTGCCCACCACAGGTGATCATGTTGACGTTCGGGGCGTCGATCTTGTCCTCGAGGTTCACCACCGGGCAGGTCAGCGGCCCCACCGCCGCCGGCGTCAGGTCGACCGCCACGATCCCGGCCTCGGCGTACCGCGGCGCGTTCGCCAGATGCGCCTTCGCCGAGGTCGCCTCGAAGACGATGCGCGGCGGTTCCGGCTGCGCGAGCAGCCAATCGACGCCCTCCGCCGAGGTCTGCAGTCCCAGTTCGGCGGCCCGCTTGAGGCCGTCCGATTCCGGGTCCACGCCCACCATGTACTTCACGTTCACGTGCTCGCTGCGCCGTAGCTTGGCCAGCAGGTCCGTGCCGATGTTCCCCGGGCCGACAATGGCCGCGGTCACCTTCTCCGTCATAACCCCCACGATGCGGTGCGGTGGCTGCCACACTCAATGCATGTGTCCCGCTGAGCGGAACGACGGTGCGGTGGTCGCGCGCGTCGCCGCGCTGCTCGCCGCCTATCGCCCGGGCGACGGTGCACTCGGGGTGTCCGAGCTGGCCCGCCGCACGGGTCTACCGAAGTCGACCGCGCACCGTCTGACCGGGAACCTGGTGGACGCGGGCCTACTCGAACGCTCGGGAACATCACTGCGACTGGGACTTCGATTGTTCGAGATCGGCCAGCTCGCGACCGGGCACCGCGATCTCGTCGATGCCGCGCGACCGGTGCTCGCCGACCTGCGATCCGCCACCCGCAACACCGTCCACCTGGCACGGATGGAGGGCACCGAGGTCGTCTACTTCGAGGTACTGCCCGGTCCGGACGCTCCCGATCTGGCCTCCCGGGTGGGCGGCCGCATGCCCGCGCACGCCACCGGCGTGGGGAAGGCGATCCTGGCCTTCGCCGGCGAGCAGGCCCTCGCGCCGGTGCTCGCCACCGGTTTGCCCCGCCTGAGCACCCGCACCATCACCTCCCCCGTGATCCTGCGCCGGCAGTTGCAGCGGATCCGCGAAGAGGGGGTGGCCTACGAACGCGAGGAGTCCGGGAACGGGACGGTCTGCGTGGCCTGTCCGATCCTCGATGCCGACGGTGCCCCGGTCGCCGCCGTATCAGTGGCCGGCTGGAGCAACCGCATGCGCCCGGAGCGGGTGGCCCCCGCCGTCCGCGCCGCAGCCCTCACCCTCTCCCGCGTGGCCTCCGCCGCCCCGTCGTAACCCCCGGCCCGTCCCACCCCTGTCCCGACTTAACGTCGTTAGCCCACATCTCGTCCAGGGAGAACAGCTACCCGAAGTGCAACCAAGTCCGGTTCGGAGCCGATTCCGGCGCCGGTGCGTCCAATGGGTATGGAGGAATTCGAGCGCGAGGTGTTCCTGTCGCGGGACCTGATCGCCGCCGAGGGACGCTACGCGGTCGAGCGGAGTCACCGCTGCGTCACCGGCGGCGTCCGGGTGCGGCGCGGCGTACAGCCCGACATCGGTCATCTCGCCACCGCGATGCTGCGGCTGTACCCCGAGTCCACGCTATGCGGCTGGACCGCGGCCCGGCTGCACGGGCACACGATGGCCGGCTCCCGGACGCTCGTCGAGGTGATGGGACCGCGGCAGATCCGGCGGCGCGGCGTCATCTGCCGGATGGCCGCGCTCGAACCCTCCGAGATCGTGGTCGACGGTGCGCTGCGGTACACGTCCGCCGTCCGGACCGCCATCGACCTGGCGCGATACACCCCCGGGGATGAGGCGATCGCGGCCATGGATCAGTGCCTGCGCGTGCACGGGCGTCCGGCCACGGCCACCCCGCCGGCGTGGGTCCGGCGCCCGGCGATGACCACGCGCGCCGCGATCGAGCGCGAACTCGACCGGCGCGAGTGGTGGCGCGGGACTCGCGTGCGGGCCGTGCTCGACGAGGCGGACGGGCGGGCCGAATCACCGTGGGAGTCCTTCGCGCGCCTCACTCTTCACCGCGTCGGCCTGGTCACGATGGTCCCGCAGGTGCCGGTGTTCGACGGTGCGTACTACCTCGACCTCGCTGATCCGGAGCTCAAGGTGGCGGTGGAATACGACGGCGCGCATCACCGCTCCGCGCAGCAGCATGCGCACGACGCGGAGAAGTGGAACGCCCTGCAGGCCGACGGGTGGCGGTTGATCATCGTGACCGCCGGACCGCTCGCGCATCGTCCGGACGTGTTGATCCGGCGGGTCCGCGCCGCGATGGCGGAACGCGACGGCCGAGCTACCGCCTAGTCACTAGCAATCGATGCAGGTGTTTCCCCAGGACGGGGTGTGGGCTAACGACGTTAAGTCGGGAAGTGGAGCCTGATGGCGGGGGACCCGGGGGTGGTAGGGCTGGTGGGGGTGAAGTCGACGAGGGCGAGGCCGCGCCGGGCGCCGTCGAAGACGGTGACGGTGACCATCGGTCCGGCGGCGAGGGCCTTGCCGGTTCGGAGGCCTTGCGCACGCAGTAGCTCGACGGCGCGACGACGGCCCGCGGACCCGACGCCGCGCAGTCCCGCGAGGAAACCGGCCCCCGCCTGCACACCGAGAGTGCGGAAGAGCCTCGGCCCCAGGATGGTTCCCGCGGCCAGACCACGTGGTCCCGAACGCAGCAGTTGCGCGATCATCCCGCGCAGCTCCCAGTGCGCGTACAACCCCGCGATCCGCGCGGCGTCACCCTCACCGACCACGGTGTAGCGCAGGTGCATCGGGATGTGCAGGGTGACACCGGTGCTCATGGTGGTGTGCACGGTGAGATCGCGGATCATGGTGTCCCCGTCGATCACATCGTGCTCCACGTCGAAGACGATCCGGTTCGGCGCGATGAACATGTCGTAGAACCGGCTGATCGCCTCAGACGTGGTCTGCGGGCGTGAGCCCACCGGGTCGTGCACCTGCCCGTCCGGGGCGAACAACGCCGTCCAGGCGGCCTTGTCGTGCGCGGCGACGGCGGCCGGCGAGGCCTCGACGACCGCGCGGATCGCTGCAGCGGAAGGCATTTACAGCTTCAGTGCGTGCGTCGCGGTGGCGCCACCGTCGGCGACGAACTCGGCGCCCGTGCTGTAGCTGCTCTCATCGGAGGCGAGGAACAGTACGAGCGAGGCGATCTCGTCGGCGGTGCCCTGTCGGCCGATCGGCAGGCGCTGCTTGAGCCAATCGGTGGGCGGCTCGTTGCCACCCAGCGCATCGGCCACCATCGCGGTGTCGATCATCCCGGGGTGCACGGAGTTGACGCGGATTCCGTACTGGCCCAGTTCCATCGCGGCGGACTTGGTCATGCCGCGGATCGCGAACTTGCTGGCGGTGTACGCGGTCAGGTACGGCATGCCGCCGAGCCCCTCGACCGAGGAGGTGTTCACGATCGATCCGCCGCCGGCGTCCTTCATCGGCTCGACCGCGGCACGCATGCCGAGGAAGCAGCCGAACTGGTTGATCCGGATCACGCGCTCGTAGTCGGCCAGCGCGGTCTGCTCCAGGGCCGAGAAGAACAGCACGCCCGCGTTGTTCACCAGGATGTCGAGGCCGCCGAAGGACTCCTGCACCGCGGAAACCGCGGAGGCCCAGTCGTCCTCGCTGGTCACATCGAGATGCCGGTACACCGCGGCGGGGCCGAGCTCGTCGGCGAGGGCCGCACCTTGCTCGTCGAGCACGTCACCGAACAGCACCTGCGCACCCTCGGCCACGAAGCGGCGCACCACGGCGGCGCCCTGACCCCGTGCAGCGCCCGTGACCAGCGCCCGCTTCCCCTGTAGTCGCGCCATCACGATCACCCTTCCAGCTGTGCGGCGACGAACATGCGGTCGTCGCGGTCCGCGAAGTAGCCGCCCACGGCGGCCGCGAGATCGGCCTCGTCCCACTGACCCGATGCGGCGTCGAACCGCTGCTCCAGGCTGGGCGGCGCCATCAGCGCCACCATGCCGCCGTGCACCACGAACACCTGGCCGTTGATCTTCTCCGCCTCCGGTCCGGCGAGGAAGCGCACGAACCGGGCGACGTGATCCACCGAGAGCGGGTCGACGGTGCCGTCGGGCGCGTCGCCGAAGACGCCCTCGGTCATGGCCGTCCGGGCACGCGGGCAGATCGCGTTGGCGCGCACCCCGTACCGGCCGAGACCGCGGGCGGTGGCGATGGTGAGCGCCGCGATGCCGGCCTTCGCCGCGGCGTAGTTCGGCTGCCCTACGGAGCCGAACAGGAAGGCCTCCGACGAGGTGTTGATCACCCGGCCGTAGACCTCGCCGCCCGAGGCCTTCGCCGCATCGCGCCAGTACGCGGAGGCGTTGCGGGAGAGCAGGAAGTGGCCGCGCAGGTGCACGCGGACCACCGAATCGAACTCCTCGTCGGACATGGAGAAGATCATCTTGTCGCGGCAGAATCCGGCGTTGTTGACCACGATGTGCAGCCCGCCGAGGCCCTCGGCCGCCGCCATCAACGCATCGGCGGTCTCCCTGTCGCCCGAATCGCCGAGCACGAGTTCCGCGCGGCCGCCCTCGGCCCGGATCTGTTCGACCACGTCCTTCGCGGCCGGTGCCACATCGCCGACCACCACCGCGGCGCCGCCACGGGCCAGGGCCAGGGCCTCCGCCCGGCCGAGTCCGGCGCCCGCGCCGGTCACGATCGCCACCTTGCCGTCGAGGTTCGCCAGTGCGCCCTGCGTCATCGCGCCACCCTTCCCATGAGAACGTGTTCCATCGAACGATCCGCGATCGTTCACACCTGGGAAATTACCGGTATGGGCGCCGATTCGCTTCACTTTTCTAGAACTTGTTCTACAGTGGCGCCATGCGGATCGACCACACCCCGGAGCAGCGGGAGTTGCGCGCCACGCTCCGCGCCTACTTCGAGCAGCTCATGACGCCCGAACGGCGCGAGGCCATCATCGGCGGCCCCTCGGGAGAATACGGCGACGGCGAGGTCTACAAGGAGATCACGCGCAAACTCGGCCACGACGGCTGGCTCGCGATCGGCTGGCCCGAGGAGTACGGCGGCCAGAACCGCCCGATGCTCGACCAACTGATCTTCACCGACGAGGCCGCGATCGCCGGCGTGCCGGTGCCCTTCCTCACCGTGAACACCGTGGGCCCGGCCATCATGGCCGGAGGCACCGATGAGCAGAAGGCGCAGCTGCTGCCCGGCATCGCCGCGGGCGAGACCCACTTCTCCATCGGCTACTCCGAACCCGAGGCCGGCACCGACCTCGCCGCTCTGCGCACCCGCGCGGTGCGCGACGGCGACGACTACGTGATCAACGGCCAGAAGATGTGGACCTCGCTCATCGAGTACGCCGATTACATCTGGCTGGCCGCCCGCACCGACCCCGAGGCGACCCGGCACAAGGGCCTGTCGATCCTCATCGTGCCCACCGGCTCGGACGGCTTCTCCTGGACCAAGGTGCACACCGTGGCCGGCCCCGGGACCTCGGCCACCTACTACGAGGACGTGCGCGTCCCCGCGACCTCGCTGGTGGGCGAGCTGCACGGCGGCTGGAAACTGATCACCAACCAGCTCAATCACGAGCGGGTGGCCCTCACCTCGGCGGCGCCGCTGCTCGACTCCGAGCGGCAGGTGCGGCACTGGGCGCAGAACACCAAGCTGGCCGACGGTTCGCGGGTGATCGACGCGGAGTGGGTCCAGACGCATCTGGCCCGGGTGTACGCGCACGCGCAGTACCTCAAGCTGCGGAACTGGAAGATCGCGTGGGCGGCCGATCACAGCGAGCTCGGTCCGGCCGACGCCTCCGCGACCAAGGTCTTCGGCACCGAGTACGCCACCGAGGGCTATCGCCTGCTGATGGAGGTGCTCGGCAGCGCGGGCATCATCCGCGCGAAATCACCCGGCACGCTGCTCCGGGGCCGGATCGAGCGGCTGCACCGCAGCTCGCTGATCCTCACCTTCGGCGGCGGCACCAACGAGGTCCAGCGCGATCTGATCGCCGGCGCCGGACTCCACCTGCCCGTGAGCCGCTGAGACGCGAAAGAGGCATCGCATGGACTTCACCGTTCCCGAGGCGCAGGCCGATCTCGCCGCACTCACCCGGCGGATCACCGAGGACTGGGCCGCGAAGAACCCGCACCCCGGCGATTCGGGGCTCGATCGCGACCTGTGGGCCGTGCTCGCCCGGTCGGGCATCCTCGATGCGGCGCTGCCCGCGTCGATCGGCGGCGGCGCGCTCGGCATCACCGCGCACGCCGCGGTCCTCACCGAACTGGGCCGCACCGTGGCCCCCGCGCCCTACCTCGACTCGATCCTGGTGGGCGCCGAGACGATCGTCGAGTACGGCACACCCGCCCAGATCGAGCAGTGGGCGCTCCCCGTCCTGCGCGGCACGGACACCGTTGCCGCCGTCTTCGGCGACGACCACACCGGCTTCGTGGCGACGGTCGCGGGCGACGGCTGGCGGCTCAACGGCGCGCAGACCGCCGTCTCGTCCGCCGCCTTCGCCGACACCCTGCTGATCGAGGCCGATACACCGGACGGGCCCGCCCTGTTCCTCGTCCCCCGGGATGCCCAGGGCATCAGCGTGACCCGCCAACACGTGGTGAACGGCACCGACACCGCCCTCGTCGAGGCCGCGGCCGCGCCGGTCCCCCGGGACGCCCGGCTGGTCGGCGCGGACGCTCCGGCCCGCGCACGACGCCTGGCCACCATCGGATGGTGCGCCTGGCAGGCCGGGGTCACCGAGCGCGCCCTGGAGCTCACCGCCGAATACGCCCGTACCCGTGAGCAGTTCGGTAAGCAGATCGGCTCGTTCCAGGCCGTGCGGCAGCGCCTGGCCGATGCCTACATCGACGTGGAGGCGGTGCGCCTGACGGCACTGGAGGCGGCCTGGCGTGAAGCCGAGGGGTTGGACGCCGCCGCCGAGATCGCGACCGCCAAGTTCTGGGCGGCCGAGGCCGGACACCGGGTGGCGCACACCACCGTCCACGTGCACGGCGGCGTCGGCATCGACACCGAGCACCCCACACACCGCTACTTCGTGGCCGCCAAGCGCGCCGAGTTCGCGCTCGGCGGGGCCACCGCACATCTCCGCGCCCTGGGCGCAATTCTCGCCGGAAGGAACCCCGCATGATCCGCAAGCTGTACAAGACCGCCACGGTCCCGCTGTCGAACTCCGAGACGGTCGATTACATCGTGGTCGGCTCGGGCAGCGCCGGCTCGGTGGTGGCGGGGCGGCTCGCCGACACCGGTGCCACCGTCGCGCTGCTGGAGGCCGGGCGGGCCGACAACACCCGGATGACGCAGGTGCCCGGCATGATCACCATGGTGCACACCGTGCCGCAGATGAAGGCGCGGGTGGCGTGGAAGCAGAACTCGGTACCGCAGAAGTTCGCCAACGACCGCACGATCCCCATGACCCGCGGCAAGATCCTGGGCGGGTCCAGCTCGATCAACGGCATGCTGTTCGTGCGCGGCAACCGGGCGAACTACGACTCCTGGGCCGACGAGGGGGCCAAGGGCTGGGACTACGAGGGCGTGCTGCCCGCGTTCAAGCGGCTGGAGAACTGGGAGGACGGTGCCAGCGACCTGCGCGGCAGCGGCGGCCCCATCGAGGTCACCCGCCAGCGGGACCTCACCGAGGCCACGAAGTCGTACATGGAGGCACTGTCCTGCACGCTCAACGCGCCGCGGATCGAGGACTACAACGGTCCCTCCCAGGAGGGCGTGAGCGTCTTCCAGGAGAGCGCCGCGGGCGGCACCCGCTACAGCTCCGCGCAGGGCTACCTGCGCACCGCGCGCCCCAACCTGCGGGTGCACGTGAACGCGCACGTCAAGCGCGTGGTGATCGAGAACGGCCGGGCCACCGGCGTCGAGGTGCTCGAGGGCAAGGGCGTGCACACCATCCGCGCGAACCGCGAGGTGATCGTCTCGGCGGGCGTGATCGGCACCCCGCAGATCCTGATGCTCTCGGGTGTCGGACCGGCGGCGCACCTGCGCGAGAAGGGGATCGACGTCCAGGTCGACCTGCCCGTGGGGCAGAACCTGCACGATCACCTGTTCGTGCCCACCACCTTCCTGATGAAGGACGCCGTCAACAAGGGCACCCCCGCCTACTTCGCGAAGGGTCTTGCGGCGGAGGTCCGTAAGCCCGGCACGACGTGGATGGCGCGAACAGTCTTCGACGCGGTCGGCTTCGTCCGGACCTCCTTCGCCAAGGACATCCCCGATCTGCAGATCCACTGTCTCCCGTGGAACTACCCGGTCCCGAATCAGGACGCCGACAAGCTGCACATGGTCGATCCGCGCCCCGGCCTGACGATCCTGCCCACGCTCATCTACCCGAAGAGCCGCGGCGAACTGCGCTTGAACTCCGCCGATCCGCTCGACGCGCCGCTCATCGACCCGGCCTACCTCAGCGATCCGCAGGACACCGAGGTGCTGATGGAGGGCATCGGCATGGTCCGCGAGGTGATGAACCATCCCGCCGTGCGCGGCAAGGTGAGCGAGGAGTTCACGCCCGGTGCGGCGCTCAAGGACGATGCGGCGCTGCGGCGCGAGCTGCCCAACCGCGTGCACTCGGTGTACCACCCGGTGGGCACGTGCCGGATGGGCACCGATGAGCGCGCGGTGGTCGATCCGGAGCTGCGGGTGATCGGCATCGAGGGCCTGCGCGTGGCCGATGCGTCGATCATGCCCTCGATCACCGGCGGCAACACGAACGCACCCTCGTACATGATCGGCGAGATGTGCGCCCGGTTCCTGGGCGCCTGATCCGGTCGTGAGCATCGCCGACCTGCTGCTGGCCCGCGCCGATGATCCCGGCGTGGGCCTGCGGGCCGGCGATGCCTCGTGGACGTGGGCCGAGCACGTCGCCGATTCGGCGCGACGGTCCGCCGTCCTGGCCGAGCTGTTGCCCGACGGTGCGCCGCCGCACTTCGGGGTGCTCGCCGACAACGTCCCCGAGTTCTCGCTGTTGCTCGGTGCCGCCGCGCTATCGGGCTCGGTCCTGGTGGGGCTCAACCCGACTCGCCGCGGTGCTGCCCTCGCGCGGGACATCGCGCTCGCCGACTGCCAGGTGGTCTTCACCTCGGGCCGGCACGCTGCGCTGCTCGACGGGCTCGATCTCGGTGTCCCCGTGATCGATCTCGACGGTCCCGCGTGGGCGACCCTGGTGGACCGCGAGGCCGCAGCGCCGGGGGCCGCCTTCGAACCGGATCGGCTCCTGGCCCTGGTGTTCACCTCGGGCACCAGCGGCGAGCCGAAGGCGGTGCAGGCCACCCACGGCAAGTTCGAGGGCGCGGGCGTGATGCTCGCGCAACGCTTCGGCCTCACCCGCGACGACGTCGCGTACATCTCGATGCCGATGTTCCACTCCAACGCACTGCTCGCGGGCTGGGCGGTCGCGCTCGCCGCCGGTGCGACGATCGCGCTGGCGGAACGGTTCTCCGCGAGCGGATTCCTCGCCGACGTACGCCGCTACGGCGCCACCTACGCCAACTACGTGGGCACGCCCCTGTCGTACATCCTGGCCACCCCGGAGCGGCCGGACGATGCCGACAACACGCTGCGCGTGCTCTACGGCAACGAGGGCCGGTCCGACGACATCGCCGCCTTCGCGCGACGATTCGGCTGCCACGTTCAGGACGGCTACGGTTCCTCGGAGAACGGCGTCGCGATCGCCCGCACCCCGGACACGCCGCCGTCGGCGCTCGGACCGCTGCCGCCGGGCATCGCCGTGTGGAAGCCGGAGACCTCGATCGAATGCCCGCGCGCGAAGATCGGCGCCGACGGTGCGGTGCTCAATCCCGACGAGGCGATCGGCGAACTCGTGAACACCGCGGGTACGGGCGGATTCTCCGGCTACTACAAGGATCCCGCCGCCGAGGCCGCGCGTTCGGCCGGCGGCGTGTACCGCACGGGCGATCTCGCCTACGTCGATGCGGCGGGTTTCGTGTACTTCGCTGGCCGCACCGGCGATTGGATGCGGGTGGGCGGCGAGAACCTCGGCGCGGCCCCGATCGAGCGGGTGCTGTTGCGGCATCCGTCGATCGCGGAGGCCGCGGTGTACGGCCTGCCGGACCGGGTGGGCGAGCAGGTGGCCGCCGCGATCGTGCTCGCGCCCGGGGCCGAGCTGACGCCGGATCAGATCGACGGATTCCTCGCCGCGCAGCCCGATCTCGGTCCGCGGCAGCGGCCCCGGCGGCTGCGCATCGTCGACGAACTACCGCGCACCCCGTCGTTCAAGGTGCTCAAGCGGGCCCTGCGGTCCGACGGGATCGCGGCGACGGTGCCGCTATCCGGGCAGTAGGGCGCGCACCGCATCGATGGTGTCGGCCTCGGCCGCGGTCTTATCGGGCCGGTACCGGAGCACGCGCGCGAACCGCAGGGCGACGCCGCCGGGGTAGCGGCGGGAGCGCTGCACCCCGTCGAGCTCGATCTCGACCACGATCTCCGGCTGGAGGTACACGGTGTGCTCATCGCGGTGGGCGCCGGGAGCGGAGCGAGCGGGCCCGGTGTGATCGGCGCCGGAATCGGCCCCGAGGGTCTCGGATCGCCGGTGCTTCGGGAATTCCTCGGTCTGCCAGCGCAGCAGCGCATCGGTGAGGCCCTTGAAGGTCTTGCCCACCATGATCGGCTCGCCACCGTCCGGATCGCGGGCACCCAGGTGCAGGTTCGAGAGCATCCCGGTGCGCCGGCCGTAGCCCCATTCTGCGCCCAGCACCACGAGATCGAGCGTGTACGACTGCTTCACCTTCTGCCAGGCGCGGCCCCGCCGCCCCGCGGCGTAGGGCGAGTCCAGGGCCTTGACCATCACGCCCTCGTGCCCCGCCGCGAGGGCCGCCGCCAGGTGCGTGGCGGCCTCCTCCGCCGACGGACGGGTCAGCGCGGGGATGCGCAGCTCGCCCGCCACCCGATCGAGCGCCTCCAGGCGCACGGACAGGGGCTCGTCGAGCAGGTCGCGGCCGTCGAGGTGCAGGCAGTCGAAGAAGAAGGGCCGCAACACGGAGCTCTCGTCCGTCCCGGATTCCGTGGAGCCGAACCGGCTCATCGTCTCCTGGAAGGGCCTCGGCCGCCCCGCGTCGGTGAGCGCGAGGGATTCACCGTCGAGCACCACGGAGGTGCACGGCAGCGCCAAGGCGACCGCGACGATCTCGGGCACCGCGGCGGTGATATCGCGCAGCGTGCGGGTGTACACCCGCACCGCATCGCCGTCGCGGTGCACCTGGATCCGCGCACCGTCGAGCTTGAACTCCACGCTCACCTCGGCCCCCAGGTCGGCCAGTGCCGCGGGCAGATCCGCGGCGGGCGAGGCCAGCATCGGCGACACCCCGCGCAGCACCTCCAGACCGAATCCGGCCAGCGCGTCCTCCCCGCCGGACAGTGCGGCCGCCGCGGTCTCCGGCAGCGAGCCCGAGAGCATCGCGGCGCGCCGGACCGTGGCCAGCGGCACTCCTGCCGCGCGGGCCACGGCGTCGGTCATCACCCCGGCGAGCGCCCCGTGCCGCACTTCGCCGGTGATCAGGCCGACCAGCAGCCGCCGTTCCTCGGCGGTCGCGCGGCCGAACAGCGCCGTGAGCAGTTCACTGCGCCGCGCCACCGAACCCGCGCCCGCCGTGCCCGCGAGCTCGTCGAAGGCGGAGGAGACCTCCGCCACGGTGAGCGACGGGTCGGCTGCGGGCGGCTGCTGGTCGACGATCTTCGCCACCCCGCGCCACCCGGTGCCCAGGCGTTCCTGCAGCAGCGTGCCGGACAACCACGCCACCACGGGGCGCACGTCCGCGGCGTCGGCACCGCGGAGCAGCCGGGCGAGCGTCTCGATCTTGGCGGTGCGGGCACGGGTCTGCCCGACCTCGGTGGATGCGGCGACGACCTCGGTGAACAGCACCCCTCGATTGTGGCGCAGGGGGCCGACAACTGGGGCGCGAGGACTGCGCTCCGAGAGCGCGCGGCCGGGCGCGATCAGCGGATGCGGAGCTTGCGCATCAGGCGGAGCACCTGGATCGTCTGCTTCGCGTACTGGGTGTAGGTCTGGCCGGGGCGCACACCGTAGACCTGCTTCTTGAGGGTCGCGAGGTTGGTGGTGTCGGTGTACTTGAGCAGTCCGGCATCGCCGTGGCGCACACCCACGCCGGAGGCCTTCCAACCGCCCGACGGGGTGCCCTTGCTCGCGAAGGACGCCGCGAAACCGTCGTTGATGTTCACGTTCCCGGCCTCGAGCTGCGCACCGATGCGGGCGGCGCGGCGCAGGTCCTTGGCCCACACGCTGGCGTTGAGGCCGTAGCGGGTGTCGTTGGCCAGGCGCACCGCTTCCTCGTCGGTGGAGTACCGGAACAGGGAGACCACGGGGCCGAAGGTCTCGGCGGTGGCGAGGTGCATATCGGGTGTGACGCCGGTGAGCACCGTGGGCGCGTAGAAGGCAGGGCCGACATCGGTGCGGGCGCGGCCACCGCAGAGAACGGTGGCGCCCTTGGCGCGGGCGTCCTCGACGTGCGCGGAGACGCGGCGCAGTTGATCGGGCGAGGCGAGCGAGCCCATATCGGGTTCGTAGTCGTAGGTGGCGCCCAGGCTCAGCGCACCGGCGGCGGCGACGAATCGGCGGGAGAACTCGTCGAAGATGCTGTCGTGGATGTACATCCGCTCGATGTGCATGCAGGCCTGGCCCGCGTTGGCGAAGACGGCGAAGATGGCGCTGGTGACGGCCTCGTCGAGGTCGACGTCGTCGAGCACGATCATCGGGTTCTTGCCGCCGAGCTCGAGGCTGCAGCCGATCAGGTTCTTGCCGGCCCGCTCACCGACGGTGGCACCGGTGGCGCTGGATCCGGTGAACATGACGAAATCGGATTCGTCGATCAGCGTGGGGCCCACGTCCGGCCCCTGCCCGCAGACCACCTGGAACAGCCCCTCGGGGGCGCCGGCGCGGCGCAGCAGCTCGACCCCGTAGAGGGCGGCGAGCGCGGTCTTGTTGTCGGGCTTGAGCACCACGCCATTGCCCGCGATGAGGGCCGGGATGGCATCGGAGAGGGCCATCGCGAACGGGAAGTTCCACGGCGCGATCACGCCGATCACGCCCTTGGGGCGGTGCAGCTCCACCGAGTTGCTGAGCACCGGCACGGGGCCGCCGCGGCGGCGGGAACGCAGCAGCCGGGGCGCCGCCTTGAGGTAGTGGCTGATCACCATGGGGACGTCGCAGGACTCCTCGAAGGCCATCCGCCGGTTCTTGCCGGTGCCGCTCTGGATCAGGTCGACCAGCAGCTCGTTGTTCTCGAGGATCAGCTCGTGCAGCCGCTTGAACACGGCGAGCCGCTGTTCCAGCGGGCGCTGCGCCCACTCCTGCTGGGCCGTGCGCGCGGTCTCGAAGGCCGCGGTGACGTCGGCCGGGGTGGACTGTGGGAGCGGCCCGATCGGTGCGCCGGTGAACACCTCGATCATCGGGAAGGCCTCGCGGCTGCCGTCCGCGACGACGAGTGCGGTGAGACTCCCGATCACCTCATCGGTGATGCGCGGGGGCAGGGTGTTGCGGAGCTGTGTGGGCGAAGCCATACCGAACTGTAACCCAAATCCTAGAACTTGTTCTAGATTCGGGTGATGGTCAACGATCTGAACGTAGGGCTGAACCTCGGCTATTGGACCCGCGGTCCCGAGGACCACACCGAGGCGGTGATCGCCGCCGACGAGCTGGGCTACGACTACGCCTTCACCGCGGAGGCCTACGGCTCGGACGCCTTCTCCACGCTGGCCTGGTACGGGTCGCGGACCACGCGGATCAAGCTGGGCACCGCGGTGGCCCAGATCCCCGCGCGCACGCCGACGGCCACGGCGATGCACGCCCTGACGATCGACGGACTGTCCGGTGGCCGGATGGTGCTCGGCCTCGGCGCATCGGGGCCGCAGGTGGCCGAGGGCTGGTACGGCAACCCCTTCCCCAAGCCGCTGGCCCGCACCCGCGAGTACATCGACATCGTGCGCCGGGTGATCGCCCGCGAGGAGCCCGTGACCAGCGCCGGACCGCATTATCCGCTGCCCTATCCGGGCGGCACCGGCCTCGGCAAACCGCTCAAATCGATCGCGCTCCCGGTGCGGCCCCGCATCCCGATCTTCCTCGGCGCGGAGGGCCCGAAGAACGTGGCGCTCTCGGCCGAGATCGCCGACGGCTGGCTGCCGCTGTTCATCGACCCCGCCCAGGTGGACTCCATCTACGGACAGTCGCTGGCCGGCCGCCCCGAGGGTTTCGAGATCGCCGCGACCGTCTCGGTGATCGTCTCCGACGATCTGGACGCGGCACTCACCCAGGCCAAGGTCCCGCTCGCCTTCTACATCGGCGGCATGGGGCACAAGTCCACCAATTTCCATCTCGACCTCATCGGCCGTCTGGGCTACGCCGACGCCGCCGTCGCGGTGCAGGAGAAGTTCCTCGCGGGAGATCGGGCCGGGGCCGTGGCCGCGGTCCCCGACGAGCTCGCCGATTCGATCACCCTGGTGGGCCCCATCGAGCGGATCGCGGAGCGGTTGCAGCTCTGGCGGGACAGCCCCGTCACCACGGTGCTGTTCAGTGGGGTGCGCGACGAGCCCACGCTTCGGAAGCTGATCGAGGCCGCGCGCGGGTAGTCAGCGGCGGCCGAAGGTGAACGCCAGGTCCCACGGGTCCAGCCCCCATCGACCGATCGCCTCGGACATCAACAGCGGTACCGCGGCGGTCGTCTCGGGGTTCAGGGGTGCGCTCATGGTCGCGCTCGGGGACTCGGCCTCGAGGAACGCCGCCCACAGCAGCGAATCCTCGGGCGGCGGTTCCGCTTCGACGACGATGGCGTGGTCGGCACCGTCGGGCAGCACGGCGAACAGGCACAGCGGCGCGAGCCCCGGGCCCTGCCCTCCGGGGCCGATCACCAGGAACTCGTAGGTGTCCACGCAATGCTGGACAGCCCGGGCCAACAGCTCGCCGAAATCCTCCCGCGTGCCCCGCGAGGGACGTTTGGCCTCACGCAGTTCCACCGTCTGCGCGGCCATCGTGAGGCCGCCGGCGGTCTGCACGGGCAGCCGCGGGCGCACGATCAATGCGCCGTCGGTGAGCTCCGCGCTCTCCCGGAAGTGCGCCTCCGACAAGGCCGTCCGACCGAGCCGGCCGGTGCCCTGGGTATCGCGCAACCAGGCATCGTCGGGCACCGCCCACAGCCGGTCGGTCCCATCGTCCGACCACGTGCGAACCAGCCCACCGACGCACGGGCTCAATTGCACCTCGATACCGGACACGGGCGTCAGAGGTACTGGGCGGTGTTGCCGCTCACGGGCATCGGGGGCATCCCCAGTTTGCGATGGTCCCAGCTGCGGGTGCGCGCGGTACGCAGCCGCACGGCGACGCGCTTGTTCATCATGGCATCGATCGCGGGCTTGAGCTCCTCGGTGTACGGACCGAAATAGCGCTCATAGACCTGCTCGCACACCGCACGCACTGTCGCCTCGTCCTCGACGATCTCCGCGGTGCCCTCGATGGCGATGCCGCGCAACTGGTCGTAGGAGTCGCCGGTCTCGATCGAGGCGCTCATCACCGGATTGCGGCGAAGGTTCACCACCTTCTGCGATTTGGCCTTGGTCTCGATCCACAGATCGCCGTCGATCACGGCGTACCACATGGCCACCAGGTGCGGAGCGCCGCTCGCGCCCACGGTGGCGATGGTCGCGGTGCGGCTCCGGTCGAGGAACTCGGCGATCTCCGCCTCGCTCATCTGGATCTGGCCGCGCTGATTGGTTCCCATGACGTCAGCGTGCCAGGTTCAGGCGCTCGACGGAATCGTCGAACTCGCCGACCAGTTCGGCCATGATCTCCGCGACCGGTCGCACGGCGTTCATCCGGCCCACGATCTGTCCCACGGGCATCGCCACCACGGACGGATCGCCTGATGCGCTGATCCGCTTGTGCGCCTCACCCACCAGCAGGTTCTGCAGGGGCATGGGCAGGGCCGACGGTGCGCCGGCCTGCTCCCAGGCCTGCGTCCACCGGGTCTTGAGCAGGCGGGCCGGCTTCCCGGAGAAGATCCGGGTGCGCACCGTGTCGGCGGAGGTCGCGGCCACCAGCGCGTCCTGCATGGTCTGCGACTTGGTGTGCGTCTCCAGGTATTCGGTGGTGGTGAGCCAGTAGGAGCCCATCCACACCCCGTCGGCGCCGAGCGCGAGCGCCGCGGCGATCTGCCGGCCGGAGCCGATCCCGCCGGCCGCCACCACCGTGGCCTCGTCGCCCACGGCGTCCACGATCTCGGGGAGCAGCACCATGGAGGCGATCTCACCGGTGTGGCCACCCGCCTCGTAGCCCTGAGCGATCACGATGTCGACGCCGCTGTCGACGTGCGCGCGGGCGTGGGTCGCGCGGCCGGCCAGCGCGGCCACCTGCACACCCTTGTCGTGCGCCGCCACGATCACATCGTCCGGCGGGGATCCGAGGGCGTTGGCGATCAGGACGATGCGGTGCTTGAGTGCCACTTCCACGTGTGAGCGCGCCACCGAGTGCAGCCAGCCGAGCACCCCGGCGCCGGCCTCACCCTCGGGCAGCTCCGGCACGCCGAGTTCGCGGAGCGTGCGTTCGACGAAGTCGCGGTGCTCCTCCGGGATCAACTCGGTGAGGTCGCCCGCCGAACCCTCGGTGGGCACCTTGTTCGGCATCACGATGTCCACGCCGTACGGGCGACCGCCGGTATTGGCGTCCATCCAGTCGAGCACGGCGTCCAGCTCGTCGGGATCGTTGAACCGCACACAGCCCAGCACGCCGAGCCCGCCGGCGCGGGAAACGGCGGCGGCCACGTGTTCCGACGGGGTGAACGCGATGATCGGGTACTCGATGCCCAGATCGTCACACAGGGGTGTGCGCATGTGATTCCTCCTGAAGAGAGCTTTCCACCAAACTAGAACGTGTTACTGTCTGGCGAAGCGGAATCTCCGCATTCCCATCGATCCCGGTCCGGGAGCTCTCGCCTGACAAAGGAGCGCGCCATGTCCGACGCCCCGCACGCCCTCGTCGAACAGCGCGGCCACACGCTGATCATCACGATGAACCGGCCGCACGCCAAGAACGCCCTGACCGGCGAGATGCTGCGGATCATGACCGAATCCTGGGACCGGATCGACACCGATCCCGAGATCCGTAGTGCCATCCTCACCGGCGCCGGCGGCGCCTTCTGCGCCGGCGCCGATCTGAAGAACATGGCGAAATCGAATCCGGGCGACACCATGTCCAGCGGCGGCTTCGATCCCGCCCGCATCCCCGGCCTGATCAAGGGACGCCGCCCCAGCAAACCGCTGATCGCGGCGGTGGAGGGAGCGGCCATCGCGGGCGGCACGGAACTGTTGCAGGGCACCGATATCCGGGTGGCGGGCGAGAGCGCGCGGTTCGGTGTCTCGGAGGCGAAGTGGAGCCTGTTCCCGATGGGTGGCTCCGCCGTCCGGCTGCCGCGGCAGATCCCGTACACCGTGGCCGCCGATCTGCTGCTCACCGGCCGGCACATCACCGCGGCCGAGGCCCTGGAGTACGGCCTCGTCGGCCACGTGGTGCCCGACGGCTCGGCCCTCGACAAGGCGCTCGAACTCGCGGAGCTGGTAAACGCCAACGGACCGCTGGCCGTGCAGGCCATCCTGCGGACCATGCGCGAGACCGAGGGCATGCACGAGGAGGAGGCCTTCAAGATCGACGCGGCGCTCGGCCTCGCGGTCTTCAAGTCCGAGGATTCCAAAGAGGGCCCGCGCGCCTTCGCCGAGAAGCGCAAGCCCGTCTTCCACGGCCGCTAGCCGCGCACCGTCGCCCCTCCCCCGCTGACTTAACTGCGTTAGCCCACACGAATCCCGAGAGGATTCTGTGGGCTAACGCAGTTAAGTCAGGGAGACGGGGCCGCGGGGCGGTCAGGCGAACCGGGCGCGGAGCGCCTTCTTGTCCGGCTTACCGAGGGGGCTGACGGGGATCGCATCGACGATCTCGACGGTCTTCGGGGTGTACACCGCGCCCTTGCGCTCACGCACCAGATCCCGCAGGCCCTCGACATCGATCGTGGCGCCCTCTCGCGGGACCACCACGGCGGTCACCGCCTCGCCCCACTTCTCGTCCGGCACACCGATCACGGCCACCGCGGCGACGGCGGGATCGGTCGAGATCACGTCCTCGACCTCGCGCGGGAAGACGTTGAAGCCGCCCGTCACCACCATGTCCTTCTTCCGGTCGACGATGTAGAGGAAACCCTCGTCGTCGAACCGCCCGACGTCGCCGGTGTGCAGCCAGCCGTGCGCGGTGGCCTCGGCGGTCTGTTCGGGCTTGTTCAGGTACCCCTGCATCACGAGCGGGCCGCGCACGCAGATCTCCCCCGGCTCCCCTTCCGGCACACGGTTTCCCGCATCGTCGAGCAGTGCCACGTGCACCCATGGCACCGGCTTTCCGCAGCTGGCGAGCCGTTCCGGGCGCTCCGCGCGAGCCTTGGCGTGATCCTCGCGCGAGAGCACCGCGATGGTCATGGGGCACTCCGCCTGGCCGTAGAACTGGAAGAACTTCGGGCCGATCCGGTCGATCGCCTCGGCGAGGCGCGACGGCGAGATCGCCGAGGCGCCGTAGAACACCGTCTCCAGGCTGGACAGGTCGTAGTCGTCGAACTTCGGATGATCGAGCAGCGCGTACAGCATCGTGGGCACCAGCATGGTGGCGGTGATCCGGTACTTCTCGATCGCGGCAAGCACCGCCTCGGGCTCGAACCGGGGCAGCACCACCATCGATCCGCCCGCCATCGAGGTGGGATTCCAGAAGGCGCCGCCCGCATGGCTGAGCGGGGCGCACACCAGGAACCGGATCTCCTGCGGCCAATCCCATTCCGTGCGTTGGATGCGCAGCAGTGCGGCACCGCCGGTGTAGCTGAGCATGACGCCCTTGCTCTTGCCGGTGGTTCCGCCGGTGTACGCCAGACTGGCGGTGGTGGACGGGTCGGCGGTGTGCGCGGCGAGCGGGCGCGGCGCGAACCGGGCCGCCGCCGCGGTGAGGTCGGTTCCCACCTCGGTGGGCCCCAGGGAGAGCAGGGTCTTCAGCCCCGGAACCCGTTCCCGCAGTTCGGCGGCGCGCTGTTCGTAGAGCCTCGGATCGTAGATGAGCGTCTCGATCCCGGCGTCCTCCATCACGTAGACGTGGTCGTCGAGCGATCCCATGGGGTGCAGCGCGGCGAACCGGGCCCCGGTGATCAGGTTGGTGGACTGGGCGATCAGGACCTCGTGGCGGTTGCCCGCGAGCATCGCGACCGGGCTCCCCACCCCGAGGCCGAGCTC
>NZ_BAAAII010000004.1:82080-87167 GCF_039525985.1 Tsukamurella strandjordii | reverse complement strand
CAGCATGCTGTCACCCGAGGGGCCGGTGACGTGCACCGCCGTCCGGCCGGGATAGGCGTCGAGCGAGCGGAGCAGGATATCGCCGACGAGCGGCTCCCGATGCAGATCGTCCATGAATCCACGGTAAGCCCATAAAGCCTTTTCCGGCATACCCTTGCGCCAAAAAGTTAGAACATGTTTCACTCGGGTGGTGACTGCCGAACCGCAGACGCTCTCCGCGCCGATGATCATGTCCTTCGACTACACCCGATCACTCGGGCCGGTGCTGAGCGCGTTCATGACCAACCTCCGCGAGCGCCGCATCGTCGGCACCCGCGACGCCGCCGGGCGGGTGCACGTGCCGCCCCTGGAGTTCGACCCGGACACCCACGCCGCGCTCACCGAGGTGGTGCCGGTCTCGGACACCGGCACCGTGGTGAGCTGGTCGTGGAACGCGCACCCGGTGGACGGTCAGCCCTTCGACCGGCCCTTCGCCTACGCCCTGATCCGGCTCGACGGTGCCGATACCGCGCTGCTCCACGCGCTCGACGTGACCGACCCGGCACAGGTCAGCTCCGGCATGCGCGTGCGCGCCCGGTGGGCCGACGAGCCGACGGGGGCGATCGGCGACATCCTCGCGTTCGAGCCCGGCGAGGGCGCCGGGGTCCCGGACGGGACGGCCGAGACGGACGATCCCGTCACGATCCTCACCACGCCGGTGGAGCTGCACCTCGAGCACTCCGCCTCGGTACCCGAGACCCGATACCTGCGGGCACTCGCCGAAGGACGGCTGCTGGGCCAGCGGTGCTCCACGTGCGGCAACGTCTACGTGCCTCCGCGCAACGCCTGCCCCATCGACGGTATCCCCACCACCGAGGAGGTCGACCTGCCGGACACCGGCGTGGTGACCACCTTCTGCGTGGTCAACGTGCCCTTCCAGGGACAGCGGATCAAGCCGCCCTACGTGGCCGCCTACATCCTCATCGACGGCGCGGACATCCCCTTCCTGCACCTGGTCCTCGGCTGCGAACCGTCCGAGGTCCGCATGGGCATGCGCGTACGCGCGTCGTGGAAGCCCCGCGAGGAATGGACCGAGAGTCCCGGGAACATCTCGCATTTCGAGCCGACCGGGGAGCCGGACGCGCCCTACTCCAGCTACGAGAAGCATCTGTGATGAGCACACGACACTGCACCGATCCCGACGGCTCCGTCGCCGTCGTCGGCTACGCCGCCACCCCGTGGCTGCGCGCCGCCGAGACCACCACCAACGGCGTGGAGATGCTGATCCCGCTGTTCGCGGACGTCTTCGCCCAGACCGGGCTCACCAAGTCCGATATCGGATTCTGGTGCTCCGGATCGTCGGACTACCTGGCGGGCAGGGCGTTCTCGTTCATCGCCGCGATCGATTCGATCGGGGCGGTGCCGCCGATCAACGAATCGCACGTCGAGATGGACGCCGCCTGGGCGTTGTACGAGGCGTGGGTGAAGATCCGCACCGGCGAGGTGGACACCGCGCTGGTGTACGGCTTCGGCAAGTCCTCCGCCGGCACGCTGCGCCGCACGCTCACCATGCAGTTCGATCCGTACACCGTGGCGCCGCTGTGGCCGGACTCGGTCTCCGTGGCCGCGTTGCAGGCACGCGCGGGAATCGACGCGGGTGCGTGGACCGAGGCCGAGATGGCCCAGGTGGCCGCGCGTAGCCTCACGGACGCCACCGCCAACCCGGCCGCGCAGTTCTCGCGCACCGTCGACGCGCACACGCTGTTGAACGAACCCCTGTGGGCGGATCCGCTGCGGCGGCACGATATCGCTCCGGTCACCGACGGTGCGGCCGTCGCGATCCTCGCCTCCGCGGAGCGCGCCCGCGAACTGCGGGCGAACCCCGCCTTCCTCACCGGCCTGGAACACCGGATCGACTCACCGGCACTGGGATCGCGTGATCTCACGGCGAGCCCGTCCACCACGGCGGCAGCCCGGGCGGCGGGCGCCGAGGGCGCGCAGCTCGCCGAGCTGCACGCCCCGTTCACCCACCAGGAGCTCATCCTGCGCAAGGCCATCGGGCTGACCGACGACACGCAGATCAACCCGTCCGGCGGCGCGCTCGTGGGGAACCCGATGTTCTCGGCGGGCCTCGCCCGTATCGGCGAGGCCGCTCGGGCGATCTGGGACGGCAGCGCCGAGAAGGTGCTCGCCCACGCCACCGGAGGCCATGCCCTGCAACAGAACCTGATCGCCGTGATGGAGGCCAAGTGACCGCGCACCGCACCGCCGTTCTCGGCACCGGCCAGACCCACCATCGCGCCAAGCGCACCGACGTCTCCATGGCGGGGCTCATCCGGGAGGCCGTCGACCGCGCCCTCGAGGACGCCGGCCTCGGCATGGCCGATATCGACGCCATCGTGATCGGCAAGGCGCCGGACATGTTCGAGGGCGTGATGATGCCCGAGCTCTTCCTCGCCGATGCACTGGGCGCGGTGGGCAAGCCGCTGCTCCGCGTCCACACCGCCGGTTCGGTGGGCGGTTCCACCGCGGCCGTCGCGGCGGCGCTGGTGAAGGCGGGCGTGCACCGCCGCGTACTCACCGTGGCCTGGGAGAAGCAGTCCGAGTCGAACGCCATGTGGGCACTGTCGATCCCGGTGCCCTTCACCGTGCCGGTCGGCGCGGGCGCGGGCGGCTACTTCGCCCCGCACGTGCGCTCGTACATCCGCCGGTCGGGCGCACCGTCGCACGTGGGCGCGATGGTGGCGGTCAAGGACCGGCGCAACGGCGCGCTCAATCCGCTCGCGCACCTGCACCAGCCCGATATCACCCTGGAATCGGTGCAGGCCTCCCAGATGCTCTGGGACCCGATTCGTTTCGACGAGACCTGCCCCTCGTCCGACGGTGCCTGCGCCATCGTGCTCGGCGACGAGGACGCGGCGGCGCAATCCGAGGCCGCGACGGGCCGCCGACCGGGCTGGGTGCTCGCGACCGCGATGCGCACCGAGCCGCTGTCCTACGCCGGACGCGAGCACGTCAGCCCGCAGGCGGGCCGGGACGCCGCGGCCGCGCTGTGGCGCGACGCCGGAATCACCGATCCACTCACCCAGGTGGACGCCGCCGAGATCTACGTCCCCTTCTCCTGGTTCGAGCCGATGTGGCTGGAGAACCTCGGATTCGTCCCGGAGGGCGAGGGGTGGAAGCTCACCGAATCCGGCGGCACCGAGATCGGCGGCACGCTGCCGGTCAACCCCTCGGGTGGCGTGCTCTCCTCCAACCCCATCGGCGCGTCCGGCATGATCCGCTTCGCCGAAGCCGCCAAGCAGGTGATGGGCCGGGCCGGGGACTACCAGGTCGACGGTGCGCGGACCGCCCTCGGCCACGCCTACGGTGGTGGCTCGCAGTACTTCTCGATGTGGCTCGTGGGCGCCGACAAACCGGCCTGACGGCGAGCGGCTCCACGCGTTTCGCGGGCACGCACGACGAAGCCCCCGGGAGATTCCCGGGGGCTTCGTCGTGATCCGGCGGACGGCCTACTCGTACGCGACCTTCCAGTGCTTGATGCCGTTGAGCCAGCCGGACCGCAGCCGCTCGGGCTCCTCCAGCTGCCGGATGTTCGGCATCACATCCGCGATCGCCTTGAACATCAGGTCCATCTCCAGGCGCGCCAGGTTGGCGCCCACGCAGTGGTGCGTTCCGGAGCCACCGAAGCCGACGTGCGGGTTCGGATCCCGGAGGATGTTGAAGGTGTACGGGTCCTCGAAGGCGTCCTCGTCGAAATTGGCCGAGGCGTAGAACAGCGCCACCCGCTGCCCCTTCTTGATCTGCTGTCCGCCCAGCTCGATGTCCTCGAGCGCGGTGCGCTGGAAGACCGAGACGGGAGTGGCCCACCGGACGATCTCGTCCGGCGCGGTGCGCGGGCGCTGCTCCTTGTAGATCTCCCACTGATCGGGGTTGTCGACGAAGGCCTTCATGCCGTGGCTGATGGCGTTGCGGGTGGTCTCGTTGCCGGCCACGGCCAAGAGCAGCACGAAGAAGGCGAACTCGTCGCTCCCGAGAGCCTCACCGTCGATGTCCGCCTGGATCAGCGAGGTCACGATGTCGTCCATCGGACAGCCGCGGCGCTCCTCGGCGAGGTTCCACGAGTAGCCCATGAACTCGGTCATGGCCGTCATGTAGTTGCCCTCGAACTCGGGATCGTCGTAGGCCATCATCGAGTTCGACCAGTCGAAGAGCTTCTTGCGATCCTCCTGCGGCACGCCGAGGAGCTCGGCGATCGCCTGCAGCGGCAGCTCGCTGGCGACCTGTTCGACGAAGTCGCCGCCGCCGGTCTTGCGGGCCTCGTGCACGATCTGCTCGGCGCGCTCGGCGAGCGCGTCGTGCAGCGACTGCACCGCCTTGGGGGTGAAGCCGCGCGAGATGATGCGACGGGTCTTGGTGTGCTGCGGCGGGTCCATGTTGAGCAGCAGCATCCGCTGCACGTCGATCTGTTCGCGCTCGATCTCCGGGCCGAACCGGACGATCGCGCCGTTCTCCCAGTTGGAGAACTGCTTCGGGTTGCGCGAGATGGCCTTGATGTCCTCCAGCTTGGACACCACCCAGAAGCCGCCGTCGTCGAATCCGGTGGTGCCGGGAGGGATGTCCTGCCACCACACCGGTGCGGAACGCCGCAGCTCGGCGAATTCGGCCTCCGGCCGCCGCTCCGACCACAGGTCGGGACTGGTGAAATCGAATCCCGCGGGGAAGTGCACGCTCACGCCGCCTCCTTCAAGCGCCTCGACCTGGGACTGGCCAGGCGTATCTGAAACATGTTCTACTCATTGAAGCACAGTCGGCCGCGCCGTGAGCTAGATTGCGAAGGACGCACTGTGCTCAGTATTCACACAGGCCAGAAGAGTCCACTCGCGCGGCCGCGGCGCCTCGACAGGCGGCCGGATCAGCGCCACAATCGAGAACGTGCTCTACCCACGTAGTGGAGCAGAAGGTGAGGATCGATCGATATGGGAACCCCCGTCATCGTCGACGCCGTCCGTAGCCCCATCGGCAAGCGCAAGGGCTGGCTCAGCGGCCTGCATCCCGCAGAGCTGCTCGGCGCCACCGTAACCTCGCTGCTCGACCGCGCCGGGATC
>NZ_BAAAII010000004.1:15055-82037 GCF_039525985.1 Tsukamurella strandjordii | reverse complement strand
GCCGGCGAGCAGGCCGGCAACATCACCCGCATCGCCTGGCTCAACGCGGGCCTGCCGGAGCTCACCGGCGCCACCACCATCGACGCGCAGTGCGGTTCCGCCCAGCAGGCCACCGGCCTGATCGCCGGCCTCATCGCGACGGGCGCCATCGCCGCGGGCGTGTCCTGCGGCGTCGAGTCGATGAGCCGGATCCCGCTGGGTGCCAACCGCGGCACCGGCCTGGGCACGCCCCGCCCCGACTCGTGGACCATCGACATGCCGAATCAGTTCGAGGCGGCGGAGCGCATCGCGCAGCGGCGCGGCTTCACCCGCGAGCAGGTCGACGCGTTCGGCGTCGCATCGCAGCGCAAGGCGCTGCAGGCCTGGGCCGAGGGGCGATTCGACCGCGAGATCGCTCCGCTCAAGGCGCCCGTGATGGCCGACGGCGCCGCCACCGGCGAGACCACGCTCGTCTCCCGCGACCAGGGGCCCCGCGAGAGCACCGCCGAGGGGCTCGCCAAGCTCAAGCCCATGCTCGACGGTGGGCTGCACACCGCGGGCACGTCGTCGCAGGTGTCCGACGGTGCCGCCGCCGTCCTGCTCATGGACTCCGACCGGGCCGCCGCGCTCGGCCTCACCCCGCGGGCGCGCATCGTCTCGCAGGCACTGGTCGGCGGCGAGCCCTACTACCACCTCGACGGCCCCATCCGGGCCACCGAACGCGTGCTGGAGCGATCCGGCCGCGCGCTGAGCGACATCGACCTCTTCGAGGTCAACGAAGCCTTCGCCTCGGTGGTCATGTCGTGGCAGTCGGTGATCGGCCCCGATCCCGAAAAGGTCAACGTCAACGGCGGTGCGATCGCGCTCGGCCATCCCGTCGGATCGACCGGCGCCCGGCTCATCACCACCGCCCTGCACGAGCTCGAGCGTCGGGACGCCTCGACCGCCCTGATCGCGATGTGCTGCGGTGGCGCGATGGCCACGGGCACCATCATCGAGCGGATCTGAGCATGCGGGTAGCGGTCACCGGCGCAGCCGGATTCGTCGGCGGGAACCTTCTGGAGCGGCTCGTCGAGCAGGGGCACGACGTGGTCGCGATCGACCGGACCGATTCCCCGCACGCGCCCGAGGGCGTGCGCTGGGTGCAGGCCAGCGTGCTGGATCCGGCGGCGATGCGCGCGGCGTTCGAGGGTGTCGAGGTGGTGTATCACCTGGTCGCGATGATCACGCTGCGCATGCAGGACGAGAACGCGTGGCGGCTCAACACCCAGGGCGTGGCAACGGTGGCCCGGGCGGCACTCGATGCGGGTGTCCGGAAAATGGTGCACCTCAGCTCGATCCATGCCTTCGACCAGGACCTCGTGGACGTGATCGACGAGACCGCGCCGCGCTCCGAGCGCCCCGAGATCCCGGTCTACGACCGGTCCAAGTGGGCGGGCGAACAGGAACTGCGGAAGGTGATCGACGACGGTCTCGACGCCACCATCTGCAACCCCACCGGCGTGTGGGGGCCCGCCGATCACGGTGCCGCACTGTCCCGGCTGAACCGGCTGGCGTACACGGCGGCCCGCGGCCGCATGCCGGTGTTCGTCTCCAAGGCGGGTTTCGATCTGGTGGATGTGCGAGACGTGGCAGCGGGTGTGATGCTGGCGGCGGAGAAGGGCCGCACCGGCGAGAACTACCTGCTGGGTGGCGAATTCGCCCCCATCATCGATGCGATGCGGCTGTCCGCCAAGGCGGCCGGACGCCCCGGCCCGCAGATCGGGGTCCCGATCGGCGCGCTCGCCGCGATCATGCCGGTACTCGAGCCGATCAACGCCCGGCTGGGTTCCGATGTGCTGTCCAAGGCCGCCCTGGGGCCGTTGTTCGCCTCGCCCCTGGTGAACATCACGAAGGCGCGCAACGAATTGGGCTACGCGCCCCGCTCGATGGCCGAGACGGCCGAGGAACTCGTGGACTTCTTCGCACGAAGCGGACGGCTCAGCCGCAGGAACTGAGCCCACCGGACTCGGCACACCCCTCCGCCGGGATACAGCCGGCCGTGTGGAATCCCCTCCCACGCGGCCGGCTTCCTCGTCTCAGGCGCCGTACACCGGTTCCGGTGCGGGCCCCGCGGCGATCAACTCGCGCACCACCCCGCCCAGCTCGGCCGGTTCCCACCGGGCGCCCTTATCGCGGACCGCCCCGTGCCGCCAGCCCTGTGCGACGGATACCTTGCCGCCCTCCACTTCGAAGACCCGGCCCGTGACATCGGCGGACTCCGTGCTTCCCAGCCAGACCACGAGCGGCGAGACGTTCTCCGGCGCCATCGCATCGAAACCATCGGCGGGAGCGGCCATATCGTCGGCGAAGGTGACCTCGGTCATCCGGGTGCGCGCGGCCGGGGCGATCGCGTTCACGGTGATCCCGTAGCGCCCCATCTCGGCCGCGGCCTGAATCGTCATCTCGGCGATACCGGCCTTCGCCGCCGCGTAGTTGCCCTGGCCCACACTGCCCAGCAGTCCGGCACCGGAACTGGTGTTGATCACCCGGGCGTCCGGCTGCCGCCCCGCCTTGGATTCGTCACGCCAGTACCCGGCGGCGTGCCGCAGCATCGCGAAGTGCCCCTTGAGGTGCACGCGGGTCACCGCGTCCCACTCCTGTTCGGACATGTTCACCAGCATCCGGTCGCGCAGGAACCCGGCGTTGTTGACCAGTACGTCCAGCCGGCCGAACTCGTCGATCGCGGTGCGCACCAGCGCCTGCGCACCGGCCCAGTCGGCCACGTCCGAGGCGTTCGCGACCGCGCGGCCGCCGGCCGCCCGGATCTCCTCGACCACCTCGCCGGCGGGACCCGACGAGGCGTCTCCCCCGTCCAGACCCACCCCGTAGTCGTTGACCACCACGGCAGCTCCCTCCGCGGCGAAGGCGAGCGCATGTGCGCGCCCGATACCGCGGCCGGCCCCCGTCACGATGACCACGCGGCCGTCGACGATTCCAGTCATGTCTTCTCCTAGTGGTTTCCAAGTGGTTCAGGCGCCGTGATCGGCGTTCGCCGCGGCGAGGAAGGCGGGGCGCTCGCCGCCGCCGTGGACGAGCATGGTGGCGCCGCTCACGTAGGACGCGAGGGGCGAGGCGAGAAACGCCGCGCAGGAACCGATCTCCTCCGGGTCTGCGAGCCGACCGAGCGGGATCGTGGCGCCGATCGCTGCGATGCCCGCATCGTCACCGTAGTGCTGCTGCGCCGCCTCGGTGCGCACCATGCCCACGTCGAGGGCGTTGACGCGCACGGCCGGTGCCCATTCGACCGCGAGGCTGGCGGTGAGCGAATCGAGGCCGGCTTTGGCCGCCCCGTAGGCGGCGGTACCGGGCGAGGGGCGGGTGGCGCTCACGCTCGAGATGTTGATGATGGCGCCGCCACCCGCGGCCTGCATCGCGGCGTTGGCACGCTGGGCCACGAGCAGGGGTGCCAGCAGATTGAGCCCGATCACCTTGTCGTGGAACCGGGGCGAGGCGGTGGCGGCATCGGCATGGGGCGCACCGCCCGCGTTGTTGATCAGTACGTCGAGCCGGCCGTGTCGCTCGACGATCCCGTCGATCATGGCGGCGACCTGCTCGGCGTCGCGCACATCGCAGGCGACGAACTCCGCGGTGCGGCCGTCGACCCCGACGGCGGTCTCGGGCTCGCGTCGCGCACACACCACGACGGTGGCCCCGGCGCGCAGGAAGACCCGCGCGATCCCCGCGCCGATCCCGCGTGCGCCGCCGGTGATGAGGACCACCGCATCGTCGAGCCCCGGCACTGCCGGTGCGTTGCTGGACATCGTTTCCGCCTTCCCATTCCGGCTGACCGGACAACGGTGGTAGCGTACCAAGCAATTGCTTGGTTTAGATCACGTTCTACCTGTCTACCTCGAAGGAGGCGGTGTGTCCACACCGATCAAGACCACCGTCGCGGCCCCCGGAATCCATGTGATCACGGTGGACGCGCCGCCCGTCAACGCCCTCACCGTGCAGGGCTGGTTCGACCTCGCGACCGCCCTCACCGAGGCCGGAGCCGACCCCGAATGCCACGTGGTGGTGCTCCGCGCGGAGGGCCGGGGATTCAACGCCGGGGTCGACATCAAGGAGATCGACGCCTCCGAGGGCTACGGCGCCCTGATCGGCGCCAACCACGGGTGCGCCGCCGCCTTCTCCGCCGTGTACGACTGCGCGGTACCCGTGATCGTGGCGGTGAACGGCTTCTGCCTGGGCGGTGGGATCGGCCTGGTGGGCAACGCGGACGTGGTCCTCGCCTCCGACGACGCCACCTTCGGCCTGCCCGAGGTCGATCGCGGGGCACTGGGAGCCGCAACGCATCTCGCGCGCCTGGTGCCACAGCACCTGATGCGCACCCTGTACTTCACCGCCGGCACGGCGACGGCGCAGCAGCTCCACCACTTCGGATCGGTCTACCGCGTGGTGCCGCGCGCCGAGCTGGACGAGGCCGCGCTGGAGGTGGCCCGGGCGATCGCCGCCAAGGACACCCGGGTGATCCGCAAGGCCAAGGAAGCCATCAACGGCATCGATCCGGTGAACGTGCACACCAGCTACCGCTTCGAGCAGGGCTTCACATTCGAACTGAACCTGGCCGGTTACTCCGACGAGCACCGTCGTGAGTTCGTGGCCACCGGCCGCACCGTGGGCGAGGCCGCCACCGGGGAGGAGAAGGCATGAGCGACAAGAGGATGACTCCCGAACAGGTGGTCGCGGAGCTGCACGACGGGATGACCCTCGGCATCGGCGGATGGGGCTCGCGGCGCAAGCCGATGGCACTGGTGCGCGCGATCCTGCGGTCGGACCTCAAGGACCTGACGGTGGTCTCGTACGGTGGCCCCGATGTGGGTCTGCTCGCCGCCGCGGGCAAGATCCGCCGGCTCGTCTTCGGTTTCGTGACGCTCGATTCGGTCCCGATCGACCCCAACTTCGCCCGGGCCCGGCAGGCGGGCGCCATCGAGGTCTCCGAGTGGGACGAGGGCATGTTCGCGGCGGGACTCAAGGCCGCGGTGCAACGCCTCCCCTTCCAGCCCATCCGCGCCGGACTCGGCTCGGCGGTCATGGCCACCAACCCGGACCTGAAGACGGTGCGCTCGCCCTACGCCGACGGCGAAGAGCTGGTGGCGGTGCCGCCGCTGCACCTGGACGCCTCGCTGATCCACATGGATCGCGCCGACGCCCGTGGCAACGCGCAGTACCTCGGCCCCGACCCCTACTTCGACGACGACTTCGCGTTGGCGGCGGAGCGCTGCTACGTCTCCTGCGAGAAGATCGTGAGCACCGAGGAGTTGGTGGCAGGTGGGCCCGTGCAGTCGCTGCTGATCAACCGCAGCGCCGTGACCGGTGTGATCGAGACGCCGAACGGCGCCCACTTCACCACCGCCGCACCGGACTACGGGCGGGATGAGAAGTTCCAGCGCCACTACGCGGCGAGCGCGAAGGACCCCGATTCCTGGGCGGCCTTCACCGAGCGCTTCCTCACCGGCGACGAGGCGCACTACCAGGCAGAGGTGGCGGCGTGGGCCGCCGAGCAGGAGGACGCGAAATGACCGACATCACCCGCGCCGAGGTGTGCGTCACCGCCATCGCGGACCTGTTCCGCGGCGACGGCGAGATCACCGCCAGCCCGATGGGATTGATCCCGTCCTTCGGTGGCCGGCTCGCCCGCCTGAGCTTCGAGCCCGATCTGCTGCTGTCCGACGGCGAGGCCTACCTCGTGGCCGACGCCGCGAACCCCTCCGCCGGGATCGAGGGCTGGCAGCCCTTCAAGAAGGTGCTCGATGTGGTGGTGCCGCACGGCAAGCGGCACGTGATCATGGGCGCCAGCCAGATCGACCGCTACGGCAACCAGAACATCTCGGCCATCGGTGACCACCGCGCACCGTCGCGCCAGTTGCTGGGCGTGCGCGGCGGACCGGGCAACACGGTGAACAACCGCACCTCGTACTGGATCCCCAAGCACTCCACCCGGGTCTTCGTCGATGCGGTCGACGTGATCAGTGGCGTCGGCTACGACAGCGCCCGCGCCGCCGGCCCCGCCGCCACCCGCTTCCACGACGTGTACCGCGTGGTCACCGATCTCGCCGTACTCGGCTTCAACGCCGAGGGCGCGATGACACTGCTGTCCGTGCACCCCGGTGTCACGGAGCAGCAGGTCCGCGAGGCCACGGGCTTCGAACTGGACGGTGCCGGGGCCCCGCAGACGCGGCTGCCCGACGATCGCGAACTGCAACTGATCCGCACCGTCGTCGACCCGAAGGGCCTGCGCAACCGCGAGGTTCCGGCATGACGCTGCGCACCCCGCTCACCGACCTGGTGGGAATCGAGCACCCCGTGGTGCAGACCGGCATGGGTTGGGTCTCGGGTGCCCACCTCACCGCGGCGACCGCGAACGCCGGGGGCCTGGGCATCCTGGCCTCGGCCACGATGACCTACCCGGAGCTGGAGACGGCGATCCGGAAGACCAAGGAGCGCACGGACAAGCCCTTCGGGGTGAACCTGCGGGCGGACGCCGAGGACGCGCAGCAGCGGGTGGAGCTGTTGATCCGCGAGGGCGTGCGGGTGGCATCGTTCGCCCTGGCCCCGCGCAAGGAGATGATCGCGCAGCTCAAAGACGCGGGCCTGGTGGTGATCCCATCGATCGGAGCCGCACGACACGCCGAGAAGGTGGCGTCCTGGGGCGCGGACGCGGTGGTGGTGCAGGGCGGCGAGGGTGGCGGTCACACCGGCGGTGTGGCGACCACGCTGCTGCTGCCCTCGGTCCTGGACGCGGTGGACATCCCGGTGATCGCGGCGGGCGGGTTCTTCGACGGCCGGGGCCTGGCCGCGGCACTGGCCTACGGGGCATCGGGCGTGGCGATGGGCACACGGTTCCTACTGACGCAGGACAGCCGGGTGCCCGATTCGGTGAAGGCGGAGTACCTGCAGCGCGGGCTGTCGGACACGGTGGTGACCACCAAGGTGGACGGCATGCCGCACCGAGTGCTGCGCACCGCACTGGTCGAGGCGCTGGAACGATCGCACGGCGTGGCCACATTGGCGCACGCGGCGCGGAACACGCTGCGCTTCCAGGCTCTGACCGGGGTCTCCTGGAAGGGCCTGATCAACGAGGGGCTCGCCCTGAAGAAGGGCGGCGACCGCACCTGGAGCCAGTTGATGATGTCGGCGAACACGCCGATGTTGTTGCGGGCCGGATTGGTCGAGGGCAACACCGAGGCCGGTGTGCTCGCGTCCGGCCAGGTGGCGGGGATCATCGAGGATCTCCCGACCGTGGCGGAGCTGATCGAGCGGATCGTCACGGAGGCCGAGGCGCGCCTGGACGCGCTCTCGGGCCTCCGCTCCTGATCCCGCGGGATCAGGCGAAGCGCATGACCTCGCTGTAGACGGTCTTCATATCGTCGAAAGCACGCGACGAGACGGTCAGGGTGGAGTAGGCGACGGCGTCGACGCTGCCGATGCAGCCCTCGATGCTCACGCGCTTCTCACCGAAGCGCACGCCGAAGCTCTCACCGGGCTTGGGCTTCTGGATGGTCTTGGTGCCCACCGGGAGGAAGACGATGCCACCCGGTGCGGTCTTGATGACCTGGTTCTGGCTCAGACCCAGGGTGCCGCCGACGCCGGCGCCGATGGCACCGAACGGACCGGGGGCACCGCCGACGACGCCCACGCCGCCGCTGATGGACTGGTTGGAACCGATCCACGACTCGAAGCCGCCGTCCTTGACGCCGCAGGCCACCACGTAGCCCACCTCGACCGTGGCCGACTCGACATCGCCCGGCGCCTTGGTGATGGTGCCCTCGGCCTTGCCGTCGACGTAAGCCAACCGCGACTTGTTATCACCCGCGAGCGGGGGGAACAGCTTCGCCTTGAGGTCGAACAGCGCGATCTGAGCGTTGACACCCTCGGACGACTTGATCGTCTGCTTGCCACCCTTGACGGGGCCGGACGGGTTCTGCGGGGTGATCTGAGCGGAGGCAGGCCCCACCGACATCACCGAGACGGCGCAGGCCGCGACTGCCACAGCTGCCATACCGATCTTGATTCGACGCACTCTTCGACTCCTCTGCAAGGTCACTATTGAGTAAGCAAAGGAAAGCACGTCACCTTAGAATTTGCCAAACAGAACCTGCGGTCTGGTGGGTTTTTGCGACACAAAACACACTCACGCGACCGAATCGCGACATTTTCATTGCGCCGACACGTGTTCGACGCCATATCTATACGCCTTTCCACCTGTATATACCCTTGACGCCTGAGAGAACCTCAGATAACTTACGGAGACAGTATTACGGCGTGTCGCGACATTGGCGACGCAAACCTCGTCTTTGCAGACGCTCAGACGGAGGTCGGCGGCCGTTCGGCGGCAGAGCCAAAGTATTGTCGATACTGCATCATGCCATTACTTGTCGGAGCGAAGGAGAATCGTGCAGATCCTCTACTTGCACAGCTCGGCAGACCCGTCGATCGCGGTTCCTTCCGAGGCCAGGCTCGAGGCTCAGGGTCACGCGGTGCTGCTGGCCCCGGTCAGCGACGCCGTGCCCATGCGGGCGCTGGCGGACATCTCCGCCGTCATCATCGACTCCGACAACGGGGACGCCTTCGACGCCTGCCGGGAGCTCCGCCGGCTCAGCGACGTGCCGATCCTGATGATCGGCGGAGCGAACCGCGACGAGGTCCACACCATCGCCGCGCTCACCGTGGGCGCGGACGATTTCGTCACGCGCCCCGTGTCCGACCGCGAGATCGACGCCCGGCTGCGCGCCATCCGGCGCCGCGCCCGGTCGACCGGCGCCTGCACCCTGACCTGCCGCACGCACGAATCGGGCGGCACCGCCGACGGCGGACCGGTGACGATCGAGCAGAGCGGACTGTCGATCGACCCCACCACGCGCACCGTCTCCCGCAACGGCGATCCCGTCCTGCTCACCGCCACCGAGATAGGGCTGCTCCTCGCCCTCGCGGCGCGGCGCGGCGTGCCCCAGTCGCGGGACTCGCTGCTCCGGCAGGCATGGGGCCACGACTACCTGGGCCGGTCACGCATCGTCGACAACGCGGTGCAGCGACTGCGCTCGAAGATCGACACCCCGAAGTGGCACCACGTGCACAGCGTGCGCGGCTTCGGTTACGTTCTGCGCTGATTCATCGAGCGGTGCGGATCACACGCGCTCGATCACGGTGACATTGGCGGTGCCGCCGCCCTCGCACATCGTCTGCAGGGCGTAGCGTCCGTCGCGGCGCTCGAGCTCGTGCAGGAGCGTGGTCATCAGCTTCGCCCCCGTGGCGCCCAGCGGGTGCCCCAGGGCGATACCGCCGCCGTTGACGTTCACCTTCTCGTGCGGAATACCGAGCTCGTCCATCCAGGCGAGCGGGATCGACGCGAAGGCCTCGTTGCACTCGAACAGATCGATGTCTCCGACGGTGAGCCCCGTCTTCTCGAGGGCGTGCTTGGTGGCCGGAATCGGACCGGTGAGCATCCACACGGGATCGGCGGCGCGCACCGAGATGTGGTGGATGCGGGCGCGGGGCCGCAGCCCGTGGGCCTTGACGAAGTCGGCCGAGGCCACGACGAGGGCCGCGGCACCGTCGGCGATCTGGCTGGCGACGGCCGCGGTGATGGCCGAGCCCTCCGCGAGCGGGGCCAGGCTGGCCATCTTGTCCAGGCTGGTACCGCGCCGCGGGGTCTCGTCGGTCGCGAACTCGCCCACCGCGGCGATCTCGGCCGCGAACCGTCCGGCGTCGATGGCGTCGATGGCGCGTTCGTGGCTCGCGAGCGCGAACTCCTCCATCCGGCGCCGCGAGATGCCCCACTTGGTGGCGATCATGTCGGCGCTGGTGAACTGGGAGACCTCCACATCGCCGTAGCGCTCACGCCAGCCCACGGAACCGGAGAACGGATCGTCGAAGCCGTACTCGCGGCCGGCCAGCATGGCCGCGCTGATCGGGATCGCGCTCATGTTCTGCACGCCCGCCGCCACCACCGCATCGGCGGTGCCGGACAGGACGGCCTGCGCCGCGAAATGCACCGACTGCTGGCTGGACCCGCACTGCCGGTCGACGGTGACGCCGGGAACGTGTTCGGGAAGTCCCGCGGCGAGCCAGGAGGTGCGGGCGATGTTGCCGGACTGCGGGCCGATGGTGTCGCAGCAGCCCATGATCACATCGTCGATCAGTGCCGGATCCACACCGGACCGCTCCACGGTGGCGCGCAGCACGTGCGCGCCGAGGTCGGCGGAGTGCACACCGGCCAGTGAGCCGCCGCGCTTGCCGGTGGGCGTACGGACCGCGTCGATGATGTAGGCGCCGGGGGTGATCTCGGTCATGACTGCTCCCTTGGGGATTCGGATCGGCGGGCGATGCCCTGCTCGAGGATGCTGAGGTACTGCTGGGCCACCGCGTCGGAGGTGAGCGCTCCGCCGGGGCGATACCACCGGACCGCGATCCACACGGTGTCGCGGAGGAAGCGGTAGGTGACGTCGATGTCGAGATCCGCCCGGAAGTCCCCGGATTCGACGCCGCGCGTCAGGATGTCGCGCCACATGGAGCGGAACTCGTCCAGCCGGTCGGCGATGTAGCCGAACCGGTCGAGCTGGGCCAGCGAGCGCGCCTCGGCCTGGTAGATCGCCACCGCCTCGGGGCTGGAGTCGATCGCATCGAAGGAGGCGATCACACAGCCGCGCAGTTGCTCGCGCGGATCGGCGCCGGAGGCGAGCACGGCGCGGTACCGGGTGAACAGGCGCCCCAGGAACTCTCGGAGGATCTCGTCCACCATCGATTCCTTGGAGTCGAAGTGGTGGTACAGGCTGCCCGACAGGATCCCGGCCGCATCGGCGATATCGCGCACGGTGGTGGCGCGGTAGCCGTTCTCGGCGAACAGCTTCGCGCACACCACCAGGAGTTCGGCTCGGCGCGCCGAGACATCGGGTCTAGGCATGTTGACTGCTCACCGAGAGCACCTCCCCGGTCAGGTACGAGGAGTAGTCCGAGGCCAGGAAGACGATCACGTTCGCCACCTCCCAGGGTTCGGCCGCCCGCCCGAAGACCTCGCGGCGCGAGAGCTCGTCGAGCAGCTCATCGGAGGTGACCTTGGCGAGGAAGGGATGCATGGCGATGCTGGGGGACACGGCGTTGATCCGGATGCCGTGCTCCGCCGCATCCACCGCGGAGCATCGGGTGAGCGCCATGACCCCGGCCTTGGCGGCGGCGTAGTGCGCCTGTTCGGCCTGGGCCCGCCAGCCGATCACCGAGGCGTTGTTGACGATCACTCCACCTCCACCCTGCCCGATGAACCGGTTGATGGCCGCGCGGGTGGCGCGGAAGGTGCCGGTGAGGGTCACGTCGAGCACGCGGGACCACTGCTCGTCGGTCATGTCCTGCACCGCGACGCTGCCGCCGAGTCCGGCGTTGTTGACCACCACGTCGATGCGGCCGAACCGCGCTGCGGCACCGTCGAACAGGCCCTGCACCTGATCCTCGACCGTCACATCGCAGGGCACGGCGTGCACCCGGTCGCCGAACTCGGACGCGAGCTCGTCGAGCTTCTCGCCGAGGCGCCGCTCGTGCCAGTCCGAGATCACTACGCGCGCGCCCTCTTCGAGGCAGCGCTTGGCGGTGGCGGAGCCGATCCCGGTGCCGGCGGCGGCGGTGACCACGACGACGCGGTCTTCGAGGATGTTGCGGCCCTGCGGGTAGGGAGGTGCGGGAATCGCGGTCACGGTCGAGCCTCTCTCGGCAGGCCGAGCACGCGCTCGGCGAGGATGTTGCGCTGAATCTCGTTGGAGCCGCCGTAGATGGTGTCGGCGCGGGTGAACAGGAACAGGCGCTGCCAGTCGTCGAGCTCGGGGTCGGCCAACAGCCCATCGGCTCCCCGGATCGCCATCGCGATCTCGCCGAGGCCGCGGTGCCAGTTGGCCCAGAGCAGTTTCGCGACCTCCGCGGTGCCGGTCTCGGCCGAGCCCAGAGTGCGCAGCGCGTGGGCGCGCATCACATCGAGTTCGGTCCAGGCGCGGCGCAGCCGATCGGCGATCTCGGGGCGTTCGGCGGCTCCGGAGTCGATCGCGAGATCGGTGAGTCGTTGCAGCTCCCTGCGGAATCCGAGTTGCTGGCCCAGGGTGGCGACACCGCGCTCGAAGGCGAGGGTGCCCATCGCGACCCGCCAGCCCTCGCCGGGTTCGCCGACCACATTGGCGGCGGCCGTGCGCGCACCGTCGAAGAAGACCTCGTTGAACTCGGAGGTGCCGGTGAGCTGCACGATCGGTCGCACCTCGATACCCGGCTGATCCATGGGCACCAGGAGGTACGACAGGCCCTTGTGCCGAGCGCTCCCCGGCTCGGTGCGGGCGACCACGAAGCACCAGTCGGCCACGTGCGCGAGAGAGGTCCACACCTTCTGCCCGGAGATCACCCACTCGTCGCCCTCGAGCCGGGCCTGCGTGCTGACATTGGCGAGGTCGGATCCCGCGCCCGGCTCCGAATAGCCCTGGCACCACAGCTCGCGGACGTCGCGGATCGCGGGGAGGAAGCGCTGCTTCTGCTCCTCGGTGCCGAAGGCGATGAGCGTGGGGCCCAGCAGTTCCTGGCCGAGGTGCGAGACCTTGGCCGGCGCCTCGGCGCGGGCGTACTCCTCGTGGAAGATCACCTGCTGGGCGAGCGTGGCCCCCGCCCCTCCGTACTCGGTGGGCCACCCCACGCAGTTCAGCCCCGCGGCCGCGAGATGGCGCTCCCACACCATCCGCTCCTCGAAGAACTCGTGTTCGCGGCCCGGGCCGCCGGCGCCCCGCAGGCCGGCGAACTCGCCGGCCAGGTTCGTCGCGAGCCAGTCCCGGATCCGCGCGCGGTACTGCGCATCGGACTCGTCCATCGCCGTGGCCACCGCTCTCCTTCCCGCTCACCAAGCGATTGCTTGGTGGAATCAGGTTACATAGAAACCACCGGCACTGTAACGTGTTCTACCAAGCACTTGCTAGGTAGGAGGCTTTTCGCATGTCGGGCACCATTGCATCGGTCCTGCGCGCGGCCGCAGAGCGGTTCGCGGACCACCCCGCGGTGGTCGACGGCGAGCGCCGCATCGGCTACGCGGAGCTCCACGATCGGGCTCGGGCGGTGGCCAAGGCGCTGCTGGCCGACGGGGTCCGCCCGGGCGACCGGGTGGCGATCTGCGCACCCAACGGGCACGAGTGGATCGAGGCGGCGCTGGGCCTGGCCTACATCGGCGCCGTGCTGGTACCGGTGAACACCCGCTACACGGGCCCCGAGATCGTGGACCTCCTGGTGCGCACCCGTGCACGGGCCTTCGTGGTGGCCGGCCCCTTCCTCGGGGTCGACCGGCTCGAACTCGTACGGAGCACCGCCGGGGAGCTGCCCGCCGACATCGTCTCCGTGCTGCGGCTTCCCGAGTGGGAGGGCGTCCCCGCGCGCGGCGCGACCGTCCCGGACGCGGAACTCGACGCGGTGGCCGCCACCGTGACCGCGCAGTCACCGTCGGACATCTTCTTCACCTCGGGCACATCGGGCCGCAGCAAGGGTGCCGTGAGTACCCACGCGCAGACCCTCGCCAACGCGGCCAACTGGGCCGAACTGGTCGGCGTCAGCGAGGCGGACCGCTACCTGATCCTCAGCCCGTTCTTCCACATCTTCGGATTCAAGGCGGGCATCCTGGCCGCGCTCCAGCACGGTGCCACCATCTACCCCGAGCAGACCTTCGACGTGGTGCGCGCCTTCGAACTCATCGCGCGCGAACGGATCTCGATCCTTCCCGGCGTCCCCACCATCCACCAGATGATGCTGGACCATCCCGAGCGCGAGCACTACGACCTGTCGAGCCTGCGCGCCGCGACCACCGGAGCAGCGACGATTCCGGTGGTGCTGATCGAGCGGATGCGCGATGAACTGCGCTACGACCGCGTGCTCACCGCGTACGGGCTGTCCGAGGCCCCGGTGGTCACCATGTGCCACGCCGACGACGATCCCGCGGTCATCGCCACCACGTCCGGACGGGCCGTGCGCGATATGCAGGTCCGCATCGCCGAGGACGGCGAGATCCTGGTGCGCGGCCCCAACGTGATCACCGAGTACTTCGAGGATCCCGAGGCCACCGCCAAGGCCTTCGACGACGCCGGGTGGTTCCACACCGGCGACGCCGGGAGCATGGACGAGGCGGGGAACCTGCGGATCACCGACCGCATCAAGGACATGTTCACCAACGGCGGCTTCAACGTGTATCCCGCCGAGGTGGAACAGGTGATCGCGCGGATCCCCGGGGTCTCGGAGAGCGCGGTCGTGGGAGTGCCCGAGCCCCGGCTGGGCGAGGTGGGCAAGGCCTTCGTCGTGCTCACCGCCGGCCAGGCGCTCACCGAGGATGCCGTGATCGAGCACTGCCGCGGCTCCCTCGCGAACTTCAAAGTCCCCCGCAGCGTGGAGTTCGTCGCCGAGCTCCCCCGCAACGCCACCGGAAAGGTGCTCAAGCGCGTCCTGCGCGGCGAGCCCGATCCCGTATCAGGAGAGAAGCGATGACCGACAGCCCCACGTCCGCGAGCGAGCAGGAGCCCGTGACCTACGAGGTCCGCGGGCCCGTCGCCGTGGTCACCATGAACCGTCCGGAGTACCGCAATGCGCAGAACTCCGCGATGACCTACGCCCTCGATGCGGCCTTCGTACGCGCCGTGGAGGATCCGGCGGTCAAGGCGATCGTGCTGGCGGGAGCGGGCAAGCACTTCTCGGCGGGGCACGACATCGGAACGCCCGGACGCGATGTGGACACCCGGTTCGAGAACAAGGCCGTGCTGTGGTGGGACCACGTGGGACGCGAGGGCGGCGACCAGCGCTTCGCCCGCGAATCCGAGGTGTACCTCGGGATGTGCCGCCGCTGGCGGGAGATCCCGAAGCCCGTGATCGCCTCGGTGCAGGGCGCCTGCATCGCCGGTGCGCTCATGCTGGCCTGGAGCTGTGACCTGATCGTGGCCTCCGAGGACGCCTTCTTCTCCGATCCCGTGGTGCGGATGGGCATCCCGGGCGTGGAGTACTTCGCCCATCCGTGGGTGATGGGACCGCGGGCGGCGAAGGAGTTCCTGTTCACCGGCGACCGGTTCTCGGCGCAGCAGGCCAAGGAATGGGGCATGGTGAACCGGGTGGTGCCGCGCGCCGAGCTCGAGGAGGAGACGCTCGCGCTGGCCGAGCGGATCGCCGAGATGCCGAGTTTCGGCCTGGCGCTGACGAAGAAGGCCGTGAACCAGTGCGAGGACCTGATGGGGATGCGCGCCGGAATGGACTCGGTGTTCGGGCTGCATCACTTCGCGCACGCGCACAACGCCGAACTCTCGGGCGGGGATTCGCTGGGCGGCCAGGACGCCAAATCGATGGCGTCCGGCGCACGCAGCGCCACCGATGACAAGGCCACCGGGAAGGCCGAGTAGTGGACCTCGAGTTCGACGAGGCCACCCTCGCCTTCCGCGATGAGGTGCGGGCCTGGCTCGCCGCGAACGTTCCGGCGCAGCCGCTTCCGTCCTTCGACACCGTCGAGGGATTCGCGGCGCACCGGGCCTGGGACGCGGTGCTGGCCGATGCCGGCCTCGCCGCCGTCTCGTGGCCGCGCGAGTACGGCGGCCGCGAGGCCACGCTGCTGCAGTGGGTGCTGTTCGAGGAGGAGTACTACGCCTCGGGCGCACCGCTGCGAGTGAACCAGAACGGCCTGTTCATGCTGGCCCCCACGTTGTTCAGCCACGGGACCGAGGAGCAGCGCGCCCGCATCCTTCCCGCGATGGCGCGGTCGGAGCGGGTGTGGGCGCAGGCGTGGTCGGAGCCCGAAGCGGGCAGCGATATCGCCTCCCTGCGTTCCACGGCGACCCGCGTCGAGGGCGGCTGGAAACTCTCGGGACAGAAGACCTGGAGCTCGCGCGCCGCCTTCGCGGACAGCGCCTTCGGTCTGTTCCGCAGCGAACCCGGTTCGGAGCGGCACCGCGGCCTCACCTACCTGATGTTCGACCTGCGGGCGCCCGGTGTGACGGTGCGGCCGATCCCCCAGCTCGACGGCGAACCGGGCTTCGCCGAGATCTTCCTCGACGAGGTCTTCGTTCCGGACGCCGATGTGATCGGCGAGCCCGGCCAGGGGTGGCGGGTCGCGATGACCACGGCGAACAACGAGCGCGGACTCTCCCTGCGCAGCCCCGGCCGGTTCCTGTCCGCGGCGGATGCGCTGGTGGACCTGTGGGATCGGGAGGACGGATCAGCCGATTCGGCTGCTGCCCAGCGGGTGGCCGATGCCTGGATCGGGGCGCGGGCGTACCAGCTGTACACCTTCGGCACCGTCACCCGGCTGCAGGACGGCGGCGAGCTGGGCCCGGAGTCGAGCGTCAACAAGCTGTTCTGGAGCCACCTGGACGTGGGCCTGCACGAGACCGCGCTCGACGTGCTCGGCGCGCGTGGCGAGCTCACCGGAGCGGACGCGCCCGACGGTGGGCGGTGGCCCGCCGGCTACCTGTTCTCCCTGGCCGGCCCGATCTACGGCGGCACCGACCAGATCCAGCGCAACACCATCGCCGAGCGTCTCCTCGGCCTACCTCGGGGGTCCCGATGAGATTCGCACCGTCGGACGAGAACCGCGCCTTCGCGGCGTCCCTGAACGATCTGCTGTCGTCGGCGGGCACCGTGTCCGCCGCGCGGGCCTGGGCCACCGGCGACCATGAACCCGGCCGCAAGATCTGGGCCTCGCTCGCCGACCTCGGCGTCACCGCGCTCGCGATCGATGAGGTCCACGACGGTGTGGGCGCCGATGCCGCCGACCTCGCCGTCGCGCTCGAAGCCCTGGGATACCACGGCGTTCCGGGACCGGTGGTCGAATCGATCGCAGTGCTTCCGGCGCTGCTCACGGGCGATCTCGGCGACCGGCACCTGCCCGCGCTCGCGGGCGGGGCGATGGGCACCGTCGCGCTCGCGCCGCGCACGCCCTACCTGCTCGACGCCGATGCGGCGGACCTGCGATTCGTGGTCGCGGAGGACGGCGCTGTCGCGGAAGCCGCTGCCCCCGAGGCGGGTCCGCATCGATCGGTGGATCCCACCCGTCGCCTGTTCCCGGCGCCCGCAGCCGCGGGCGGCGTGAGCGGTGACCGCGATCGCGCGCTCCTGCTCGGCGCCTTCGGTGTCGCCGCGCAGTCGCTCGGCGCGGGGCGGCGACTCCTCGACGAGGCCGTCGCCTACGCGAAGGCCCGTGCGCAGTACGGCCACCTGATCGGCGAGTACCAGGCGATCAAGCACCTGTTGGCCGATGTGGTGACCCGCCTGGAACTGGCGGCGCCGCTGGTGCAGGGCGCCGCGGTCGCACTGTCCGGAAGCGGTACCGGTGTCGATCTCGATGCGGCGCGGGACGTCTCGGCGGCCCGGGTCGCCGCGGCCGATGCGGCGAACCTGGCGGCGCGCACCGCGCTGCAGGTGCACGGCGCCATCGGCTACACCGCTGAGCACGACCTCGGGATCTGGCTCACCAAGGTCCGGGCGCTGCAATCGGCGTGGGGCACCCAGGCCGAGCACCGCACCGTCGTGCTGGAGTCGGTGCGCGGCCGGGCGGTGGCCCGATGAGCTCGGAACTCGACGATCTGGCGAGTGCGGTCCGCAGCGTGCTGGACCGGCGCTGGTCGGACGCGGCACTGCGTGCGGCGATCGACTCCCCCGCCGGCTACGACGCCGACCTGTGGGCGGTGCTGTGCGAGCAGGTGGGCGTCGCGGCGCTGGCCGTCCCCGAGGAGTTCGACGGTGTCGGCGCCGGGGTCCGCGCCCTGCAGACCGTGGCGCAGGAGCTCGGTCGGCGGCTGATCCCGTCGCCCTTCCTGGGCTCGGCGGTATTCGCGACCACGCTGCTCAGCGCAGCCGGAACGCCCGCAGCGGGCACGCTCGGCGATCTCGCGGCGGGCACCCGCACGGCGGCGGTCGCCTTCGCCGGCGAGGATTTCGCCGACCGGGCGCTGCGCGTGCGCGACGGCTCGGTATCCGGGACGGCGCGCTTCGTCCTCGACGGCGATCTCGCGGACGATCTGCTGCTGGTCGCCGGCGACGGCGACCGGACGGTGGTGCACCTGATCGACGGCGAGTCCGCGTCGCGGCGGCACACACCCACGATGGATCCCACCCGGCGCCTCGCCGAGGTCACCGTCGACGGTGCGACCGGGACCGTGGTGCTCGACGACGCGGGCTCCGTGTTCGCGCACGCACTGGACGTGACCTGCGCGGTGCTCGCCGCGGAGCAGGTGGGCGCGGCCGCGCAGGCGCTGGCGGCGACCGTCGAGTACGCGAAGTCGCGGGTGCAGTTCGGTCGCGCGATCGGCTCCTTCCAGGCCCTCAAGCACCGGATGGCGGACATGTTCGTCCTGGTCGAGGCGGCACGCTCGGCGGCCTACGCGGCGGGCGAGGCCCTCGACCGCGGCGATGCCGATGCCGGGCTCGCGGTGGCCACGGCGAAGGCCTACTGCTCGGAGGCCTTCGAGGCGGTGGCCGGCGAGATGATCCAGTTGCACGGCGGTATCGGCATCACCTGGGAACACGATGCGCACCTGTACTTCAAGCGTGCGCACGGCAGCGCCCAGCTGTTCGGCGATCCGGCCTCGTTCCTGAACCGCCGCGCGCTCATCCATTCCTGAAACAGGTTCTTGTCCTGCGCCCGCAACGCGGGTACTTTCGTTAGCGAAGTACCCCACGAGGCGGAGGTTCACATGACGGACAGCGTGCGCACGGACGGCGACACCTGGGACATCACCACCAGCGTGGGGTTCACCGCCCTCCTGGTGGCGGCGGCACGTGCCGTGGAGAACGATCGCCCGGACGCCCTCGCCCACGACCCGTACGCGCGCGTCTTCCTGGAGGCGGCCGGCGACCCGCGCACCCTGGCGATGCTCGCCTCCGCCGACGATTCGGGCAGCCCGATCAGTGCGAGCCGCCACCTCGGCATCCGCACGCGGTTCTTCGACGACTTCGTGATCGACGCCATCGCCGCCGGCCTCCGGCAGGTGGTGATCCTGGCCTCCGGGCTGGATTCCCGCGGATACCGCCTGGAGCTGCCCAGCACCACCGTGGTCTTCGAACTCGACCAGCCCGAGGTGCTCGCGTTCAAGTCCGCCACGCTCGGTGAGCACGGGGCGACCCCGGCGGCCCACCTGCGCGCGGTGCCCGTCGACCTGCGCGACGACTGGCCCGCCGCACTCAGCGCCGCCGGTTTCGACCCGGGCGCACCGTCGGCCTGGCTGGTGGAGGGACTGCTCCCGTACCTGCCCTCGGACGCCCAGAAGCTGCTGTTCGAGCGCATCGTGACGCTCGCGGCACCGGGGAGTCGGGTGGCCGTCGAGGGCCAGATCGGCAAGCTCGACCTGGACGGCTTCCGCGCCGTGCAGCAGAAGTACTCGACGCCCGACAATCCGCTCGGCGACTTCGACGTGACCTCGTTGTTCGTGGCCGATGCCGAGCGCGAGGACCCCGCCGAGTACCTCGCGAGCGAGGGGTGGACGGTGCGGCGCGAGGGCGGCCCCGTGGAGCTGGGCAGCCGGTACGGGGTGGACGGCGCGGTGCTCCCGGAGGACGCGGCGCGACTGTCGGGCGTGATCGAGTACTTCAGCGCTGAGCTCCCCGCGAGCTGACTGTCCCGGATCGCGATCGGACGTCGGCCCGCCGGACCCGTGCGGCCTCGCGCTACGCCGGGCTCACGAACGGGGACTGAACACCGAGGACTACATCCAGTCGTCGCCGACCGGCCAGGTGAGGAAGGCGTCGAGCGAGAGGGCGCGCGGGATCGCCTGCCCGGGATCGGTCACCGTCTGGGTGTACCGGCCGCGGTAGAACAGCAGCGGGCGACCGGGATTCGGCGGGCTCAGTTGCTGGACCCGGCCGATCACGATGTGGTGGTCGCCGCCGTCGTGCACGGTCTCGACGGTGCAGTCGATCCAGCTGAGCGCGTCGTCGAGCAGCGGCGATCCCGTGGGCGACGGCCGCCACCGGACCTCCCCGAATTTGTCGGGGTGCCGGGAACCGAAGACCGAGCTCACGGCCTGTTGGTTCTCCGACAGCACGTTCACGGCGAACCGGCCGGTGCGCTCGATGGTGCGCCAGGCACCCGAGGTCTTCATCGGGCAGAACAGCACCAGCGGCGGGTCGAGCGACAGTGCGGAGAAGGACTGGCAGGCGAAGCCCACCGGTCCCTCCTCGTCGGCCGCGGTGATCACGGTGACGCCGGTGCAGAAGTGCCCCATGGCCGTGCGATACGCCAGCGGTTCGATCGGATCGATCTTCACGGGGGACGTCTGCTCGGTCATCACTGCTCCTTGAAGCCGATGGTGAAGTCGTGGCCCCACAGGCTGACCGCGGTGGACTCGCGAGCGATCCAGTTCTCGTCCTCGACCTCCATACCCTCGCAGCCGAATTCGATATCGAATCCGCCGGGGGTCTTCATGTAGAAGGACAGCATCTTGTCGTTGATGTGCCGCCCGAGGGTGGCCGACATCTTGACCTTCTTGCGGTAGGCGCGATCGAGGGCCAGACCCACATCGTCACTGTTCTCCACCTCGACCATGAGGTGGACGATGCCGGTGGGGTTGGGCAGCGGCAGGAAGGCCAGCGCATGGTGGCGCGGGTTGCACCCGTAGAACCGCAGCCAGGCCGGATCGCCATCGGCCGGACGGCCCACCATCTGCGGCGGGAGACGCATCGAATCGCGCAGCCGGAAGCCGAGCACGCCCTGGTAGAAGTCCTGCGCGGCGGCGTCATCGGTGCACGTGAGCACCACGTGGCCGAGGCCCTGTTCCGCCGTGACGAACTTGTGCCCGTACGGGCTGACGAACCGGCGGCCCAGGTACTGCGCGCCGTGGAAGGCCTCGAGCGTGTTGCCCGCGGGATCCTGGAACCGGATCAGACCCTCGACGCGGCGCTCGCCCTTCTCCTCCTTCGTGCCCTCCTCGAAGGCGACGCCCGCGGCGGCGAGCGTCTCCCGGAGTTCCTGGAGGGCAGGCGCGTCGGTGACCTCCCAGCCGGAGACCAGCAGCCGGTCCTTCTCGCCCGGCACGATCACCAGGCGGGCCGCGAAATCGTCCATCCGCAGGTAGAGCGAGTCGGGGTCGTTGCCCGTGCCCTCCATCATGCCGAGCACCTTGAGCCCGTACTCGCGCCAGGCCGCCATATCGGTGGCCTCGATGCGCATGTACCCGAGCGCCTTGATCGCCATCGCCTACTTCTCCTTGGACCCGGCCAGGAAATCCGCTGTGAGCCGGTTGAACTCGTCGAACTTTTCCAACTGCGCCCAGTGTCCGCACTGCCCGAAGACGTGCAGCTGCGCGCGCGGGATCTGCTTGAGCGCGAGTAGCGCACCGTCGAGCGGGTTCACCCTGTCTTCCCGGCCCCAGATCATGAGCACGGGCTGGCGCAGCTTGTAGGCGTCGCGCCAGAGCATGCCCTTCTCGTAGTCCGCCGAGGCGAAGGACTTCCCCATCGCCTTGAACGCCGCGATCGCCTCGGGGTCGAGCGCGAGCTCGAACCGCTCCTCGATCAGCTCGGGCGTGATCATCTTCTGGTCGAAGACCATGATCCGCAGGAAGTCCTCCAGCCGCTCCTTACTGGGCGCGGCGTAGAACTTCTGCAAGGTGCGCAGCCCCTCGGTGGGGTCGGGCGCGAAGGTGTTCACGCTGAGGCCGCCGGGGCCCATCAGCACGAGGCGTCCCGCCCGCTCCGGGAAATCGAGAGCGAACCGCACCGAGGTGCCGCCGCCCAGCGAGTTGCCCACCAGGTGCACGCGTTCCGTGATCCCGAGGGTGTCGAGCAGGCCCGCGAGCGCCGTCGCGCTGTGCACGAAGTACTGCGGGTGCTCCGTGGGCTTGTCCGATCGCCCGAACCCGGGCTGATCGACGGCGAGCACGTGGAAGCGCTGCGCCAGCACCGGGATGTTGCGTCCGAAGTTGCTCCACGAGGAGACACCCGGGCCGCTGCCGTGCAGCAGCACGACGGTGCCGTTGGCCCGGTTCTCCTCGCCGGCCTCGTGGTAGTGCAGCGTGAGACCGGCTGCGGTGGTGGCGAACTTGCCCTCCTTGAGGACGTCGACCTCGGTCTCGGGCACGGTCAGACCATCCCGTCCATGACCGGCTCGCCGAACTCGCCGGTGCCGAACATCTTGTACGCCCGCTCGGGATCGTTCGCGGCGTGCACCCGGCCCGCGTGGGCATCGCGCCAGAACCGCTGGATCGGGGTGCCCTCGGCGAGCGCGCGGCCGCCGGAGTTCTCGAACATCCGATCCACCGCGAAGATCGCGCGCTCGGTGCCGCGCACCTGATCGCGCCGGACCTTCAGGCGCAGGTTGAACGGGATCTTCTCGCCGGCCTTGACCAGCTCGAACTCCTCGCGGATGTTGCTGGTGAGCTGCAGCCAGGCGGCGTCGATCTCACTGCCCGCCTCGGCCACCCGGACCTTGGCGAACGGGTCCTCCTTGGCGTTCTCGCCCGCGTAGGCGGCGCGCACGCGGCTGCGCTGATGCTCGACGTGGGCGTCGTAGGCGCCCTGCGCCATACCGATGATCGGGGCGGTGATGGTGGACGGGTGCACCGAGCCGAAGGGCAGCTTGTACAGCGGGCTGGTGTTGACCTCCTGGCCCGGCCCCTTGCACTTGGAGACCTGCTGGAAGCTGAGCGCGCGGTGGGCGGGCACGAAGACGTCCTCGACCACGATGTCGTTGCTGCCGGTGCCGCGCAGGCCGACGGTGCGCCACACGTCGTTGATCGTGTAATCACTGATCGGCACCAGGTAGGTGAGGAAGTCGACCGGCTTGCCGTCCTGGAACGCCGGGCCGCCGAGCAGCGCCCACGTGGCGTGGTCGCAGCCGGACGAGAAGCTCCACTTGCCGGAGAGCCGGTAGCCGCCCTCGACGATCTCGGACTTGCCCATCGGCGCGTACGACGAGGAGACCAGCGTGTCCTGATCCTCGCCCCACACCTCCTGCTGCGCGCGGTCGTCGAAGAGCGCGATGTTCCAGGGATGGATGCCCAGGATCGATGCCACCCAGCCGGTGGAACCGCAGGCGCTGGCGAGCGCCTTGACCGCGGTGTAGAACTCGATCGGATCGGCCTCGAAGCCGCCGTACCGCTTCGGCTGGAGCAGCCGGAAGAAGCCGCTCTGCTGCAGCGCCTTGATGGATTCGGCCGGAACGCGACGCGCGTCCTCCGTCTCCTGCGCGCGATCCCGGAGCGTGGGCAGCAACTCCGCCACCTCGGCCAGCACGGCGCTGACGCTCTGTTCGCTCATGTTTCCTCGCTCTCTGCGACTCTCGGACGGGCATCGCGCCTGCCGGTGGAACCGATACTAGAACACGTTCTCATTTTCTGGACGGAAACGCTACATCAAGGCCGCGGATCCGCCTATCTTGCTGGTATCTCCCGTGGCCGCGGCCCTCGTGGACCGCGGGCACGATAGAGATGCAACCGGTTTCCATCACTGCTGCCGAGGAGCCCCGATGACCACCAGCCGACGCCCGATCGACGCCGAATCCGTGACCGCCTGGGATCTCGAGGCCGATGTGGTGATCGCCGGCTACGGCATCGCCGGTGTGTGCGCCGCCATCGAGGCCGCCCGCGCCGGCGCCGAGGTCCTGGTCCTGGAACGGGCGGGCGGCTGGGGCGGCGCCGCCGCGGCCTCGGGTGGCTGGATCTACCTCGGCGGTGGCACCGGGCTGCAGCGCTCGCTCGGCTTCGAGGACACCGCGGAGAACATGGAGAAGTTCATGTCGGCCGCGCTGGGTCCGGGGGTCGACGAGGCGAAGATCCACGACTACGCCCACGGCAGCACCGAGCACTACGACTGGCTGGTGGACTGCGGCGTGGTCTTCAAGGAGGAGTTCTGGGGTGAGCCGGGATGGGAGGTACCGCACGACGAGGGCCTCGGGTACTCCGGCGGCGAGAACGCGGCCCCGTTCAACACCCTCGCGCAGCCCGCTCCGCGCGGTCACGTTCCGCAGATGGCCGACAAGCAGACCGGCGTCCGCGGCGCGGGCTACATGTTGATGAAGCCTCTGGTGGAGACGGCGGAAACGTTGGGCGTCCGTGGCGAATTCGATATCCGCGCGCACACGTTGATCAGTGACGCGCAGGGCCGGGTGTGCGGAGTCCAGGCCCGCCGGTTCGGCCAGGACCTCACCGTGCGCGCCCGCCGGGGCGTGGTTCTCGCCACCGGCAGCTTCGCCTACAACGCGGAGATGATCGCGACCTACGCGCCGCGGCTCATCGGGCGGCCCGCGGCGGCCGTCGAGGAGCACGACGGTGCGGGCATCCTCATGGCACAGGCCGCCGGCGCCGGACTCGCGCACATGGACGCCACCGAGGTGGCGTTCTTCGGCGACCCGCAGATGATGGCGCGCGGGATCCTGGTCAACGGCCGCGGCCAGCGCTTCATCGCCGAGGACACCTACGGCGGCCGGATCGGGCAGGCCGCGCTGATCCAGCAGGACAACGCGGTGTTCCTGGTGATGGACATGGATTCGCACGAGGAGGCGCTCGGTACCGAGACCTCCACGCCCTACTTCCGGCAGCCGCCCACCTGGGCCGCGGAGACGGTCGAGGAGTTGGAGTCCGATATGGGGCTGCCCGCCGGGGCGCTCACGAGCACCGTCGAGACCTACAACCGGCACGCGGCGGACGGTGACGACCCGCTACTGCACAAGAAGCAGCAGTGGGTGCGCCCGCTCACCGGTCCGGTCGCGGCCTGGGACATGCGGGGCTTCACGGCGGGGTTCACGCTGGGCGGGCTGCGCACCGATGTCGATTCGCGGGTGCTGCACGTGGACGGGGCGCCAATCCCCGGCCTGTTCGCCGCCGGGCGCTGCACCTCCGGCGTCTGCGCGGGCGGCTACGCCAGCGGGACCAGCCTCGGCGACGGCAGCTTCTTCGGCCGGCGGGCCGGGATCTCCGCCGCAACCTGATCGCTTCTCGTTTTGCAACCGCGCCGCCCTGTCGGGTGAGCCCAACTGGCCGCCGGCGTGATCGCAAAACCGAGGCTGATTCACCTCTGTGCACACAAGTGTGCCGGATGAATCATCGCTGTCCCGTTGGCTATTCGACGTTCTCCCCTCCTCGCCCACGGCCGCCTCCGCACTGAGAGGATGTGGCCATGAACGCGATATCAACGACCGCGTCGACCGCCCGGCGAGAGAGTCGCGCAGCATGACGCACCGCCTCGACAAGTCCACCGGCGGGACCGGGCTGCTACGCGGATCGTCGGGCCGATTCCTCGCGCTGGGAGCGGCCGCCGTGCTGTGCGCCGCGGCGATCGCGGTGGTCGTCGGTCTGAGCCTGCGCGACGACACCACGCCGGTGCCCGCATCCGCACCGTCGAGCGTGGCGCCCACCTCGGCCGTGCACGCGGTCGCTCCCGCACCGAACACCCCGTCGCCGAGCGGCGCACCGTCGTCCGCCCCGGCCGAGCCCACTGCGGCGCCGACCACCGCGGCGCCCGCCCCCACGACGGCGCAGCAGGCACCGGCGGCCACCGCACCCGTTCGCACCGCCGTCCCGCGGACCACGGCGCGGCCCGCACCGTCGACCTGTCGACCGCAGACCAAGTGGGTCTTCCGGCCCAGCACCGGCAGCTACGAGCGGATGACCATCCCCTGCTGACCCCTCGCTGATCGCCGCCCTGCGGCCGCACCCGTGAGCCCCCGGCTCACGGGCCTCTCGGGTACCCGGTTCACTCCATCCCTGGATACTGGAACACGTTCTAGTCTATGCTGCACTGAGAGCTAGAACACACTGCGCATCGGTGCAGTTCAAGCCAGAGAACCTGTTACATCGACGAGGAGAGCCGATGACGGCGGAAGCCACCGAATACGACGTGATCGTGGTGGGAAGCGGTGCCGCGGGCATGGCGGCGGCACTCAAGGCCGCGGACAGCGGACTGAGCGCGCTGATCGTGGAGAAGGCGCCGCACTACGGCGGTTCGACGGCCCGCTCGGGCGGCGGCGTGTGGATCCCCGGCAACGAGGCCCTCGCGAAGGCCGGCGTCAAGGACAGCCCCGACGAGGCCCGCAAGTACCTGCACTCGATCATCGGCGATGTGGTCCCGGCGGAGCGGATCGACACCTACATCGATCGCGGCCCCGAGGTGATCTCGATGCTGCACCGGATGAGCCCCCTGGAACTCACCTGGGTGCCCGGCTACTCGGACTACTACCCGGAGGCGCCGGGCGGGCGCGCGCACGGCCGCTCCTGCGAGCCGAAGCCCTTCGACGGCAACCAGCTCGGCGACGAGCTGAAGAACCTGGAGCCCGACTACACCAAGGCGCCGATGAACCTGGTGGTCACGCAGGCCGACTTCAAGTGGCTCAACCTGATCATGCGCCACCCCAAGGGCATCCTCCGGGCACTCCGGGTGGGCGGCCGGTTCTACGCCGCCAAGGCCCGCGGCAAGCACCTGCTGGGCCGCGGGCAGGCACTCGTGGCCGCGCTCCGCGTGGGCCTGCAGCGCGCGAACGTCCCACTGTGGCTGAACACCTCGCTCGTCGCGCTCACCGAGGCGAACGGCCGGATCACCGGCGTCACGGTGGAGCGCGACGGGAAGCAGGTGCAGCTCACGGCCCGCCGCGGCGTGATCCTGGCCGCGGGCGGCTTCGAGTCCAGCGAGGAGATGCGCGCGCAGTACCAGCGCCAGCCCATCGGCACCGAGTGGACCAACGGCGTGCCCGCCAACACCGGTGACGCGATCCGCGCCGGCGAGGCCGTGGGCGGCGCCCTCGAATTCATGGACGACGCCTGGTGGGGGCCGTCGATCCTGCTGCCCAAGATGGCCTGGTTCGCCCTCTCGGAGCGATCGCTACCCGGCAGCCTGATGGTCAACACCGACGGTGAGCGGTTCGTCAACGAATCCGCCCCGTACGTCGAGGCCGTGCACTCGATGTACGGCGGCGAGTACGGCCAGGGCGAGGGGCCCGGCGAGAACGTGCCCTGCTGGCTCGTCTTCGACCAGCGGTACCGCAACCGCTACCTGTTCGCCGGCCAGCCGCCGCGCCAGCCGCTGCCCAAGCGCTGGTTCGAGTCCGGGTGCATGGTGCGCGCCACCACGCTCGCCGAACTCGCCGAGAAGATGGGCGTGCCCGCCGACACGCTGACCGGCACCGTCGAGCGGTTCAACGGTTTCGCCCGCGCCGGCCGGGACGAGGACTTCGGCCGCGGCGTGAGCGCCTACGACCACTACTACGGCGATCCGCGGAACAAGCCGAATCCCAGTCTCGCCGAATTGTCCACCGGGCCGTTCTACGCTGCTCGTATGGTTCCCGGCGACCTCGGCACCAAGGGCGGCCTGCGCACCGACGTGGCCGGCCGGGTCCAGCGCGAGGACGGTTCCGTGATCGACGGCCTGTACGCCGCCGGCAACACCAGCTCCCCCGTCATGGGCCACACCTACGCCGGCCCCGGCGCCACCATCGGCCCCGCCATGGTGTTCGCCTACCTCGCCGTGGAGGACATGGCGGCAGCCCCCGCCGCCTCCACCTCAGCCCCCGTTCGCGCGGAAGAGGAGATCTCATGAGTAACACCGAAACCGCCGCCCGCCTGATCGACAGCGGCACCGCACCCACCCGGTACGCCCGGGGCTGGCACTGCATCGGCCTGCTCAAGGACTTCGCCGACGGGAAGCCCCATGCGGTCGAGGCCTTCGGCACCAAGCTCGTGGTCTTCGCGGGCGAGGACGGCAAGGTGAACGTGCTCGACGGGTACTGCCGGCACATGGGCGGCGACCTGACGCAGGGCACCGTCAAGGGCAACGAGGTGGCCTGCCCGTTCCACGACTGGCGCTGGGGCGGCGACGGCAAGTGCAAGGGCATCCCCTACGCCAAGCGCGTCCCGCTCCGCGCCCGGACCCGCACCTGGCCCACCATGATCGAGAACGATCAGCTGTTCATCTGGCACGACGTGGAGAACTCCAAGCCGACCGAGGACGTGGCCATCCCCAGGATCGACGGCGACGTCGACGGACCGGAGTGGTCGAACTGGGTGTGGAACGAGATCATCATCGAGGGCAGCAACTGCCGCGAGATCGTCGACAACGTGGTCGACATGCCGCACTTCTTCTACATCCACTACGGCCTGCCCACGTACTTCAAGAACGTCTTCGACGGACACATCGCCTCGCAGTACCTGGATACCAAGGGCCGCAACGACGTCACCGACATCGGACTGTCCGGCGGCGACGACGTGCTGCTCAAGTCCGAGGCGCACTACTTCGGGCCGTCGTACATGATCAACTACCTGCACAACGACTACAAGGGCTTCCAGATCGAGAACATCTTGATCAACTGCCACTACCCGATCGATCAGCACTCGTTCAAGCTGATGTACGGCGTGAAGGTCAAGAAGCTCCCCGGCTTCGACGACGAGAAGTCCGACTACCTGGCGGGCAAGTTCGCCAAGAACGTGGGCCTGGGTTTCCTGCAGGACGTGGAGATCTGGAAGAACAAGACCCGCATCGACAACCCCCTCCTGTGCGAGGAGGACGGGCCCGTCTACCAGCTGCGCCGGTGGTACGAGCAGTTCTACGTGGATGCCGCCGAGGTCTCCGAGGACATGACGCAGCGCTTCGAGTTCGAGATCGACACCACCCACGCCGTGGAGGCCTGGGAGGCGGAGGTCGCCGACAACATCGCGCGCCAGGAGGCCGAGAAGGCCTCGGATCAGGCCGCCGACAAGCAGTCCGCGGAGGCCTGATCGCCATGTCCCCCACGGTGACGATGTTCGGCGAGCCGGTCACGCAGCCGGCCACGGTGGCCGACCGCGAGGCCTTCCTCACGGACGGTTTCACCCCGCTGAACTGCGGCACCTGCGGCGTCGCGGTGCAGGTGCGCAAGAACAGCCGCGAGCAGACCTCCATCCAGTGGTGCGGGTCGGCACGCGACTGCTCCGTCTTCGCCGCCGACGGTGCCGGTTCCGCCCTGCGGGCCACCTGCCCGCGGCTGATGGACTCGATCACCCGGGCGGCCAAGCTGGGCGCGGTCCCCGTTCCACCGGAACCCCTCCCGTCGACCAACGACGCGGACGCCGACTAGGAGAGACAGAACAAGTGAGCATCCACCGACTGCTCGTCGCCAAGGTGGTCGCGGAGACGCACGACGCGCACTCCATCGAGTTCGAGGTGCCCGCCGAGCTGGCGGACCAGTTCACCTACAAGCCCGGCCAGTTCCTCACCGTGCGGGTTCCCAGCGACCGCACCGGGTCGGTGGCCCGCTGCTACTCGCTGTGCAGCGCACCGCACGACGGCGGCCCGCTGCGGGTGGCCGTCAAACGCACCGCCGAGGGATACGCCTCGAACTGGCTGTGCGACAACGCCACCCCGGGCCTCGAACTCGATGTCCTCGTGCCCGCCGGCATCTTCACGCCGAAGTCCTTCGACACCGATATGCTGCTCTTCGCCGGAGGCAGCGGTGTCACGCCGATCCTGTCGATCCTGCGATCGGTGTTGGAAGCGGGCACCGGCTTGGTCGCGTTGATCTACGCCAACCGCGACGCACAGTCGGTGATCTTCGCCTCCGCCCTCGCCGAGCTCACCCGGAAGTACCCGGAGCGCCTGGTGGTGGTGCACTGGCTGGAATCGGTACAGGGACTGCCCAGCGCCGCCAACCTCGCCGCCCTGGCCGCGCCGTACGTGGCCCGCGAGGTCTTCGTGTGCGGTCCCGGCCCGTTCATGGACGCGGTCTCCGAGGCCATGACCTCACTCGGCAAGGGCCGCCGAGAGGTGCACGTCGAGAAGTTCCGCTCGCTGCCGCGCAACCCCTTCGAGGTGGAGGCCTCCAAGGAGGAGGCGGAGGAGAAGGCCGCCATCGCCGAGGCGGAGGACCTGCCGGATCCGGCCGCACCCGTTGCGGACGACGGCGGCACCGTGACCGTCGAGCTCGACGGGAAGACCACCGAACTGGCCTGGCCGGCGGAGAAGAAGCTGCTGGACGTGATGCTCGACGCCGGCCTGGACGCGCCGTACTCCTGCCGCGAGGGCGCGTGCAGTGCGTGCGCCTGCCGCATCGTCGACGGCGACGTCGAACTCGCGCACAACGAGGTGCTCGATCAGGAGGACCTCGACGACGGCCTGATCCTGGCCTGCCAGTCGCTGCGCCGGTCCCAGACCGTGCACATCACCTACGAATAGACCTACTGCACAGGGAGCTTCATGCCCATCGATCCGTCCGTCGCGATCGGTGCCGATCTCGGCACCGCCGAATTCGCCTGGAGCACCTCCGATGTGCTGCTGTATCAGCTGGCCCTCGGCGCCGGTGCCGACCCGGTGTCGTCGCGCGAGCTGCGCTACGCCACCGAGAAGGACACCGTGGTGCTGCCGACCTTCGCCACGGTCGCGCAGAACTTCCATGCCACCGAGCCGCCGAAGGTGTCCTTCCCCGGCGTCGAGATCGACCTCGCGAAGGTGGTGCACGGCAGCCAGTCGGTGACCGCGCACCGCCCCCTTCCCACCAGCGGGAAGGCCGTCTCGCGCACCCGGATCAGCGATGTGCACGACAAGGGCAAGGCCGCGGTGATCTGGCAGGAGACCGAGGTGGTCGACGAGTCCGGCGAACCGCTGTGGACCGCCCGCTCGTCGATCTTCGCCCGCGGCGAGGGCGGCTTCGGCGGCGAGCGCGGACCATCGGACAGGATCGAGCTGCCCGACCGCGACGCCGATGTCACCGTGGACGTGCCCACACTCGGCCAGCAGGCGCTGCTCTACCGGCTCTGCGGCGACCGGAACCCGCTGCACTCCGACCCCGGCTTCGCGAAGGCCGCCGGCTTCGACGCGCCGATCCTGCACGGCCTGTGCACCTACGGGATCGTCGCCAAGGCCGTCACGGACGCCGTACTCGACGGTGACGCCTCCGCAGTGGGGTCGTGGTCGGCCAAGTTCGCCGGCATCATGCTGCCGGGCGAGACCCTGCGCGTGCGGATCTGGCACGACGGTGACCGGCACCTGGTGACCGCGGAGTCGGTGGAGCGGGCCGCGCCGGTACTCGCCGACGCGGTCTTCACCGCGCGCTAGCTACTGAAACCGGCGGTTTCCTCGGCGATACGACGTGACGCGTCGCAACGCGGAGGAAACCGCCGGTTTCCGTTCGGCTCAGGCGGGGCGGGCGGTGGCCATCGCGCGGTCGACCTCCCAGAAGGCACGCAGCGCCACGATCTTCCCGGCGTCGTCGACCTTGTACGTGAACACGCCCTCGGCGTCGATGATGTGGCCGCCGATCACGGTGCGGATCAGGCCGGTGAAGGCCACCTCGTCGCCGCAGGCGAAGCCGTCGCCGAACAGGAACTCCAGCGATTCGGCCACGCCGATGGTCTTGTCGTAGAACGCCGCGATCTCCTCGCGACCGTGGTGCCCCTTGCCCTCCGGGTCGAATCCCGATGGGCCCACCGGATCCTCGACCACGCCGTCGGCGGCGAACAGATCGAGCCAGGCCTGCTTGTCGTGGGCGCTGGCGGCGGCCTGCGAGGCGCGGCCGGCACGGACGGCGGGGTGGTCTTCGTTCATCGTGTCTCCTAGAACTTGCTGATCACGGAATCGGCGTAGCGGCGCAGGTTGTCGATCTTCGGCTGCAGCGGCTCCGTATCGGGGCCCAGCTGGTAGGGCAGCCGGAAGCCCACGATCACATCGGTCACGCCCTTGTCCTCCAGCCGCTTGATGCCGTCCACCGTGTAGGCGTCGAGCGAGATCACGTGGATCTCGAAGTCCTTCTTGTCGTGTTCGGCGCGCAGCTCGTCGATCCGGGCCAGCATCCGGTCGAGCTCCTCGCCGTCGCCGCCCGCGTGCATCCAGCCGTCGCACAGCCGCACCGCCCGCCGCAGGGCAGCGTCGGCATGGCCGCCCACCAGGATCGGCAGCGGCTCAGTGGGCACCGGCGAGATCTTGATCGAGGGGATGTCGTAGAACTCCCCGTGGTACTCGAAGTACTCCCCTGTGGACAGGCCGCGGACGATCTCGATGCACTCGTCCATGCGCTTGCCGCGCCGCTCGAAGGGCACGCCCATTATCTCGAAGTCCTCGGGCCACGGACTGATTCCCACGCCGAGCGAGAAGCGGTTGCCGCTGATCGCGGCGAGCGAGGCCGCCTGCTTGGCGACCAGCACCGGCGGCCGAATGGGGAGCTTGAGCACGAACGGGGTGAACCGCAGCGTGGTGGTGGAGGCGGCGAGCGTGGCGGCGAGCACGAAGGTCTCAACGAACTCCTTCCCGTCCAGGAACTCCCGGCTACCGTCCGGGGTGTACGGGTAGGTCGAGTCGGAGACCTCCGGATAGGCCACGCTGTCGGCCACGCACATGCCGTGGTAGCCCGCCTCCTCCGCCGCCTGCGCCAGGGGCACGTAGAAGGCCGGATCCGTCATCGCCTCCGCGTAGGTGAATCGCATCGTGGTCCCGTCTCTCGATCCGCTCTCTGTGAGCTGCCGGTCAGTTTCCCGACTCGCTTGCGGGCGCTGCGCCCACCTTGCTAAAAATAGAACACGTTTCACTGATTTTCAGCCGTATGAACCAGGAGTGTGCGTGGACTTCCACCCGGACGAGAACCAGGCCGCCGTCGCCGGTCTGGCGGCGGACGTGCTCGCGCGTTCGACGGAGCAGGGCGACTGGCGCGCCACCTGGACCGACCTCGCGCGCGCCGACCTGCTGGGCCTGCCCGCACCGGAGAGTGCCGGCGGCGCCGGACTCGGCGCGGAGGAGGTGGCCGCAGTCCTCACCGAGGCGGGGCGGCTGCACAGCACCGCTCCCCTGCTGCCCGCGCTGGCACTGGGCATCGCCCCGGTGGCCGCGTACGGCACGGAGGAGCAGCAACAGCGACTCCTGCCCGCGGCGCTGCGCGGCGAACAGCTCGTGGTGGGTGCCCTCAACGAGGCCGGGGCCGCGCTGCCCCGCCGGCCCCGCACCCGCGCGGAGCGCACCGCCGAGGGCTGGACGCTCACCGGCCGCAAGGTGGCGGTCGGCTACGGCCAGCACGCGACACACCTGCTGGTGAGCGCGACCACCGATTCCGGAGCCGCGGTCTTCCTCGTGGATCCCGAGGCGCCCGGCGTCACCGTGCGGCCGAGCCCCACCTCGTCCTCGGCGCCCGAGGCCACCGTCTACCTCGATGCGGTCGCAGTGCCGGACGACGCGGTGCTCGGCGCCGACGTCGACGGCGTGGTCGCTCGATCGGTGCGCGAGTACGGCCTACTCGGTGCCGCCGCGCTGGCCGACGGTGCGCTCGCCGGGGCCCTCGCGCTCACGGTCGACCATCTGCGCAAGCGGGAACAGTTCGGGCGGCCGCTGGCGGCCTTCCAGGCCGTCGCGCAGCAGATCGCCGACGTGTACATCGCCTCACGCACCCTGCACCTGGCCGCCACCAGCGCGGCGTGGCGCGTGGGCACCGGATCGGCGGCCGACGAGGCCACCGCGCTCGCCGCGTACTGGCTGGCCGCCGAGGCACCGGCGGCCGCGCGGACGTGCCATCACCTGCACGGCGGCGTCGGCGTGGATGCGACCTACCCGCTGCACCGGTTCTCCTCGCAGCTCAAGGATCTCGTCCGGTTCGTGGGCGGCGAGGTCGCGACGCTGCGCGATCTCACGATCGCCGACCGCGACGATTCCGTAACCGGCGGCGAAAACGGCAGGTTCATCGCCCTCACGGACGCGCAGCGCGCCCTGCAGTCCGAGCTGCGCGATTACTTCTCCACCCTGATGACGCCGGAGGAGCGCACCGCGATGCTGGTGCAGCGGCACGGCGAGGTGTTCCGGAACGTGGTGCGCCGCATGGGGCTCGACGACCGCCTGGGCGTGGGATGGCCCGCCGAGTTCGGCGGGCAGGGCTTCGGCCCCATCGAGCAGTACCTGTTCGTCAACGAGGCCTCCCGCGCCGATGTGCAGCTGCCCTCGGTGACCCTGCAGACCGTGGGCCCCACGCTGCAGGCCTTCGGCACCGATGCCCAGAAGGCGCAGTTCCTCCCGAAGATCCTCTCGGGCGAGGTGCATTTCGCGATCGGCTACACCGAGCCCGAGGCGGGCACCGACCTCGCCTCGCTGCGCACCACCGCCGTCCGCGACGGGGACCACTACGTGGTGACCGGGCAGAAGATCTTCACCACGGGCGGGCACGACGCCGACTACGTGTGGATGGCGGTGCGCACCGACCCGGACGCCCCCAAGCACAAGGGCATCTCGATCCTGATCCTGGACACGAGCGATCCCGGGTACAGCTGGACCCCGATCATCACCGCCGACGGCGCGCATCACGTGAACGCCACGTACTACAACGACGTCCGGGTGCCGGTGGACATGCTGGTGGGCGTCGAGAACGAGGGCTGGAAGCTGATCACCACCCAGCTCAATCACGAGCGGGTCATGCTCGGCCCGTCCGGCCGGATCGGCTCGCTGTACGACCGGGTGACCGCCTGGGCGGCGGACCACGGCCTCGACGCCGACCCCGATGTGGCCGCGGCACTCGCGAAGGTGCGCGCCGCCGAGCTCATCAACGAGCTGTTGAACTGGCAGGTGGCCGCCGCCGAGGCGGGCGGCCCCGTGGACGTGGCGGACGCCTCCGCCACCAAGGTCTTCGGCTCCGACCGGATCCAGGGCCTCACCGCGCTGCTCGAGGACGTGGTGGGCACCCACGGCGATCCCGGGGAGGCGGCCACGGGCGAGCTGCTGCACTGGCTGGACGTGCAGGCCAAGCGGAACCTGGTGCTCACCTTCGGCGGTGGCGTCAACGAGATCCAGCGCGAGCTGATCGCCCTCATGGGCCTGCAGTTGCCGCGGGTGCCGCGATGAGCGCGCCCGAGACGGACGCGGTGCTCGCGGCCGCGGAACGCATTCGCGCCCTCGGCGATTCCGCACCGCGCACCGGCCGGGATCCGGTGAACCAGCCGATGATCAACAACTGGACCGAGGCCATCGGCGACACCAATCCGCTGTACTCGGACCCGGCGTTCGCGGAGCGCTCGCGGTTCGGCGGGGCGGTCGCGCCACCGGCGATGGCGCAGGTGTGGACCATGAACGGGCTGCACGGCACGCGCGCCGACGACGATCCGCTGGGCCTGATCACCGCCGCCCTCGACGAGGCCGGCTACACGTCGGTGGTGGCCACCAACTCGAACCAGACCTACCACCGGCACCTGCGCGTCGGCGAGGAGGTGACCGCCTCGTCCCGCCTGGAGGACGTGGTGGGCCCCAAGAAGACCGCCCTCGGCGAGGGCTGGTTCTTCACCACCCGCACGCTGTGGCGAGTGGGCGACGAGGTGGTGGCCGAGATGGTCTTCCGGCTGCTGAAGTTCCGGCCACCGTCCGCCGACACTCCCTCGATCCCGGAGGCCGGGCCGAGCGGACGGATCGTGGACGCCTCGGGATACGCGGGCGGCGTGCTGCGCCCGGTGATCTCACGCGACACCGCCTTCTACTGGGAGGGCGCCAAGGTGGGCGAGCTGCGCATCCAACGCTGGGGCGCGACGGACTCGCCGACGCTACGACACCCGCCCGGACCGATGGACCCGAACGGCGACCTCGCGGCGGTGCCCGACTACGTGGTCTCCCCCGGCACCGGCACGGTGTTCAGCTTCGTGGTGCACCACCACCCGAAGGTGCCCGGCAAGCGGCTCCCCTTCGTGGTGGCCCTCGTGGAACTCGACGAGGGCGTACGCGTGCTGGGCGAACTGATCGACGTCGACCCCGCCGACGTGCGGATCGGCATGGCCGTGCACGCGGTCTTCCTCCGTGTGGACGACGACCTGACCCTGCCCGCCTGGGAGGTGGCATGAGCGCTCCGCAGACCCTGCGCGCCGGTGATGTAACGGTGGGAACACCACTGCCGCCCCTCCAGATCCACGCCACGCCCACGTTCGTGACGAGTACGGCGATCGCGACCCGCGACTTCCAGGACGTGCATCACGACCGCGATGCGGCGCACGCCCGCGGCAGCAAGGACATCTTCGTGAACATCCTCACCGACAACGGCCTCGTGCAGCGGTACGTGACCGACTGGGCGGGACCGGAGGCGTTCGTGCGCGCCATCGACATCCGGCTCGGCGTGCCCTGCTACGCCTACGACACGCTCACCTTCTCCGGCACCGTGACCGCGGTCGAGGGCGACCGCGTGACCGTGGCGGTGACCGCGAAGGACAGCCTCGGCGACCACATCACCGGGACCGCGACGGTGGAGCTGCCCGCATGAGCGCGCTGAGCGGCCGGGCCGCGATCGCCGGTATCGGCGCCACCGAGTTCTCCAAGGACTCCGGCCGCAGCGAGCTGCGGCTGGCGGTCGAATGCGTGCGGGCGGCGCTGGACGACGCCGGCCTCACGCCGCAGGACGTGGACGGGCTGACCACCTTCACGATGGACACCAATTCGGAGATCGCCGTGGCCCGTGAGCTGCGCATCCCCGAGCTGAAGTTCTTCAGCCGCATCAACTTCGGTGGCGGTGCCGCCGCAGCCACGGTGCAGCAGGCGGCCATGGCGGTGGCCACCGGCGTGGCCGATGTGGTGGTGGCCTACCGCGCCTTCAACGAACGCTCGGGTCACCGGTTCGGCCAGGTGTCGAGCGCCGCGGCGCAGCAGGTGAACACCAACGGCATCGACAACGCCTTCCACTACCCGGCCGGAATCGCCACGCCCGCAGCCACCGTCGCGATGGCGGCGCGCCGCTACATGCACGACTTCGGGGCCACCAGCGAGGACTTCGGCCGGGTGGCGGTGATCGACCGGGCCCGCGCCGCGACGAATCCGCTGGCCTGGTTCCACGGCAAGCCGATCACGCTGGAGGAGCACCAGGCGTCGAAGTTCGTGGCGGAACCGCTGCACCTGCTGGACTGCTGCCAGGAGTCCGACGGCGGTGTCGCGCTGGTGATCACCAGCGCCGAGCGCGCACGCGACCTGAAGCAGACGCCGGCCGTGATCGCCGCGGCCGCCCAGGGCAGCGGACCCGATCAGTACGTGATGACCAGCTACTACCGCGACGGCCTCACCGGGCTCCCCGAGATGGGCGTGGTGGGTGGGCAGCTGTGGTCGCAGTCGGGGTTCACCCCGCAGGACATGGACCTCGCGGTGCTCTACGACCACTTCACGCCGTACGTGCTCATGCAGCTCGAGGAGCTCGGCTTCTGCGGGCGCGGCGAGGCACCGGGATACCTGGCGGCCGGTAGCTGCGAGCTCGACGGTGCGCTGCCGCTCAACCCGCACGGCGGGCAGCTCGGCGAGGCGTACATCCACGGCATGAACGGCATCGCGGAGGCGGTGCGCCAGCTGCGCGGCACCGCCGCGAACCAGGTGGCCGGGGCGTCGAGGGCCGTGGTGACCGCGGGGACCGGGGTTCCGACCAGCGGTTTGGTGCTGAGTAAGGTCTGATCCATGACTGAGGCCGATTCGGAGAAGGTGGACCTGCGGAGCGAGATTCCGCGGTTCAAGCCGGCCACCCCGCCGGCGGCGTTCGGCGAGTTCGTGGAGAACATGCGCCGGCTGCAGGACCTCGCGGTGAGCATCGACGCGCCCGACGAGGTGTACGCCGCCGCGCAGGAGAAGACCGCCGAACTGATCGAGCTGCTGGCCCCGTTCGAGGCGCGCGAGGGCAAGGGCCCCGCGAACCGGTCGATGCAGCTACCCGGCCGCGGCAGCCTGCTGATGCCGCCGTGGAAGGTGGAGAAGTTCGACGAGGAGTCCGTGGTCGCCACAGGCGTCCTGCGGCGCTACCACCTGGGCGGGGGCGGCGTGGCGCACGGCGGTGTACTGCCCCTGATCTTCGACGACAACTTCGGCATGGTGGTGTACGCGGCGAAGCGGCCGATCAGCCGCACCGCGTACCTGCACGTCAACTACCGCAAGGTGACTCCGCTGAACGTGCCGCTGGCGATCGAGGGCAAGGTGGACCGCGTGGACGGTCGCAAGACCTTCATCACGGCGCGGCTCACCGAGGAGGACGGCACCCTGCTCGCCGACGGCGAGGGCCTCATGGTGCAGTTGCTCCCCGGCCAGCCCTGATTACTTGCCGCCGCCCAGCGCGGAATCGATGCCGCTGACGTCGGTGATGATCCAGTTCTGCTTGGTGTCGATGGTGACCGCGTAGGTGGCGACCGACGGAATACCCTGCGGCCGCTGCGTGCTCTTGGTGATCACGTTGACGAAGACGTTGGCCTGGATCACGCCGTCCTGATTCGACTTCACCACCGAACCGAGCGGGGTGGCGGTGGACTGCCACTGCATCGGCACGAAGACCTGCTCGAGTTCCGTGGACGCCTGCTGCAGGGAGGTCGCGAGCGACGGAGTGGTATTGGCGCCCAGCGCCGTCCGCCACGGGGCGAGGTTCTGGTAGTCCACCGTGGCGGCACCCACCGCGTACTTCGTGGCCACATCCTCGGCCCGCTTGTTCTGATCCTCGGTGGCCTGCACTGCCGTGAGCTGCGCCCCGGCGTCGTCGCGCTCCGAGGCCGCGGAGGACCAGAGGAATCCGAGGGCGGTGGCGATCACGGCGAGCACCACGACCGCGGCGGCGAGACCCATCGCGAGCGGCGAGACGGTGACGCCCTTCGCCTGCTGCTGGTCCGGAGCCGGCTTCGGCGCGGCGGACGTGCGCGCCGACACGGGCTTAGTGACGGCCTCGGGCTGATCGTCCGGCGTGCCCGGCTCGGCAGTGCCGACGGCGCCGGTCTTCTCGTCGGTCTCCGATGTGGTGGCCATTTCGAGTCCCCTTCCCCGCATGATCACCGACATAAGCCCAGCTGAGAGCCACTACGGATGCGGTTATGTGAGCAGAACTGTAACACGTTCCAGTTCTGCCGCGGGTGGGGTTTCCGCAGATCGATCGGGTGCGAACCTACCCGGCGCGCGACTGCCGCGCGGCGGGATCGTCGAAGACGGCCGTGGACTGGGCCGCGGCGATGCGCCAGGCCCCGTCGTCCTTGGACAGCACGTACAGCGGGGCCGAATCCGGGGCGCCGGGCAGCGGCGCACCGTCGAGCCCGAGGGGCCGCACCCGCACGCTGACCGCGGCCACATCGGGCCGGACGAAGAGGATGCGCTCGACCCGGTAGTGCGCACCGCCGCGGCGCATCGACCCGCTGACGGTGCGGGCGACGAAGGCGTCGATGGCGGCGCGGCCGTGCAGGCGCCGGCCGTGCGCGGTGGTCCACACCGCGTCGTCGCGGAACAGCGTGCGCACGCGAGGAACACTGCCGGTCCGCTGCGCCTCCAGCACCTCGGCCACGAACTCGACGATCGCCGCGGTATCGGCGGGAGCGCCGTCGCCGAGGATCTCCGGGGCAGCGCGATCGAATGCGTCGTCAGACATGCCTCAAGGCTCGCCTATCAACCCCCGTTGAGGTCAAGGCTTCGATTCAGCGTGGTTGGATCACTCGCCGGTCCGAGCGGCGGTAGTACAGCTCGTTGACCAGGCGCAGGATCAGCAGCACGCCCAGGAGGATCAGCAGAAAGGTCATGGGAGAAGACGCTAGATCCGAGTGCGATCGCAGAACAGGGAGCTTGACGCGTTCCTGACGACTCCTTGACGCCCCCTCCAAGAAACTGATATCACTTAAATAAGTGATATCAGAATAAGGAGGGGTGATGACCGACATCGTTCAACCCGAGGACACGCAGGTGGCCATCTCCGAGCGACCCGCCTGGCACGCCGGCTCGGGGGCGGCCGTCGCAGCGTTCTTCGCGGTCATCGTGCTGCTCGGGGGCGCCGCGGGCTTCGTGGCGCTCGCGGCCAAGCAGTCCGCGCCGGGGTTCATCGCGGGCACCGTGATCCTGGTGATCGCCGCCGCGCTGTTGGCCAGCATGATCGTCATGGTCTCGCCCGGCCACACCCTGGTGGTGCAGCTGTTCGGCAAGTACCTCGGCACGGTCCGCTCCACGGGCCTCGGCCTGGTCGTCCCCCTCACCACCCGGCGCCAGGTGTCGGTGCGCGTGCACAACTTCGAGACCGCCGAGCTCAAGGTGAACGACTCCACCGGCAATCCCGTGAACATCGCGTCGATCATCGTGTGGCAGGTGGCCGACACCGCCCGCGCCACGTTCGCCGTGGAGGACTACGAGGAGTTCATCATCTCGCAGGCGGAATCGGCCCTGCGGCACGTGACCACGAGCCACCCCTACGACGCCGACGATGCCGATACCGACGCGACGAGCCTGCGCGGATCGACCGATCAGGTGGCCGCCGAGCTCGCCGAACAGGTGGCCGCGCGCGTCGAGCTGGCCGGCCTGGAGATCCTCGAGGCCCGCATCTCCTCGCTGGCCTACGCCCCCGAGATCGCCCAGGCGATGCTGCAGCGGCAGCAGGCCTCGGCGTTGCTCGCGGCGCGGGAGAAGATCGTGGAGGGCGCGGTGGGCATCGTCGAGAACGCACTGACCCGGCTCGAGGACAACGGCACCGTCGAACTCGACGACGAGCGGCGGGCCGCGATGGTCTCGAACCTGCTGGTGGTGCTCTGCTCCGACAGTCGCACCACCCCGGTGGTGAACACGGGCAGCCTGTACAGCTAGTGGATTCCGAGCACGCACCCGAGCGTCCGGAGCGGGGCCGCAAGGCGGTTCCGCTCCGGATCGACCCGGCGGTCTACCAGGCGCTCGCGAAGTGGGCGGCCGACGATCTGCGCAGCGTGAACGCGCAGATCGAATTCCTGCTGCGCCGCGCGCTCGACGATGCCGGGCGCATGCCCGCCAAGGCCCGCCCGATGCGCGGGCCTGGTCGCCCGTCGCAGAACAACTGATCCTGCCGCGCACCGCGACTTACCCACGGGTGGAGTCCGATGCGCCGCTGCTAGATTCATCTCATGACGCAGCCGACGATCGAGCGCGCCGCAATCGAAGCGCCACTGCGACAACAGCTCGAGGTCTTCCTCGACGAACATCGATCCCGGCTGGCGGCCACTCTCGATGGACTCACAGAGGATGAGGCGCGGGCGGCGCTCGTGCCCTCCCGCACCACGCTGCTGGGACTGGTCAAACACGCCGCGTTCGTCGAGAAGGTGTGGTTCGACTCCGCACTGTCCGGCCGGAGCCGGGGAGAGATCGGCATACCGCAGACCCCCGACGAATCCTTCGTTCTCGACGACAGCGACACCATCGCGGCGGTGCTCGCCGCACACACGGACGCCTGTTCGGCGTCACGGCGCGCCACCGCGGGCCTTGGTCTCGATCATGTCTTCCCCGGGCACCGACTCGGGCCACTGCCGCTCCAGTGGGTGTACCTCCACGCTCTGCGCGAGTACGCGCAGCACCTCGGGCACGCCGACATCCTGCGCGAGCAGGTGCTGGCGAAGCGGCCCAGCTGAGCCGTGCGTTTGGTGCCCGCCGGGACGATCAGTACACTTGGTCCTCGGTCCTGCCTCGGTAGGGCCACGCCGCCTTAGCTCAGTCGGTAGAGCGCTTCACTCGTAATGAAAAGGTCGGGGGTTCGATTCCCCCAGGCGGCTCCACCACGGATTGCCCCTCCCCACCCCCCTGTCGCGCGTTCCATCCCCGCACACGGATTCGTGAATTCACTGTGCCGTAGAGCGAAATGCACTGATCCGCTACCCTAAACTCCGGCCAGGAATTCCGCCGCACCGGAGTGCGGTGCAGAACGAGACGGGGGACAGCAATGCGAGCACGGTCAGCTCTGCCAGGCGCGATCGCCGGAACCATCACCGCGATCCTGACAGCCGGGCTCGGCGCTCCCGCCGCCCAGGCAGTGCCCGCACCGCCTGCGCCCGCACCGGCCGTCACCGTGGGCCCCGGTTCGGCGATCAGCATCGCCAAGAAGGAGAACCCGGACGGCACCGTCGATGCTTCGCGCTGCACCCTGGGCTTCATCGCCGTGCGTCCGGACGGCAGCCGCGTGGGCCTCATCGCCGGTCACTGCGGCACGACCGGGCAGCGCATCGGCGTCCCCGCTCCCGGCAAGCCGAACACCATCCGCGAGATCGGGCGGGTCGCGAACTCGTCCAACCCGCCGACTCGCGTCAACCCGGACACCGGCAAGCGCGGCCCTGCCGACCCGTCGGCCCCCGACTGGGCGGTGCTCGAGTTCCGCCCGAACGTCACGACCACCGCGGGCAAGGGCGCGGTCCAGCCCCGGAGCGTGGGCATCGCTCGCGCCGGCGACCGCGTGTGCCAGCAGGGCGTGACCACCGGGTGGCGGTGCGGTGTGGTGATCAAGGCCGATGCCCGGCAGATCGCGACCGATATCGCCTCGCGGCAGGGCGACAGTGGCGGGCCCCTGATCCGGCTGTCCGACGGGGCCGCGCTCGGCATCGTCTCGTCGATCCTGACCGGTGACCCCGCCGTGGCCAGGACCTACTACTGGACCGTGAGCGACTCGCTGGCCCGCGCCGGTGGCCTCACCCTGGCCACCGTCGGGCCCGCCCGCATCTGACCCGGGCGCGTCAGCCCACGCCGGCTGCGGTGAGGAGCCTGCTCAGCTCCTCCGACTCGGCGTCGTCGAGCGGCAGCAGGGGTCGCCGAGGATGGCCCGCGGCGATGCCCGTGAGCGTGAGCCCCGCCTTCACGGTGGTCGGCAGTCCACGCGCGACGATGAACTCCAGAAGCGGCCGGATCTGCGCGAAGCGTTCTTCGGCGAGGGCGTCGTCGCCCGCCGCGACGGCGGCGTGGAAATCGCGTACCTGCTCCGGGATCAGACACGGTGCGGCCGTGCACCATCCGGCCGCCCCCGCCTGGAAGGCCTTGAGTGCGAGCGGGTTACTGCCGTTGAAGAAGGGCAGTGTTCCTCCGCTGAGCTCGCGGAGCCGGTGCATGCGGTCGATATCGCCGGTGGACTCCTTGACCATGGTGATGTTCTCGACATCACGCACCAGTTCCCAGAGCTGTTCGGGCGCGAGATCGATCCCCGCGGTCGCCGGATTGTTGTAGACCATCACGGGGATCGACACGGCCCCCGCGATCGCCTCGAAGTGCCGCTGCACCTCGGTCGCGGTGAGCTTCCAGTACGAGACCGGCAGTGCCATCACCACATCGGCGCCGAGCCCCTCGGCGATCCGGGCCCGTTCCGCAGCCCCGTGCGTGGTGAGATCGGAGACCCCGACCACGGTGGGGACGCGGCAGCCGATGTGGGTCACGGTGCTCGCCACCACCTGCGTCCACTCCGTGAGGTCCAGATACGCGGATTCGCCGGTGCTCCCGAGCGGGGCCACGGCGGAACAGCCACCGTCCACGAGGCGGTCGAGCACTCGGTGCAGGGCGAGATGATCCACGGTCCCGTCCGCGGCGAACGGGGTGATGGGATAGGCGACGATGCCGGAGACGGTCATGCGATTTCCTTCACTGGTCGGTGTTGACGCTCAGACGGCGTCGGGGTGGGTGCGGAGGGCGCGGCGCGCGTAGTACTGGAAATTCGCCTCGCTGCGGCGGTGCGACAGGGTCCAGTCGTGGGCTTCGCGGGCGAGCCGCGGTGGCAGCGGAGCGATCTCGCCCGCGCTCATGGCGAGCAGTTGCAGGCGGGCCGCCCGCTCGATCAGGTGGGCCAGCGAGCAGGCCTCCTCGATCGTCGTGCCCACCACCAGCTGGCCGTGGTGGGCCAACAGGATCGCGCGCTTATCGCCGAGCGCCTCGGAGATGATCTCGCCCTCCTCGTTCCCGACGGGGACACCCGGCCAGTCCTTGAGGAATGCGCAGTCGTCGTACAGCGGCGCGATGTCCATCTGCGAGACCTGCAGCGGCACTTCGAGCATCGACAGCGCGGCGACGTGCAGCGGATGCGTGTGCACGATGCAGTTCACATCCGGCCGCGCGCGGTAGACCCAGCTGTGGAAGCGGTTCGCGGGGTTGGCCATGCCGTCGCCGGCGAGGACGGTGAGATCCTCGTCGACCAGTAGGAGGTTGTCGGCGGTGATCTCGTCGAAACCGAGGCCGAGACGCTGCGTCCAGAAGGTGCCCGGCTCGTCTCCGCGGGCGGAGATCTGCCCGGCGAGCCCGGAATCGTGCCCCGCGTCGTACAGGGCGCGGCAGGTGAGCGCGAGCTTCTGCCGATCGGTCCACTCCTGCGTGATCATCGTCGTGTCCATCGCCCGCTGGGCGGTGTCCATCAACTCCTGTTTGCCGAGCCCCATCGTCGATGCCATATCAGCACAAGACCTTTCAGTTCCGGGTCCGCTGGTCGAACCCGATTCCCACCGTAGGACACTTGTGTCCTATCATCAACTGGGGTCCTGTGCGGTAGGATCGATCCCGCTACCGGATGGAGCACAAGCAACGAAGAAGAACAGGGCGGGCGAGACCGATGTCGGCGATGGTGCGGGCGCGACGATTGAGCGCGGGACTGACCCTCGACGCCCTCGCCGAGCGCGTGGGGGTCACGAAGAGCTACCTGTCGAAGGTCGAACGAGGCCGCAGCACACCGTCGATCGCGATCGCGCTGCGGATCGCCGAGGCGCTCGGCGTGGACGCCGCCGAGATCTTCGTGGACCGGGATGAGACCGATTCCGGCGGTGTCACCATTGAACGCGCCGCACAGCGCATCACCCCGGGCCGAGCCGACCGTCCGATCTACGATCCGGTCGCCGCGGCACTCTCGGGCAAGCAGATGCATCCCTTCGTGGTCCACCCCCCGCACGAGAAGTCCGACCCGGTGCACCACGACGGCGACGAATTCGTCTACGTCATCGCCGGCACGCTCGGTCTCACCGTGGACGGCACCGAGACACCGCTCGAGACCGGCGACTGCGCATACTTCTCCGCGACGCTGCCCCACCGGCTCCGCTCACTGTCCGAGACCCCGGCCACCGCACTCCTCGTGACCACCGTGACGCGACACCACGCCCCGGCCTGACATCCTCACTGCGCCCCGGTGACCGTCATCCTGGGACGAGTCCGGCCCGGTGCCCCCGGGCCGCTGGCGCCTGCGCGAGAATCGACGGACAGATCGAAGGGACCTCGATGCGCAAGACCTGGCCCGAACCGTCGGAGCGGGTGAAGGAGCTGATCCGCCGCGGCGCGGAGATCGCGAGCAATCCGCCCGAGGAATGGGTGGCCGAGCTCCACGACGCGACGCTGGCCGGGGCCATCATGCAGGGCATCGCCGCCGATCCCACGCTCGCCGAACTGGTCCGCCAGTCCAACACCGCCGCGATGCTGCTGTGGGCCACCCACAACCTGCGCCACCCCGGCGCCCGGGTACCGCCCAACACCGACGACGAGGCCCTCGCCGTCGCCCGTGACCTGGTGCGACGGGGCCTCGACCTGCACGGCATCGACTCCTACCGCACCGGACTGAACGCGGCGTGGCGACGCTGGATGGAGCTGTGCTTCACCCTCACCGACGATCCGGAGGAACTGCGCGACCTGCTCGCCGTGACCTGGGAATCGATGTCGGTGTACATCGACGACACCATCACCGCGATCGCCGTGCGCATGGCCGCCGAACGCGACCAACTGACCACCGGGACCAACGCGGACCGTCTGGCCACGATCTCTCTGGTCCTGCAGGGCGCGCCCATCGCCCGGGACCGGGCCGAACAACAGCTCGGCTACCGCCTCACCGGACCGCACACGGCCGCCGTCGTCTGGACCACCGGCGATGCCGCCGACCTCGACGCCGCCGCGCAGGCCCTGGCCCGGCACGCGGGGACCGCGCGACCGCTCACCGTGGTGGCCAGCGCCTCGGCCCTGTGGGTATGGCTCCCCGGCACCGTGGTCCCCCACAGCGCCGAACTGGCACGCGAACTGGCCGATCACCCCGAGGTCCGGGTGGCACTGGGCCGGCCGGGCGACGACCTCGACGGCTTCCGGCGCAGCCACCTCGACGCCGGTGCGGCGCAGCGCCTCCTCAGCCGGCTCGGCTCGCCGCGGCACGTGGCCCGCTACGACGACATCGCGCTGATCTCACTGATCACGGCCGACACCGCCAAGGCCGACGAGTTCGTGCACGACACCCTGGGCGAGCTGCTGACCGCCGACCAGGACACCCGCGACACCGTGGCCACCTACGTGAGCGAGCAGTTCAACACCTCCCGCACCGCGGAGCGGCTGTACACCCACCGCAACACGGTGATCCGCCGCCTGGCCCGCGCCGACGAGCTGCTCCCCCGCCCGCTCGCCGAGAACCCGACCGGGGTGGCCGTCGCCCTCGACGTACTGCGCTGGCTGGCGCCCTGAGCGCTCGCGAAACTGCTCCGCAGCGGCTTGGCGTGGACATAGTGTCCGCGGCGGCCCTGTGGTGTGCATTTTCGCGAGGCACCGCGTGACGATCTGCACAACGCCGTAGGGCAACCGGGTGCATTCTGCTGTGGCCCGCGCCACCGCCGCCGCGAGAGAGTAGGGCATCGGTTCTATCACTGAGCCCCATCAGCAGGAGAAACAGCTATGACGAGCAGCACCCCCGAGCACCTCGACATCCTGGTCATCGGCGCCGGAATCTCCGGCATCGGCGCCGGCCACTACATCCGCACCGAGCTGCCCACCAAGACCTTCGCCATCCTCGAGGGCCGCGACACCTTCGGCGGCACCTGGGACCTGTTCAAGTACCCCGGCATCCGCTCGGACTCCGACCTGCACACCTTCGGCTACGAGTTCAAGCCCTGGGAGAGCAAGGACTCCATCGCCGACGCGCACAAGATCATCGACTACCTGCAGGAGACGATCGACGAGAACGACCTCGGCGACAAGATCCGCTACAACCACAAGGTGATCTCGGCCGACTGGTCGAGCGAGGACGCCCGCTGGACACTGACCATCGAGCGCGACGGCGAGCCCACCACGCTGACCGCGAACTGGATCCTGTTCGGCAGCGGCTACTACGACTACGAGCAGGGCTTCACCCCCGAGTTCGCCGGCCGCGACCGCTTCGCCGGCCAGATCATCCACCCGCAGTTCTGGCCCGAAGACCTCGACTACACGGGCAAGAAGGTGGTCGTGATCGGCTCCGGCGCCACCGCCGTGACCCTGGTCCCGTCGCTGCTGACCGGCGACAAGACCGCCGGCCACGTCACCATGCTGCAGCGCACGCCGACGTACATCATGCCGGTGCCCAAGCAGGACCCCATCACGAACACCCTGCACAAGGTGTTCGGCCACAAGATCGGTCACGATCTGTCCCGCAAGCGCTTCATCTGGCAGCAACGCGGCGTGTACGTCTTCGCGCAGCGCTTCCCGAAGGCCGCCCGCAAGATCATCCGCAACGAGAACGCCAAGCGCCTACCCAAGGACTTCCCGGTGGACGTGCACTTCAACCCGCCCTACAACCCCTGGGACCAGCGGCTGTGCGCCGTGCCCGACGGCGACCTGTTCAAAGCGATCCGCAGCGGCAAGGCCGACGTGGCCACCGACAAGATCGCCACGTTCGACGAGACCGGCATCGAGCTGGCCAGCGGCGAGCGCCTGGACGCCGACATCATCGTGACGGCCACGGGCCTGAAGCTGAAGCTGCTCGGCGGCGTGACGCTCTCGGTCGACGGCCGCGAGGTGGACGTGCCGAACGCCGTGATCCACCGCGGCGCGATGCTCTCCGGCGTCCCGAACGCCGCGCTGGCGATCGGCTACACGAACTCGTCGTGGACGCTCAAGGTGGGCATGCTGTGGAAGTACATCACCAAGCTGATCAACACCATGGACCGGCAGGGGCAGGACGTGGCCGTGGCCGTGGCCGATCCCGATATGGCCACCCGCCCCGCCCTCGATTTCGAGGCCGGCTACGTGCAGCGCGCCCTCGCCGAGCTGCCGCGGCAGGGCGAGGCCGATGACTGGCGCATGTCGATGAGCTACTTCGAGGACGCCAAGCGGCTCAGCAGCGAACTGTCGCTGGACGAGAGCTCGGGCCTGCGCCTGTCGTCGAGCACGCGGACGGCGCCCGCGAGCGTCTGACCGGTTCCACCGAGGCGCCCTCTCCCGCGTTCCGCAGCACCGCGCACCCGCGCGGGGTACCTTCGCTGCGGACGCCGAGTGGGCGCGTCGGTCTATCCGGAAGAGGGATCATGGGCACCATTCACGCACACGAATTCGTCACGCTCGACGGCTATTTCGACGACCCCAGCTTCACCTTCCCGTTCGGATTCGATCCGGCCATGGGCGAGACACTGGGGGCGATCACCGGCGCCGCGAGCGATATCCTGCTGGGCCGCACGACCTACGAGATGTTCGCGCCCGCATGGCGGGACCGCACCCCCGACGACGATCCGGGCGCACCCTTCTTCAACGACACCACCAAGCACGTGGTGGGCGCGAACCCGCTCGTGGAGCAGTGGAACAACACCGTCGCGCTGGGCGCCTACGACCCCGCGGCCATCGCCGACCTCAAGGCCACGGCGCAGGGCGACATCTACATCAGCGGCAGCGGCCAGCTGGTCCGCGGGCTGCTGCACGACGGCCTGCTCGACTCGCTGCACCTGTTCGTGTACCCCGTGGTGCTCGGCCGCGGCGAGCGCCTGTTCACCGACCAGGAGATGACCCTCACGCTGCAGGAGTCGCAGTCCTACGACAACGGCGTGCTGCACCTGGCGTACGGGCCCGCCGCGACCTGAGCCGCGCCCGTTCCGCCTCCCTGACCTGCAAGAACATGGCAAGCTCAGGGTGTCCCGCTACCGTGGAACGGATGCGTGAAGACAGTCTGGCCGTGGCGCAGAGGGAGCGGATGAACGAGCAGTACATCGCGGGATACCGCGTGGTGCGCCGCCTGGGCGGTGGCGGCATGGGTGAGGTGTACCTCGTGGAGCACCCCCGGCTGCCCCGCCAGGACGCGCTCAAACTGCTGCACTCCTCGGTGAGCAGCAACCCCCAGTACAAGGCCCGCTTCGAGCGCGAGGCCTATCTGTTGGCCCAGCTCAACCACCGCAACATCATCCACCTGTACGACCGGGGCGAGCACGACGGCCGGCTGTGGATCGCGATGGAGTACGTGGCCGGACCGGACACGGCGCAGATGCTCGCCGAACGCGGGCCCATGCCGCTGCCCCTGGCGATCGAGATCGCGGCGGGCGCGGGCGCCGGGCTCGATTACGCGTACCGGCACGCGAACATCACCCACCGCGATGTGAAGCCCGCCAACATCCTGGTGGCCTTCGACGCCGACGGTGCGCCACAGGTCAAGCTCGCCGATTTCGGCATCGCGAAGGCCGCGGGCGAGGCTCTCGGCGTCACCTCCACCGGCGTCACTGTGGGGACGATGGCCTACATGTCGCCGGAGGCCTTCGACAACAAGAATCTGGACAACCGGGCCGACCTGTACTCGCTGGGCTGCACCGTCTTCGAGCTGCTCACCGGCACCCCGCCCTTCCCGGGCGATTCGCCCGCCGCGGTGATCTCCGCACACCTGAATCAGCCGGCCCCGAAGATCACCTCGCGCAATCCGGACCTCCCGCCGCATCTCGACCTCGTCTTCCGCAAGGCGCTCGCGAAGCGGCCCGAGGACCGCTACGCCTCGTGTGCGGAGTTCGTCGCCGGCCTGCGCGGCGAGATCCCGACGATGCCGGCGCAGGCGGGGACGGCCGAGCACCCGTCACCGTCGACCGGCGCCTACCCGGCCGGCGGCGGCGACACCGGCTCGTACGGTCCCGCCACCGGCTCCTACGGTCCGCCGACGGGCGCGTACCCGCCGCCCCGGCACACCGCGCCGCAGCCCGCCCCCACCCGCGCGCAGGCCTATCCCCCGGCGACCGCGGCCGAACGCTATCCGGCGGAGCAGTACCCGCCCGCCGAGTACCGCGGCGACACCAAGCCCCGCAAGCGCAGCCTGCCGATCGTGATCGGTGCGCTGATCGTGATCGTGGCGCTGGTGGCGGGCGGTTTCTACCTGTTCTCCCCGACCGGGAAGGGCGGCGCGGCCAGTGGTTCGCCGCTGACCGGCACCTCGGTCCAGCTGGTGAACTTCCAGGACAGTCCGGAGCAGTCGAAGAACCTCGAGAACGTGCTCACCGGCGCCTCCCCGTCGTGGCGCACCTACGAGTACTACTCGGGACCGCAGTTCGGCGGGCTGAAGAAGGGCACCGGCTTCCTGATCACCCTGGACCGCGAGGCCTCGGTCACCTCCGGCACCATCACCTCGCCCAGCGCGGGATCGACGGTGCAGGTGCGCACGGCATCGTCGGCGTCGGTGAGCTCGCTCGATCAGACCTCGACGGTGTGGGACGGCACGCTGAGCAGCGGCGACACCGCCTTCGCGGCCGGCGGCTCGGAGAAGACCCGCTACGTGCTGGTGTGGATCACCGGGCTGTCGCAGATCTCGGGCGGCAAGTGGCAGACCACCATCGACCAGGTGCAGCTGCGCGGAGACTAGCGGCGGTAATCCCGCAGCGCCGAGGACACCCCGGCGGCCATCGCGTCCAGCGCCACCACCGGCTTGACGTTGAGATCGATGGCCTCGCGGCAGTCGAGCACCGACTCCACGCAGCGCAGCAGCCCCTCGGGCCGCGCGTAGCCGGCCAGCCGGCTGGTCTGCTCGGCCTCGTCGGGATGCATCAGTGTGACCCGCGCACCGGAACCCTGCACCAGGGCATCGCGGAACAGCGCGGCCAGGTCGATGAGCGCCCGGTCGAGCGCATCGCGCACGGCCCGGGTGCTGCGCGCCTTCTGCCGCTTCTCCAGGTCTTTGAGCTGTCCCGCGCTACCGCGCATGACCCCGGCCGTGCCGCGGCCGGTACCGCCCGCACCGAGCGCGGTCCGCAGTTCCTCGGTCTCGCGTTCGTTGAGGTCGGCGTTGAGCTCCTTGGCGGTGGACTCGGCATCGCGCAGCAACTGCTCGACCACGCCGTAGACGCCCTCGGAGGTGGCGGCCCGGGCCACGCCCAGGGCCTGCCGGCGCTGCTTCTGCGACTCCGGATCGGTGGCGAGGCGCTTCGCGCGCCCCACGTGTCCGCCGCACACCCCGGCCGCCCAGGCGGCGCGTTCGGGGTCGATGCCGTCGCGTTCGAGCACCGCCGCGATCGCCTCCGCCGACGGCGTGACGAGCGGCACATGTCGGCATCGCGACTTCAGCGTGACGGAGATGTCCTCGGGATCGACGGTGGGCGCGCACAGCAGCACGATGGTCTGCGCGGGCGGCTCCTCGACCATCTTCAGCAACGCGTTACCGGCCTGCTCGGTGAGGCGGTCGGCGTCCTCGATCAGCACGATCTGCCAGCTGCCCACGGACGGCCGCCGCGACGCATCGGCCACCACCTCACGCATCTGCTTGACCGCGATCGACAGCCCGTCCGGCGCGATTGCGCGCACGTCAGCGTGGGTTCCGGCGAGCACGGTGGTGCAGGCGCGGCATTCGCCGCAGCCCGGCTCGCCCGGGGTCTCGCACTGCAACGCGGCCGCCAGGGCGCGGGCGGCGACCGACCGTCCGGAGCCGGGCGGGCCGGTGAACAGCCAGGCGTGGGTCATCGCGGACCCGGCCAGATCGGCGACGGTGCCGGACCCGGCCGCGACCTCGCGTGCGGCCACCGCGGCCGCGCGTAGCTCCGTCACCACCGCGTCCTGCCCGACCAGCCGACTGAACACCCCACTCACGCCACCAGCCTAGCCCTCGTCCCACGAGCCGAGTGCAAGCTAAGTTGGACCCGTGGTCACGCCAGCTAGCAGGTTCAGTCGCTTCATGCGGCTGGCGCGCTGGCTGGCCAAGACCCCGTGGCCGATCTTCGCGCTGGACATCCTGCGGTCGAACATCCTGGGCGCGGTTTTCGTCTTCGGTTTCCTGCGGTTCGCGCTGCCGGTCAACCAGTCGGTGCAGATCCAGCAGATCAGCGGTGTGAACCTGCTGGTGTTCGTGTCCTATCTGCTGTTCGCGACCGCGATCGGCACCATCGTGGGCCTGCGCCTGGTGCTGCCCGTGCTGCGCTGGCACCGCCGCAGCGCCCCCAACGACCTCGACATCTCCCAGCGGGTGCTGGCGCTGCCCAGCCGGATGGCGCTGCTCCAGGCGATCCTGTGGATCGTGGGCGGCGCGATCTTCGTGGTGATCAACTACGACGCCCCCACCGGCACCCCCGCCGTGATCGCGATGACGGTCTTCCTGGGCGCAGCCACCACGTGCGCGCTGAGCTACATGCAGACCGAGCGGGTGCTGCGGCCGATCACGGTGGCCGCGCTGGCGCAGGAGCCGCAGGGCACCGCCGGACTGTCCGTGAACACGCGCATCATGCTCAGCTGGCTGCTGGGCACCGCGGTGCCGATCATCGGCATCCTCATGGTGATCCTGTTGCAGCACTTCGGCCTGGTCGACCCCGACGCGCCCAGCATGATCGACCCCATCCTGCTGCTGTCGCTGGTGGCGCTGGCCGCCGGCCTGCTCGGCATGGTGCGGGCGGCGAAGTCCATCGGCGATCCGATCCGCGACCTGTTCCGGGCGCAGCGCCGCGTGCGCGACGGTGATTTCAACACCTCGGTGAAGATCTACGACTCCAGCGAGCTGGGGCTGCTGCAGGCCGGTTTCAACGACATGGTGCACGATCTGGCCGAGCGGCAGCGGATGCGCGACATGTTCGGCCGGTACGTGGGCGAGGACGTGGCGCGGCAGGCGCTGGAGCACGGCACTCACCTGGGCGGCGAGACCCGCGAGGTGGGCGTGCTGTTCGTCGACCTGGTCGGGTCCACCAAGCTGGCCGTCACCGAGGAGCCGGCCGCGGTGGTCGACCTGCTCAACGACTTCTTCAAGGTGGTCGTCGACCTCGTCGACCTGCACGGCGGTTTCGTCAACAAGTTCCAGGGCGATGCGGCCCTGGCCATCTTCGGCGCCCCGCTGCCGCACCCCGATTCCGCGGGCGCCGCGCTGGCGGCGGCGCGGGAGATGCGGTTCCAGCTGCGGGACGTGCTCGGCGGCACCGGCTTCGGCATCGGTGTCTCCGCCGGTCAGGTGGTGGCCGGGCACATCGGCGCGAAGGCGCGGTTCGAGTACACCGTGATCGGCGATCCGGTGAACGAGGCGGCGCGGATCACCGAGATCGCGAAGTCCGAGCCCTCGTCGTTGCTCGCCGCCGGTCGCGCGGTACAGGCGGCGACGGAGGCCGAGCAGGCCCTGTGGACGCTGGGTGAGGCGATCGAGCTGCGGGGACGCGGCCAGCTCACGCAGCTGGCGCGCCCCCTCTACGACGACTAGACGGTCTCGTCGGCCGCCGGTGCGGCCTTCTTCGCCGGTGCCTTCTTCGCGGGCGCGGCCTTCTTGGCGGTGGTCTTCTTCGCCACCGTCTTCTTCGCCACTGCCTTCTTCGCCGCGGCCTTCTTGGCCGGTGCCTTCTTCGCGGGAGCCTTCTTGGCCGCCGCCTTCTTGGTGGCCTTCTTCTTCACCGGTCCGCGGGCGCGACGGTCCGCGAGCAGCTCGGAGGCGCGCTCGTCGGTGATCGACGCGACCTCGTCGCCCTTGCGGAGCGAGGCGTTGGTCTCGCCGTCGGTGACGTACGGACCGAACCGGCCGTCCTTGATCACCATCGCGGCACCGGACACCGGGTCGTTGCCCAGCTCCCGCAGCGGCGGCGCGGCGGCGGCGCCACGGCCCCGTCGCTTCGGCTCGGCGTACAGCTTGAGCGCCTCGTCGAGGGTCACCGTGAACAGCTGCTCCTCGGTGGCCAGCGACCGGGAGTCGGTACCCTTCTTCAGGTACGGCCCGTAGCGGCCGTTCTGCGCGGTGATCTCCTCCTTGGACTCGGGATCGACACCCACCACGCGGGGCAGCGACAGCAGCCGCAGCGCGTCCTCGAGGGTCACCGTCTCGATGTCCATGGTCTTGAGCAGTGAACCGGTGCGCGGCTTCGGCGCATCGGTCTTCTTCTTGCGCTTGGTCTTGGTGGTCGCCGCCTCGTCGAGGTTCTCCGCCTCGGGATCGGTCTCGGGCTCCGGCAGGATCTCCGTGACGTACGGGCCGAAACGGCCCTCCTTGGCGACGATCTCGTGGCCCGTCGCCGGGTCCACGCCCAGCGGGCGGCCGTCCTGCGGGGTCGCGAACAGCTTCTCGGCGACCTCCTCGGTGAGCTCGTCCGGGGTCATCGAAGCGAGGATGTTGGCCCGCTGGACCGTGGGCTCGCCGGGCTCGGTCTCCCCGTCCTGGGGGGCGACGGTGCGCTCCAGGTACGGGCCGTAGCGGCCGACGCGCACGTAGACCACGTTGCCGTTGGTGTCGGTGTACAGCGGGATCGAGTTGATCTCGCGGGCGTCGATCGCGTCCAGGTTGGCGGCGACCAGGTTCTTCAGGCCGGGGCTGTCGGGGCCGGGGCCGTCCGCGGAAACCGTTGCGGCATCGCCGTTGTCGCCGAAGTAGAACCGGGTGAGCCAGTCGACCCGGCCCTCGCGGCCGCCGGCGATCTCGTCGAGATCGTCCTCCATGGAGGCGGTGAAGTTGTAGTCCACGAGGCCGCCGAAGTGGCCCTCCAGCAGGCCGATCACGGCGAAGGCGACCCACTGCGGCACGAGGGCGTTGCCCTTCTTCACCACGTAGCCGCGGTCCTGGATCGTCTTGATGATCGAGGCGTAGGTCGACGGGCGGCCGATGCCCAGCTCTTCGAGGGTCTTGACCAGCGAGGCCTCGGTGTAGCGGGCGGGCGGGCTGGTCACGTGATCGGCGGCGATGAGCTCGGCGGCGGTCACGCTCTGGCCCTTGGTGAGCTGCGGCAGACGCGATTCCGCGTCATCGGCCTCGCCGCCAGCTTGATCGTCGACGGTCTCGACGTAGGCCGAGAGGAAGCCGGGGAAGGTGATGGTGCGGCCGGAGGCGGCGAACTCCACCGTCTCGCCGCTGGTCGCGGTGCCGCCGATGCGCAGGCTCAGGGTGGTGCCCTTGACGTCGGCCATCTGGGAGGCGACGGTGCGCTGCCAGATCAGCTCGTAGAGCCGGAACTCGTCGGTGCCCAGCACGGAGTTCAGCGCGCCGGGGGTCTGGAAGACCTCGCCGGCGGGGCGGATCGCCTCGTGCGCCTCCTGCGCGTTCTTCACCTTGCGGGTGTACTGCCGCGGGGTGGGGTGCACGTACTCGTCGCCGTACAGCTGCCGCGCCTGATCGCGGGCGGCGGCGATGGCCGTCTCGGACAGCGTGGTCGAGTCGGTACGCATGTAGGTGATGTAGCCGCCCTCGTAGAGGCGCTGCGCCACCTGCATGGTGCGGTCGGTGTTGAACCGCAGCTTGCGGCTGGCCTCCTGCTGCAGCGTGGAGGTCATGAAGGGCGCGTAGGGCTTGCGGGTGTACGGCTTCTCCTCGACGGAGTTCACCGTGAGGGTCGCGTTCTGCAGGCCTGCGACCAGGGCGTTCGCGCGCGCACCGTCGAGCACGGTGGTGCCGGCCGGCTTCTTGAGCTGGCCCTGCGCGTCGAAGTCGCGGCCGGTGGCCACGCGGTTGCCGTCCACGCCCACGAGGCGGGCGCCGAAGGTGCGCGGGGTGGCCTGCGCGCCGGCGTCGAGCTGCGCGGCGATGTCCCAGTAGCCGGCGGTGCGGAAGGCGATCCGCTCGCGCTCGCGGTCGACGATGATTCGGGTGGCGACGGACTGCACGCGGCCGGCCGAGAGGCCCTGGTTCACCTTGCGCCACAGCACGGGGCTGACCTCGTAGCCGTAGAGACGATCGAGGATGCGGCGGGTCTCCTGCGCGTCGACGAGGTTCATGTCCAGTTCGCGGGGTTCCTGCGCGGCGGCCTGGATGGCCTGCTGGGTGATCTCGTGGAAGACCATCCGCTTGACCGGGACCTTGGGCTTGAGCACCTCTTGCAGGTGCCACGCGATGGCCTCGCCCTCGCGGTCACCGTCTGTCGCGAGGTACAGCTCGTCGGCCTGCTTGAGCAGCGACTTCAGCTCGGAGACCGTGGAGCGCTTGCTCGCGGAGGTCACGTAGTGGGCCTCGAAGTCGTGGTCGACGTCCACGCCGAGCCGGGACCAGGACTTGCCCTGATCGGCCTCGGGCAGCGGGTTGTCGCGGCTGGGGAGGTCGCGGATGTGTCCCATGGACGCCCGGACGGTGTAGTTCGGCCCCAGGTAATCGCCGATCTTCTTGCCCTTGGCAGGGGACTCCACGATCACCAGACGATGCAAGCCGTCCTCGCCTGCTGCCTTCCCGCGTGCCGCCATGGACCCTCCTGCCTGTTACCGGTGGTCGCCTCGCGCCACCTGCACCCCGTACGTCTCCTCCGACGCTGGGGTCACGGGTGCCCATTCTGCCGCACCCGAATCGGACTTGCTACCGGACACCTTATATCTAGGGGTGCCGTGCACGCCGCGCACAGCCGGATCCTCGCCAGTCGGCGGTCAGGGAACCGGCCACTCGGCGGATGCCTCCGGGACGGGCGGCGGGTCGCCGATGCTCTCCCGCAGGCGCAGCAGCCGACGGTGCCCGGACACCCGCAGCGCGGGGCGGTTACCGCGGGTGCCCACCAGGGTGGGTGCGATGCCCGCGCGCATGAGGGCGGTCGCGAGCACGGGCGCGGTCTCGGGCGTGTGCGGGTCGAGGTGGAGAAGGTAGTGCGCCCCGTCGGGCTCGCCGGCGGCCAGGGCCCAGGCGCGCAGGGCGCGGGGTCCGGGCACCCAGGTGGGCGGGGCCACCTTGGCGGCGCCGCGGGTCCACTCGAGCGCGAGCGGCTGCAGTTCGGGGCTGGCCAGCGTCCGGACCAGGGGCGATCCCTCGTCGGAGGTGCCGGTCTCGCCGCGGAGGCCGGCCTCGGCGATCATCGCGGCCAGGGCGTCGGCGCGCCAGGGGGCGGAGACGACCACGGAGATCCGGGCGCTACCGCCGAGCTGCACGATCTGCCCCGGGGCCGCCAGGACTCCGGCGAGGTCGCGCGGCGACGGCGCGGTCTGCTCGGCGGAGAAGAGTGACAGTTGGGACACCGGTTAAGAGTAGTTCGCCCGCACGCCCGGCCCGGTGCCGACACGATCTCGATCGCGTCGCGAACCGGTCGCGAATGCACGACACCCCCTCACCGTGCGGTGAGGGGGTGTCGCGAGAAACGCTTATCGCGTGGTGCGGAGGTTTCTTAGATAGCGCGGACGCCGGTGGCCTGCGGGCCCTTGGTGCCCTGGCCGACCTCGAACTCGACCTGCTGGTTCTCCTCGAGCGTACGGAAGCCGTTGCCCTGGATCTCCGAGTAGTGGACGAACACGTCATCCGAGCCGTCGGCGGGAGCGATGAAGCCGAAGCCCTTCTCCGCGTTGAACCACTTCACAGTGCCCTGTGCCATTGAGATGTTTCCTAACTTGTCTTACTACCGGTGTAGGAACTCACCCAAGATGAGGGCGTGTTCCTGGCCGGTTCCGGCCGCCATACTTTCTGGAGCCGTTTGCGGAGTCCGCACACAAAAACCTTCAGTACCACGCCCGCAACATCGATCCCCCGATGGTCCACTCGGACCCCCGGCGGGAGCTGCGACCGCATACAGTCAATCACGATTTCGAATCGAGCGACAGCGGGCGGGGTGAATTCGCCTGCTGTTAACCCGGCGGGCGTCGAATCGTATCCGAGTTCCTACCCGCGAGTAGAGTGGGATACCGCCTCGGAAGGGATGCGCGGGGCGATCGGTACAGGTGCAGCGTCGGGGGCAATCGCAGTGGAGCACAACACCTTCGGGCGAGAGCTGCTGGCCCGGATCCAGGCGGGTACCGGCGCCGGGGGCGATGGGGTCACCCACATCGCGGACATCCCGTCACGGCGAGCGGAATTCGGGGAGTGGCCCACCTGGCTTCCGGCGGACATCCGCGACGGCCTCATCGAGACCGGGGTCGAACGGCCGTGGCGGCACCAGGTGGAGGCCGCCGAGCACGCCCACGCCGGCCGGCACGTGGTGATCTCCACCGGTACGGCGTCAGGAAAGTCCTTGGCGTATCAGCTTCCCGTGCTGGCGGCGCTGGCAGACGATCCGCGCGCCACTGTCCTCTACCTCTCTCCCACCAAGGCATTGGGCACCGATCAGCACGCCGCCGCGGTGCGCCTGATGTCGCTGTTCGACGGTTCGGACACCGTATCGCCGGCGATGTACGACGGCGACACCTCGCAGGAGATGCGGCGGTGGGCGCGGTCCGACAGCCGGTGGGTGTTCACGAACCCCGACATGATCCACGTGGGAATGCTTCCGCGGCACGCGAAGTGGGCACGTTTCCTACGAGGGCTGAAGTACGTGGTGGTGGACGAGTGCCATCACTACCGCGGCGTCTTCGGATCGCACACGGCGTTGGTACTGCGGCGGCTGCTGCGGGTGGCGGCGAAGTACGGCGCCGCCCCTACGGTGATCTGCGCATCGGCCACCACGTCCGATCCCGCCGGCGCCGCCTCCCGTCTCATCGGCGCGGACTGCGTGGCGGTGGACACCGATTCCTCGCCGCACGGGCCGCGCACCGTGGTGCTGTGGGAGCCGCCGCTGATCCCGGACCTGGAGGGCGAGAACGGCGCCCCGGTGCGGCGGCAGGCCACCACGGAGGCGTCCCGGATGATCGCCGATCTCGTGGTGGAGGGCGCCCGCACACTGGCCTTCGTCCGTTCCCGACGGTCCGCGGAGACCGTCGCGCTGTCCGCCCGGCGGATGCTGGCCGAGGCCACACCGGAACTCGCCGGCCGGGTGGCCGCCTATCGCGCCGGGTACCTCGCGGAGGATCGTCGGGCCCTGGAACGCGGCCTGGGCGACGGTGAGCTGCTGGCGGTGGCCACCACCAACGCGCTCGAATTGGGCGTGGACATCGCGGGATTGGATGCCGTGCTGATGGCGGGTTTCCCGGGGACGGTGGCCTCGTTCTGGCAGCAGGCCGGGCGCAGTGGGCGCCGCGGGCAGGGTTCGCTGATCCTGCTGATCGCGCGCGACGATCCGCTGGACACGTACCTGGTGCACCACCCGCAGTCGCTGCTGGGCCGTCCGGTGGAGGCCACGATCACCGATCCTTGGAACCCGTACGTCCTTGGGCCGCAGCTGCTCTGCGCCGCGGGCGAGTTGCCGCTGACCCGCGAGGAGGTGGCCACGCTCGGTGCGGTGGACGTGGTGGGACGGCTCGCAGCCGACGGCCTGCTGCGGGAGCGTCCCGCCGGGTACTTCCTGGCCGCCGGGATCGATCCCCATGCGCGCGTGAACATTCGGGGCGGGGCGGGCAGCGAGGTACTGATCGTGGAGGAGTCCACCGGCCGGCTGCTGGGCACCGTCGATTTCCATCGCGCGCTGTCCACGGTGTACCAGGGCGCGGTGCACGTGCATCAGGGCGAGTCGTACGTGGTCGACGAGCTCGATCTCGACGAGGGCCTGGCCATGGTGCACGCCGAGGAGCCGGAGTGGACCACCTCGGCCCGCGAGGACTCCGATGTCCGGATCACGGCGGTGCACCAGACCGAGGAGCTGGGGGCGGTCACCGCGCGGTTCGTCTCGGTGGAGGTCACCAGCCAGGTGGTGGGATACCTGCGCACGCTGCGCACCGGCGAGGTACTCGATGCGGTGGAGTTGGACCTGCCGGAGACCTCGCTGGCCACGCAGGCTGCGCTGATCACGATCGATCCGGAGGCCCTGCTGGCCGCGGACCTCGCCCCGGAGCACTGGCCGGGCGCGCTGCACGCCGCCGAGCACGCGGCGATCGGCCTGCTGCCGCTCGTGGCCTCGTGCGACCGGTGGGACATCGGCGGGCTCTCGACGGCGCTGCACGAGGACACCGGCCTGCCGTCGATCTTCGTCTACGACGGGTACCCGGGCGGCGCCGGCTTCGCCGAGCGCGGCTATGAGGCGCTCGCGACGTGGCTGCTCGCCACCCGCGATGCCGTGGCCGCCTGCGAATGCCCAGCGGGTTGCCCGTCGTGCGTGCAATCCCCCAAGTGCGGCAACGGGAACGACCCACTCGACAAGGCCGGCGCGATCGTGGTGCTCGACCTGGTGCTGGCCGCTCTGGCCCGGGGGTGATCCGCTACTTCGGCGGCAGCGTCCGCGAGTAGTCGACGGTGCGCCGCACCCACTCCGCGAGGTCGATATCGGAGGCGATCTCCTCCTCGTCGAGCACGAGCCAGCCGCGCATCTCCCGTCCGCCCATCACGGCGAGCGAGACGTGCTCGCCGATGTACTCGTCGGCCACCTCGCGCGGCAGCCGGACCATGGCGCCACCGTCGTTGCGGACGGCGATGCTCATGTGGCCGTCCACCAGGAAGGCGAGGCCGCCGAACATCTTCTTCTCCGTGATGCCCGGGGCCGCCCCCAGTGCGTCGCGGATCCGATCGGCCAGGCCCTCGTCGTACGCCATGGATTCAGTGTGCGCGCGTGCGCTCGACGCTGCTAGGTTCCAAGCGTATCGATCGGAGGGGGCGCGATGACCTGGGAAGACGATCTCGAGGCGGCGTGGGCGGCGGACCTCGGCGAGGACGAACTGCGGGCCCGGATCGGTCGGATCGTGGGCGATCCCGCGGTCCCCGAGGGCGTCGCGGAGTTCGAGCGCGCGGGTGTCGAGGATTCGACGGGGCACCCCGAGCGGGCGGTTCCGGGCTACCGGCGCGCCCTCGCCGCGGGTCTCGACGAGAGCCGCGCGCGGCAGGCGACGATCCAGTTGGCCAGCTCGCTGCGCAACCTGGGCGAGCCCGGCGACGGGCTGATGCTGCTGGACGGCCTCGACCGCACTCTCGGCGACGGCCTCGATCCCGCCATCGCGGTCTTCCGGGCCCTCTGCCTGACCGACCTACGGCGCACCGACGAGGCGGTGGCGCTCCTGATCGACACCGTGGCCGAGGGAATGACCCGCTATCAGCGCTCAGCGCGCGCCTACGCCCAGGAACTCAGAGACAAGGACTGACCGCACGGGCTCCGTCCGATTCGTCATCCGCACCGGCCCTCGTTAACCTTACCCTCACGGGAGGGTAGATTTTCCCTCCGCAGCAACGGAGGGCCGCCATGATCACGCGATTCGCACGCGCAGCGCAACGGAGCGAGGTGCTCGCGGCTCTGCGAAGCCCGCAGCGGCTGCGCACCGAGACGCTCGCCGGGCTCGTCGTCGCGCTCGCGCTGATCCCCGAGGCCATCTCGTTCTCGATCATCGCGGGCGTCGATCCGCGGGTCGGCCTGTTCGCGTCGTTCACCATGGCGGTGACCATCGCCGTCGTCGGCGGCCGACCCGCGATGATCTCCGCCGCGACGGGCGCCATCGCGCTGGTCATCGCGCCGATCGCCCGCGAACACGGGCTCGACTACCTGCTGGCCACTGTGGTCCTCGCGGGCATCCTGCAGGTGCTGCTGAGCATGCTCGGAGTGGCGAAGCTGATGCGCTTCATCCCCCGCAGCGTGATGATCGGCTTCGTCAACGCCCTCGCGATTCTCATCTTCCTCGCTCAGCTCCCCCACATGACCGGCGTTCCCTGGGCCGTCTACCCGCTGATCGCCGCGGGTCTCGTGCTCATGGTCGGCCTGCCGAAGTTGACCCATGTGGTGCCGGCGCCCCTCGTGGCGATCGTCGTCCTCACCGGGTTCACGCTCGCCTCCGGACTCACCGTGCCCACCGTGGGCGACGAGGGCGAACTGCCTAGTACGTTGCCGCAGTGGCTGATTCCGGACGTCCCGTTCACCCTCGAGACCTTGCGACTGATCGCCCCGTACGCGCTGGCCATGGCGCTGGTGGGCCTCCTCGAATCACTGATGACCGCCACCCTCGTCGACGACATCACCGATACCCCCTCTGATAAGACCCGGGAGGGTTGGGGCCAGGGGGTGGCGAACGTGGTCACCGGATTCTTCGGCGGGATGGGCGGATGCGCGATGATCGGCCAGACGATGATCAACGTCAAAAGCGCCGGCGCGCGCACGCGGATCTCCACCTTCCTCGCCGGTCTGTTCCTGCTGATCCTCGTGGTCGGGCTCGGAGACCTGGTGGCGAGGATCCCGATGGCGGCGCTCGTGGCGGTGATGGTGATGGTGGCCGTGGGCACCTTCGACTGGCACAGCATCGCCCCCGCCACGCTCCGCCGGATGCCACGCAGCGAGACCGCGGTGATGCTCGTGACCGTGGCGATCACCGTGGCCACGCACAATCTGGCCTACGGGGTGATCGGCGGCGTGATCGTCGCGACACTGCTGTTCGTCCGCCGGGTCTCGCACTTCACCGAGGTCTCACGGTCTCCCGAGGGAGCGGATGGCACGCGGACCTATCGTGTGCGGGGCGAGCTGTTCTTCGCGTCCAGCAACGATCTGGTGCATCGATTCGACTACGCGGACGATCCCGAGCGGGTGCTCGTCGACCTGTCCGACACCCACGTGTGGGACGCGTCCACGGTGGCGACGCTGGACGCGATCGAGATGAAGTACCGGGCCCGCGGTAAGACGGTGGTCTTCACCGGCCTCAACCCGGCCTCGGCGGAACGCCACGGGCGCCTGACCGGCAGGCTGGGCGCAGGCCACTAGGCTCGTGGGCATGGCTGATCAGATGCGCCTGCCCGAGGCCCGGCTGCTGCAGATCGGCCAGGTCGCGGAGGCCACCGGGCTCTCCCTCAAGACGATCCGGCACTACGACGAGATGGGCCTGGTCGAGCCGTCGGAGCGCAGCCCCGGAGGTTTCCGGCTGTACACCGCGGCCGACGTCGAACGCCTCCTGGTGATCCGCAGGATGAAGCCGCTCGGCTTCACCCTCGAGCAGATGCGTGATCTGCTGTCGGCGCTCGACGCCCTCGCCGATCCGGACACCGATGGCGAGGTCCGTTCCGATGCCGCGGAATTCATCGACCAGTGCTCGGCCGCCGCCCAGCAGCGATGTGCCGAACTCCGCACGCAATTGGCGATGGCGGAGGAGTTCGCGGCGGTGCTCAGCGACCGGGCTCAGCACCGCTAGCGGGCCGGACCGTCATTCCGGACCTGCCCGCGCTATCGCGACCGCCTCGCCGTTGCCGAACACGGAGAAGGCGACGGGCACACCCACCCGGACGGTGACCTCGAACTCCCGCTCCACCGTGCACGCGAGTAGCCGCGCCGAATTCTCCTGCGCCAGACGAGTCGCCGCCGCACAGGCGGCGTCGACGTCGAGCGCATCGGCGGCTCCCGCGAGCGCGGCGAGATCGGCCGCCGCCTGCGCGCGGTGCCGCGCCGACACCGCGGCGCCCACGTCGATGATCATCACCGCCACCACCACGATCACGGCCACCATCACTGCGCCCAGCACCGTGGCGACCCCGTCGTCATCACGGAGTACCCGTCTCACCCCGCCTCCCCCGGTTCGAGCGCCGCGACCGCCGTGGCCGAGACCGTGAGGCCCGGCAGAGCGGGCACGGGTGCCTGCACCCGCACGGTCACCGTGTCGCCGGACCGTGTCGTCGATGCCGTGGCGCCAGGCGGTCCCACTGCGGAGATCGCCTGGGCGGCACGGGCATCGTCGCCGCGGGCGGTGAGCCGGGCGGCCTCGCGTGCGGCGTCCACACACCGCACCTGGGCGGTGACGCCGACGATCGCCCCGACGCTCAGCACCAGCACCGTGATCAGGCTGGCGACGGCGAGCGCGGCCTCCACGGTGACCGCGCCCGCATCGCCGGCTATCCGGTGGAGGTGCCCAGAGCCTTCCCGATGATCGACGTGAGGCCGCTGACGATGTTGTCGCCGGTGACCACGCCGTAGAGCACCGCACCGAAGGCCGCGGCCGCGATCGTCCCGATCGCGTACTCCACCGTGCTCATCCCCTCCTCCTGCATCATCAGTTCGGTCATCGTGCACCGCAGACGAATCCACATTCCATCCCCCTCTCGTCGGGCCGCTACAGCAGCCCCTCACCGAGCACTTTGCCCGCGAGTCCCATCACCACCGGAACGATGCCGAGGCACACGAACGCCGGTAGGAAGCACAATCCGAGCGGGCCGGCCACCATGACCCCCGCTCGTTCACCCGCCGCCACCGCGCGGTCCTCGGCCTGCGCGCGCTCCGTGCGCGCGAGATCCGCGAGGCCGGCCGCGGGCGAGGAACCGGCGCGTGCGGAGCGGCGCAGCATCCGCGTGAGCGCGACCACCTGCGGGTCGTCGGACTCGGTGCGCCAGGCGGTCTCCGGATCGGAACCGAGCGCCAGCAGTTCCGCCGCCCGGTGCAGCACCGCGGCCAGGGCCGGCGCCGCGGTGGCCCCCACGGCGCGGGCCGCGTCCGCGGTGGGCATGCCCGCGCGAAGACACACGGCGAACAGGTCGTACGCGGCGGCGGCCTCGAACGGATCGGGCTTCGGCGCGCGCCGCGGCAGGTGCCGACGGCGGGAATCGGAGCCGTCACCGGACCGGTGCAGCCGAGCACGCGCCTGCACGGGCAGGGCCACCAGCGCGGTCGCGATGAGGGCGAACGCGGCCGCGAACGGACCGTATCCGCTCATGCCGGCACTCCTTCGCCCTGGTCGGTGCCCGCCGCACCGTCGGCGATCGACCGCGACCACAGCAGCCCCACCGAGGTCAGACACACCCCCACCACCAGCAGGATTCCGCCGGCCCCGGTACCGAGGAGGGTGCGCAGCGGATTCGCGCCGATCAGTTGCCCCATCGCCACCCCGAGCACCGGCAGCGCCGCCAGCACCTGTGCGGTGGCGCGCGCTCCCGCGAGCGCGGAGTGCGCACGGCGTTCGTACCGCTCGCGGGCCCGCAGATCCTCGCGGACCGAGGCCAGCAGCTCGCCCATGCCGATGCCGTGCCGCGTCCCGGTGTCCCAGGCGGCCGCGAGCCGCGACCAGGCGGCGCTCTCGCCCGCGTGCCCGCGCAGGCCTGCGGCCACGTCGCCCCCGAGTTCGGCGCGGCCCGCCATCTCCGCGAAGACGTCCCGGACGTGCCGATCCTCGGCGTCGCGCCCGGCGGTGGCGCACGCGGCGGCGGGGTGCGCGCCGACCGACAGCTCGGCGACCATCGCATCGACGCCGGCGAGGATCGCGGTCAGCCGGTCGGCTCTTGCCCGGCGGGCGTGGTTCCGCGACCACAGCTCGCGCACGGTCCCGGCGGCGAGCGCCGCGGCGAGGGCCTGCGCGGGACCGACCAGCAGCGCCCCGGCGGGTACCGCGAGGGCGAGCCAGCCCCACCGCAGCACGCGTTCGCGCCGCGCCGGACGGTGCGCGGCATGCAGCCGGGCCGCCCCGGCGCCGCCCGGCCACAGGAGTGCGGCCACTGCGAGCACCGCCACTGCCCCGCTCACGCTGCGCCCCGTTCGGCCAGCAGCTCCCGGAGCACGGCGTCGGCACCGGTGAAACCCTCGTCCCGATCCCACGCCGGGCGCACCCGCACGTACCCGTCGTCGGCTCTGTCGACCACGCCGATGCTGCGCAACCCGCGGCGCCCGTCGGGCCAGCGATGCACCGCGAAGACCACCTGGAAGGCGGCGGCAAGCTGCGCATGCAGCGCCTCCCGACCGAGCCCGCCCAGGGCCGCGAGCGCCTCCAGGCGCGCCGGGACCTCGCGGGGCGAGTTGGCGTGGACGGTGCCCGCGCCGCCGTCGTGCCCGGTGTTGAGCGCGGTCAGCAGGTCGACCACCTCCGCGCCGCGGACCTCGCCCACCACGATCCGGTCCGGCCGCATCCGCAACGACTGCCGCACCAGATCGCGCACCGTGACCTCGCCGACGCCCTCCACGTTGGCGCCGCGCGCGATCAGCGAGATCACATGGGGATGAACGGGATCGAGTTCGTGCGCGTCCTCCACGCAGAGCACGCGCTCACCGGGGGACACCTCGCCCAGCAACCCGTTGAGCAAGGTGGTCTTGCCGCTGCCGGTGCCGCCGACCACGAGGAAGGCGAGCCGCGCGGCCACCACCGCGCGCACCGTCTCCGCCACCTCGGGCGGCACTGCGCCCGAGGCGATCAGCGCGGCCAGGCTCTGGGTGGCGGGCCGCAGGACGCGCAGCGAGATGCAGGTACCACCGTGCGCGAGCGGTGGCAGCACGGCGTGCAACCGGATTCCACTGCCCGCACGGCCGCCGGGCCCGGCGGGAAGGTGCCCGTCCACCCAGGGCTGGGCGTCGTCGATCCGGCGGCCCGCCGCCAACGCGAGCCGGGCGGCGAGGCGGCGCACCGCATCGTCGTCCTCGAAGGTCACCTCCGTGCGTTCGAGACCGGCCCCGCGATCGATCCACACCCTGTCGGGCCCCGCGACCAGCACGTCCGCGACCGCCGGATCGGCGAGCAGCGGCTCCAGGCGGCCCGCGCCGACCAGCTCGGTCTCCAGGTAGGCCAGACCGTCGAGCAGCTCGGTATCGCCCAGCACCCCGCCGCACTCCGCACGGAGCGCGGCCGCCATGACGTCGGGGGTGAGCACGGCCGCGGTGTGCGCGAGCCGCTCCCGCACCCGGGCCAGCAGGTCCGCACTCGTGGCGGGATTCATGCGGCGCCCCGGCGGACACCGTCGAGTACGCGGCCGGCCGCGGCGGCGAGCGGCGAACCGCGGCGCAGGCGCAGGCCTCCCTCATCGAGCTGGGCGTCGAGCCCCGGCTGCGGCCGCATCGATGTGAGCAGGGGCAGGCCGACGGCCCGTTCGACGTCCCGAGCGGACAGGCCGCCCGGTGCCGGACCCCGCACCACGAGCCGCGCCGCTCGCGCCCGGCGCGCCACCCCGTCGGCCACCGAGCGGGCCGCCGCGCAGGCCCGCACCGTGGCACCGCACACCACGAGCACCACATCGGCCACCTCCAGGCAGGCATCGGTGGCGGCATCGGAGCGGCGCGGCAGGTCGACCACCGTGACCCCCACGCTGCGACGCCCCGCATCGAGCACCGCGAGCAGCGCCTCCGCCGGGATCTCGGGCGCGGGGGAACCGCCGGACGCGAGCACGGCGACGGCGTCCGCGCGCCCCGGCAGCGCGGCCACGAGCGCCTCCGAGGGCACGTGCCCGCCGCGCAGGGCGAGATCGCCCCAGCGCAGACCGGGGAGATCGGCGCAGCCCAGGAGCAGGTCGAGGCCGCCGCCCCAGGGATCGGCGTCCACCGCGAGCGCCGTGATCCCGCGCCCCGGCGCCGCCACCGCGACGGCCGCGGCCAGCACCGACGCCCCCGCTCCGCCGTGCCCGCCGAGGACCGCCACCACCCGGGACCGGGCACCGTCGTCGGGCTCGCGCGCGGCGAGGAACCGGGCCAGGTCGCGGACCTGCGCGGGCAGTTCGAAGACCTGGGCCGCCCCCACGTCGACCGCCGCGGCCAGCTCCGGGAGCCCGGCCTGCGCCGCCACCATCGCCACGCCCTCCCGGCGGGGCAGGCCGCCGGCCCCGGCC
>NZ_BAAAII010000004.1:0-14980 GCF_039525985.1 Tsukamurella strandjordii | reverse complement strand
CAGGCCGCCGGCCCGGGCCGCGGCGGCCATCACCTGGGCCGCCGCGAGGTCGAGCACCAGCCCGCTCGCCGTGGCCCACGCCGCCCGCGGTTGCCCGCGGTCGACATCGGCGCCGCTGCGCACGGCGGCCGCCGCGGCCCGCCGGACATCGTCCGCGAGCGCACCGTCGGCCACCGCCATCCCGATCTCGATTCCTCGCATGCCCCCAGCCTCACCCCGCCGGCGGCCGGGAACCGTCGCCGACGACCTCGCCTGTGGAGGAATCCGGGTGCTCCGAGAAACCTGTGGAGGAATCCGCTCTCGGCTCTTGCGGGGTGTTCGCGACAGCAACGGCGGTACGCTGAACGTCGTGAGTCCAACCGCGCCCGATCAGGCCCCGGTGCGCCGGGTCGCTGCGTTCTTCGACCTGGACAAGACGATCATCGCGAAATCGTCCGCGCTGGCCTTCTCCCGGCCCTTCTTCGACGAGGGGCTGCTTAATCGCCGCGCGGTCCTCAAATCCAGCTACGCGCAGTTCCTCATGATGCTCACGGCCGCCGATCACGATCAGATGGAGCGCATGCGTGATCACCTCACGCAGATGTGCGAGGGCTGGAACGTGGAGCAGGTGAAGTCGATCGTGCGCGAGACGCTGCACGACGTGGTCAATCCGCTGGTCTTCGCGGAGGCCGCCGAGCTGATCGCCGGCCATCACGCCCGCGGCCACGATGTGGTGGTGGTCTCGGCGTCGGGCGAGGAGATGGTGGGTCCCATCGCCGAGATGCTGGGCGCGGACTACTCCGTGGGCTCGGTGATGTCCGTGGAGGACGGCAAGTACGCCGGCGAGGTGCAGTTCTACTGCTACGGCGAGAACAAGGTGACCGCGATGGAGCGGCTGGCCGCCGAGCACGGCTACGACCTCGACCAGTGCTTCGCCTACTCCGATTCGGTGACCGATGTGCCGATGCTGGCGGCGGTGGGGCACCCCACCGCGGTGAACCCGGACCGCGGGCTGCGCAAGGAGGCCGCCGATCGCGGCTGGCCGGTGCTGTCCTTCTCGAACCCGGTACCGCTGCGGGACCGCCTTCCCTCGCCGTCCCGGACCTCGGTGCTCGCCACCGCGGGGCTCGGCGTGGTCGCCGCGGGCGCGAGCGTGGCGACATATCTTGTGCTGCACCGCAAGCGGAGCTGACAACCGCACTCGCGGAAATTTTCGCTCCAACCCCTTGATGTGACCGCGGCCACAAGGTACAAATGAATCACGGAGCGGCGCAAAGCCAAACCCCCACCGGAAGAGAAGGTCGAGGGTTCCCGAGCGTCAAGGCTCCCAGCACGGACACCAGGCACCCACGCGGAGCACGCCACGTTGGCAGAAAGCGCTGTGGGCCTGCGGCACCGAGGAACATTCAGCTGATGAGGTCTGCGGATAGTGGACCTTTCCATCGGTGTACGCCGAGGCCGCACACACAGCCCACCCAGCACGCTTGGTAACCGGGATCCGTGCTTGCGAACGGCGATTCGGACCCGTTCTTCAGGACGCACCACCTGTGGTGTGAGCCCTGGAGCTCAGGCCGGGTCGCCGTTGCGCGTGTTCGGGGTAGGTCAGCGCTCCGCGAGGGCGAGCGCTTCCCGCGCACCGGCCTCCAGCGCCTGGCAGCACAGCACCACCCACGCCACCACGCCGTCGGTGCCACCCAATCCGAAGGTATCGGCCGCCTCGGCGTAGCTCGGCGCGAACTTCAGCCACGTGGTCTCCGGGATTCCCAGCGCGTGCGGGTCCAGGCCCGACGACACCGTGACCAGGCGTGATGCGGCGCGGGCCACCACCCCGTCCGCCACCTCGAACGGGCGGAGCGAGAGCAGTTCGCCGTGCACCACGGCCGCCAGTACCGGGGCGGGCGCCTGCGTGCCGCCGGTCACCAGCTGCGCGAGCAGACCGAGCCGCTCCCCCGCCCCTTGCCGGGGGCGGCCCAGGCGCTCGTCATCGCCGTCCACCAGATCGGCAGCGGCCAGCGTGTGCAACCGGGCGAGGACCTGCAGCGGCGCGCGCCGCCACACCGCCACGGTGGCATCGAGGGAATCACCGTCGATCGCCTGGTAGACGCGCATCGCGCCCGCCAGCACCGGATCGGTGACGAGTTCGTCGCGGCTCAGTTCCACGGCGCCGCCGTCGAGTGCCGCCGATGCGCGGGCTCCACGCAGGGAGGATTCGGTGGCGGTGGCGCGCCATTCCCGCCGGTTGGCGGGGTGACGGTGCACCTGCGCCAGCGCCTCCCGCGCGGCGGACGCCGCCTCCGCGACGGCGGGGACGGCGGCGAGCGGGCTCAGCGGATCGGTCACGATGATCCAGGGTAGCCCGCCCGCCGCCGTTGCTTCGACGCTGGCGTCAGCCCGCCGCCAGCTCGATCGAGCCGCCGGGGATGGCCTCGATCAGCGTGCGGGTGTAATCCGAGGTCGGGTTGTCGTAGACCTGATCGGTGGGGCCGGAGTCGACCACCTTGCCGCGCGACATCACGATCGTCTGGTGCGCGATCTGCTTCACCACCGCGAGGTCGTGCGTGATGAACAGGTACGTCAGCCCCAGGTCCCGCTGGAGGTTCTCCAGCAGGGTGAGGATCTGTGCCTGCACCAGCACGTCGAGCGCGGAGACCGCCTCGTCGAGCACCACCACCTCGGGGTTGAGCGCCAGCGCCCGCGCGATGGCCACGCGCTGCCGCTGCCCGCCCGAGAGCTCGTTCGGGTACCGGTGCATGGTGTCCGCCGGCAGCGCCACCATCTCCAGCAGTTCCCGCACTCGCGCCACCCGCTCGTCCTTGCTCCCGATGCCGTGCACCGCGAGCGGTTCCGAGACGGCCCGGTACACCGAGTACATGGGATCCAGTGAGCCGTAAGGATTCTGGAACACCGGCTGCACCCTGCGGCGGAACTGCTTGGCCTCTGCCCCCTTCAGGCCGGAGACGTCGACCCCGTCGAATTCGACGGTGCCGCTGGTGGGTTCGAGCAGCCCCAGCACCATCTGCGCCACTGTGGACTTACCCGAACCGGATTCGCCCACGACCGCGGTGGTGGTACCGCGCAGCATGGTGAAGCTGACATCGTCGACCGCGCGGAAGGCGGTGCTCTGGAAGGGCACCGAGCCGCGGATCTGGAAGTCCTTCACCAGGTGCGAGGCCACCACGACCTCCGCCGGACCGTCGCTCGACTCGTCCTGCGCCTGATCGGCGAGCGTCTGCGCGCCCACCTCCTCGGCACGCTCCTGTTCGACCACGTCGGTGATCGACGGTGCCTCCTCGCGGCGGGCGTTGAGCGACGGTGCCGCCGCGACCAACCGCTTGGTGTACTCGTGCTGCGGGTTCTGCAGGATCTCCAGCGCCGGACCGGATTCCACGACCCGTCCCTTGTACATCACCACGAGGTGGCTGGCGCGTTCGGCGGCCAGTCCCAGATCGTGCGTGATGAGCAGCACGGCGGTGCCCAGCTCGTCGGTGAGAGTGTCGAGGTGATCGAGGATCTGCCGCTGCACCGTCACGTCGAGCGCCGAGGTCGGCTCGTCGGCGATCAGCAGCTTCGGCCGCGCCGCGAGACCGATCGCGATCAGCGCACGCTGCTTCATACCGCCCGAGAACTCGTGCGGGTACTGGTTCACGCGCTGGTCGGGATCGCGCATGCCCGCCTCGGACAGCAGCTCGATCGCCCGCTTCTTGGCATCGCCCTGTTCGGCGCCGTTGGCCTTGAGGGTCTCCCGGATCTGGAATCCCACCCGCCACAGCGGGTTCAGGTTCGTGTTCGGATCCTGCGGCACCAGGCCGATACCGCTACCCCGGATCTGCTGGAAGTCCTTCTCCGAGGCCTTCGCCAGATCCTGCCCGTCGAACAGGATCTGTCCACCGGCCACCTTGCCGGTGCCCTGCAGCAGGCCGAGAACGGCCGCCGCGGTGGTGGACTTGCCCGAGCCCGATTCGCCGACGATGGCCACCGTCTGGCCCGGATACACGGTGAGATTGGCGCCGCGCACGGCGGGAACCTTCTTACCCTGCACCGTGAATTCCACGATGAGATCGCGGATCTCGAGGAGCGGATCGGGCGTCTTGCCGAATCGCTCGGTGACCTTGTCCTTGATCTTGCCCGCCAGGTTGCGCTTGTGGTCGTCGGACATCAGCGGGTCCTCGCCTTCGGATCGAGCGCATCGCTCAGGACGTCACCGAGCATCATGAAGGTGAGCACGGTGAGCGCGAGAGCAGCCGCGGGGAAGAACAGGATGGGATTGCCCTCGCGGAGCAGGGTCTGCCCGTCCGCGATGTCCATACCCCAGGACACGGTGCTGGCCGGCAGGCCGATGCCGAGGTAGGAGAGCGTGGCCTCGGTGACGATGTAGATGCCGAGGGCCACGGTCGCCACCACGATCACGGGACCCAGGCAGTTGGGGATCACGTGCGTGAAGAGCGTTCGAACCTTGGAGGCCCCCAACGATTTCGATGCGGTGATGAACTCCTCATTGCGCACCGAGATAGCCGCCGACCGCGCGATGCGGGCGATCTGCGGCCAGCTGAAGATGGTGAGCACCAAGACCACCGACAGCACCGTGCGGGTGGTGACCATCTGCATGACCACCACGGCGGCCAGCATCAGCGGGACGCCGAAGAAGATGTCCGAGAGCCGCGCGATCACCGAATCGAGCCAGCCGCCGTAGAACCCGGCGGTGGCGCCGAGCAGGCCGCCGATCACGACCACCGCGAGGGTGGTGAGCACGCCCACCAGCACCGAGGCGCGGGCGCCGTAGATGGTGCGGGCGTAGATGTCGTAGCCCTGCAGATCGGTGCCGAACCAGTGGGCGCCACTGGGCGGCAACAGGGATCGGTCGAGCGAGGCCTCGTGGGGGTCCTTCCCGAAGGCGAAGACGCTCGGGAAGATCACGACCAGCAGGATCAGCGTGAGCAGAGCGACGCAGACCCAGAACAGCGGCCGTCCCCTGAGCTGCTGCCACGCCGTCTTCCAGAAGCCCGCGGGCTCCACGTCCTGATCGACGGCGTCGATCGCGCCGACCACCACATCGTCGGCAGCGGCGACGAAGCGTTCCTGTCCGGGGTAGGTCTGATTGTCAGGCATAGCGAATCCTCGGGTCGAGGGCGGCGTAGAGCAGGTCGACCACCACGTTGCAGATGAGGTAGATGACGATGAGAACCGTCACGAAAGAGACCACGGTGGTGGCCTCGCCACGGATGATGGCCTGGTAGATGGTGCCGCCGACGCCGGGGATGTTGAAGATGCCCTCGGTCACGAGGGCACCGCCCATGAGCGCCCCGATGTCGGCACCGAGGAAGGTGACCACCGGGATCAGCGAGTTCCGCAGCACGTGCACGAGGACCACGCGCGAACGCGGGAGACCCTTGGCCGTGGCGGTGCGGACGTAATCGGCGGTGAGGTTCTGCGAGACCTGCGACCGGGTGAGCCGCACGACGTAGGCGAAGGACACCAGGCCGAGCACGATGCCGGGCAGCAGCAGGTGGTAGAAGTCCAGGTTGCCGCCGACGGTGACCGGGAACCACTGCAGTTTCACGCCGAAGACGAACTGGGCGATGAAGCCGAGCACGAAGATCGGCACCGCGATGATCACCAGCGAGACGAACAGGATCGTGGTGTCGAACCACTTGCCCTTCTTCAGGCCGGCGATCACGCCGAAGAAGATGCCGAGCACGGCCTCCACCACGAGCGCGATGAGCGCGAGGTTCACGGTGACCGGGAAGGCCCGCTTCATCACGTCCCACACCGGCTGACCGGAGAAGGAGACGCCGAAGTCGAGCGTGAAGACGCCCTTGATGTAGTACCAGTACTGCACCAGGAAGGGCTGGTCCAGGTGGTACTGGGCCCGGAGGCCCTCCACCACCTCGGGCGGGAGATTCCGGTCGCCGCCGAGCGCCGCGATGGGATCGGCGGGGACGAGGAAGACGAGCGCGTAGATCAGCAGGGTGGAGCCGAAGAAGACGATCACCAACTGCCCGAGCCTGCTCAGGAGATATCTGGTCATCCCGCTACTCCTTCGTGATGTTCGTAAAGTCGAAGCGGCCGTTCCAGGTGAGATCGCCCGTGACCCCCTCGGCGACGCCGGCGGGCGCCTTGTAGTCCCACAGCGGGACCACCGGGAGGTCGTTGAGCAGGATCGACTGCGCCTCGTTGACGAGGCGGGTGGACTGCACCGGGTCCAGGGCCTGCTGCGCCTGCGCGATCTTGGCGTCGAAGGCCGGATTGCTGTAGTCACCGTCGTTGGAACCGCCACCGGTGAGGTAGTTCGGCTCCAGGAAGTTGAGCTGCGTGGGGTAGTCGCCCTGCCAGCCGTTGCGGCCCGCGGACTGCAGCGTCTTGCGGGTCAGCTCGTCGCGGATCTGCTTGAACGTGGCGTAGGGCTTGCCCGCGGCCTCGATCCCCAGATTGTTCTTGATCTGGTTCGTCACCGCGTCGATCCACTGCTTGTGGTCGCCGTCGGAGTTGTAGGCGATCGTGAACGCACCGGTCCAGGGCTTGATCGCATTCGCCTGCGCCCAGCGCTGCTTCGCCAGTTCCGGGTTGTACTTGGTGGTCTCGTTACCGGGGATGTCCGCACTCCAGCCGGGGATCGACCGTGCGGTGAAGTCCACCGACGGGTAGCGGAATCCCTGGAAGACCACGTCGATCACCTGCTGGCGATCGATCGACATCGAGATGGCCTGGCGCCGCAGGCGGCCCTCTTCATCGCTGCCGAAGTGCTCCAGGAACTGGGGGATCACGAACGACTGGGTCTGCGCCGTGGGCCGCGTGATCGCGCGCTTGCCCAGCGTCTTCTCGAAGGACCGCAGCGCACTGTTCGGGATCGTGTCGAGCGCATCGAGATTGCCCGAGGTGAGATCGACGTACGCGGGATCGTAGGACTCGTACATCACGAAGGTGAGCCCGCCGTTCTTCGGCTTGGGTCCCTTGAAACCCTCGTTGCGGACGATCTCGAGCTGCACGTTGTGCCGCCACTGCTTGAACTTGTACGGACCGTTGCCCACCGGATTCTGGCCGAACTTCTCCTTGCCCTCGGTGAAGAAGACATCGGGCAGCGGCGCGAAGGGCAGGTAGCCCAGGGCCAGCTTGAAGTCGATGTTGGGCTGCGCGAGCTCGATGGAGAAGGTGTAATCGTCGATCACCTGCAGGCCGCGCATCTCGGTCTTCGTGGCGCCCTTCTCGGACACCTCGTCGAAACCGGCGATGGGGGCGTAGAAGCTCTGCTGCTTCTGCAGGTTGCCGATCGCGGCGCCGAAGTTCCAGGCGCGCACGTAGTTCTGCGCCTTGACCGGCGTGCCGTCGGTGAAGGTCCAGTCCCGCTTGAGCTTGACCAGGAAGCGCTTGTTGTCGGTGGTGTCCACCGACTCGGCGTTCGCGAGCTCGGGCTTACCGTCGGCCTGGTACGAGTACAGACCGGTGAACAACATGTCGGCGACGCGGCCGCCCATGTTCTCGTTGGTGTCCGAGGGCACCAGGCCGCTCTGCGGTTCGCCGCCGTTCACCCGGATGATCGCGTCCGGGCCCACCGTGTTCTGGGACCGCGCGCCGTCCATGCTGCAGCCCGACACCGCCAGGCTCGCGGCCACCGCGATCGCGAGGATCGCCCGCGTCGCCGTCGACCTACTTCGTCTTCTCACCTGATACCTCCGCCTGATTTGGCTTGTCTTCGGTGGTGAGCACTCTAGGGCCGCTCCACCTGTGTTGTCCTGCTAACGGACAGCCGCCCCTCGCCGATCGGGCACCGCCGAGGGCCCCGGCAACCCCCTGCAACCCCACCCGTACCGGGCTCAATTCGGGTAAACCCCTCCTCACGTCCCGAGCCGAAAACTACGATCGACCCATGACTGATTCCGCGACCTCCGCGTACCCGCCCTCCGCAGACTTCGCAGCTCAGGCCAATACCCACGGTCGAGAATTGTACGACCGTGCCGAAGCCGACCGCCTCGGCTTCTGGGCCGAGCAGGCGAATCGCCTCGATTGGGACACCCCGTTCGGCGAGGTCCTCGACTGGTCGGGAGCCCCGTTCGCGAAGTGGTTCGTGGGCGGCAAGCTGAACGTGGCCTACAACTGCGTCGACCGGCACGTGGTGGCCGGCAACGGCGACCGGGTGGCCATCCACTGGGTGGGCGAACCGGGCGACACCCGCGACATCACCTACGCCGATCTGCAGGCCGAGGTGAGCCGCGCCGCCAACTACCTGGAATCACTCGGATTGCAGGCGGGCGACCGCGTGGCCATCTACATGCCGATGGTCCCCGAGGCCATCGTCGCCATGCTCGCCTGCGCCCGCCTGGGCCTGACCCACTCGGTGGTCTTCGGCGGCTTCTCGGCGGGTGCGTTGCGCTCGCGGATCGACGATGCGCAGGCCCGCGTGGTGATCACCACCGACGGCCAGTTCCGCCGCGGTAAGCCCACGCCGCTCAAGGCCAATGTGGACGAGGCGCTCGACATGGACGTCGACGGCACCAAGGCCACGAGCGTCGAGAAGGTCATCGTCGTGCAGCGCTGCAAGAACGACATCGAGTGGCACGACCGCGACGTGTGGTGGCACGAGACCGTGGGCGCCGCGTCGTCCACCCACACCCCGCAGGCCTTCGACGCCGAGCACCCCCTGTTCCTGCTGTACACCTCCGGCACCACCGGCAAGCCCAAGGGCATCGTGCACAGCTCGGGCGGCTACCTCACGCAGGCGGCATACACGCACTACTACCTGTTCGACCTCAAGCCGGACAAGGACGTCTTCTGGTGCACCGCCGACATCGGCTGGGTCACCGGGCACACCTACATCGTCTACGGCCCGCTCGCCAACGGCGCCACGCAGATCATCTACGAGGGCACCCCGAACTCCCCCACCGAGCACCGGAACTTCGAGATCATCGAGAAGTACGGCGTCTCGATCTACTACATCGCGCCCACCCTGGTGCGCACGTTCATGAAGTGGGGCAGGGAGATTCCCGACGCCCACGATCTCAGCTCGATCCGCCTGCTGGGCTCGGTCGGCGAGCCGATCAACCCTGAGGCCTGGCGCTGGTACCGCGATGTGATCGGCCACGGCACCGCGCCGATCGTGGACACCTGGTGGCAGACCGAGACCGGCGCCGCGATGGTGGCGCCGCTGCCCGGAACCACCACCCTCAAGCCCGGTTCGGCGATGGAGCCGGTGCCCGGCATCAGCGCCAACATCGTCGACGACGAGGGCAACAGCCTGCCCCGCGGCGAGTCCGGCCTGCTGGTGCTCGACAAGCCCTGGCCGGCGATGCTGCGCGGCATCTGGGGCGATCCCGAGCGCTTCGTGGACACCTACTGGTCGCGCTACGCCGATCAGGGCTGGTACTTCGCGGGCGACGGTGCGCGGTACGACGAGGACGGTGCGCTCTGGATCCTGGGCCGCGTGGACGATGTCATGAACATCTCCGGCCACCGGATCTCCACGGCCGAGGTCGAGTCGGCCCTCGTCGGGCATCCCGCGGTGGCCGAGGCGGCCGTGGTGGGCGCCTCCGATCCGACCACGGGCCAGGCGATCGCCGCGTTCGTGATCCTGCGCCAGGGCGTCGATGATTCCGATCCCGCCCGCCTGGTCGCGGAGATGACGGCCCAGGTGTCCAAGGACATCTCGCCGATCGCCAAGCCCCGCGAGATCAACATCGTGCCCGAGCTGCCGAAGACCCGTTCCGGCAAGATCATGCGGCGCCTACTGCGTGATGTGGCCGAGGGCCGCGAGTTGGGCGACACCTCGACCCTGGTCGATCCGACCGTCTTCGAGAACATCCGCAAGCAGAAGAGCTAGCACCGAGCGCGGGAGGGCGGTAACGTCAGTCCACTGTGTCGTCGCAATCCAGCGCGGCCGCAGTGTCCGGGCGTGCCGCCCTCCTCGCAGCTCTCCGCCCGTACGCCCGGCTGACCGTCGCCGGGTTCCGCCAGCAGTCCACCTACCTGGCCGCGGCGCTGGCCGGGCTGTTCACCAACACCGTCTTCGGATTCCTCAAGATGGGCGTGCTGCTGGCCACCCTCGCCGGCGCCGGCGGCATGGCGGGCGGCTACACGCCCGAGCTGATGGTGAGCTACATCTTCCTGTCCCAGGGGCTGCTGACCGCGATCGGCGGCTTCGGCACCGACGGTGAGCTCCCCGAGCGGATCCGCACCGGCGATATCGCCGTCGATTTCCTGCGGCCGCTCAACGTCCAATTCGCCACGCTCGCCACCGGTCTCGGCGGGGCGGTCTACTCGCTGATCCCGCGCTGGTTCCCACTGATCGGGGTGGGCCTGCTCACCGGGATGATGGCCTGGGCTCCCGAACCCGCGGCGTACCCCCTGGGTGCGCTGAGCATTCTGCTGTCCATCGTGCTGAGCCGGGCCCTGCTGTACGCGGTGGAGATCCTCGGTTTCTGGGTGGTGGAGACCCGCGGCATCGTGCTGTTCTACGTGATCGTCTCCAGCTTCCTGATGGGCATGTTCGTGCCCATCGGCCTGTTCCCCGCGTGGCTGGCCGCGATCGCCGAGCACTCCCCGTTCGCGTCGATCCTCATGCCGCCGTGCGACATCCTCTCCGGCCGGATCGACGTGGCCGCAGCCCTGCCGGCGGTCGGCGCGCAGGCGGCGTGGTGCGTCGTCGCCGTGGCGCTGGGCGCGTTGCTCACCTCGGCCGGACGGCGACGGCTGGAGGTGCAGGGTGGCTGACGTCTCCGCCGGGTCCCGGCGTCCCGGACGGCTCGCGCCGTACCGCGCGGTGCTCGCCTCCCGCATCCAGGCGCAGGCCTCCTACCGCGCCTCCCTGACCCTCGACCTGGTGACCGCCGCGGTGCTCGGGCTCGTCGAGTTCGCCGAGGTGTGGCTGCTGTTCCACAACGCCAAGGTGATCGGCGGCCTCACCTTCTCGGCGGTGGTGCTCGTGTTCGCGCTGGCCGACGGCTCGTTCTGCCTGGCCGACATCCTGTTCGGCCATCTGGACAAGCTGAACCGGTACATCCGCAAGGGCACGGTGGACGTCTTCTATCTCCGCCCGCAACCGATCCTGGCACAGCTCATGACCAGCGACATCCGGATCAACCGACTCACCCGGCCCGCGGTGAGCGTCTTCGCGCTGGTGTACGCCCTCACCCACAACCCGATCGACTGGGGCCCCACCACGATCGGCATGCTGGTGCTCGCGATGCTGTGCGGACCGGTGATCTACGCGAGCATCTTCGTGATCGCCGCCGGGCTGCAGTTCGTCCTGGTCAACGGCGCCGAGTTCACCAATGCCTTCGTCTACGGCGGCAGGTACGCGGCCGCGCAACCCGCACCGGTGATGCCCGCGGCCTTGAAGGTGACGCTGGGATTCGTGCTGCCGCTGGCCTTCACCGGCTATCTCCCCACGCTGGTGGTGCTGGGGCTGCCCGGCCAGGGCGTCTTCCAGCCGTGGTTGGCGTGGCTGTTGCCGCTGGCCACGCTGTGGGCGGTGCTGGTGGCGGCCTTCTTCTGGCGGCAGGGTATTCGGCACTACCGAGGGGCGGGCGGATGAACGGTCCGAACATCATCGAGACGCACGATCTGACCCGGACCTTCGTCCGGCGCGGCTGGAACGGGCGGGTGAAGAAGGAGACCACGGCCGTGGATCGGTTGAATCTCGCTCTGGCGCCCGGGGAATCGGTGGGCTACATCGGCGCGAACGGTGCGGGGAAATCGACCACGATCAAGATGCTCATGGGCATCCTGGTGCCGACGTCCGGCACGGTGCGCACCGTCGGGCTCGATCCGCTCACCCAGCGCCGCGCGGTGGCGCGCCGCGTGGGCGTGGTCTTCGGGCAACGCTCCCAGCTGTGGTGGGACCTGCCCACCTCCCGCTCGTTCGACATCCTCGCAGCCATCCACCGGCTCACGCCCGACGAGGCGCGGGCCCGCACCGGCCGGCTCGTCGAGCGGCTGGAGCTGGCGGAGTTCCTCGATCAGCCGGTGCGCCAGCTCAGCCTCGGGCAGCGGATGCGTGCGGAGGTCGCCGCGGCGCTGCTGCACTCCCCCGAGCTGCTGATCCTCGACGAACCCACGATCGGTCTCGACGTGCTCAGCAAGCAGCGGCTGCGCGAGTTCCTCATCACCGAGCGCGCCGAGCGCGGCCTCACACTGCTGCTCACCACGCACGATATGGGTGATGTGGAGCGCCTCTGCGACCGGATCGTGGTGGTCGACCGCGGCCGCACCGCCTACGACGGCACGCTGCCCGGACTCGTCGACGCCGTGGGTGCCGCGCGGGTGCTCGTGCTGGACCTGGACCGTCCCACTCCGGATCTGCACGTCGACGGTGCGCGGCACCTCGCCAGCGAGGCCGGCGGCCTCCGTCAACGATTGGAGTTGAGCGGCGCGCTGCCGGAGGTTCTGGCCGCGGTCTCGCACACGGCGACGGTGCGCGATCTCACGGTGGACGAGCCCGATATCGAGGACGTGGTGCGCCGGCTCTACGAGCGGTCGCGCCCCAGTACCTGAGCGCGGAGCAGGTCGATGGGATCGTCGCCGCCGCGCCCGGGCGGCGGGCCGGCCTCCGGTACGCCGAGGGGTCCGGTGAGGTCCTTCTCCCAGCGTGTCCAGTCGGTGACGGCCCAACGCTCGGCGATCGCCCACCGTCCGGCCCGGCGCTCGAACCGGTCCACGTAGCGCAGGCCCAGCGTCAAGTAGGCCTGGAGTTCCGCGCCCGGGGTGGACCAGTGCGTTGCCGTGCAATAGGTCTCGACCACCGCGGTTTCTCCCGAGGGCTCGCACAGATGGTTCCCGATCTGGTGGTGCGTGCCGCCGAGCGAAGTGAGCTGACCACGCACCCAGGGCACGTACTCCTCCACCGGCCCGGTGAAACCGGTGTGATGATCGACGGCGCCCGGGTGGTAGCAGTCGCGCACCGCGTCCAGGTCGAGCCGGTCGATGCCGCGGCAGTAGCGGAGCACTACGTCGTGGATCTCGCGGCGGGCCAGGAGTTCGTCCACGGTCATGTCCCCCAGTGGACCACGGCCGATCGAGCGGGTAGGACCGTTGCATGGGATTCACGCGCGAGCAGCTGCTGACCTTCGCCGATACCGAGGTACCCGATCTGATCGGTCCGGACTGTCGGCTGCTGTTCGCCGGGATCAATCCGGGGCTGTGGACCGCGGCCACGGGTGCCCACTTCGCCCGTCCCGGCAACCGCTTCTATCCGGCGCTGTACGCCGCGGGCATCACCGATCACGTGATCGACGCCGCCGAGGGCATGCGCGCGGAGGACCGCGAGGCGCTCATCGCCGCGGGTGTCGGCATCACCAATGTCGCCCCGCGGGCCACGGCGAAGGCGAGCGAACTGACGACGACGGAGCTCCGGGAGGGCGGCGAGGCATTACTGGCCCGGGTCGATCGGGTCGCCCCGCGGGTCCTGGCGGTGCTCGGGGTCACCGCGTTCCGAACGGCCTTCGGCCAGCCGAAGGCCACGGTCGGGAGGCAGGCGCGGGGGCTCGGCGAGACCGCGGTGTGGGTCCTGCCCAATCCGAGCGGCCTCAACGCCCACGAAACGGTGTCCAGCCTGGCCGCCGCGTACCGCGAGGCCGCGGAAGCGGCGGGAGTGCCGCTGCTCTCGCCGCCCTAGAACGAACCTGTTGCTAACGAACAAGCGTCGTACTGAGCAGGTGCTCATCGAACTGCTGTTCGTGACTACATCTGCAGTCGCGCGTGGCCCAAACCTACTTTGAAGAATTCGCGACATTGAATCTGATTTGGTACCGCGTTGGCCTATTTGCAATGACACTTTTGGCACGATGCACGACTGCGCTGTGCATCCCTGCCCAAAAGGACTGAAGAAAACATGTCGTCGATCGCACGCGCCGCTGCTGCAACCACCACTGTCGTGGGCCTGGTGACCTCAGGCTCCGCTGGAGTTGCCGCAGCACAGAACAACCTCATCGATTCCAGCACGCGACAGGTGGCGCTCACGCCCGCGAGCGCCGGCTGGATGGGGTCTCCGTTCTCGGTGCAGGTGCCGTCCGCCGCGGTGGCCGATCGCGCGTCCGCGGGGACCGCCACCGCACCGTGCTACCCCACGCGGCTCGTGTGGCTGGGCGCGCGCGGTGCGAACAGTCCGCTGGACCTCAGCTGTGGATTCGCACTCGGCGGCTACAACAGCAACGGCTCCTATGTGATCGGCAATGCCCCTGACTTCGGGCGGATCGGTTTGGGCCCCTGGGTGGGCATCGGGGTGCCGACGGACGGTCCGGGCTTCGGACTGGGTGCGGGAGTCGGCTTCGGCCCCGGGCTCGGTTTCGGCGCGGGCGCGGGCTTCGGCGCGGGGCTCGGCAACGGCTTCGGGTTCGGATCGGGCGTGGGCTTCGGCGGGGGCTTCGGCCCCGGGTACGGGTTCACTCCCGGGTTCAATCTCGGTCTCACGCCGGGATTCGGTCCCGCCCTGCCCTACGGCTTCGGCACCGGTTTCAGCCTCGGCATCGCGCCGGGCGTCGGTATCGGGTTCGGTCTGGGCGCGGGCCTGGGCTACGGGCCCGACGGTCTGCGGCTGGGCGCCGGCATCGGCTTCGGCATCGGTCTGGGTCCGGGTATCGGATTCGGCTTCGGGATCGGCGGTTACTTCGATCTTCGCTCCCCCGTGAGCATTCCGGGTATCGACTACGCGGCGCAGGCGCGCGCGAGCGCGATGGCCGCACGCATCGCGGCGGAGTGGGCTGCGAGCGAAGCGGACCGGGCGCGCAGGGCGTTGGACGCCGCGCGTGCCAACCAGTCGGCGTCCGCCGACGCCGTGAAGAAGGCCGAGGATCGCCTCGCTGCCGCCAATACGGCCGCGCAGAAGGCCGCCGCGGCAGCAGAACAGGCGACGAAGGATCGCACCGCAGCCGAGCAGGCTTCGACGGAGAAGGCCGCCGCGGCCAAGACGGCTGCGGATCAGCTGAATGCCGCGCGTGATGCCCAGTCCAAGGCAGCCGACGCCGCGCAGAAGGCCGCCGCCGATAAGGCCGCCGCCGACGCCGCCCACAAGTCCGCC
>NZ_BAAAII010000003.1:3236-97962 GCF_039525985.1 Tsukamurella strandjordii | reverse complement strand
GGTGCGGGAGCGCAGCGACCCAGACATGGAGTGCGGCCCGCACGGGGCCGCCCCATGCACTCCCCAAGGCGTTGTTCGCGTGCGATCGGGCTCGGGGTCGGTGTTCGGGGTAGGCACGCCGACGGGGCCACCGTGGTGGGTGGCCCCGTGTCGGGTCAGGAGGCGATGAGCCATTCGGCCTCGTCGTATCCAGGCAGGTCGTTGATGAGCCTGGCGGTGAGGACGTCGAGGTAGTTCTTGGCCTCGGAGGTCTCCCAGTCGTCAGCCTCGCAGCATTGGTAGATCAGGCCGCGGATGGCCTTGAGCAGCTCCACCGCGTTCCGTGATCGGCGGGTCGGCCGGGCGTGGTCGTAGATGTAGAGCTCGTCCTCGTTGTATCGGTCGTTGACGCCGCGGGCGTTGGCGTCGACGAGCATCTGCCCGACGGCGCCGGCGCTTGCGTCGGTGAGCTGGCGGTAGATGAGGCCGTGCCATCCCGGGTGGATCCCGTTCTCGGGGCTGCCGGGGATGTTCTCGCTGTGCTGATCGGCCGGCCAGGCGAGGACGCCCATCTGGTCGAGGCCGGCCTGAACGAGGACGCGGATGTGTTCGATGTCAACGATGCAGCAGCTCATGGTGTTTCCCTTCGGTGGACCTGCCGGGGTGGCGGGTGACGCACACAGAGGGACCGGCGGGGTGGGCGCTGCAGGGCCGGAGAGTGAACCGCGGGCGCGGCGAGTTTTTCCGGGGCCCGGCAGGAAGGCGTAGCCGCCGGGCGTTGGAGGGCTCGTCGCGCTCGCGGTGAGCGTGCCTTGCGGCGGTCGGGGTCCTGTCGGTCACGCTGGGTGAGTCGCGCGCTCCCCTTCGCGACGCGCGCTCGAGGACCCGGCCGCGGTCACCAGCCGCCTTGCGGGCCCGGCCACGGTCGCCGCGCAGCCCCCTTCAGGGGGTTGGGGGTGCGGGAGCGCAGCGACCCAGACATGGAGTGCGGCCCGCACGGGGCCGCCCCATGCACGCGCCGGGCGGTCGTCGGCACCGGCGGCCCGGGTGGGCTCGTGCCGGTGCCGGGCGGCCGTGGTGCTAGCTCGGGTCGGTGAGGCTCCACCACTGCTGCATGCCCCAGGCGGTGAAGCCGGCGGTGTAGACGGTGGTGTTGTGGCCGACGAGGTCGGCGAGGGCGGGGCTGGTCTCGGCGGCTTCGAAGAGGAAGGCCGGGAACCGGGCGGCGCCGCCGGCGGGGTCGTCGGTGTGCATCTGGGTGGCGTGGGCGATGCCGTCGAGGCAGCCCTGCTTGGCTGCGCGGATAACGGGGCTGTCGTGGTCGGTGATGGTGAACTGGGCGAGGTCGATGGCGGTCATGGTGGGCCTTTCGGTAGGGCGCCCCGTCGGGGTGGGGCGCTGACGCGGCTCGGTCGACCGGCGTGAGGGTGGGCCGTCAAGCGGGAGGCGCCCGCCGGGAGGCCGATTTCAGCGAGCGCAGCGAGTGCGGGTTGAAATCGGTCGGAGACGCACGGCCAGCGGGAGCGCAGCGACCAGAGGACGGGCGGGGCGGATCAGCGCCGGAGCTTGATGGCTCGGGCCCCCACGACGGTAGGCTGAGAAGCGTTGCGCTCCCCCAACGCAATTCGCGCTCGATCACCCAGCCACGGTCACCAGCCACCCTGCGGGCCCGGCCACGGTCGCCGCGCAGCCCCCTTCAGGGGGTTGGGGGTGCGGGAGCGCAGCGACCCAGACATGGAGTGCGGCCCGCACGGGGCCGCCCCATGCACGCGCCGGGCGGTCGTCGGCACCGGGGGGCCTGAGAGGTGAAGCGTCGTTCTAGTGCATTGCACTGCAATACACTGCATTACACTGCGGTAGCGGCAGTTCACTCTATTCATGCCGCTGGAATGCGCTACTACGCATTGACGTGCATGAACACACGACGCAACGCTATCGACTACACCGCAGTGTGCTGCAGCGCACCGCCACGCATCGCTCCGCTTCGCAGTGCATTGCACCGCATCGCACTGCAATACACTGAGAAGTGTTGCACCCGACTCTATTGTGTCGTACCGTAGTGATACGGGCTGCACGGAGTGGCACTGCATTCCACTCCACCGCACTGCACCGAGTTGTTATGCGATGCGTCGTATCGCGCCGCATCGGAACGCAATGCGACACGTAGCAACACGCTGAAGTTCACTTCATCCGACTCCACTGCAATCGGATACGATGCAACTAACCTGAAAGGTAAGCATATGACCAGCTCACCTCCTGTTTACGCTGTCGCGAACCAGAAGGGTGGCGTCGGAAAGTCTGCGACCGTCCTCGGTCTGGCTGCTGCGATCTCACATGCCGGCGGGCGCGCGCTGCTCATCGACCTCGATCCACAGGCAAATATCACGACGGGACTCGGTGTCGAGGTGGGTGAAGACACGCCGACGATGGGCGATCTCCTGGCGGAATACGTCGAGGGGTCCGCTCTGGACATCAAGGTATCGACGCCGTGGCCGGGCATCGACCTGCTGCCGGCCGACCTGGGCTTGGCAAATCGCGACACCGATGGCGCACAGGACGTCCCATTCCGCCTTCGCGCCGCATTCGAGAACGTAGACCTCAGCGAGTACGACGCCGTCTTGATCGACTGCCCGCCGAGCCTTGGGCGCCTGCTGCTCAACGGTCTGTACTACGCGGACGGAATGATCCTCGCTACAGAGGCGATGATCGACAGCGTCCGAGGGATCGAGAACATCGTGAAGACGTCCCACTTCATTCAGAAGCAGGTCAATAGCAAGCTGGCGATCAAGGCCATCGTCATCACCCGGCGCGAGAAGAACGGCGAGCAGGACTTCCGCGAGAGCGAGCTCCGCGAATCGTACGGGAGCCTTCCTGACGGTGGCCTGGTTGCACGAACGGTCACACCGAAGCGCGCCGCCTGGGGCGATGCCCACGGTACCGGCCAGTCCGTCTTCAACTTCCGTGGCGACGGTGCACTCGCTCTCCAGATTGCGTTCACCGATCTGGCCAATGAACTCGACCTGATCCGCACGAAGTAGAAGGAGTTCCCGTGGCGATCGAACGCAAGAAGGTCACCAAGCACTACGACCCGCACCCCGCTGAGGCCCTGAGCAGTCCAGAACCTGCAGAGTCCTCGAGCGCCTTTGCGCCGCCGGACTTGCCGACGCCGCCTCGAGTCTCCGCTTCGGGACTCGTCAGCTCGGTGGGCCAGGCGTCGGCGTCGGACGAGCCGGCGCCCGAGCCGAAGGTTCCGTCCTCGTTCCGGCTCCCGCGAACTCTCCTGGATCGTCTCGACGCAGGCGCAATCGCGATTCCCGCGGCTCTTGGTCGGAGAGTGTCGAAGAACCAGCTCGTCGAGAACGCTATCGACGAGTACCTAACTCGGTACGGACTCTAGATTGCTGCAACGCACTGCGATGCAGTGCATTGCAGTGCTATACATCTGAATAGCGCGCGCCGCTCGTGCTCGGCGCAACAAGTGTGGCGGCAGCGACAGTGGTCGTCTGATACTTCGACCAAGTGCCGAGTTCGCTCGGCAAGGGTCGCAGCCACACCGAGGAGCACGAGCATGAAAGTCGCACGCCGATTCGTATTACCTGCACTTTTGGCGGTTCAGATGACGGTCGGCGTCACGTGGTCGCCGGCGTCGGCCGTCATGCTCGCGCCTGCGGATGGGAACGTCGAGGTGCTCTCACGATGCGTCGTGTATCCGACGAATGAGCCCTGTTCCCGGGGCATGGAACGTGAGCCCGGAGCGATCACACTTCCGCCAGTGTTCGTGCCACCTGTCGCGCCGCCGGGACCTTCCGGGTCCGGACCGAATGGAACTGTGCGCTACCCGGGCGGCCCTGGAGCTGCTGGTGACCGCTGAGCTGGGGACCGGTGTCACAGACGATCTCACTGCAAGGGATCGTCTGGCTACGTTGTTGCCGTGGGCTGTCTACGAGCGGGTCCGAACGTTGCCAGGGATCGGCAAGGACGCGTCGCCGTGGCTCGGTGTCGTCGGGCAGTCCGACGAGGGAGTGACGTTCTGGACTGATCAAGATGTCGTGGGTTGGATGCAGGATCCGATGCTCGTCCCGGGACTTGCAGCCGAAGAGTGGGATCGTTTCGAGGCGGCTTGGATTCTGCTGTCGGATCAGCCGAGTCGACGAGTTCAGGTGACGGTGCTCGGGGAGTTCGATAGCGCTCGGACGATGGTCATTGTCGGTGCGGTGGGCGCGAGGAAATGCGACCGCCGAGTCGGGCGAAGCGTATCGCTGACTCTGGGGCAGGGGTGGTTGCGCTGCTGCTCGGCGGATGGCGCCACGGATACGTGGAGGCGATCGCCATGAGCGCGATCACGCGGAGACGAGGTGTGCTCGTCGGTGGAGTCTGGCTCGACGAGGGCACAAGCGACGATGAACTGCAAGCTCGTCTGGGCGCAGCGTATTCGTTCCACGAGCGCCCGCGCTGCGGGTGCTCGAGGCAGCGCCCGGAGCTGTACATCGCTCGGGTGGGATCACGGTTCATCCTCAAGCGGATGCCTGGATCAGGGGACGGGCATGATCCGAGTTGCCAGTCCTGGTCTGCGCCGGAGGCTCTCACTGGTATCGGCCGAGTCCTCGATGCAATTCGTGTGCTCGAGGATGGAACCGTCAACGTCAAGCTGGACTTCTCGCTGTCGAGGCGACCAGGACGGGGCCGGCCGCCGGCACCGTCGACGAAGGAATCGAAAGTCGTGCACGCCGATGGTGCGAAGCTGAGCCTGCGCTCGTTGCTGTGCTGGCTGTGGGACGAGGCCGAGTTCACGTCGTGGTCGCCCGGGATGGCCGGCAAGCGCAGTTGGCGCGCGATCAGTTGGCACGTCCGCGGAGCCGCGATGGATAAGCAGACACGCAGCGGGTCGCTGGGGGACAGGGTTTGGCTTCCCGAGCCGTGGGACAGCGAGCACAAGCAGCAGATCGCGGCCCGCCGCCAGGACGCTTGGCGGTTCGCACGCGAGCAGAAGGGAAAGACGACCCAGCTGATCGTGTTGATCGGCGAGGTCAAGAAGCTCGAGATGGGCAAGTTCGGCCAGACCTTGTTGACGCTCAAGCATCTGCCGGGCGTCCCGGTCGTTCTCGACGAAGACCTGCAGCGGCGAATGGAGAGCAAGTTCGCCGACGAGCTCGAGCTGCGCGCCGCCGACGACACCGTTCACCTGGTCGCGGCGGCGACGGTCTCGATCGGCCGCACTGGTCTACCGCACGCACAGGAGTTGACCTTGTTGACGATGACGGGGGAGTGGCTGCCGTTCGAGAGCTTGCAGCAACGTGAGGTGATCGAGACCGCGGTGTCGGAAGGGCGGCGGTTCGTCGTCGGGCAGCGGTATGACCTTCCTGCGGCGGCGGATGTGCCGGCGATCGTGCTCACCGACACTGCCGGGCCGTCGCCGACCCCGGTGTACATCGGCGATCCAGACCCTGCCGCCGACGACGACCTGATCGAGACGACGGAGGCTGTCTTCCGGTGGAACGGCGATTCGCCGCTCGCGCTCCCTGCAGCAGCTTCCGGTCACGGGCCGGCCGTGCGGGCGTTCGCTACGGAGGCGGTCTAGATGGGAGAGCCGACCGCTGTTCTCGACATCGCCGAAGCGGACGAGCTCGAGGAGGCGCCTGCCGGCGCGACGGGCAGCATGGGCGATTCGCGGGCTTTCCTCCGTGCCCTCGTGGTGATTCTGCTCGCTGCCCTGGCACCACTCGGCGTCGAGGTCGCGGTGATCGCGAGTCGGTCCGCGCCAGCGCTCGTCGCTTCTGCTGCGGTGCAGCGGCCGGCGTGGCTGGCGACGTCTGTCGCTGGCCTGGCGGGCGTCGCGATGGTCGTGATGTGCATGGCTGTTCTGAGCGTGCACACCGGAAGCGTCCGGTGGGCTTCTCGTGCCGTTGATCTGCTGCGTGTCGAGTCGATCGCGGTGCTGGCTGTCCTGGCCCTCGCGCTGATCTGAGTGCGCTGCTGCAGGCAGATGCACGCATAGGTCAGCGCCGACAACCTCGCACGGAAAGCCAGCGCGGGCCGGGCTTCTCCGCACTCTCGCCCCGATGCGAACGCCAGTGCACGCGGCCGCGCACGCGGACCTGGATCCAGATCGAGAATGTGTCCGGATCGATCATCACCGCTGGCCCGATCGCCATAGCCGGAAATGTTACAGTGCGAAACAGGCGGTCAGACGTGGTGAATGCACCGTGTCCGGATCCGATCTGGCAGGGGGCACCGGCACCGCAGCCCTACCGGCGCCCCCGGGCGTCACCAGCCGAACGTGGCCGTACTGTCCAGCGGTGTGACCTTGTAGCAGGTCGGCGTGCTCTCGGCGAGCTTCAGGCGCCGCTCGCCGTACGCGGGGAGCGGATTCGCCGGGTTGGCGGCGTGGTCACGCTCCTTTGCGTCGAATGCGCCGTTCCTGTCCGCGATGTCGTCTCTGGCACGCTGGCGCCCAGCCAGCGCGTCAGCGACGCTGCCGAAGCAATGCTCACCGACGGAGGTGAGAGCGGAGAGCGGAGCGTCGACGGGGTGCAGGGTGGCACCCGCCGGCACCGAGGGTGCGGCGGAGCTCGGTGCCGCGTCGCCGGTGTTGGGGCCGTCGCATCCGGCGATCAAAGCGCCGACGAGGACAGCAGTCAGAGTGGGCAGGGTGTATTTGCGATTGGTCATGAGGGGGACCTTGGCACATTCCGCCGGTTAAGGTGGCCCGCGGCGCGTTCACTGCATCGTGGTCAAGTTTGGATGCGCGGACCCGGCGATCTCGCATCACTGAGCCGTACGATCAGGCCATGGCAGCAGAGACACCGGGGACTATCGCCGCCGTCCAGGCGCTAGGGGATGCTCGGTTCATCGAGGACGCATGGACAGCAGCGCGGCGAGATGCGGAGGCGCTGGCGATCGTGGAGTGCCGGCGGCGTTTCACCATGCCGGACGAACAGATCTCGAGCTTCCTACAGCTCGACCTCGAGCGTGTACAGGCCGTCCGTGGGATCGACATCGACGCTTGGTACGCCAACGGACCGGACCAGTTGCAGGTGCGCTTCCGCAACGAACTGCTAACCAGGTACGGGCTCGACCGGTTCATCGTCGCGGAGACGAAGCCACCTGCCGGTTCCACCATCAACCGGCTGCACGCATACGTGCACGACCACCCCGGCGTCCCATTGGCAACTGTCCTCGCACTGTTCGAAGAGGATCGCCAATTCGGCTGGGACGTAGCGGCGATGATCACTCACTCACCGGCGCTGGACGATTCAACCGGACAGCTCTACCCCGCCCTGTCGGTAGAGAAGATCCGTGAGGCGTGTCGAGATCACGAGATCTGGGTGGCCGCGCATAACGGCTGGGCACTGGTGATGGACGCGCCCCGCCTGGACTTCGCCGCGCGTCTTCAGCTGGAGGCCAAGCGCGCGAAGGTGCGACGCGATGCGGAGGAAGCACTGAAGGAGATCGAGCGGCAGATCCGGTGTATCGGCCCCGACGGGCGAACTTTCGTGCGGCCAGGGTCCGCTCCGAACGAAATGGTGACCGTATGGCTGGGCGGCAAGTCGCGCCGGTTCATCAGCAGCGACGACGGCAGCCCAGCGCGTCCGGTGCCCCCCGGGTGGGTGCGGGATGCGAATCACGGCGAACCCATCCCCGCAAGATAGCCCGCGGAGTCCGTCACGATCGCACAGCGGCATCGCGGGCGGCTTTCGCCTGCAGCGACAAGTGTGGCAGCGGCGCGGGGTGCAGTGCTGAACTTGCGAGGTGCCCACATACATCGCGCCCATCGCTGACGACGACGCATCACAGGCCGCCGGCCGCTCGTTCATGACCAAGATCCCCATCAGCCTCGCCGCTGCGGCGGCTGTCGTGATCACGCTCGCGAGCAGCGCGCACGCCGTCGCGACCCCCACCCCAGCCCCGGAGCCGAACCCTGCGGTACCTACGCTCAAGGTTCAGGAGCCCAGCGGCACAACGATCACCGACCCCGGAGTGATCAGGGTCGCTGACCTGCCGCTCGCGAAGACCGCGCAGTTCAAGCGGATCTTCGGACATGCCTACACCGCGAAGGTTCTGCACGGGATCTCGGCATGCTCTCCCAACGGTGTACCGGACGCCGGCCGGCTCGATCCGCGCGTGACCGCCGGCAGCAAGGCCTACATCGCGCCCCTGACCGCCAGCGGTGACACACGCGGCTGGGCCGCGTTCCTGTCCGTATCGACCTACCCGTCGACCGCGGCCGCCTCCTCCGCCCTGCAGGCCTACCGCGCCTACCTCGAGAACTGCCCCGCGGCCGACCCCAAGGAGCTCAGTCGCAGCGGCGGCGCCGGCGCGTCCTCGCACGATCCGACCACCACGCACACGAGCATCGCGACCAAGGACCACTGGATCGAGGCCTTCGCCGTCTCCACCAGCCGTGGCGTCGTCGAGGTCGTCTACACCAAGCCCAAGGGCACGCCGGCCGCGTTCGGCGCCGATCCCCGATCGACCTTCGCCGCGCTCAAGGCCGTGGACATCGCCACCTTCCTCGAGAACATCACCACGGACCCGCTGCCGTCGGGCATCACGTCCGAGAAGTAGCAGCACCGCGCCGCCGGGCGGATGTTTGACTGCCTGACCTGGGCCGTTCAGTAGCTTCGCACCCTCGGCGCCATACCAGGCCGCCCTGCGGATGGCGGTCCCTTCTTCGCACACGCGTCGATCGCGGCGCGCACGACTCTGACCTGCGCGCCTGCGGTATTGAGCACGGACAGGCCCGCGCCCGCAATGCCAGTTCAGTGCGACCGGGCCAGCAGCTGGAATCCAGGTTCCGTGCGTCCGCTCTCCTGGTTACCCAGTATTTTGATGCGATAGCACGCGGGAATTTCTATTCCCGCAGACAAAATAGACACTATGCAGGTCACAACCTATTTGGTAGCGTCTGTAGGCATGAACGCGCAGGTGGGCACTCGCGACGCAGCCACGGTGTGCCCGTGGTGCTCCGCCAGCGTGGCCACGACGGTGTGGCCCGGGGAGGATGAGCCGGTGTTCGTCGACCACCCGCTGCCGGCGCCGCGCGGGCGCCTGCGGTGCCCGGCGTCCGGGCTCACCCGCTCCGAGGTGGAACCCGGCGGCGGTTCTCGGTGACCGAACCGTCGAGCGACCTCGCGTCACGTGACACCCTGATCGACCACGACGGCCTGGTCGCGCTGCCGCCGGAGATCCTCGCCCGCATGGCCGAGGTCGTCGAGCACGCGCAGGCGTCGGGCACCAGCCGGGCGTACCACGCCGCGTGGACCCGGTTCGAGGACTGGTGCATGGACAGCGGCTACCGCGCGCTCCCCGCGGCGCCGGAGACGATCGCCGCATACCTCGTCGTCGCCCGGGACACCCTCACCGAGGCGGGGGAGCGGGCGTACGCGCCGTCGACGCTGAGCAAGTGGGTCAGCGCGATCGCCGATCGGCACCGCCGCGCCGGCATCACCGACCTTCCGACCCGGCACACGCTGGTACGCGCGACCCTCTCTGGGATCAAGCGCGAGTACGCCAGCGCGGGGGAACGACCGCGCGTGCCGCGCGCGCCATTGCTCACCGACGACATCATGGACCTGGTCACCACGGCGCGCGAGCAGGTCTACGGGTGGGCCGACGCGGTCGTCGAGCGCCGTGACAGTGCCCTGCTGCTCGTCGGCCTGGCGACCAGCATCCGTCGCTCCGAGCTGGTCGCGCTCACCGGAGCGGACGTGCAGCTGCACCGCGCCGACGGCCTGCACGTGACCGTGACGCGGTCGAAGACCGACCAGGAAGGCGAAGGGCGCCTGCATCCCGCGCCGCGCGCCGAAGACCCGCTCCGGTGCCCGGTGTGCGCCGCGGTGCGCTGGGCCGAGGTCGTCGCCGCCAGCGACCGCTACGGCCGCCGCGGCGTCATCCGCGTGCTCACCGCCGCACCGTCGCTGGAGGCGACTGGGCACGTGTGCAGCGACCCCGAGGCGGTCGTCGGCTGCTGGGTCGCGGCCCGCCGCCCGTTCTTCCGGTCGATCCGCCGCAACGGCCTGGTGGGCGACCAGGCCCTGGCCGCCTCGTCCGTGCACGCCATCGTGCGGCGCCGCGCGCAGCGCGCCGACGTCGACCCCGCGGTCGTCGCCCGGCTCGGCGCACACAGCCTCCGCTCTGGGCACGTCTCGCAGGCCCTGCGGAACGGCGCCACCTTCGAGGAAGTGATGGCGCAGACCGGCCACACCAACGTCGCCACCGTGATCCGCTACCGCCGCGAAAATGCGCCCCTGGTAGGCAATTCCGTCACGAAACTCGGCCTATGACTACGCCTGCGGTGGACGGATTCGGTGTGCGCGATCGAGCCACCTGGACGCTCTGGGCCGACTGGTGCGCCGCCGTCGACGAGCACTCGATTCCCGCGTCCCCCGACGTGCTCGCCCGGTTCATCGCCGCCAACCCCGCAGCACCCCGCACGCAACGGCGCCGGGTCGCCGTGATCAACGGCGCGCACCGCCGCGCCGGCCACCGTCCACCCGGCCTCGCCGAGACGGTGCGCGAGCACATCGACTCCTCCCGCGCGGCCCGCCGCCGCCAGCTCACCGCGATCGCGGCCGACATCATCACCGCGGCCGACGCCCGCGCCATCGAGGGATGGCCGGCCAACCTGTTCGTCCGCCGCGACGCCCTGCTCCTGATCCTCGCCACTAGCGGCATCCGGCCGACCGCGATCGCTCGCACCGCCGCGGGCCAGGTCCACGTCGACGACACCACCGACCAGCTGCACGTCACCACGGACGGCGAGACCTTCGCGACCGATCCCGCGCTCCGCGGCCTCGGCGTATCCCCGACCACGGTCCTCGAGGAGTGGCTGGCGCTCCGTGCGCTCCAGCACCACGTCCCCAGCCCGAGCATCGCCGCCGTGGCGCTCCGCGGCGACCCGACACCCATGGTGCCGGCCCTGCCCGACACCGCGCCCCTGTTCACGCCGCTCGACAGCTGGGGCGCGCCTCCGCTCGACACCAGCCTCCACCTCAGTGCTCCCGTCGTCTCCCACCTGCTCCGCGCCCACCTCACCGACGGGGCCGCGCCCCACCGCCGGATCGCGCAACGTCAGCACGCCCACACGGAACCGATCCCAGCGACACCGATCGTCGGACCTCCAGCACCGCTCGACCCGACCAGCTGGGAACGCGGGCTCGCTGCCCGCCGCGGCGCTCAGCTAGCCCTCGCTCACGTCGATGACGTCCTCGACGACCTCGACACCCGAGCAGGAGCACTCCTCGAGGACCTACTGCGCATCCTCGACGACGCAACCGAGAACGGAACCGATCCCTGAGCTGGTGCGTCCAATTCGTATGAACGAAGCATAACTCCGGGCCCGCGCCCTCGATGCACTCCTCGCCGCCGAAGCCGGCCGGTTCGACCCAACGGTGCGCACCAGCCCAGAGCTCGACACCCGCATCACCAACGCGATACGCCACGTACACCCGATCCCGGTGCCAACGCGACAGCGGGCATAATTCACCGAGGGCATCCCCCCATGCCCTTCAGGCGTCCCGCAGCGCCGTCGCAACCTCCCCCCGCGACCGGCGCGCGGGGCACCACCACCCTCTTTCGCTGCACCAACCTGACTGCGCCACCCGGACTTGTCGGAGTGCTGGTGTATCACCTGAGCCATGAACGCGACCGCCGATCAGGCTGCAACCAGCATGGCTCGCTATATCGCCAATTCTGGTCGCTCGCGGCTTCAAATCGAAGTCGCAGACCACCTACAGGCCACCTACGGCTCCGCGGCGGTCTACACCGACCCGATGTGTCAACGCCGGGCGAATCCTGAGCAGCAAACGACGACTGAAAACTGAGCAGCTGTCTGGTAGTTAGTCGCGATCCTTGCCGAGGAGCTCGCGGCGGGATCGAGTGCGGTAGCTGTCGCCGGAGAGGGTGAGAACCTCGGCGTGGTGCACCAGCCGGTCGATCATCGCTGCTGCGACGACGTCGTCGGAGAAGGTCTCGCCCCAGCGGCCGAACGGCAGGTTGCTCGTGACCATGATCGAGCCCTGCTCGTAACGCGTGGAGACGAGCTGGAAGAACAGGTTCGCCGCGTCCGGGTCGAAAGGGATGTAGCCCAACTCGTCGACGATGATCAGCTTGTAGCGGCGGATCTTCTTCAGGTCGGCCTCGAGGCGGCCGGCCTGATGCGCGGCGGTCAGCCGTGCGATCCAGTTCGTCGCCGTATCGAAGAGCACCGAGTAGCCGTTCTGCGCGGCCTTCACCCCGAGTCCGATGGCGAGGTGGGTCTTCCCGATTCCGGGCGGGCCGAGCAGGATCACGTTCTCGGACTTGGCGACGAAGGTGCCGGTCGCTGTCGGCGGTCATCGTAAGCTCCCCACTGGCGGCCATTTACGGCGCATTTTGTGGCCATGATTTCTCCCCGGGGACGGCCAGATAGTTCCCCACCCCTGTGATGTGAGTGCTGCCCGGCGACGACGCTGGGTGGGTGAAATCGAGCAGGGAGATCATGGAAATTTTGGAGGCGTACGACCTCACGGGTAGTTATCGGGCGGCGGCGGAGCTCGCTGGGTGTGATCACCACACGGTGGCCCGGTATGTGAAGATGCGCGCTGCTGGGCAGCCGCCGGACCGCCGTCGGCATCGGGCGCGGGCGATCGAGGACTTTCTGCCGAAGATCGAGGAGTTGGTGGTCCGCTCACAGGGCAAGGTCCGCGCCGATGTGGTTCACGAGCGGATTACCGCGCTCGGGTTCACCGGCGGTGAACGCACGACGCGCCGGACGGTGGCGGAGGCGAAAGCGCAGTTTCGGGCTGGTCGGCGGCGGGTGTATCGGCCGTGGGTGACCGAGCCGGGGTTGTGGTTGCAGTACGACTTCGGTGACGGGCCAACAATTTCCGGGCGGAAGACGACGCTGTTCTGCGCATGGTTGGCGTGGTCGCGGTTTCGGGTGGTGATCCCGATCTGGGACAAGACACTGCCCACGGTCGCGGCGTGTTTGGATGCGACGTTCCGCCGCCTGGGCGGGGTCCCGGTTTACGTGCTCACCGACAACGAGAAGAGCGTGACGATCGATCACGTCGCCTCCATCGCGGTCCGCAACCCGGAGATCGTGGAGGTGGCACGTCATTACGGGACGACGCTGCGCACGTGCTTGCCGGCTGATCCGGAGTCGAAAGGCGGGTCGGAGGCGACGGTGCGGATCGCGAAAGCTGATCTGCTGCCGAAGGAGGTGAATCTGCGCGAGCAGTATCACTCCTTCGGTGAGCTCGAGGCGGCATGCCGGCAGTTCTGCACCGATGTCAACGACCGCGTTCACAGCGCTACCCGGCGGCGGCCGGTTGAACGGCTCGCGGAGGAGGCGCACCGGTTGCACCCGCTGCCCAAGACACCGTTCACCGCGGTGTTCGGCACCACCCGACGGGTGAACTGGGACTCGACGATCTCGGTGGAGGGGGCGCGGTATTCGGTGCCCCACAAGCTGATTGACACCCGCGTTTGGGCACGTTTCCACGGTGATGAGTTGATCGTGACCGCCGCCGACAACGATGACGGCGCGGTCGAAGTGGCCCGGCACCATCGGGGCCAGCCCGGGTCTCCGGTCCTCGACGATGACCACTATCCACCTCGCCCCGACCGCGACGCCGCTGATCGGACGCCGAAGCCCCGCACTGCCGCCGAGCTGGCGTTTCTGAGTCTGGGGCCGGGCGCAAATTCCTGGCTGGTCGAAGCGGGAGCTGCGGGAGTGCGCCGGATCAGGGCGAAGATGGCCGAGGCAGTGGACCTGGCCAAGCTGCACTCGCCGGCCGCGGTGGACCGGGCGCTGGGAACGGCGGCGATGACCGGCCGCTTCTCGGACCGCGATCTGATCTCGATCCTTGACTACCAAGCCGCTCACGAGCACGCAGAACCGGTGCGGCGCAGTGAGAACCACACCCTGCAACCGGGCACCGCCGCCTGGTCCACCTTCGGCCAGACACCGACTCCAGCGATCTCTGCTGCTACTGACGATGAAAGTGATAACGCCTGATGAGCACACCCCTGCGCACCGTGACCGGCACTAACGGCGACCCTCTCGCCGAAGCGATCGACCTGACCAAACGCCTCAAGCTGCCGCATATCCGCCGCTCGTTGACCGACATCATCCCGACCGCGAAAGCCCAGCGCTGGGACCCCGCCGAAGTCGTCCGGGTCTTGCTCGCTGAGGAGGCCGCCGGACGGGACCGGGCGAACCTGCACACCCGACGCAAACGCGCTGGTTTCCCCACCGGCAAAACCTTCGGCGACTGGGACGAAACGAAGTCCTCGATCCCCCGCGCTACCCAAGATGCGCTGCGCACCCTGGAGTGGGTCGGCAGGCGTGAATGTTTCTGCGTCTGCGGTCCTTCCGGCACCGGCAAGTCCCACTTCACCGAAGCTCTCGGGCAGACGGCAGTCGAAGCCGGGCTCGCCGTCTCGTGGTTCACCATCGAAGACCTCGGCGCCCTGGTCCGCCGGCACCGCGCCGACGACTCCATCGCCCGAGCGCTCACCCGGATCATCCGCTCCGACCTGATCATCGTCGACGACATCGGCCTGCTCCCGGTCTCCGAAGACGCCGCCGAAGGGTTCTACCGCCTCGTCGACGCCGCCTACGAACGCCGCGCGATCGCCGTCTCCAGCAACCTGCACCCCTCCGGCTTCGACGAAATCATGCCCAAAACGCTCGCCACAGCCACCGTTGACCGACTGCTGCACCACGCCCACGTCGTCGTCACCGACGGCGACTCCTTCCGCCTCACCGAAGCCACCACCGGCAAGGGGGTGCGCCCCTTCAGCTAACCCAGACCAGAGAAACGGGTGGGGAAAACCACTGGCCGCCACCGGGGAGAACCCGTGGCCACCAGCGGGGAGATCTACTGGCCGACTACGGGGAGAACTTCATGGCCATTGACAGTCGCCAAGTGCGCCAACACGTCACGCCGCAGACTCGGTAGGTGTCAAACGCGCATCGGCGTATTTCGCGCGGGAGAATGTCCTCCCAAAATAGGGTTCTCGCTGGTCCATGAGCTCGCCGCGGACGGATATCCCGTCGCGGTGGCCTGCGAGATGCTGAACGTGTCCACGTCGGGGTATTACGAGTGGCGTGATCGTCCCGCCTCGGTGCGGGATGAATCGGATGCTCACTTGGCGAACGTGATCCGCGATATCCATACCGGGTCGCGGGGCTGCTACGGATCGCCGCGGGTGCATGCGGAACTGCGCCTGGGCAGCGGTGAGCGAGCCGGCCGTAAGCGGGTCGCCCGGCTGATGCGGCTGCTCGGCATCGCCGGTATCGGAGCTCGCCGCAAGAAACGCGGCAGGCCGGCCCCGGCGGTGCACGATGACCTGCTGCAACGGCGGTTCGTCGCGGAGCGGCCGGATCAGATCTGGTGCACAGACATCACCGAACACCCCGCCCGCACGGGCGGCAAGGTCTACTGCTGCGCCGTCCTCGACACGTATTCGAGGCGGATCGTCGGCTGGTCCATCGCCGATCACATGCGCACCGATCTGGTTGTCGACGCCCTGCAGATGGCGCTCTGGCGACGCAACCCCGACGCCGGGACGATCATGCATTCAGATCGTGGAAGTCAGTATACCTCTTGGGTTTTCGGTCATCGTCTGCGCTCAGCGGGGCTGCTCGGATCGATGGGTCGCGTCGCCTCGTCGGTGGACAACACGATGATGGAATCGTTCTGGTCGACAATGCAACGCGAGCTGCTCGACACCCGCACCTGGGACACCACCGAGCAGCTCGCTTCCGCGATCTTCGAATGGATCGAAGCCTGGTACAACCCGCACCGCCGACACTCGAGCACTACATCCTGCGATCACTACTGCACTCCGGTCAGCTCGCCGACCGGGTCAACGCACTCTGAATGGGAAGAGCCCGTAAAGGAGGTCACCGGTAGCAGGGGCGGTGGTCAGGGCGAGATCTGTATTCGCCATACGTCAAGAATACCCCAGGCACCTCACTAATGCGCGTCCAACTTGGATTAGTAGTATGGGGGATGATCTAACGACCTAATCGAACCGATTATCCGGTCTGGGAATCCAACCACCCGCCAATAGGTATGCAACGTGGGCGCCAGTGAGAATTATTAGAATCCTTTCACGCCTGATCGATCGCATATTCCACGACGACACGGTTGCGGCCTGCTTGTTTGGCTGCGTACATCTGTCGGTCCGCTGATTTGATGAGGTCGTCAAAGAGTGCCACTGGTTTGTTTGCGCCAACGTCAGCACTACAGGTAAGGGTCTCCGGGCCAAGAACCGGTGTTGGGTGCATGACAGCACCGATGCTGACAGTGACCTCGCCGTCGCAAGCTATCGCGATACGGATCTGCTCGGCTAATTGCTCGATCGACTCGAGCTGATCGACCGGCGTCACGATCAAGAACTCTTCGCCACCGAGTCGAGCCGTTACCGCATCCGGCCCGGCGAGGCTTACGAGGCGGCTGGCGGTCCGGACTAGAACCTCGTCGCCGTGTGCGTGACCGTTGACGTCGTTGATGGATTTGAAGTTGTCGATATCGATCGCCAGGAGACCAACTTTCTGGTTGGAAGCGAGCAATCGAGCTGCGTGATCGCTTAGCCCGCGGCGATTGAACACACCAGTGAGGGGATCGATCCGACCGAGCTCTATCTGAACCCGGAGGAGGTGCTCCAGCGATCGGCGGAATCCGAGAACGATAAGCGTCGGGAATAAGGTGGCCAGAGTAGCGACACCGAACCGGACGAGGGCGACTGCGGGCTCATCCCGCTCCGAAGCAGCGTGCGCGACGATGAAGAACAGCGCGCCGACCTGGAACGCCACTACCACTACCGCCCGTGACTGCATTGCCGCGAGTGCGGGTATAGCTGCGTTCAGGCAGAGTATCACGCTCGCCGCAGGGGCGTCTGCCACCAGGAATGAGGCCAGCCCGATGCCGAACATTCCGCCCGAACTGAGCGCGATGAACGTGCAATCGCTGACCGCCGGTCGCGCCCGGACCACGACGATGAACGACAACACGCTATAGAACCAGATCCCGGACAACCAAGGTAGAGCGCCCGGGACCACCAGGCCAGGATCGACTAGTGCCAGTAGCGGCAGGGGAACCGCGCCGCCAACACTGAAGAGGAGGCCGAGCGAGCGGAGATCGAAGCCGAAGTAGATTCCGCCCGTGAAATCGGACATCGGTAGTCTACCGGATACATCAGGTGACTGCTTCATCTTCGGTCCACCTTCTGCCGTGCGCAGCGCGGCCTCATACACAGCCTCGCACTGGAGTCCTCCGTACCAAAGCACACACTGTATTGCATCCCTCATGCAGCCGGTTCAATGGGTGCGATTAGGCAGTCATTGAAACGCCGGTTGTCGACGTGGCCGCGGGTGCATGTGCTGTTTAGCCTGCAGACTGCAGGTTAGATCCAAATGCCTCGTGGAACTCGGTCAGCATCAGCGGCCACAGGCCGGGCTCGGCGTCGGCGCGCAACCGGTCCCGATCCCAGAACATCACCTGGGTGCGGTACTGCGGGCCCGGGTACGGCGTAGCGGGGATCGACCGGTCGATCCGGCCGCCGCCCTGGGACCACCGCTTGAGCACGTGCTCCGCCGCCGTCGCCATCATGTACCGCGCGTCGGTGAGCGCCATGACGATCAGGCCCACGCGGGACAGGAGGTTGGCAACGCCACCCGCGCGCTCGTCGGTGAGCCCGACGTAGGCGGACTTCACCTCGATGAGCCCTCCGTCGAGCCGCGAGTCGATGGCGTCGACGAGGAGGTGCAGGCTCGGCTGTCCCGCCCACTCGATGAGTGCGTGCGATTCGGCCGCGCTCGAGTACGTCCCCTGCATCCGGTGCCCCGCGACGACCCGGCCGGTCTGGTCGTCCACGATCGCGCAGAACAGCGTCGTCGACGAACCGGTCTCGACCTCGTGCCGATCGAAGGCTTCTTCGACGCCCCAGGACCGGTACGCGCGCTCGACGCCGTCGAGGTACTGGCGCCAGAGGTCCGGGCGGCGCGCGGGGGTGTCCAAGATGCAGGTCACGCCGGTGCGGCGATCGACGAACTCCACGCCGTGCTCGGGAAGAGGCGTTGCGGCGGGTGGACCGGTGACCGCGCGGACGAGGGCAGAATCGATGGTCATGTGTGTTCCTTTCAATTGTGACGACGCCATGTCGTATTCTTGACCGAGAGCGGTATTCGATATCGGATCGAATGCTCAAAGGGTAAACGCGCAGGATTGGATGAGAAGTTCTGTCGCGAACTTTCCAATGACGAAAACCGCATCACGCGGTGGTGTCGTGAACTGTGCGATCGCAGACCGACAAGACGTACTGCGTTCAGCTGGGGTGCAAGCGCTCGGGCGATTACCCGATTCGCACGTCAGTTGTGTGTAGTAGTGAATTCGGAACGCAGCAGATAGCGCCCCGTGGCGAGCTCGTGGCCCGTGCAGATCAGCCTGGCGGCGTGGGCGGCCACAGCACCGGAGTGCATGGCGGTGCTGCCGAGCTGCGGCCACGAGCTCAGGCTCCGCCCGACCTCGCCGGCGACCTCCAGCATCCGGGGGGTGACGACGTCGGCGAGGAGGGCGCCGGCGAGCGCGACCGCCGTACTCGGCTCCCGGTCGCGCAGTTGATCGTCACTGAACGACGCCAGACGGTCGCCCAGGATCGGGGTGTGCTCGTCGATGTCGAACCGTTCGACGTCGAGTACCACGTCGTCACCGAGATCCGTCGCCATCACCACCGGAATGCGGAGCTCGCGTGCGCGCCGGCGGAGGGCCACCTTCATGTGGATGCCGTCGATCTCCTCGATCAGCACCGAAAGCTGTTCGTCCCCCGAATCCCCACAGAGAAAAGAATCGATGTCGGATTCGGATATTCCTTGCGGAAAAGTGTCGACCGACGCGTACGGATCGCATTCGAGTAGCCGGCGACGCAGTGACTCGGTCTTGGCCGTGCCCACGTTGAAAGCGGAGTCGACGATGCGATTGAGATTGGTGATCCCGAGTTCGTCGCCGTCGCCGATGCGGAAGCGACGGACCCCCGTGAGCTGGCACGCGGTCGCGGCCGACGAGCCGACACTGAGCCCCACGACCCCGACCAGCGACGCCGACCACGAGGCCTGGTCGGCGTCGGAGATGAGGTGGCGATTTCGGGCGGTCCGGAGCAGGTGGTAGACGTCGGACCGGGGCAGGCGGGCGATCGTCCGCCGCCACTTGCACACCACGTAGCGGCTCAGTTCCTCCACGCGCTCTTCGTCGCCCGGGTCCCAGGCTTCGGGGCATCCGGCCGGCGGCTGCGGCAGGGCGGCGAGCGCGGTGAGTTCCGGGCCTCCGGCGGACCAGCCGTCCACGAGGTCGAACCCTGCGGCGCGCAGCTCGGTCACGCGGGCGTCGGCCTCCGGACCCGGAACGAGGATCTCCATGGATGTCACTCCTGAAAGCGGTGCGCGGCTCGTGGTGATGAGCACCCTACGCGGATCATTGGGCCGCCGCGTCGTCACGCCCGAACAGGGAGGGGCCGGTCGTCGGGGCCGGCGGTACTCTCGATCCGGTGGGCGTGAGGCGGGGAGCGAGGCTCCGGCGGTCGGTCTGGGGGCTCGCCGCCGTGATGACGGTCGTGGTCGCGACGGTGCTCTCGGCGGGGTGGCTGGTGTACGGGCGCTCGTCCGAAGATCCGCTGACCCGGGTCGACGCGATCGTCGTGCTCGCCCCCGAGCACGACGGCCGCGAGGAGTACGGATTGGACCTCGCGCGGGCGGGCTACGCGGGAACGGTGGTCCTGTCCGATCCGTACGGCAGCGGCGCCCCGCTGATGGACCGGCTGTGCGCCGGGGACGCCGGCGGCATCCGCGTCCTGTGCGAGACGCTCGAGCCAACACGACCCGCGGCGAGGCGATCTTCGCCCAGCGGCTTGCCGAGCGGTACGGATGGTGCTCCGTGATCGTGGTCAGCTGGGGGTACCACCTGGTCCGCGCGAGGTACGTCTTCGGGCACTGCTTCGACGGCGGCACCGTGATGCGCGCGGTGCCGCGGCAGTACCGGTTCAACCTCGCGGACTGGCGCTGACGTACAGCTACCAGGCGGTGGGCATGCTCAAAGCCTTCGTCCGGGGCGACTGCCGGGCCTGATCCGCTCCATACCGCGATTGCCGCGGAACCTATCGTCCTCCGGCCATCCGCTCCGGCAGGCCGCCGACGGCCCCGGAGAGCACCCCGAGCAGGGCGCAGCCGACGACGGTCACGACGAGCTCCCGCGCGGCGAAACCCGCATCGCCCAGGGGCCGTCCCGATGAGTGCCCAGCGCGCGGTTCGGGTCGCGATGGCGGCGCGGTGCGGCTCCGGTCGTCGGTCACGGCCACCACGGTAGCGTCCCGGTCCGTGTCAATACGCGCCGTCGCTGGCCAGGACCGCGCGGACGGTGCGGACCACGATCATGAGGTCCCGGGCGAGCGACCAGTTCTCGACGTAGCCGACGTCCATCCGGATCGACTCGTTCCAGCTCAGGTCGGAGCGGCCGCTCACCTGCCACGCCCCGGTGATGCCGGGTTTCACCAGCAGCCGCCGGCGCATCACGGGCGAGTATTCGTCGACCTCGCGACCCAGCGCCGGGCGGGGGCCCACCACGGACATCTCGCCACGGAGCACGTTGAAGAACTGGGGGAGTTCGTCGATGCTGTAGCGCCGGAGGAACCGTCCCACCCGGGTGACGCGCGGATCGTCGTGCATCTTGAACAGCGCGCCGCTGCCCTGGTTCGCCGCGCGCAGGTCCTCGAGGCGTTGGTCGGCGTCCTCGAACATGCTCCGAAACTTGATCATCTCGAAGGGCGCGTCGTCTTCGCCGATCCTGGTGGACCGGTAGAAGACCGGCCCGCTGCTGTCGACCTTGATCGCGACGGCGGCCGCGATCATGACGGGGGCGGACGCGAGGATCGCGGCGGCCGAGAAGACGATGTCGAACAGCCGCTTCGCGAGTGAATCCGCGCGCGCGTGCTGGGGCATCGCGATGTGCAGCATCGGCATGTCGCCCACGCTCGCGTACGCGATCCGGTGCCCGGCGATGTCGACGACGCCCGGGGTGACGATCAGCTCCACCGACAGCTCCTGCAGCTCCCAGATCAGGGTCCGCAGATCGCCGGGGCCGAGCGAATCCGTCGCGGTCAGCGCGACCACAGTGGCGCCCGTGGTGGTGACCGCGGCGATGACCTCCCGGTCGGTGCCCACGATCGGCACGACCTGCTCGCCGAGGTCGATCGTCCGGTGCGCTCGGCCGACCTCTTCGGGCACGCAGGCCCCCACGATGCGCGCCCCGGTCGCCCGCGCACGCCCGAGCGCGAGGCAGGTGGCGCGCACCGAGTAGTAGCCGCCGACGACGAGGGTCGGGGTGTCGTTGCGCGCGCGCCCGTCGGAGGCGCGCAGCCAGCTTTCGCGCACGAGTCGGCAGACCACGATCGCGATCAGGGCGATCGGCAGCGAGACCTTGGCCAGGCCGTCCAGGATCGGGGCTCGGACGAATTCGTTCAGGATGGCGGCTCCACCGAAGACGACGAAGGTCGTCACCACCACGTGCCGCAGTTCCGGCGTCCCGGAACGCAGGAGCGGAACCGCGAGGGCCTTCGACCACTGCAACAGGACGAACCAGAGGAAGGCTGCGGTTGCCGCCGTGAACGCGCTGGTCAGGACGCCGCCGCCGTGTTCGGTCGACCAGACCGCACCGGCCGCTGTGGCGATCACCGCGATCACCGCGTCGACGACGCCCCACGCCGCGGTGGACGGGGCGGACCTGTGGAGGCGCAGCGATGCCGGCTCCGAGCCGAACGCGGCCCCCTCCGCTGGGTGATCCGTCACCGCTGTACCTCTCGACGTCGCTGCCTGTCCCTGCCGTCGCGGTCTTCCCACTGTCATGAAGTAGCGCGAAGAAATCAGGTGTGATCGAGGACGATGTCAAGGGTCTTGAACATCGGCTTCCGTGTTGTGATATTACTCATGATGCCGAGCGGCTCTCGCCCGGAGTAGCCATGACGGGCCGATTATTGGTCATGTTAAAGTGTGTATCCACGGTGAGTGAGGAATGTCTCAGGTGTCGATGAATTGCCGCTTGTGCGGAGCGGACCGCTTGCACAGCGTGTTGGACCTCGGCGCCACCCCGCCGTGCGAGAAGTTCCTCACCGCCGACGAGCTGGACTTGCCGGAGCCCACGTACCCCCTCCACCTGCGGGTATGCGAGGAGTGTCTGCTCCTGCAGATACCCGCGCTGATCCTGCCGGAGGAGACGTTCACCGAGTACGCGTACTACTCGTCGTACTCGGACAGCTGGGTGGCGCACGCGAAACGGTTCGTCGACGCCGCCCGCGACCGGCTGGGGCTGGACCTGGGATCCGACAGTCTCGTCGTCGAGGTGGCCAGCAACGACGGATACCTGCTTCAGCACGTCGTGGCCGCCGGGATCCCCTGCGTCGGGATCGAGCCCTCGCAGAACGTGGGCGCCGCGGCCCGCGAGCGCGGTGTGCCCACCCACACCGCCTTCCTCGACGAGGGGACCGCGCAGGCCGTTCGCGCCGAGCACGGCCCAGCCGACCTGGTAGTCGCCAACAACGTCTACGCCCACATCCCCGACCTGCTCGGGTTCACCCGGTCGCTGCGTGCCCTCCTCGCGGACGACGGCTGGCTGAGCATCGAGGTGCACCACGCGCTGAACCTGGTCGAGCTGGGGCAGTTCGACACCATCTACCACGAGCACTTCCAGTACTACACCGTGCTCTCGGCGCAGCGCGCGCTGGCCACGGCCGGGCTCGCGGTCGTGGACGTCGAGCTGATCCCCACCCACGGCGGCTCTATCCGGCTCTGGGCCCGGCCAGAGGCCGCCGCGGGCGAGCCCGATCCTCGGGTCGCCGACGTGCTCGACCTCGAGGAGCGGGCCGGGCTGCACGCACTCGACGGCTACCTCGCGCTGCGCCCGCGGACCGAACGGGTCAAGCACGACCTGCTGCGGTACCTCTTGGACCGCAAGTCCGAGGGGAAGCGCATCGTCGGCTACGGCGCGCCGGGCAAGGGCAACACCCTGCTGACCTTCTGCGGGATCCGGGCCGACCTGCTCGAGTACACCGTGGACCGCAACCCGTACAAGCACGGCAGGTTCACCCCGGGGACGCGGATCCCGATCCACGCTCCGGAGCGGATCGACGAGGACCGTCCGGACGTGGTCGTCGTACTGCCGTGGAACCTGGCGGACGAGATCTCCGCGCAGCTGGCGCACATCGCGGACTGGGGCGCGGAGCTGGTGATCCCGCTGCCGGAACTGCACGTCTCCGATGCCGTACCGACGAAAGCGAGTCAATCATGAAGGTCGTTCTCTTCTGCGGCGGCTACGGGATGCGGATGCGCAACAGCCCGGACGACATGGTGCCGAAGCCGATGCAGATGGTGGGTCCGCGTCCGCTGATCTGGCACGTGATGCGGTACTACGCCCACTTCGGGCACAAGGACTTCATCCTGTGCCTGGGCTACGGGGCGAGCCACATCAAGGACTACTTCCTCAACTACCGCGAGACCGCGTCGAACGACTTCGTGATCCGCGGTGGCGACGTGGAGCTGCTCCAGTCCGACATGAGCGACTGGACGATCACCTTCGTCGACACCGGCCTCGAATCGGCCATCGGTGAGCGGCTGCGGCGCGTGCGTGCGCACCTGGGCGGCGACGAGTACTTCCTCGCCAACTACGCCGACGTGCTGAGCGACGCGCCGATGGACCGCATCGTCGAGCGCGTGCGCGAGAGCGGCGCCGCGGCGTCGATGCTGCTGGTCCCGCCGCAGTCGTCATTCCATTGCGTGGACGTGGACGAGTCCGCGCTCGTCACCGGGATCACGCCCGTCTCCAAGTTCCCGATCTGGGAGAACGGCGGCTACTTCGTGTTGACCCAGGAGGTCTTCGACGTGCTGCCCGAAGGGGGCGACCTGGTGGAGGACGCGTGCGGCGCCCTCGCCCGGGAGCGCCGCCTGATCGGCTACAAGCACAACGGCTTCTGGAAGCCCGCCGACACCTTCAAGGAGCGCGCCGAGTTGGACGCCGGCTACGGGCGCGGCGACCGTCCCTGGATGCTCTGGGATCACGCGCGGTGATCGCACTCGCCGCGCAACCGATCCGGGTGATCGCGGTACTCGGCGCGCACTGCGACGACATCGCCATCGGTATGGGCGGCACGCTGCTCACGCTGGCGCGGTCCCGGCCGGGCCTGCGGGTCCGTGCCTTCGTCGGCAGCGGCGCGGGCACCGCACGCGAGGCCGAGGAGCGCGCCGCCCTCGCGGCCTTCGCGCCCGGCGCGGACGTCGCCGTGACGGTGCTCGACCTGCCCGACGGCCGCGCTCCCGCCCACTGGGACCGGCTCAAGGACGCGCTCGCGGCCTTCCGTCGCGACAGCGCACCCGACTTGGTCTTCGCACCGCACCGGGCCGACGCGCACCAGGACCACCGGCTGCTCGCCGAGTTGGCGCCCACCGAGTTCCGGGACCACCTGATCCTGGGGTACGAGATCCTCAAGTGGGAGACCGACACCCCCCGGCCCACGCTGTTCCACCCGATCACGGACGAGGTCGCTGCGGAGAAGGTCCGCCTGCTGCACCGGCACTACCCGTCCCAGGTCGAACACGACTGGTTCGACGAGCAGTCCTTCGCGGGACTCTCGCGCCTGCGCGGCGTCCAGTGCCGCTCCACCCACGCCGAGGCCTTCCTCATCGAGAAGGCGGCGATCGACTTCGGAGGTTCCCCGTCATGAGAGTTCTCGTCACCGGCCACCAGGGGTACCTGGGCACCGTCTTGGTCCCGATCCTGCGGGCGGAGGGGCACGACGTGGTCGGCCTCGACACCGGCTACTTCGCGGACTGCGTTCTCGGCGGACTCGCCGACGACACCCCCACGATCGCCGTCGACCTGCGCGACCTGACCGTGGCGCAGTTGGCGGGCTTCGACGCGGTGATCCACCTGGCCGCGCTGTCGAACGACCCGCTGGGCGCCCTCGCGCCGGAGATCACCTACGACATCAACCACCACGCCTCCACCCGGCTGGCGCGCCTGGCCAAGGAGGCGGGCGTGTCCCGGTTCCTGTACGCCTCCACGTGCTCGGTGTACGGCGCCGCCGGCGACGGACTCGTCGACGAGGACGCCCCGCTGCGCCCCCTGACGCCCTACGCGGAGAGCAAGGTCCGGGTCGAGGACGACGCCGCGGCGCTCGCCGATTCCGGCTTCGCGCCGGTCTTCCTGCGCAACGCCACCGCCTTCGGCTTCTCCCCGCGGTTGCGCGCCGACATCGTGCTGAACAACCTGGTGGGCTACGCGGTGCTGACCGGGGAGGTCAAGGTGCTCTCGGACGGGACGCCATGGCGGCCCCTGGTGCACGCCCAGGACATCGCGCGCGCGTTCGCGGTGTGCCTGACCGCGCCCGTCGAGAACATCTCCTGCCGGGCCTACAACATCGGCACCGAGCGCAACAACCTCACCGTCGCGGAGATCGCCGAGTCGGTCGTGGCGGCCGTCCCCGGCTCGACGCTCAACATCACCGGCGAGGCGGGGGCGGACCCGCGCTCCTACCGGGTCGACTTCAGCCGCGCGCGTGAGGGGCTCGGGTTCGAGGCGGAATGGTCGATCCCCGACGGTGCCGCCGAGCTGTACCGCGAGTACACCGCGCGCGGCCTCACGTCGGAGGCCTTCTTCGAGCGGTTCACCCGCCTCGCGCACCTCGAGCACCTGCGCGCCGACGGCGCGCTCGACCCGTCGATGCGCTGGACCTGACGATGTCCGCTCCCCGATCCGCCCGCCGCTCAGGTCAGGCGGGCCAGCAGGTCCGCCCAGCCGGGTGCGGCGGCGTCCCGCGCCGAGACCGCGGTCACCGGCTCCGGCCAGGCGATGCCGAGCTCGGGGTCGTCGTAGGCCACCGCCAGGTCCTCCGACGGATCGTGCGGCCGGTCGATCCGGTAGCAGACGTCGGCGGTCTCCGTCAGCGCCTAGAAGCCGTGCAGGAACCCCGGGGGCACGTAGAGATGGTGGAAGTCCGCACCGTCGAGCAGGAAGGCCTGCCGGCGCCCGAACGTCGCGGACTCCGGGCGGATGTCCACCAGCACGTCGTGGATCGCGCCCTGCGCGCAGCGCACGAGCTTCGCCTCGCCGCGCCCGGCCCGGCCGTGCATCCCGCGGACCACGCCGCGGCGCGAGCGGGACTGCGAGTCCTGCACGAACGCCGCGGCCGCGGGCCGGCCGAGGTGCCGGTCGAAGACGTCGGCGTCGAAGGTCCGGGTGAAGAGCCCGCGGTCGTCGTGGTGCGGCTGCGGGACGAACAGGACGACGTCGTCCAGGTCTGTGTACTCGATGCGCACGGGGTGATCGTGCCATGAGCGGGTGCCGGGGTTGCGGCGAACACGGCGGCCACCGCGTCCTCGACGTCGGTGCGGTGCCGGCCGCGGATCACTTCCCGCCGGTGGACGAGCCGATCTCGGCGGCGGAGTCGGCGCACCCCCTGGCGATGGACCTGTGTCCGTCGTGCGGGCTCGCGCAGCTCGCCGACGACGACACGGTCACCGAGGAGCCGCGCGGCGTGGAGCCGGCGGCATTGCGCGAGCAGGCCGCGGACGCCGTCGCCCGGGTCGCGGCCGCGGGCTACCTCTCGGGGACGACGGTGCGGGAGTTCGGCAGTCCCCACGGCGGCACGTGGCTGCCGCTGCTCGGCGAGCGCGGCTTCGCCGAGTCCACCCTTCCGGCCGATGTGGTCCTGGACTGCTTCGGCATCATGCACGAGCCCGATCAGCGGGCGGCGTTCGCCCGGCGGGCCGCCGCCACCGCGCCCGACGGAGTGCTCCTCCTGCAGTTCCACTCCTTGACCGCGATCGTGGCCGGACGGCAATGGAACGCGCTGCGGCACGGCCACTTCGCGTACTACTCGTTGACATCGGTCCGGCGGCTGCTGGCCGGCACGGGTATGCGCCTGCGCACCGCGTGGGAGTTCGATCTGTACGGCGGCACGGTGCTGGTGGCGGCCGAGCACGGGGACGGGACGCAGCCGGTCACGGACCCCGCGCTGCGGCTCATCCTGGCCGCCGAGGCGGCCTCGGGGATCACCACGCCGGACGCGGTGTCCGGGCTCGGCCGCGCGTGCGCCGAACAGGTGCGCGACCTGCGCGCGTGGGCGCGCGAGCACGCCGCGGCCGGACGCCGGGCGTACGCCTACGGCGCCGCCTCCCGCGCGGTCGCGCTGTTCGCCCTCGCCGGCGTGGACCGCTCGACGGTGGCCGGCGTCGCGGACGCCTCACCCGCCAAACAGGGCCGGCGCATGCCCGGGACCGACATCCCGATCATCTCGCCCGACGAGCTGATCGCCGCCCGGCCGGATACCGTCTTCCTCACGGTGCCGGACCTGCGGGCCGAGGTCGCGGGGCGGTATCCCGAACTGGCGCACCGGCTGACCTGTGACCCGCGACCCGAGAGGACGTCCGCGTGAGCGATCGTCGCGACCTGAGCCGCTCGGCGCGCCTGCAGGCGCGGCTGCACGAGACGGTGCCCGGCGGGGCACACACCTACGCCCGGGGATCCGACCAGTACCCGGAGCATCTGACACCCGTCCTGGCGCGCGGTGCGGGCGCCAGGGTGTGGGACGTCGACGGGAACGAGTACATCGAGTACGGCATGGGCCTGCGGTCCGTGACCCTCGGCCACGGCTACCGCCCCGTGGTCGACGCGGTCGCGGAGGCCATCCGGGACGGGGTCAACTTCACCCGGCCCACCGAGCTGGAGCTCGCGGCCGTCGAGGACTTCCTGGAGCTCGTCCCGACGGCGGACATGGTCAAGTTCGCCAAGAACGGCTCCGACGCGACCACGGCGGCCGTGCGCCTGGCCCGCGCCGCGACCGGGCGCGACCTGGTCGCGGTCTGCGACCAGCCGTTCTTCTCCGTGGACGACTGGTTCATCGGCACCACCGAGATGTCCGCGGGCATCCCGGACGGGATCCGTGCGGCGACTGTGCGTTTCCGCTACAACGACCCGGAGTCGTTGGCCGAGGTGTTCGCCGCCCATCCGGGCCGCATCGCCGCCGTCTTCCTCGAGGCCGCCACCGCGATGGCCGAACCGGAGCCGGGATTCCTGCAGTCCGTGCGCGCACTGTGCGACGAGCACGGCGCGCTCCTCGTCTTCGACGAGATGATCACGGGATTCCGGTGGTCCGAGCGTGGCGCGCAGTCCGTGTACGGCGTGACCCCGGACCTGTCGTGCTGGGGAAAGGCGATGGCGAACGGCTTCCCGCTGGCAGCGCTGGCGGGGCGGCGCGAGTACATGGAACTCGGCGGCCTCAACACCGACCGGGACCGCGCCTTCCTGCTGTCCACGACCCACGGTCCGGAGACGGCGTCCCTGAGCGCGTTCCGGGCGGTGGTGCGTGCCTACCGCGAGGGCGACCCCGTCGGCCGGATGGAGGCCGCCGGGCGCGACCTGTCCGACGGCGTGAACGCCGCCGCGCGGGCCGCGGGCGTCGCCGACCACGTGCTGGTGGCCGGCAGGCCCTCGTGCGAGGTGTTCGTGACGCGCGGACCCGACGGTGCTCCCTCCCAGGCCTACCGCACCCTGCTGCTGCAGGAGTTGCTCGAGCGGGGAGTCCTCGGGCAGTCGTTCGTGATCTCGGCGGCGCACACGGACACCGACGTGGCCGAGACGGTCGCCGCGACGGCCGAGGCGCTCGAGGTGTACGCACGGGCGATCGCGGCGGGTACCGTCGACGGGCTGCTGCACGGGCGCCCCGTGGCGCCCGCCCTGCGGCGGCGGGCCGAACCGCGGCGGCTCGGGGGCGGAGCGTGAGCCGGCCCCGCACGATCGTCGCCGACTCGTGGTACGCGCCGTCCATCTCCGGCGCCACCCGGCTCGACGGCGCGCTACCGCCCCGGATCCGGTGGCTGGCCGCGCGCAACGGCACCGTTCGCGGGCTCGCGCTCGCGGCGGTCGGGCTGCGCGCCGACGCGGTGGTGACCACGAACCCGAGTCCCGGCGCGACGGTCTGCCTGATCCTCTACGGACTGATCGGCCGGCGCCGGCTCGTGCTGCTCGAGTACATCGTGCACCCGCCGGAGGGGCCGGGCCGCCTCGCCCGCGTGCGATTCCATCTGTTGCGGCGGGTACTCCTCCGCCGCGCGCTGCTGCGCGCGCAGGTACTCACCGCCGCCGAGGTGGAGCGGTTCGCCGCGGTCCAGCGGGTGCCGGCCGACCGGTTCCGCGTGGTGCAGTGGCCCGGTCGCTTCGACGACACGCCGCTCGCCGCGCGGAACGACGGCCGGATCGTGGTCGCCACGGGCCGGCGGACGGACTGGGAGACCTTCTTCGCCGCGGCGGACGGTGCAGATTGGGACGTCCGGGTGGTGTGCACCGGCGAGGACCTGTCGCTGGTCCGCCGGCTCGCCGCCGCGGGCGTCGTGGTGCGGCACGACGTTCCCGCCGACGAACACCAGGCGATCGTGGACGCCGCGACCGTGTACGTGATCCCCGTGCCGGAGACCGGCGCCAGCATCGGCCAGATCCGGGTGATGAACGCGACCCAGGCGGGGGTGCCGATCGTGGCGAGCGATGTCTCGGGGCTGCACGGATACCTCGATGCCTCGTGCGCCGAACTGGTGCCGCCCGGCGATGCGGCGGCACTGCGAGCTGCGATAGATCGTCTCCTGGCGGACCCGCCGCGGCGCGATGCGCTGCGGACCGCGGCCCGTGCGCGCGGCGGCACGATGGACGAGTACCTGGCCCGCATAGATGACCTGGTCGCGGACGACGTGCGCGGCGGTCGCGGGCGGACCGAGGAAGGATAGGCGAGTGCGCGGAATAATCCTGGCGGGCGGCACCGGATCCCGTCTGCATCCGATCACCCTGGGCGTGAGCAAGCAGCTGGTCCCGGTCTACGACAAGCCGATGATCTACTACCCGCTCTCGACGCTGATCCTCGCGGGGATCTCGGACGTGCTGGTGATCACGACACCCCACGACAGCGAGGCCTTCACCCGCCTGCTGGGCGACGGCTCCCAGTTCGGAGTGTCGATCAGCTACGCGGTGCAACCCGAACCCGACGGTCTGGCCAGCGCCTTCATCATCGGCCGCGAGCACGTGGGCGACGACTCGGCGGCACTGGTGTTGGGCGACAACATCTTCTACGGCCCCGGTCTCGGGACGCAGCTGGCGCGGTTCGGCGACCTCGACGGCGGCGCCGTCTTCGCCTACCGGGTCAGCGACCCCGAGCGGTACGGCGTCATCGAGTTCGACGAGGCCGGCACGGCGCTGTCCCTGGTGGAGAAGCCCGAGCGTCCGCGGTCGAACTACGCGGTCCCCGGCCTGTACTTCTACGACAACGACGTGCTGGACATCGCCGCCGGACTGCGCCCGTCGGCGCGCGGCGAACTGGAGATCACCGACATCAACCGCACCTACCTCGAACAGGGGCGCCTGCAGGTGCACGTGCTCCCGCGGGGAACGGCGTGGCTCGACACCGGCACCGTCGACTCCCTGCTGGACGCCGGGACCTACGTCCGCACGATCGAGCAACGCCAGGGACTGCGCATCGGCGTCCCGGAGGAGGTCGCGTGGCGCCGCGGTTTCCTCACCGACGACGAATTGCGTGCGCGCGCCGAGCCGCTCGTGAAATCGGGATACGGTGCGTACCTGTTGAGCCTTCTGGAGAGCGAGCGGAACCGATGACGATGAAGGCACGGCAGTTGTCCGTCCCGGGGGCGTGGGAGTTCACGCCGCAGCAGTTCGGCGACGACCGGGGGCGCTTCCTGGAGTGGTTCAAGGCGTCGGAGTTCGAGGCCGTGGTCGGCGCGCCGCTGACGCTCCTGCAGGCGAACTGCTCGGTGTCGGCCGCCGGGGTGCTGCGCGGCATCCACTACACCGATGACCCGCCCGGCCAGGCGAAGTACGTGACGTGCGTGCGCGGCGCGTTCCTCGACGTGGTGGTGGACCTGCGGCCCGGCTCGCCCACGTTCGGGCATTGGGATCACGTCCTGCTCGACGATGTGGACCGGCGCGTCGTGCACCTGCCGGCGGGGCTGGGGCACGCCATCCTGTCGCTGGAGGACCAGTCGACGGTGATGTACCTGTGTTCGCTCGAGTACAGCCCGGAGCTCGATCACGACCTCGACGCCCTCGACCCGGAGCTCGGCATCGCCTGGCCATCCACCGGGCGCGACGGTGCGCCGCTCGAGTACGTGCGCTCCGGGAAGGACGCCGCGGCGCCCACGCTGCGGGCGGCGTTCGGGACCGGGCCGGCCCCGGCGCACTGACCTCCCGTTCCCGGACGGCCCGGAGCGGCAGCGGGTTCCGGCGTCAGCCCTGCGGCGTCCGGACGGCCTCGCCGCTCGCGCGGTAGCCCGTTTCGGTCGCTCCCTTGAACGGCCGCCACCACGCCTCGTTGGCCCGGTACCAGGCGACGGTCTCGGCGAGCCCCTCGCCGAAGTCGCGGTAGCGCGGCTCCCAGCCCAGCTCCTCGCGGAGGCGCGTGGAGTCGATCGCGTACCGCAGGTCGTGGCCGGGGCGGTCGGTGACGAAATCGAAATCGTCGGGGGTGCGCCCGAACTCGCGCAGGATCGTCTCGACGACGGTGCGGTTGTCCACCTCGCCGTCGGCCCCGATCAGGTAGGTCTCGCCGATCGTGCCCCGGTCCACGACCGCCCAGACGGCGCGGTTGTGGTCGTCGACGTGGATCCAGTCCCGCACGTTGCGGCCGGCCCCGTAGAGGCGCGGGCGCACGCCGTCGATGAGGTTCGTGATCTGCCGGGGGATGAACTTCTCGACGTGCTGGTAGGGACCGTAGTTGTTGGAGCAGTTCGAGATCGTGGCGGCGACGCCGAACGACCGCACCCAGGCCCGGACCAGCAGGTCGCTCGACGCCTTGGTGGACGAGTAGGGGCTCGAGGGGTTGTACGGCGTGGACTCGGTGAACCGTTCCGGATCGTCGAGCTCGAGGTCGCCGTAGACCTCGTCGGTGGACACGTGGTGGTACCGCACGCCGTGCTTGCGCACGGCCTCCAGCAGGGTGAACGTGCCCACGACGTTGGTCTGCACGAACGGCCGGGGCTGCTCCAGCGAGTTGTCGTTGTGCGATTCGGCGGCGAAGTGCACGACCAGATCGCACGCGGCGACGAGGCGGTCGACCAGCTCCTCGTCGCAGATGTCGCCGTGCACGAAATCGATCCGGTCCGCGACGCTCGCGAGCGATGACCGGTTGCCCGCGTAGGTGAGCGCATCGAGCACGGTGATCCGGACGCCGGGGCACTCGGCCAGGGACTGGTGGACGAAGTTCGCGCCGATGAAGCCGGCGCCGCCGGTGACCAGTACTCGCACGATCTCAACGATAGCGAATCGGAGGCGTATCCGGGTGGACGTCGGCGGGCTCCGGGGCGAACAGCGTGAACATGTGCCAACCGGGATCGGCAGCGTCGTCGCGCCGAACCGGCGGGCGCGCCCGCGGCCCGCCGACGGGAGGGGGCGTCCACCCCTCGTCGACGAAGCCCCCGGCCAGGAGCTCGGCGCAGGCGGGCGCGGAGGCGTGAAGGGGCAGGGACACCCGTCGCAGGTCCTCGTGCGCGGCCAGGAGACCTGCCGCGAGCGCGGTGACGGCGGAACCGTTCCGGACCGACGGCGCGGCCGTCACCGTCAGCTCCGCGGTCGCCGTGCCGGTGTCGATCCTGCAGAGCAGGACGTCCTGCGCGTGCGCCGGCCCGGGAAGGGCGTAGGCGCTGAGCGTCCCGTCGAGCAGCGACCTCCGGGTCGTGAACCGGCCGAACCCGGCGGCTTGCGCCGCGGTGCGCACCTCGGCGGAGGGGAGCGCGACGGCGCCCGCGACGGACGGCACGGTGGGGGACCGGCGGAACGCGCGGAGTTCGCGCGCCGTCCGCCGTGCGCGCCGGACCGCGATGCGCCCCCGGGCCCCGGTGAGGACGGCCCAGTCGGCGCGGGGCCGGTTCGCAATCATGTGACGGAAGTGTAATCGATATTGGTTACTCTGTACCGGTGACCGCACCGCATCGTGTCCTCGTGATCGGCCCCGCGCCCCCCGGTTCCCGCAGTCGTGGTGGCATGGCCACCGTGATCGGACACATGCGTGACCACCCGGATACGCGGCTGCGGATCCGGGTCGTGCCCACGTACGTCGACGCCGGCACCGTTGAGCGTCTTCGGGTGGGTTTGACGGGCATGGCGACCGCGGTGTGGCTGGTGCTCGCGGGTCGGGTCGACGTGCTGCACGTGCATCTGTCGCACGGCGGCAGCGTGATCCGGAAGTCTCCCGCGTTGTGGGCCGCGCGACTGCGCGGGGTGCCGGCGGTGATCCACGGCCACAGCTTCGACTTCGGGGGCTGGATGGGGCGGCTGCCCGCGCCCGTCCGCCGGCTGGTCCGGGTGGCGCTGCCCGCGGATCGTTGGCTCGTGCTCGGTGCCGGTCTCGCCGCCGAGTACCGCGCCGCGCTCGGGTTGCCGGAGGGCGTCGTCGAGGTGCTGTACAACCCCGTCGTCCTCCCGGACGCCGTGTCCGGCGCGGACGACCGCCCAGGGGACGTGGTCGAGGTGGTGGCGCTGGGCCGCCTGGGACACCGCAAGGGGAGTTACGACCTGGTCCGGGCCGTCGCCGGGTTGCCGGCCGATGTGGCCGGCCGGGTGCACCTGACGCTGGCGGGCGACGGCGAGGTGGACGAGGTCCGGGCGGCGGTGCGCACCGCGGGGCTGGACGGTGCGGTGACGGTGCGCGACTGGGTGGACGCCGCCGAGCGCGATCGGTTGTTGGCCCGTGCCGATGTCTTCACGCTGCCCAGCTACGACGAGGGGCTGCCGATGGCCCTGCTCGAGGCGATGGGGGCGGGGCTGGTGCCGATCAGCACGCCGATCGGCGGCATCCCGGAGGCGATCACCGACGGGGTCGACGGCCTGCTCGTCGAGCCGGGGGACGCGCCGGCCATCGCGGCCGCGCTCACGGGGCTGGTCCACGACCGGGCCCGCGCGGCGGAGCTGGCCGAGGCGGCGCGCCGCCGGTCCGAGGACTTCGCCGTCTCCCGCTGGTACGACCGGCTCAGCGAGCTGTGGATCGGCCTCGCGCGTCGATGACGCCGCGCAGCAGCGCGTCCAGCCGGCCCGCAGACACGTCGACGGCGTAGTTCGCGAGGTAGTGCTCGCGCGCGGCCGCGCCGCGCCGCGCCGCGGCCGCGGGGTCGGCGAGGTCGTCGAGCGCCCGCGCGAGCCCGGCCACGTCGTCGGCGGGGATGCCGGGCTCGCCCATCGGCTGGAACTCGGGTAGCGCACCCTCGAGCGAGACGATCGGCGTGACGCCCAGCTGCATCGCGAGCACCTGGACGCCGCTCTGCGTGGCACGCCGGTAGTGGGCGATCGACCCCTTGGCGGCGGACATCGGGCCGAGCACGTCGGCGTAGGAGTACGGGCCCCGCTCCCAGCGCACGTGCGGCGCGAGGTCCGCGGGCCCGTCCCCGTCGCCGATCAGGACCAGCTCGTCACCGCGCCAGCCCGGCCCCGAGACGTGCCGGTCCCACGCCGCCAGCGTCACATCGAGGTTCTTGTAGGTGTTGAGCCGCCCGACGGCCACGAAGTCCCGCCTGTCCTCCGCGGGCACGAGCGCGGGGACGCGGGCCGGGTCGAGGTCGCTGGTGAGCGGTACGTGCGCGTCCGCGCCGATCGCGTCGGCGACGTACTCGCTGAACGCGAGTGTCGCCGCGGCCGATCGGCCCCACCGGCCGAACAGTGCGCGTTCCCAGCCGGGCAGGTGCTCGTCGGCGCCGTGCGGGCGGTCGTCGTGCACGAGCCGCACCCGCGGGGCGCGCCCGGCGAGGGCGATCCAGCGGGGATCGCGGACGAGCTCGGTGACCACGACATCGGCCGCGAACCCCCGGGCCCGGCGCAGGGCGGTCGCGTACTGCGGCCAGGTCGACGGGGTCTTCGGCCGCGGGTCCAGCACCCATTCGTACGGGCGGGGGCGGGCCCCGTCCGACTCGGGATGCTGATCGGAGGTCACCAGAACGACCTCCCAGCCCCGCTCCCGCAGGCCCTCGCAGTACACCCGCGCCAACGGCCGCATCCACGGCGACAACCACAGGAGCCGGCCGGTCATTCGGCGATCCCGTCGAAGGCGCGCTCGTACGCGTCGGCCATCGCCTCGATCGTGTACCGCTCCCGCATCCGCGCGAAGCCGTGTTCGCCCATCTCCCGCCAGGTCTCCGGGCGGGGGAGGAGGTCGTCGAGCGCGGCCGTCCACCCCGCGACGGAGATGTCGTCCACCAGGGCGCCGGCCCGCCCACCGTCGAGCATGTCGGGAACCGCGCACACCGACGACGCCACCACGGGCACCCTGCGGGCCATCGCCTCGAGGATCACCAGGGGGAACGCCTCGGACCGGCTGGGCACGCACAACAGGTCGCAATCGGCGAGCGCGTGATCCGGTCCCGGCGACCAGCCGCGCCAGTGCACGCGGTCCCGGAGGTCGTCGGGGGTGAGTGCCTCCAGGCGCTCCCGGTCGGGGCCGTCGCCGTAGATCGACAGGTCCCAATCCCGGTGCCGGAGCCCGTGGAGTGCCTCGACCAGCAGGTGCGGGTTCTTGTGTTCGACGATGCGGGACAGCATCACGAGGCGGGGTCGCGGCGCGACCGCCGGGCGGTCCGGGACGTCGTCCAGCGTGGCCGCACCGGCGACGCCGTTCGGGGCGGTGAACACCCGCCGGCCGAGATCCTGGAACGCCGTCGCCTCGGCCCAGTGCCGCGGGGACAGCGCGATGAATCCGTCCGCGCGGCGGATCGCCGCGGCGAGGCCCGCGGAGTACGTCGGCCCGTCGGGCTCGGGCGGGATGTGCGCGGCGACCAGCCAGCGCCGGTCCCTGCCCGCCGCCCGCCACAATGAGGCGTAGCCGGTCTCGGTGTTGGTGTCGCCGCTGATCAGCACGGCCGGCCCGGGTGGGAGGTCGGGGGCGGGCGCCCACCAGGGCTGGCGCACGACGCGGATCGAGTGCGGGATCTCGCCGATCAACGGGCCGAACCGTTGCATGCAGACGATGGTGACCGGGTAGCCGCGGCGCTGCAGCTCGGTGGCGAGCAAGACGTGCTGACGCTCGGCTCCGCCGAAGACCAGGCGGTTGGTGGTGATCACGACGGCCGGACGGCCGGGAGTGCCGGCCGCGACGGTGCGGGCGGCCCGCTTGGAACGCTGGACGCGGTCGAGTGCGGCCAGCCCGGCGAGGAACGCGCCGGCGGCGCGAGGCCCCGACGCGTGCTCGATGTTCAGGGCTACGTTCGCCCGCAGCAGATCGGCGGAGCGCCGGCTCGCCACGGAATCGCCCCGGACGGTGCCGTGCCCCGAGTGGTCGACGCCCCGGTCGGCGGTGAGCGCCACGCACCAGCCGGCTGCCCGGGCCCGCTCCTGCCAATCCGATTCCTCCCCGTACAGGAAGAACTCCTCGTCGAAGGGGCCGACGGCGGTCCAGGCGTCGCGGGAGACCGCGAGGCAGGCGCCCGTCAGATAGCCGTCGATGTGATCCGGGCTGGACCCGTACAGGTCGGAGAACGGGGTGCCGCGGAGCCGTTCCGCGTAACCCGCGTGCGAGACCAGCGCGCGGATGACGCCGCGCCGACGGTGCGCAACGTCCCACGGACGGCGCCGCCCACCGGCGTCGTGCGGATCGTGGACCCCGGGCGCGGCCGCGGCGATGCCCGGGCGACGCAGTGCCTCCCGGGTGCGCGACAGGTCGTCCAGCAGCACGGCGTCGGGGTTGAGCAGCAGGATGTCGTGCTCCGGCACTTCGGTGGCCAGCCGGTTCACGCCGGCGGCGAAGCCCAGGTTGGCGCCGTTCGACAGCCAGCGCACCTCGTCGAACTCGCTCGCCACGTCGGCGATGCCGGGGTAGTCCGGTCCGGAGTTGTCCCACACCAGCACCGGATGGTCGGGGAGGTGGCGGCGCACCGAGTCCAGGCAGGACCGCAGGTCGTCCGCATTCCGGTAGGCCACCACGAGGACCGCCAGCTCGCGGGCGGTCGGTACCGCCGGCGGCGGGGACGCGACGGGCCCGCCCGGTAGGTACGCGCGGTCCAGTTCTGCGCTCACGATGCGTTCCCTTCTGTGCCCGGCTCGCCTGCGGGAGCGGGGTCGCGTTGTGTCAACATGGCTTTCACGGACTTCAGGTGGACCGGTCCGACGATCAGGTTGGCCGCGAGGTACACGGTGGCCGCGGCCGCTCCGGTGACGAGCACGGGGAGGTCGGACAGCACGAGGCAGGTCGCCGAGGACGCCGCGAGGGGGACGCAGAGGTGCAGGCCGAACCGCCACGGCGTGCGGTACGGGCTGCGGCGGGTCAGCCGCCAGCCGGCCACGACGAGGCCGATCAGCTCGCTCACCGCGAGCGAGATCCCGGCGCCCGCGGCACCGTAGTGCGGAATCAGCACCAGGTTGAGCACGATGTTGCCGAGAAGGTTCAGGACGTTCAGGCGCAGCAGGAACACCTGATCGTGTGCGGCGAACAGCGCCTGGCTGAGGGCCGCGGTGAGGAAGGTGACGGCGACCGCGACGAACAGCAGGCCGAGGGTGAGCCCGCCGGCCGCCACGAACTCCGCCGAGCCGAGTAGGCGGATGAGGCCGGGGGAGAGGATCATTCCCACGACCGCGAGGGGTGCGCCGATGAACAGCAGCGCCTCGACGCTGCGCTCCGCGAACCGCGCGAAAGCCTGCTTGTCGGTGGCGAACAGGTTCGTCATGGTCGACAGGGCGGACGTGAGGTACACCGCGGAGATCACGGTGGCGTTGAAGGCGATCGTGTACGCCAGGCCGTAGGCACCCACCTGGTCGGCCGTGCTCAGCAGGCTGAGCAGGAAACCGTCCGCGCGCCAGTACAACGCGGCCACGATGAGGACTCCGGTCTGCGGCAGGCTCTCGCGAACGAGGTGCCAGCTCTCCTTCGCCGAGAAGATCGGTCGCACCCCGACCAACCGGTGCGCGACGATCCCCTGCACCAGCAGCGCCACCGCGGGCGGGATCAGTTGCACCGCGGCGAACCACACGAGGTCGGCACGAATCGCGATCAGGACGACGGTGCCCACCAGCGACAGCACGCGCCCGAGCACGTCCGAGGCCGCGATCGCACCGAACCGCACGTCGGTGAGGAAGACCGGCTGGAAGCACGAGCTCAGCGTGGTGAGCAGCAGTGTGCCACCCACGATGGCGATCATCCACACGACCTGCGGGTCGTCGCCGTACACGGCCCAGCCGGTGAGGCAGGTCAGAAGAGTCAGCGGCACGCAGTACACGAGCGAGAGCCCCGCGTTCACCCGGACGAGGTGAGTCAAGTCCCCCACGCCGGAGGTCACCCGCCGCACGATCACCGCACCGATGCCCAGCTCGGTGAGGCTGGTCCAGAGCCCGACGAAGACGATCGCGGTCGTCAGATGGCCGTACGACACCGGGCCGAGATGGCGGGTGGTGACCGCGACCGTGACGATCGACGCGAGCAGGCCCACCATCCGTGCGCCGACCTGGAGCCCGAACGCGCGAGCGATCCGACCCGACGATGCGCGACCACGAAGTGTCGCGTTCGACGGACCGTTACCATCGTTAACGGGCGCCGTGAGGTCGATCACGGCCGGTTCGAGAGGATGCACGAGTGCTGGTGACGGTGCCGTTGGCGGGTGGTCTGTCGGCGTCGGACTGGGCACGGCGGCATGCCGCCGGGGAGGTTCCGGATCGGTCACCGTACGGCCTCCACCGGCTGACGGATCGCGGAGTGGACGTGCGGTTCGCGTCCGCCGGCTTCGGTCCGGGCCGGTCCGGCCGCGCCGCCGCGCGTCTCGCGCGCGCCGTGCGGCACCGGACCGACGGCTACGAGATCGTCGAGGCCGCGGCCGATCACTTCCGTGGTCGCGGCGCCGACGCGGTGCTGGCGTACGACGAGCGGACCGGTGTTCCCGCGCTGCTGGACGGTGGTGCGCCGGTCGCGGCCGGTATCGGCTGGCTCACGACGCGGGCCGCAGCCGGCCGGGTGCACGGCGCTCTCGCGGCCCGGACGCTGCCCCGCGCGGCCGCGGTCTGGGCCCAGTGCTCGGCCGTTCTCCCGCTCATGGACTCCGACTGGGGCGTGGCCCGATCGCGGCTGCATTTCATACCTCTCGGAATCGACACGGACTTCTACACGGAGCAGCCGCTCCCCGCCGAACCCGGCCTGGTGATGAGCGCGGGCGAGGACCGGTTCCGCGACCACGGGCTGCTGATCCGAGCCGTGAGCGCCGTCCGGGACCGGCGTCCGGAGGTACGTCTCGAACTCGCGTCCGGCCTGCCCTTCCAGGCGCCCGAGGGCCTGGTCACGCTGCACACGGAGCGTTTGAACGGACGCATCCGGGACGTGTACCGCCGGGCATCGGTCGCCGCGGTGGCGCTGCACCCGACGGTCACCGGGTCGGGCCTGACTGTCGTGCTCGAGGCGATGGCCAGCGGCAGGCCGGTCGTGGTGACCGCGAACCCCGGCGTAGCGGATTACGTGGACCACGGGGAAACCGGCCTCCTGGTGCTGGCAGGCGACGTCGACGCGTTCGCCGGGGCCACCGAGGAACTGCTCGCCGACGACGACCGCCGGATCGAGATGGGGCGGCTGGCGGCAGCGCGAGTCCGGGAGCGGTTCACGACGGAGGTCATGGCCGATCACCTGGCTCGAATGCTGCGGGCGATGTGATCTCCCCGATCGTGGCGGCGCGGAGCCGCGCCAGCGCCGGAGGGCCCTGGATCAGGTAACGGCGGGCCAGGCGCCGAGGCTCCTGCTGCAGCCGGTAGAGCCATTCGAGGCCACTCCGCTGCCACCGCTCGGGGGCACGCTCGACGGTCCCGGCCACGAAGTCGGCGGCCGCGCCGAAGGGCAGGAGGACTGCCGCGCTGGAGCGTGTCCCCCAATCGTCGATCCACTGCTCCTGACGGGGTTTGCCGAGGCCGACCACGAGCACCGTCGGCGCTGCCGACCGGATCTCGTCCGCGATGCGCGCCCCGGAGACCGGGTCGTCGAGCTCGGCACGCTCTGGGGACCAGTACCCCGCGACCGAGAGGCCCGGATGGTCCCGGTGCAGGGCGTCGCGCAGCAGTCCGTGCGCGTGGGCGGTGCCGCCGAGGAAGCCGATCGGCCACCCGCGGGCCTCGCACAATGCGATCACATCGGGCAGCAGGTCGGCACCGGTGACCCGCGGCCAATCGGTGCCGGCGAGGTGGGCCCCCCGCCGGGCGATGGGGGCACCGTCGGCGACGACCACCCAGTCGACGTCGCGGCCCAGGCGGTGCCGGCCCGGCCGGAAGTGATGCAGATGGTCGAGGTTCGCGGAGCACAGCGCGAGCGGGGCGCCGCTCGGTTCGGCGGCGCGGCGCTCCACCAGGTCGATGACCTCGGTATGGGTCATCCTCACGACGACTGTGTCGTCGATCCGCATGACGGGCGTGGTCTTCATCTTTGCGAGCCTCCGGATTCGGGCACGGTTGTCGGGGGTGTTGTCCATGACCCAGAGGTCGTGATCGGTCGGCTCGCCGGCGTACATGCGGAACCGTCGCCGAGTCGCACGGTGTTCGAACCGCAGGACTTCGAGCGCTCGGTGCACCGATCTGTTGCCGCGCGCCGTCGGGGCGACGATCCGGTCCAATGCGAACGGCGGGTCGAAGGTCCGGGAGATCACCTGCGCCACCGCCCACGGAACGACCTCGGGGGCGGTGCGGACCGCCCACGCGTACAGTTCGCCGGTTCCGGTGCGCGGGTCGACGGCGCCCACGCCGATCTCGCCCACCAAGCGGGGACCGTCGGCGCCGTGCTCGAGGAGCACGAACGGCAGTGCCTCGCGCCGCCGCGCCGCGCTCCGGACGGACGTGACCCACTCCACCCACGCGGACGGTGAGTGGAGGTCGGGCCAGTCCGCGTCCGGGGACCCGAAGGCGGCTGCAAGCCGTGCCTTTTCGTCGATCCGCGTCCTCCGCCAGTGCGGGTAGTCCCGGATCCGGGGACGCCGCACGGAGTACTCGGTGGAACCAGCGCGCAGGGTCGCCTCGCGGGCGCCTCTGAAGGCCGCGGGGCGGCCTCGGATCCAGGACATTGCATCATAGTAAAGTGCGTGTCGGCTGCGTCACTGTGCGACCCGAACCGGGTCGCGTCTCCGGGCGCGACGGTCCCGGACGAGCGCCGGCCGGACCCGTGCGGGGTGTCGATCCCGGCCCGCTCCGACCGAGAAGATAGAGGGAAGTATGAGTGTCGCAGGATTCGTTCGGACGATTCTCGCGCGCCGGCTGGCGGTGCTGGCCGTGCTGGTCGTCACCGTCGCCGCGGGTGTGTTCGGGTGGTCGTCCACCTCGACGCACTACGTGACGAATTCGGCCGTCGTCGTCATCCCGCCGGGGGCGGGCAACCGGGACGCCGGATTGAATCCGTTCGTCAACGTCGCCAGTACCGCGCAGCTGGCGTACGTTCTCGCGACCGCCGCCGAGCGCGACGAGGCTCGCGATGCGGTCGCCAAGGCGGGCGCGTCGCCCGACTATCAGCTGTCCACCGTGGCGGGGGACGCGGCCAACTACGCCCAGTTGTCGCCGCAGGTCACGTTCTCGGTGTCGGCTCCGGACCCGGAGGCGGCGCGGCGCGGGGCGACGGCGTTGATCGATTTCATGCGCGACCGGCTGCAGCGGATGCAGCGCGAGGCCGGCGTGGTGGACGGGACGTTCGCCGATCTCCGGGTGCCCGTGGAGCCGACGGACGGGGCCGCGGTGAGCGGAAGCGCGCTGCGGGCCGCGGTCGGATACGCGTCCGGCGGGCTGCTGGGGACCGTCCTCGTCCTGCTGCTGGTGGGTGCCGCAGCCGACGTGCTGCGCGGACGCCGGAACGGTGAGCCGGACGCCGACTCTGCCGTAGACACTGACGCTGCCGTTCCCGCCGACGCAGTAGTCGCCGACGACGCGGCCGACACCGACGACGATCCTCCCGCCGACGCGGAGGGCTCGGCCCGGTCGCAGCCAGTGGCGTGATGCGGCTTCAGGACCCGGTGGCCGCCGGGTCGGCACTGACCTCCCGGCTGGAGCGCTTCGGGCCTCCGGGCGCGCTGTTCGTGGGCACCGCCGGATTCTTCCTGCTCTCGATGCGGCAGGCGATCACCGTCCCCGCGACCTTCGGGATGAGCCTCGCGCAGACCCTGTTCGCGGCCGGCGCCCTGGTGTGGCTCGGCGCGTGGCTCACCGGCAACGCGCGCCCGGTCTCCGATCGGGCCGTCGTGGTCGCGGTCTCGGGCTACGTGTTCGCGTCGTTCCTCTCGTACGGGGCCGCCACCGCCCGCGGTGTGCCGGGCGTGGCGCTCATGCCGATGGACCGGTACGTGGTGGTCGACCTGTGCCTCGTCGGCGTGGTGCTCCTGCTACTGGCGGTGCTCCGCTCGGAACACGGTGTACGGATCGTGCTGGCGGGACTCGTTCTCGGCGGCACGCTGAGCGCGCTCTTCGCGCTCGTACGGTTCGGCACGGGCATCGACGTCGCCCCGGATTTCCGGATCCCCGGGCTGACCAAGGCCAACGACTTCGTCATCGTCCAGAACGCCACCCGGGAGGGACTCGACCGCCCGCAGGGCAGCGCCGGGCACCCGTTGGAGCTGAGCGCGATCCTGACGGTCCTCATTCCCCTCGCCGCGGCACTGTGCCTCAACGCGCGCGCCCGGGGCGCATCGGCGCTGCCCTGGGCGGTGTGCTTGGTGATCCTCGTCGTGGGCGACCTGGTCACCGTCTCGCGATCCGCCGTCGTCGGGACCATCGCCGCTGTCGTGGTGATGTGCTGGCGCTGGCCGATCCGGCGGCTCGCCGGTCTGGTGGTGGGATGTGCGGTCGTCGCTCTCGTGGGCATAGCGGCCCAGATCAACGTCGTCTCCGCGTTGGTCCAGACCTTCGCGGGGTCCGGTACCGACTCGTCGATCAAGTCCCGGCAGGTGGGGATCGAGTACGTGACCGCGCACGTGCAGGAGCACCTATGGGTCGGCCAGGGTGTCGGCGCGTATCCGGCGCTCCGGCAACCGGTCCTGGACAACCAGTACCTGTCGCGACTGATGGAGGCCGGGGTGGTCGGATTCGTGGCCTTCTGCGTCGCGCTGGCGGTGGCACTCGTGCTGGCCGTCCGCGCTTCCGCCGCCGCGGACGGGCCCACCGCCGAACTCGGCTCCGGCGTCAGCGGCGCATTGGCGGCACTCGCGGTGATCGCCCTGATCCTCGACACGTCCGGCTTCCTCCAGGTCTGGTACCTCACGTGGATCCTGGTAGCGCTCGCGGGTGTGTTGTTCCGGTTGTCCCGGGCCGCGCCGTGACCCGCTCGGTCCGGGCCCGGGTGCTCGCGGTCGTCGTGGTCGTAGCGGTCATGGTCACGGGATTGGCGGGCTGCGCCGAATCCCCCGCTTCGCGGCCCGCCTCGCCGACCATCGGCGTGATCCCGTTCTCCGAACCCGATCTCGTCAATCCGCTCCGGGGGCAGTACCAGAACCTGATGGAACCGCTGTTCCCGCAGGGGTCCGACCTCAACCGCGGGCTTCCGGCGTGGCCCGGCGCTTCGGACGTCAGCGCACGGATCCCGTGGAAGTCGCTGCAACCGAAGGATCCGCGGCGGCTGCCGCCCGGGGCGCCGGACTCGCGCCGCTACGACTTCTCCGCCCTCGACCGGGCGATCGCCGACGCGGCCGCGCAGGGCAAGCGCTTCGGGTTCCGGGTGACGGCGTTCGACTCGTGCTGCGATGTCACGCAGCGGGGCGGCACGGTGTCGTCCGTGCCCGACTGGCTCCGCGGGATACCGGACGCCACTGAGACCTATGTCGTGGACGGCGTCCGATACGTCGTGCCGCAGTGGAACAGCGCCGAGTACCTGGATCGGTTCACCGATCTGGTTGCGGCACTCGGCCGTCGGTACGACCGTGACGAGCGGCTGGCGATCTACGAGATGTCGGGGTACGGGGACTTCAGTGAGAACCACGTCGCATTCGTCCGCGACGACGCGCGCACCCCGGGGCCCTCGCCCGAGGAGAGCCGGGCGCGCCTCGGGTACTACAGCCAGTACCGCGACCAGTACATCACCTCGGGTTCCGCCGCGCGGCTCGTGGACGCGACGTTGCGCGCGTTCCGCTCGACGCGCGTGGTGTCCGCGATGGGCAACCCGGAGATCGCGCGCCTGCTGCTCAGGGACAGCGCTGCACTGGCGGGTGTCCGGCACCCCGTGGGCGTGCGGAGCGACTCGCTGGGCACGTATCCGGTCATCCCGACGTGGGCGGAGAACCAGTGGTCGCAGTACGTCGTCGAGCGCGATCCGATCGTGGCGCTGCTGAGCCGGCGATACCGGACTGCGCCGGTGCTCACCGAGTGGCCGCCGCAGATGCTGACCGGAGGCACAGTCCTCGACTACTACCGGCGGGCGGTGTCGCAGGTCGTCGACGGACACGTCTCGATGACGTCGAGTACCGGTTTCCCGGCGCAGAGCCGGCCCGAGCGGATGACCTCGGAACAGTACGACCTGTGGTCGCGCGCGACGAAGTACGCGGGATACCGGTACGCCGTCACCGCCGCCGGGCTAGCGCCCGCGTCCGACCGCGATCCTGCCACGCTGACCATCCGCTGGGCGAACTTCGGTTCGGCCCCGACGTACGACCGGTGGACGACCACGTACGAGTTCGTCGATGGCGAAGGTCGATCAGTCGCCTCCGTGCCAGCGGGTGTCGACCTCTCTACCCTATTCGCGAGCCCGACGGTTCCCTACGAGGACACTGCGGCCAGCCCGCCTGTAGCGGAGACAACCGATACCGTCGCGGTGCCGCTACTCCCCGGCGCATATGTTCTGTGGGTAAAAGTGGCGTGGAGCGAGCATAAGCTGGACGCTACCCACAGGATGGAACTGCCCCCTATGAATCTCGCACTGCGCGGTCGGGACTGCGATGGCGCATATCCAGTGGGGAAGATCGATGTCCGTTGAGCGATGGCTGCTGCTGCTTCTTCTAGCTCTTGCCGTGCGAGAGCAGCTTCGCCAGTAGCCCGGCAGATGCAGAGGTGATACCCCTTGGAAAGCTATCCGAAAGATAAATTATGAACAAGGCACCCAATGGAGACAAATTCGAGAGCAATCGATCTAATACTGGTGAATTCGACCATGACATCCTTCTCAAAGTGTCTTCTCGAGCATCGCGATTTGAGCGAGAGGAGTTTCCATCTATAAGATGGTTTTCCGCTTCCTTAATTCGCGAAAAGTTTGATTATAGAACTTTTAACACGCTAGACGCGATAACGCTGATTGAGTGCGAACTGGCCATCATTTCCTTTCGGCGCGGACCTAATGAAAGCCTTCTTGAAGCTGCAGCAAATGACAGAAAGTTATCCACCATCGCAAGCGAGTTAATAGAAACGAGGAACTCTAGGCCGATGTCGCGACTTCATTCTGAAGCCGACATTCTAATAGTTGTCGATAACATGGATTCATCCTCTTCGCAGGGAATCTACGAGACAGAGCTCCTGCGTGAAGTGGCTGATTATTTTAGCATCGTCCCTGGTGCCTCCATTCTTGCGGTTTGCGTACCGATGGACTACGAAATTGGGTTGAATTACTCGTTTAAGGCACTGCTTGACAAACGACGAGTAGAAGATCTTCTCGCAAGCCTTGGCATGCAGCGCCTGAAACGGATTGATGCCTGGTATATTCGCACCGAGGCCCTGCGTAGGAACCCTTGAATCAGTCGGCTACGGCAAGTGCATCCCCGGCGGTCCGTACGCCGACCGTGGCGACCCATCCGGTGCGCTTGGAACGGTCGATAGGTTCCGTCTGGCGCGTGATTGCGCCGCAGCTCTCTGCTGATGGTCGACGCGGACCTGTTCAGCTGGTTCGCGATCTCCCGCAACGTGTGACCGCGACGACGAGACGAAGGTCCGCGATGGCTGTCGGGACTGCTGCACCGATAAGGGCCAGCGCAACGTCCTCGACCGGCAGCGATGGAGCACCCGCGAGAGGTAAACCGTTCTGACTTCTCTGCCGCTCCTTTGTGAGTGATTGAGAGGATGGCTTCTATGCCACGCAAGGTTGACCCAAGAACTTCGGAGTCGGGCTGTTCGCCTGGTGACCGAGCACCGCAGTGAGTACTCTTCGGCGACCGCGGTGCGGGTGCAGGTCGCAGAATCGTTGGGGGTCTCGCCGGAGTCGGTTCGTCGGTGGGTTTCCCAGCATGAGATCGGCCGCGCCGTCGGGGTCAGCACCGCCGAACGTGAGGAGATGCGCCGGTTGCGGGCGGAGAACCGTCGCCTTCGGGAGGTCAACGACGTGCTCAAGTCTGCGGCGATTTTCTTCGCGGGGGAACTCGACCCCCGAAACCGCTGATCGTGGCGTTCATCTACCAGATGCGGGCATCTGGTCACGCCGTCGAGTCGATCCACCAGGCCCTGCACGTAGCAGGCTTGCAGGTCGCGGCGCGAACACTACGAGCCTGGTGCGCGCGCAGCCAGGAGATTTCCGAGCGGGGCGTCTCGGATGCGATCGTGGAGGACACTATCCGGCAGCTCGCTTTCACAACCACGCCGGAGGGGACTAAACAGCTTGCGCCAGAAGGTCTGTATGGGCGGCGGAAGATGCTCGCTGCCGCCCGCCGCAGGCTCCCTGGTGCTGGGTTCGGTGCGGTAGATCGGGCGATGCGATCCCTGGGCCTGTCCGGGGTGGTCCGTGGGAAGGCGCATCGGACGACGATCCCGGATTCGCGGGCCTTGCGTGCTGCTGACCTGCTTAACCGGGATTTCACCGCGCCGGCGCCGGACCGGGTATGGGTCTCGGACTTTACGTATGTGCGCACCCACACCACCTTCACCTACGTCGCGTTCGTCGTGGACTGCTTCTCGCAGCGGATCGTCGGCTGGAACACTCCACCCGCCGCGATGTCGAGCTCGTCGACGTCCCCGTCCGGATGGCCCTGTGGCAACGCGAGCGAGCCGGGCACAGAGTCGCAAAGAACCAGCTCATCGCCCACTCGGACGCGGGATCGCAGTACACGTCGATCCGCTTCACCGAGCACCTGCACCTCGAAGGAATCCGCCCATCGATCGGCTCTGTCGGCGATGCATATGACAACGCTCTGATGGAGACCGTCAACGGGATCTACAAGACCGAATGCGTCCGCACGGACGTCTTCCACAACGGTCCTTACCGAACCAGTGAGGACGTTGAATTCGCCACCGCCACTTGGGTTCATTGGTACAACACCCGACGGCTGCACGGCAGCCTCGGCATGCTCACCCCAGACGAATACGAAACCGCCCACTACGCTGACCAACAAGACGTGTGCGAGCTACCCGCCCACACGTAAACCACGGCAGGAAAGCCGGGACGGTTCACCCACAGCTACCGACTCGCCCACACCGAAGCAGCAACCTCCACAGGCTAGGCGCGGCGCTCGTCCTTAACCACCGACAGATGCCGGCGCAAGGTCCGGCTATGGTGAGTGACATAAACCACGGTCCACCGCGTCGTCAGATTCGGCAACGGCTCCTCATCCTGCAGCTTCACCCGCACCGATAACTGATCACCAAGCTGATCATCACGCGCGATCACGAACTCGGCATACACCCGCACCGACTCGCGATCCCAACCAGTCGGCGCAACAACGCGCCGCACCCTCGGCCGCCCATCCACACCCAGAACACTAAACCTCGTTCGCCGGTGGGGCCGAACGAAACCGCCCTACCGGGGCCAGATCAACTTGACATAGCCACTCACACTTCCGGCGAGAGATGCGGCGAGGAGGCCCTTGCTGCCGAAGACGACGGCACCGGGTGCGGAACAGGCGCCGTCGCCAGGCGGCGTAGAGGTGGGGGTGCTCGACGGCACCGACGACGTGGGGTTCTTCGTCGGGCTCAAGGATGGGTCCGTAGATCCGGGTGCTGGCCTGGAGACGTTCGGGATGCTGGAGCAGCTCGGGTCCGATCTGTCGTTGGTCTCGTCGATCGCGGAGCTGCATACGCTGGTGGAGGAGCCGCTGCAGGCGTCTTTGGAGAGGCTGCGCGGGTGGCCCGGGGCGACGGCAGTGCAGCGGCAGCTCGAGCGAGGGAACGGCGTCGCTGAGCGCGAAGGTCGGCGTGATCAACTTCGACGGCGTGGTGCAGTCGGCGCAGCACGATGACGACGCGGAGTGATCGGAGCCGCTCCCCCCCCCCTCTGGGCCGATGAGTGCTGTTAGGCCCGCATCGTCTCGACGGTGCTGCCGTGCTGGTCGGCGTAGGCCTGGCCAACACGCCGGCGCCGGCGTGAGAAGTTGGTTGCCCGGTTTGCCCCTCGATCGCGATAATGAGCGGGATCAGAGAGGTTGGCGATATGCAGATCCCCGTGACGGACCTCGGTTCGTGGCCGAACTACTCTGCGTGCGACGCGAATGCCGGTCACGGGCACATCTATCGCCGTCCGGACGGTGTCGTGGTGCGATGCGGTGGGGCGCGGTACTGCGTGGCGTGCACCGCCGACGAGCTCGAGTCGGCGTCGGCGTGGTGCGGTGCGGTGGCAGCCGGCGAGGGCTGGGCTGAGGGGCCCGGGCGGCACCCCACGCCGCGCGCCGAGGATCCCCGACGGTGCCCGGTGTGCGCCGCGGTCCGCTGGGCCGAGGTCGCTTCCGCGAGCGACCGCTACGGCCGCCGCGTCGTCATCCGGCTGCTCACCGAGGCTGCCCCACTCGAGGCTGGCCACGTCGGCACGAACTCCTACCAGCGCGCCGTCCGCTGGGTCGCAGCGCGCCGCCCGTTCTTCCGGTCCACCGCCCGCAACGGCCTACTCTCCGACGCTGCCCTGTCGGAGTCGTCGGTGCACGCGATCGTGCGGCGCCGGGCGCTGCGCGCCGGCATCGATCCCGCAGTGATCGCACGACTCGGCGCGCACAGTCTCCGGACCGGTCACGTCACGCAGACCCTGCGCAACGGCGCCAGCTTCGAGGAGGTCATGGCCCAGACCGGGCACAACACCGTCAGCACGGTCCTGCGCTACCGCCGCGAAAACGCGCCCCTCGTCGCCAATTCCGTCACGAAACTAGGCCTATGACCATCCCCGCCGCAGGCGACCTCGATGCCCGCGATCGCGCCACCTGGACCCTCTGGGCGGACTGGTGCGCGGCCGTCGACGAGCACCCGGTGCCCGCGACCCCCGCCGTGCTGGCCCGGTTCATCGCCGCCAACCCCGCGGCGCCTCGCACGCAGCGCCGCCGGGTCGCGGTCCTCAACGGCGCGCACCGCCGCGCCGGCCACCGCCCGCCCGGCATCGCCGAGGCGGTGCGCGAGGCGATCGACGCCACCCGCGCGGCGCGCCGGCGCCACCTCACCGACCTTGCGGTCGACGTCGCGACCCACCTGCCCGACGGCTGGCCCGCCGCGCTGTTCGCCCGCCGCGACACGCTACTCCTCGTGCTCGCCACAAGCGGGATCCGCCCGACCGCGCTGTCCCGGCTCACCGCCGGCGCGATCTACGTCGACGACGAGACCGACGAGCTCCACATCACCACCACCGCCGACGGCGGCGAAGAGTACACCACCGCGCCTGACCTACCCGCGGCCGGACTCTCGCCAGCCGCCGTGCTCGAGGAGTGGCTGCACCTACGCGCACTACAGCACCACGTCCCAAGCCCGAGCATCACCGCGACCGCCCTACGCGGCGAACCGATCCCCGCAGTGCCGGCCGTCCCCGACGATGCACCGATGTTCACCCCGCTCGACGGATGGGGCGCACCGCCGCTCGACACCACCTCCCACCTCAGCGCGGGCGCGATCGGAGCGCTGCTCCGTGCCCACCTGGCCGGCGGGGCACCCGCTCACCGCCACATCGCTCCCCGACCCACGCCGGCCGGCGAACCCGCGGCGACGGAGTACCCCGCGCCGGCGCCGCTCGATCCCAGAAGCTGGGACCGCGGCCTCGCAGCGCGCCGCACCGCACAAGGAGCTCTCGCCGACGTCGATGACGTGCTCGACGAGGTCGATGCCCGAGCGAGCAAGCTCCTCGAGGTGCTCCTCCAGCTGCTCGACGACGCAACCGCACCCTGACGGGAACCAAACGCCGAGCTGGCGCGTCCAATTCATGTGACCGATGAACTGTACGAACGTGCCCTCGACGCCCTTCTCGCCGCAGAAGCTGGCCGATTCGCACCCGAAGTCGCGGAGAGACCAGACCTCGACGCCTGGATCATCGCCGCGATCCGCGCATCCACGCCCCCGTTGAGCCAGACACCCTGAACCGCTAAAGAACTCACTGATCTGGCAGGTGCGGGAGTCTGGATTCATTGTCTGCACTTCGATTCCATCAAGAGATGCACTTTCCAGACACCAGACCCCTACGTATTGGCGTCGGCGATGAGGGCGTTGACCCGGGCGGTGATGCTCTCAAGTGCCTTAGCGATCTCGCGCAGCTCGTCTTGAGCGCCGGCCGCCGGCACGGGGGCGTCGGTCCGCCAGTACCCGCCCTTGGGGCCGCGCTCGCTTCGGACGAGACCCTGTTCGATGAGGCGTTTCATCACCGCAATCGCTCCGCCGGTGGACAGGCCAGTGGCCTCGCAGATGCTATCGACCGAGCCCACCCTCTGCCCAGGCGAGGTCTGGGAAAGGATCTGTCGCACAATCAATTCCCCTTCGTCCATCCGTGCCACGATGCACCACCAGCCTATTGCTACAAATGATTGTCAATGATTCGAGAATAGGCTACCATGGAGGCATACCGAAGGAGAGACGATGGCTGACGACGAACAGGCCGAGCGCCGGCGTCCACGGGGCGCTGCAAAGCTCGCGGATCTGACCTTGATCGTGCGGGTCCCCGGCCGTCCGGCCGACGTCCGTGTATTCACCGACGCTGAGGGCCCCGACGCCGAGCGCTACGCCGCGGAGCACGGGGCCACCGTCGAACCGCTCGGCACTGTTCAGTAACCGAAGGAGACCACGATGAGCGACGAGCACGACACCACCTACGGCGGCTGCTGCGAGCACCACGATTCGACGGCTGCGGAGCCGCGTCGAGAGGGGCGAGTGGCGCGGATTCAGACGCCGCCGTCCCGACGCTGGGAGCCGAAGATGCCGGACATGACGAAGCTGCTGGGCGAGACGGTGGCCGAGTACCGAGATCATCCCCCGGCCTAGTCCACGAATCGAACCGATCAGGAGCAACGAAGATGACGAAGAACATCTCCGACCCCGTGCAGGCGATCCTCGCGGAGGAGCTGGCCGGACAGACCGAGAACTGGTCCGACCTCGCGGCGAGCATCACGACGATCCTTCGCGCCCGATTCGAGATCACCGAGCACACCTACTCGATCGTCGTTGAAGAAGCGGGGACCACGGCGCCGTCGCCGGAGACGGCGCGCGCGGTGGATGATTTCGTTCGGCGAGCACGACGAGATCCAGTCCGGTAACCGAACGGAAGACGCAGATGATCAAGCAGGTGCAGGTGCTGGCGGTGAGACGCCATGCAGAGGCCGCGATTTGGGAGCGGGGTTGCCCGCCTGCCGAAGGCATCCTGAGCGTCACCCGAGACGAGGCGACGAGCCCGAGGACTGTGGTCCTGCACGTCAGCTCGGGGCACAACGCCATTGTTTCCCGGAGAGCACTTGAGCGGCACGGGTACACCGTCGAGGACACCGGCTACGACTCGTTCGCACCCGGCAACCTCGGAGTGAAGCTCCGAGTCGGACCGACCGCAGTCAAGTAGCCCGTCCAGTTCCACAGTCCAGCAATCGAAGGAGATCGACGTGGAGTTCGCTGAGGAGACGTGGTACCGCATCGTGTGCGACCGATGCGGTACGAGAGGACCCGCGGGCCTCACCGAGGGCGAGGCTCAGGAGATCGCGTTCAACCTCGACGACGGATGGATCGCGCCGCCGGATGCGGTCGAGGTTCTGTGCCCCGCCTGCCAGCTCGACGCGGCAGTCTGAATATCGAAGGAGAAGTGTGATGGCGGAGTACGGATCTTGGGAGCACCATCCCGGCGGTGGCAAGTCGACCTGGATGCGCACTGAAGCAGAGCGCGTCACCGGGAAGGATACGACGAGGCCCCGGACGCTGGCCGAGCTGCTGGCGGCAGCGCCTTCGGACGAGGACCGTGCCCGCCGCGCCGCCGGCCTTACCGAACGCGTCGAGCTGGTGCGGGCCGAGGGCTGGGATCCGTTCCGCTGGACATGGTCGAACGGCGAGGTCGCCGGCGTCGCCCTGGTCCTCGAGAACGGTGCGCTCGTCGACGAGGTCTCGGGCAGCGAGGTCGCCGCGCTCGACACCTGGGCTGCGGACCTCTGGGGCGTCGACGGCGGCGCCGCAGACGCCGAAGCCGGGCACCCACGCACCCGCGAATGGTTCGCAACCCTCCGCACCACGTCCGGATAACCAAGGGAGGTCTGCAATGGGAGATGAGAGCGGCCCCATCGAACCCGATAGTCGTGATCGTGCACGACTGCTTCGGACGGTGGCACACCAGTTCCGCCAGGTGGACACCGCACGGATGACCGGTGCACAGGGGTACCAGCTGGTCGAGGCGCTCAAATCTGCGGCAGATGGCGCCCCTGTGGCGGTTCGTCCCGAGAATGTGCACGAGCTCCCGTTACGCCCTGGCCCGGATTCGAGTTGGAGGCGCGCGAACCTTGCGCTGGATGCGGCTGCGGACCGTGCGGAACGGGCCGCCGACGAAATGGACAGGCGGCTAGACGAGGCAGGCGTACCCCCCGGATCGTCTGACCTGCTCACACTGGACGAGCTGCTCGCGGTGGCTGGCGAGTCGAGCGCGGACCGAGTCGCCGGTGCTTCGCCGGGCGACGAGGTCGACCAGCTCGGAGCTTTCCGCGAGACGATTGCGTTCGCGGAAAAGCGAGGCATGCTCGACGAACCCGATAGCGATCTTGGCCTCTCCCACCTCCGCGGCATGTTGGCCACGGTCGAAGCCGAGCCGGCCGCGTTCTCGCCGGCGAAGCTGGGCCGGTGGCTCGGCTGGGTGCAAGCGGCCGTGGTCGCTGCGGGAGTCGGCACGCTCGACGACATGAAGGCGATCAGCAACCGACACAAGAGGTAATCGAAGGGAGTCAGCATGGCCGTCGCAGTCGGAGGCCTCATCCAAGACCGATGGTGGGAGCGTCCGATCGAGACCGAGAGGGACCTGATCGGCTTGCCGGTCGATGTGCATGCGCGGGACGCGTACGGTGTCGAGTGCCGGACAGTGGGCCGCGGCGTCTGGGTTCGTCTCGACACCGACGAAGATCATGTGCTGGCGCTCCCGGCCGTGTTCATCTGAGTCCGGATTCACTGCCTAGAAACCGAAGCGCTTTGAAAGGACCACCACGAGATGACAGGGATTTTCCATAGCATGCGGGATGTGCTGGTAGCTGAGATCACGCAGCGCAGCACCTTCAAGATCGGAGATCGGCTTCCCGGACTGATCGAGTTGAGCGAACGATTCGGCCGGTACCCACGGACACCGACTACGAACGCGCGGCGTGCCTACGGAGAGGTGGAGGACCTTGGTTTGGTCGACCGCCACCCTGACGGCACCGTCACCGTTCGGGCCTCCACTCTTGGCCCTATCGACGAGGGAGATCTCGTTGGCCGGCGCCTCGACGCTATCGAGCGATCGTTACTAGATGCGCTATCGGAGGTGCGATCGCTGCGTACTCGCGTGACCGCAAACAGCTCGGTCCGACCGAAGCTCGGTGAGTGGTGGGACGTTCGCAGTCACGCGAGCGGCGACGTTTTCCACGCGGTCTACGTCCGCGACCGGAAGATGGCCGGCGAGTTCCTGTGGCTGGTGGCCGTGGACAACACGCTGATCTTCCGCCCGCTCTCGCACTTCGACGTTGTTCGGCGGCGCGATGAGTCCCCCGACTGGCCGGGAGAAGGCGCTGCGGGCGGGCCGAGCGGCGGCGACGGAGGTGAGGGTGTGTCGCGAGACCTCAACCGTGGCGAGGTCGGCGAGGAGGAGTGGGCTGCCTTCACGGAGTCGCACCAATTTGATGAAGACGAGCAGTAGCCCTGGATCCAGTTCGTAATCGTGACGCATACGGGGGATCCGGGACGCATCAGCGTCCGGCGTGCATCGATGCGGCTAAAAGCCGAGAATGGTCGCTGCGGCTCGCTCGATCGCGATCGTGACATCGAATTCGTAGTCGGGTGGCCACTCGATCGCCCCGGTGATGCGCTCGTGGATCACGCTGACCTCCACCACGCCGGCGGTGACGAGGGCTTCGATGAACTCCCAGTCCTTCTCGCGTCCAGCGAGCGCTTTCGACACACACAGATCGTGGGGCTCGAGGCAAAATCCGGACACGCCGTAGTCCTTGCCTGGGATACCGCACTCGAACTTGACGAGACGGTCCTGCCAACCTGCAGGGAAGATCACGGTCTCGCGCTGGATGGCCTCGATGTAGAAGCCGTGTTCGTAGTCGAAACCGGATTCCTCGCCGAGGTAGACATTGACCTTCATGAGCTTGTCCGCGATCTCATCTTGCGTCGCACCCTGCACGAACTGCATCCACAGCGTCACGTCCATCTCGCGGGACAGGACGGCGGTCGCGGGCAGCTCGTCGTGAGGGTGCGAGCCGAGGATCGCCTGTGAACCTACGACAACGACATACGGTTCACCAGTGAGCTGGCACGCAGCGGCGATGCCGAGCCGGAGTTGGTCCTGATTCACGCAGCAGCCGGCAGCAGCGAGCGGTGCTTCAGCGCACTGGTGACGATCTGCTGGCGAACCTCGGACGGGATCAGCGTGCCGAGCGGGGAGAGCGTGCGCAGACCACCACCGAATTCAGTGTCGGCCGTCACCTGCTCGGTGAGCAGATCGACGTCGCCGCCGGAAAGCAGGTCCATCCACTGCCGGTAGCACCGGTCGTAGAACTCGCCCTGGACGCCGGCGTAGTTGTTCTCAAGCCGGTCGCGCAGTCGCGGATCCGACAGGCGAGAAGGCTCACGGCGGAGAATCTCGGCAGCGGTCATCGCCATCATCATCTGCCGCACATACCGATCGCCCTGCATTCTCCACCTCCTTCTGCCTGGTAGACACCCTCGCGGATGCCAGCGCACCGAATTGATCGGTACCCCTGTGCCCCCAAGGGTACCGATACCTGAACCAGCAGGTCAACTGGGCAATCGGCCCCTGCAGGGAATACATCACCGCACCTTCACCGCCTTTCCGTGAGGGTCGGTGCTCGTCAGTGCCTCGTGATGGGGTGTAGCTCATGGACGATGAGCACTCGGAAGTGAAGTCACCCCGCGATGGCGTGGATGCACGAGTGCCGCGCGGCCGCTTCTCAAGCACCAGCGTGGACTACCGGATCTGGATGGTCGCAGTAGTCACCGCCACGATGGCGTATTCGCTGCTGACCGCGCCGCAGGACAAGTTCAGGCCCGGTACTCCGTCGCTTCCCGCTGTAGTCGGGTTCGTGGTGCTGGCGGTGATCTTTGGCGTGCTCTTGCTTGCCATCGCGTGGACCTTCGACGTCTCGATGAGCCAGGTCCTGCGGTGGCTGGGGTTCTGCCGCCCACGAGGAGTCCGCAACTGGTGGCAGCTCGTCCTCGTATTGCTCGGTGCGATCGCGATCGGCGTGGTGATCCGCAAGGAGATCGTGCCGCTCATCGGGGATCTATGGCCAGGGTTGAAGGTGCAGACGCCGGCGCAGCTCGCGGCGGATGCTGAGCGTGACGTGATGATGGGAGCGCCGTCGTGGATGGTGTGGGCCCACGCAGCCGGCGAGGAGGTCGTGTTCCGCTGCGTCGTCGTCGCGGCAACCGTCTGGGCTTTCGGTGATGGCCCGCTTCGTTGGCGGGAGGTGCAGGCGAAACGCCTCGCGGGTCTGGTCGCCGTTGTGCTCGCGAGCTCGGTAGCGTTTGCCTTCGCCCACGCCGAGTTCAGCTGGTACAACGCCGCTGCCGCTGGGGCGATGGGACTTGTCTGCGCGGTTCTCGCCGTCGTGATGCGATCGGTGTGGCCGAGCGTCGTGGTCCACGCCGCGTACAACACGCCGGCGATAGCCATGCTGTCGCGGCTCTGGTAGTGGGTCGGGCGCTCTGTATCGGACTGCACCCGAATTCCGGTAGCGTTTGCCCCACGGAGACGAAAGGGCTGATCGTGCTGCTTGAGCCGCGCTGGGCACCTGTCGCTCGCGGATTCCTCGCGATCGGGATCATGGTGTCGATGATGGTGATGCTTTCGTTCATACTGACGGAAGGCCGTGGCGTCGCGTACATTGCGACCGCGTTTGGACTCTTCTTCGTGGCGTTCATCCCGGCGTTGGAGTGGGGTATCGATCGCTGCCTCCTCCGCAACGATCCCGAACCTGAACGGGGACACGTATGAGCAACCGAGCGTGGGCGATTACGTACTACGCAACCGCACTTATCCTGATGATCACAGGGTTCCTGGTGGTGGTTGTCGTCCGATAGGCGACCGACACAAGTCGAGCGGAGAGCCGATGAACATGGCGCAGTGCACGGTGGAGGACGCCCCTGACGCCGATCCGAAGTCGTGGCTCGCAAGCCGCGTGGATGCAGGCGCGCTGCAAGCACTCCGGCGGGAGATCGGAAGGTGCACTGCGGTGTCCTCTAGCACCCTTCGAAGAGAAGAGGACTACACAGCTGCCGTGGCTGGCCGACTCGACCTCTTGGGATCTTGGAAGCTTCCAAGAGTCCGGAATTCTCGACACCCAGATTGTTTCGTCCGATTCAGCGCGAGAATCACCGATAAATACAACCAAGGCGGCCGCCCCTCGGAGGAGTCGCAAATAGGGGCAGATGTCGGAGTCGTATTGACGGTCGCGACGGACGAATTGTCCGTTGAATTGGGACACCTCGCGCAGGCGAAGATTCTGAACAGACGGGACTACGAAAGCTTCACTTTCTCCAACGAGAGGGGGAAGTCTCAATTGGACCGCCTACAGAAGGCCGACCCTACGAGCGCCTACTGGCTGGCAAACCACGTTCCGCACACAGACACTTCCCCTAGATCCTGGCGGTATCGGTACTCGGTAGTTCCGAGCAATTTCGTGCGGGCTGCGATGCCGGCGGCGGCGCAGTCCGTTACCCTTCACACCTCGAAACTGGCGCTGCAGGCACGTTCGTTCCCGGATTACCTGCTGGGCGATGTAGTCGGGATGCGCGTGGGGTCTCCCCTGACTGTGCCTGTCGCGAGCGGCGGGATCGACATGAGCCAGGCGGGCCTGATCTTGTGGGTAGTCGCAGGCTCGGCCTCGCGGGCCGAGGAGATTGCCCTGCCCGCAGTGCTCGCAGATACGACGAGGCTCGACTTCCCGGAAGCGCTCGATGATGCCGATTGAGCGTGCTGCCCTTCCGTATCAGGCGGTTCGCCGAACTCTGCCCGAAATAGATGCCGCCCGGCCGCATCTGCGTTGAGAGATTGCCCCTTGCGCGCCGTGGTCTGCGCGGCAACTGGTGCTCCAACCTGGGAGGTTGGGGATGCATACTCGTACCGTGTTCACCATCGCGCACCATCACCTGTCACGGCCCGCGGCGTCGACCGCAACTCGTGGGGCGATCCAGCGGAGATGCCATGGATGAAGCGACGCGCCTCTTCGTGAAGATGACGTTCGCGGCACTAGCCGCGGGTGTCGACGCCTTCGGCCCTGGAGGCCGGCTTGCTACGCCTGCAGTGGCCCCACAGGCCCCCGCGAAACCGGAGGGCGACGGGGAGGGGAAGACTGCAGATGGGCGTGGGACCGCGGCTCAGGCGCAAGTCAACGATCAACGGCGACTGGCGGCTGCGGACGCGCGGGTATTGAAGCTACTCTCGGACGCGAACGTCTCGCGCGAAACAAACCTGAGCAAAATGAAGATCACCTATGCAAGCGCCCTCGAAGACTACAAACTCCTAAAAGACGACGCGGGCTCTCCTGCTGGTGCGGCGGTACTACGGTCCGCGTTAGAGAAGCGTCTTCAAGAGGCGACGACGATCTTACGCGATGCAGATGCCGACGCTCGCCGCCTTGCCCAAGCAATCAAAGACATCAACTATGACCCCGTGACAACCCTCTCGGGTATGGGCTCCGTGCCGTCTGAGTTGCCACCACCTCGCGACCCGGGAGAAGTGATCAAGGGGTTACCCGGGGTGAATCCAGACAAGACAGATTACAGCGGCAACGGCACACTTCCGTCTGACGCCGCTCAAATCTTCTTCTGGCTGAAAGATCACCCTGAAGCCTTGAAGCTTATGAAGCATTACGCGGGGAACACCGGCGAGCCTGTAGTGCTGCCCACCGAACTGGTCGATAAGTGGTCAGGCGAGGAGACTCAGAACTACGGACCCGATGCGTCCGGGGTAACTCCAACGCCGATCGCAGTGCGCATTCGGTCGCAGGTCGATGCGGCAATCCAAGAGGCAAGGGCGAAGGCCCGCGCAACTGGCCAGCCTGTCACGATCTCGAAAACGTCGGGCTACGATCTTGTGGCGGGCGCGGACCCTGACATGGTTCGATCGCTTGGGCGATTCCAAGTATCTACCGCAACAACCGTCCATATGAATCCGGACGGAACCTACAGTCTTACCTATCGCCCAGACATCGCCGACCGCTACGACTACAACGGAACCTTTCCTAACAACTCCGTAGCGAACATAGAATCCAATTTCCTTCACTTCCAAGGCGAGAACGGGCGCGCCAGACCATTCCTAGTAACCGGATCTGGATCAACCAGAGTCCTCAGTGGTCGCGTACAATAGAGGAATGGATACGAATTCTTCCACGAGTGAGCGACGCAGCGGCACTTATGCGCTCTCGGTGTTCTCTATCGCATTGAGCGCGGCGCTGCTGAGCGGCTGCGATCTGGGGCCACAGCTCAACAAGTCAGAATCGTCGGGGGATAGTGATGCTGCAACGATCAAAGTCGTGGAGGACCGCCTGGGCGTGAAGATTCCTAATGAAGGCGCTGTCAAGATCGTCTCTACCTCCCGGTCATCGATTGCGATGACCGCACAGGACGAGGCGTACGCGGTGACGATCGCCGGTGCCGACGGGGCTATCGGTGACTTCGTCGAGCGGGTCAGCAGCGGCTCCAAGCGGGTGTCGGTGGCGAGCAGGTGCTCGCGGGGCCCCTCCCCCAGCCCGGTCGCAGCGGAGATGATCTCCGCCGACCTCGACGCCAGGTCGATCGTGTCGAATCTCGACGCGGAGAACCTCATCGAGCGTTGTTCTCCGATCGACATCCTGTTCCTTCCAGACAGCACCAAGGGGTCTGGCGCATCCATCTACCACCAGGGCGCAAAGGCGATCATCACCGCGCACATCGGAGACTGAGCATGCTTGCTCGAGCGCTGGATCGCATTCGCCGCGCGGAGGAGGACGCCGAAGAGCTGGACGCGGTATTGGAAGCGCTGTCAGCGGAGAAGGCGAGCACTCACCAGATCGCGGATGCGTTGGGCATTGCGGACGGCGAGCTCGGCGCGTTCCTCTCGTCCCGCGCCGTCGTGGTCGACACGCCGGCGGCTCTGCGCGCCGGGGACATCATCGTCGCTACAGAGCACGCAGCGAGCACACTGATCAAGGTTCAGCGGCCGTACCGGCGGCTGATCGGCGAACCTGCCTACAGCGCCGAGATCATCATGCCCGGGAGCCGGCACTGTCAACGAGTCGACGGTGCGGTGCTTGCCCCGTGGTTCCCCGTCAAGGTGCTACGCCCGACGACCGCCCTGCAGTGAGTGTGGCGGCGTATCGGGCAGCCGTGCTGAACTGGTGCCCGAGCGCGGCAAGGCAGCCGCTGGCAACGCGAAGACGACGACAGTTGGAGGTTCATGAGATGGCACTACCCGAGCTGACGGCGGACCAGCGAGCGGCACACCTGCTGAAGGCCGCCGAGACGAGGACAGCGCGCGCGGCGGTACGCGCGGAGCTGAAGGCCGGCGCGGTCTCGGTGGCGGACCTCCTCGAGCGGACCGACGACCCCGTGATCGGGAAGATGAGGGTCAGTTACCTGCTGGAGTCGCTGCCGAGACTGGGCAAGGTGCGAGTGGCCGACATGATGCACCAGCTGCAGATCGCGCCGAGCCGGCGTGTGGGCGGTCTCGGCGAACGACAGCGCTCAGTCCTGCTGGCTCGTCTGCACGAATAGCGACAGACACCGAGTGCGCACACCGCCACACTGCTGGCGAATTCCGCTGCGGGATAGCAGTTTTAATAGCCCTGACGTGGTAAAATTCAAGGAGGTAGTTCACAGGGAGGTGGCACGATGGCAGGGTCTTTCGATCACTGGCTGAGCCAGCATGAGCAGCTGCTCTCGCAGTTGTCGCCGGCGGCGTCCCAGCGGCTTGAGCGCGCTTTGCACTCGGCTTGGCTCGAGGACGCGGCGCCGGACGCCGACCAGGTGGCGATTCTCGTCCAACAGGCGGCCGGCACGATCACGGGCGATCAGGCTCGGGAGCGGATGCTCGGCACGCGAGCGGCGGCCTTTCGCGACTGACCGAGCTGTTGGGGTGAGCAGTGTGAATGAGAACGAGGAACGGTTCGCTGCGCTGTTCTACCCGGGCACTCAGGTGCTGCGTAATGTTCCCGGTCTGCACGATAACGCGGAGTTGGCACGGTTCGAGGCTGGTGCGGTGATCTCTCGTGCGGTGGAACTCGATGAGGATCGGGGGATCGTCCCGCGGACGCACGACTTGCAGCAGCTGGCCGCGATTCATCACCACCTGTTCCAGGATGTGTACCCGTGGGCGGGGGATATTCGGGATGTGAATATGCAGAAGGGCGGCAAGCCTTTTGCGCACTACGCCAACATCTCGATGTACATGGATGCCGTCGCCTACGACCTGCGTGAGAGTCCGGAGCTGCGCTCTTTCCGGAAGGAGACCTTCGTCGATAAAGCGGCGGAGGTCTTCTCCTATGTCAACCAGGCACACCCGTTCCGCGAGGGCAACGGTAGGGCCACACGGCTATTCATGGAATCTGTAGTTGAAGACATCTCCCCGGCGTGGGCGATCGATCTCCGGCAGGCACGGGTCGAGCAGGCGCAGTGGAACGAGTCATCGCATGCCTCGAGGCCCGAAGTCGGGGAATTCAGTCCCAACCCCGCGGCCTTGCGTGAGCTGTTCGGAGCGGCGGTCAGAGACCGATCGGCTCGGCGTGAGCGGGGCGCCGAGCTCGGGACCCTCGAGCGGCAGTCTGAATCTCTGGGCTACGAACGGTAGGGCTGCGCCACCACGTGAGTGTGGTGGCGGAGGGGTGTGCCGTGGTGAGCTGGCTCTGGAACGAGCGCGACCGGCGCTCACCGACGACGGAGGGGGCGCACCGTGCGCGTAATCAAGGTGGCAGGGGTGGTGGTCTCGCTGGTGATCGGTGCCACGGTGACCGTCGCGCCGGCGGCGGCGGATCCGGACGCGCTCAAGGACGGGCCGCGGTCGCTGGCCGTCTCGAGCGCGTCGTCATCGAAGGTGCAGAAGTTCCCGGACCGCGGGACCTGCCAGCTGCGCAAGTCACGTGGTGAGCTGCTGCCCGATTCCAAGTGCACCCCGGGTGCCATCAGCCGCGACGGTGCTCGCACGGACATCTCGAAGACGGTGTGCAAGAAGGGCTGGGCGAAGACGCAGACCGGTTCGTCGTCGGTGTACGCGAAGGAGCGTCCGCTCGCGGCCCGTGCCTACGGGACCTCCGAGAAGGAGTCGAAGGACTTGGTTCTCGATCACCTGGTTCCGGTGCAGCTGGGTGGGGCTGTCAACGATCCCCGGAACTTGTGGCTGCAGACCCCGGAAGCGGCGCGGAAGAAGAACCGCGTCGATACTGCTCTGACGGCGGCGGTGTGCTCGGGAACGATGAGTCTCGCGTCCGCGCAGCGTGTGATCGCGCAGGACTGGACTGCGATCTCCGTGACCTCGAGCGAGGCCGGTGGCCGCCGATGAGGGGCCACAGAGGCATGCTCAGGGTCGGTACGGCGCTGGTGTCCGCGGCCGCCGTGGCTGCGATTGGTACCGGTGACGCCGGAGCGTACGTGGTTGGCAAGACCGTCACGCCGGGGATGACGATCTTCTCCGGTTCGGAGGTGTGCACGGCCGGCTTCATGGTCCGCACTGAGAGCGGAGCATCGGGGATCCTGACCGCCGGCCACTGCAAGAAGGCCGACGCCGTACGCGTTCAGACCTCGCAGGACAAGGCGAATCGGGTAGTGGTCGGCACTTTCGAGCGCGTGACCTTCGACAAGCCCACGCTCGATCTCGCCGTCGTCACGCTGGCGAAGTCCCCGCGGCCGGTGCGCTCTGCCATCCTCGGGAAGACCGCCGTCGCGGGGGTCTTGTCGAAGGAAGAGGTGCAGGACCGCAAGCCTCGCCTGTGCTGGCAGGGCCAGCGGTCCGGATACAAGTGCAGCGAGTACAAGGGCATCGAGGGGAACCGCGTGTTCCTCGGCGATGCGCCGGCGAAGGGAGACTCCGGCGCCCCCGTTTTCGCAGTGCGCAGCGACGGTTCGGTCGACGCCGTCGGCATCATGATCGGCATCACCCGCGACAACCGGGGCCTCGTCGAGTTGATCCAGCCGCGACTGAGCGAGTGGAAGATCAAGCTGGTCGCGTCCCGCTGATCCCCGCCGGGTGCGGCCTCGACGTGCTCAGGCCACGCCCGCGCCGGCGGCGGTGCGGGTCGCAACCACTGCGATCGCGGCCGCCCAGTCCATCTTGCCGCCTGGTTTAGTCGGGAACCGACCGAACCGGGCACGGGCCGGCGCGGCGATCGGTAGAGCGATCGCCGCGGGATCCGTACTGGCCCGTGTGGGCCCCGTTTTGCGGCGCTTCTTGCCCGGGGTACGCCGCCAATCGAGCTCCGCGTGCCACCAGTCGAACGCCCCGCGCTCCCACTGATGCCGGCGAGCACGCTCCACCATCACTCCGGCCGCGCCGAGGATCCGCGCGGCCGTCTCCAGCCGCGGGCGCCACGACAGCAGCCTGAGCCCTCCGAGCACTGCCATCCACCGGTGCACCGTCCTGACCGAGTAACCTGTCAGCGCAGCGATCTCCTCCACTGGCGTACCCGTTGACCAGTAGAAGTGCACCCGCTCCCCTACTCCACCGAGGCCGTCTCGCCATACCCAGACGTCGTGCTGAGCGTGCTCGAGTCGCACGGCACCGGGGAGGGAGTAGGTGGGGGGCTGGGGGCGTGATTTCACTTGTGGTGCAGCTGTGCAAGCAGGTGGTGTGCACAGGGTCCAGGTCGCGGCGGCGGTTCCCTCCGAGGCTGCCTGCAGGTGCGTCCAGCCCTCCGCGGCGAGGCGGGCCATGCTGCGAGAAGCCGTCGTGTGATGGACGTTGGCGGCCTCGGCGAGGCGGCGGACGTCGACGTTGATCGTGGTGGCGTGAGCTCGCTCGCAGAGCGCGTGGAAGGCCAGCAGGACGCGTTCGTCGCTGGCTCCCCCGGGGCGGGCCCAGCGGGGGCCGTCAGCGGCGGCCGCGGATACCTCGTCGAGGAGGGCTGTCGTGGCGTCGTCGACGCGATCGGCGGCGGTTCTGGGCCAGGCGGTTGCCGCTGCGGTGTCGAGGGCCTTCTCCCATTGGACGATCGCGTGGGCCTGGTGGCGGTCGTAGTCCTCGCGGAGGCGGGTGAGGCCGGGCTGGTCCAGGTGGGTGGTGACGTCGTGCCAGGTGCAGCCTGAGGCTGCCATACCGAGCAGGATGCTCCACGCGATCGCGGAGCGGTCTGCGCCGGCGGGAAGTGCGTGGGTCAGGAGCTGCCGGGTTGCCGGTGTGAGGTCCGTGCGCGCCCGTGCGAGGTGCGCGCCTGCCCCGGTGCCAACGATCGTCAGGCCGGGGGTGCTCGAGGCGGCACCGCGCCGCGTCGAGGGTTCAGGGCTGTGCTCCCGGGTGGGAAAGCGTGCGTGGAGCCAGGTGAGCAACTCGGCCGAGGCGGGGCGCTGGTCCATGGCGGTCAGAGCCGCGTCAAGTGCCTGTCCATCGACGGACGGGACGGCGTGGCCACCGTGGCGGTGCGGGGAGCCGGGGATTCGGACGCAACCGGTATCGGCGTTGGTCAGCGGGGAGATGTCGAGCGTGGGTAGGTGCGCTTGCAGGGCGTGCGCCATGCGGTCGACTGCGTCGGCGTCAGCGCCGGCGCAGTCCAGGCGTACCCAGATGTGCGCGCCATCGGTCGGGCCGGACTGCACGAGCAGGTGTGGGACGTCGAGCTCGTCGAGGACGTTGGCGACGATCGCGGCGTCCGTGGCGACAGCGTCAGCGCCGTACTTGGTGGTGTCGAAGTCGAACGCCAGCCACTGGAACCGGCCATCACGGGAGGCGAGGTAAGTGGCCGTCGGCACGGTGAGCGCTCCCCCACGTGGCCACGGGGCAGAGCGGTACTCGTGCACGCGGTCCAGGTCGACGCGCACGCGAGTGCGTGGTGACCACTGCTGCCAGCGCTGTGCGAGGACGGCGAAGGTCTGAGTACGGGTCATCGGCTCGCCGGCCTTGTGTGCGGGCAGCGGCGATCGCGGCGATGAAGCTTGTGGTGGTCGACGCCGCCGGCAGAAGCCGGGCGCGCTGGTCGTCGACGAGTGGTCCCCGCGACACGCGGGGCGCAACCAAGGGTTGCGGCTGGTTCAGGGTGCGCGCTACCCTGAGAGCACACCAGCAAAGTGTGTCCCTTCGGGTAGGTGCGCAAGCATCTGGGACATCGGGGTGGTACCCGAGACCCGATCAAACTTCAGAGCACTAGGTCCCTCGGGTTGGTAGCCCGGAGGGGCTTTTTGCTATCTGCGGCCTGGTCAGCTGGGTTGGTAAGGTCCATCTGGTCAGCGGCCGTGATTGATCGCGTGATGCGTTGCGCTGCTATTCAATTGACATTTCGACCTGCATGGTCGGTGTTGCGATAGGTCGGCGGCGGTTAGGTCATAGGTGGTCCTCGGCGCTACGAAGCGGTCTGCAGCGGCAACACCCCCTGCCGGCCATGAACGAACTCGTATAAGCCGAGATCGTTCGCGATGAGGCTGTTGATGTAGTCAGTGATGGAGATGCCGCGCTCCTTGAGCTCGTTCTCCATCGCTTTGTTGAGGGCAACAGGCATACGAGTCTTCACGGGGACTCGCTCCCCCTTTGATGGCATCGGCATGACGCTCATCCTGGTGACAGATTCGCGCCAAGTGTGGGACGTGGGCTCCGACACGCCGAAAGTGGGACCACATTCCGTGTGATCGTGGGGCCAGATTGCATCGCTATGGGACTCCCACGCAGCGGTTCGGGCATCTATTTCGGGCATGTTGGTCGGATACCGCGGTGCGCTGCCACGATCCCGTTCGTGAGTCGACGCCGGGTCCTGCGTGGTTTCGTCCCGGAGGAGCTGCAGCGCATCCGGGAGAAAAAGAAGTGGTCGCGTGGGGATCTCGCCCGCGTCACCGATGTAGACACGCGGACGATCGGTCGCTGGGAGGATGGCGAGACAGCACCGACGATCGACCTGCTGGCCAGGGCGACAGCAGCACTGGGGGTGCCCCTGAGCCGGGTGATCGTCGTACCGGCCGGCGAGCGGGATCTGACGGTTCTGCGCTGGCTGCGCGGGCTGACCCAGCCGGAACTGGCCTCGCGTCTGCGGGTGACCACGTCGCGGTTGTCGGACCTCGAGCGAGGAGAGGCGCCGTTGTCGGATCAGCGCGCCGAGCTGCTTGCGCGCGAGCTGGGTGTGAGCAAGCGTCGGGTGCTCCAGGCGTACGAGCTGACGCGACTGCGCCCGCCCGGCACATGGCCGGGCGAGACCGTGGCGGAAGACCCCGGCACGGCGGAGGTGGAATGGCATCGCGGAGGTTAGGCCGCCGCGATCGGGAGGGTGAGCTGATCGCCCTGTGCCGCGAAGTTGATGCGCGAGGAGGACACCGCGCTCGCCTTCGGCGCCGCCGGCTGCTTGGGCTCGGGAGCTTCGATGGCGTGGGCCGCGGTCTCAGCGCCGCCGGTGCGGCGGTTGAACTCTTCGGCGGTCGGCATGTCCAAGGTGGGCAGTCCGTTTCGTGCGAGGTCGTCGTTGAGTTCGCCGTAGCGGGTGATCAGCCGGTGCACGATGCGTCCGGGCATCCGGTGACCGGCCCACACCCCGTGCGTCGGCGCCCAGCCTTCGGCGGTGTAGACGCGCTGGCTCGGGTCGTTGCCGGCGCCATCGCGACCTGCGCGGCCGCCAGCGGCGGCGCGGGCGGTCTCCTGCAGGCACTGAAGTCGCAGCGGGCAGTGCCCGCATGCTTCGCGCGCTTCGGAGCCGCCGCGAACGAACCACAGTTCAGGCTCGACCTGGCAAGGGGTGTGCACTCGCTTCGGCGGCTGCTTGGCCCACGCCGGGATGAACCTGGGCGGTCGCGCGGCAGCGCGGAGAGGCGTCGACGCCGGCACCGGCCGGTTGGACGAGCTGGCTTCAGTCGCAACCATCTGAGTTACTCCCTTACTGCGGCGAAACGCTTGAGATACTCGAAGTGTTACACATCGAGTATCGCTCAGCAAGTGTTGCAGGGCACTTTTGTGTCACCCGGTGATGGACCAGGGGTTACTCAGTTGGAATACTTCGGAGCAGTGAACAGGGAGGTGATGCAGTGAGCCGGACCCGTCCGACGGGCGATACGGTCGTGGGTGCGCGTATTCGCGCACGTCGCAAGCAGCTCCGGCTCACGCAACAGCAGCTCGCTGACCGGGCCGGATGTAGCAAGGTGTGGATCCGGTACATCGAGCTCGGCACCGGTTGGCCCAAGCCTCCAATGCAGCAGAAGATTGCGGACGCGCTAGAGACCGATACATCGATCTTCGATCAGGCGCCAGCAGCCGCCAGTCCCCCGCAGGGCGACCCTCACGGCGTGTCGCTCCCGGCCACAGAGCTACCCAACGTCCAGCAAAAAGGTAACTCCGCGCCTCTGGCGGGGACAGGCTTGGTGGCGGTTCTGTGGATGGCTCTTGAAGGTCTGCAGACAGTACGCGCACAGCTGCTCGAGGAGGGCGACGATCCCGATCGCGTGGTGGTGCTGGCGGGCTTGCTGGACCGCGCGCGCCAGCTCGAGAGCGAGCTTGGCCCGTTGATGCTGCGCGCATCGGGATCGCCGGCGGAGTTCACGAAGCTGTTCGCCGGCACCGCGCGCCTGCGGGAGGACCTGCTGGGCGATCTAGCTGACAGCGCCGCTCCGCCGTATGGGGCGCGCGTGTGGGCGGCACGGCGCTCCATGGGCTTGGTCGAGCGTGAACAGGCCGCGGCGGCATTGCAGACCACAGCCGATGTCCTGCTGGACATCGAGACGGGCCGCAATGCCCCCGGCCTCGAACTCGCGGAGTTGCTCCGCCTAGTGCTCGGTGTCGAGCCCGACTGATCTCATCGGGCGCGGCCACGCACCGCGCACGCCGAATTGCAGGCACCAAACGCGGCCGCGGCCCGTGATCATCAGGACGTACCGGCCCGCGGGCTCGCAGCAGGTGTGCCGCGCGGCGTGCGGCTACTGCTCGGTCGCCTTGGGCGGGAAGCCTTCGGGGAAGTGCTTGTAGTTCTTGAAGCGGACTTCGACGACCTGCCGCACCCCGTTGTCGACGCCCTCGGACCACACTGTTTCGCCTGCCCGCTTGACGATGAAGAAGCCCAGTACATGCTCGGCGAGCTCGTACTCGTCGCCGCTGAAGGTCTTGGTTCCGGCCCTCGTGACGAGGGTGATTTCGCTGGGTCCGGCGGTGGTCGATTCGGTCGATTCGGTCATGCCCGCAACGATAGTGGTGCGGGGTGGCCAGCCGGAGGCTCGGTACCTTGAGGTGGTGCTGTGGACGTTTGTCATCTTCGCGCAGGCCGGTGCCGACGATCCCGTCGTCAACTCCGGGGCCGCGGTGCCCGAGCAGCAGGCCATGGCGGCTGGAGCGGCGATGTTGGAGGCCCGCGGTCTTCCGCTCGAGGTGCTGGAGCGGTGGCGCCGCGCCCCGGCGGGTGCGGTGCTGCGCGCCAGCACGTACACGTTCGGACTGGTGCGGACGCCGGTGCCAGCGCAGGCGGGCGGCCCGATCGGCGAGTGGGTCGCCGAGCACATGTGGTGACCGGGACTTGTCGGTGCCCGGTCGTACCGTCGCGCCATGAGCGAGATCGAGGAGTACCGGTTCGGGGACGTGGTGCTCGTGCGCGGGCAGCGGCGGATGGTGATCGGCGAGCGCCGGTACGGGCTCGGCGACTACGTGGTGATCGCGGCCGGCGGTGGTGGTGAGTCGATGGTGCGTAAGGAGTGCGTGCGGCGTGCTCCGTCCGCGGTTGGTCGGGGATCTGCGGCCTGAGATCGGGGCCAGCGGTTCGATTGGTGAAGAGCGCCCAGGTGGGCAAGTGTGGCGGCGTACGCCGGTGGGTCTCTAGCCTGCAGGGGTGGTCTCTGGTCTGGAGCAGTACGTACGCGCGGTCGGCGCCGCACTAGCCCGCGGCGTCGAAAGCTACGGCATCCCCACCAGCATCACCGGCGTCCCGAACAAGAGCGTCGACAACCCCACCGCCCCCGGCGACAGCGGCCGCACCGCCGCGGCCCGCGTCACCAACAACGCCGCCCTGCAACAGCAGCTCGCCCGCATCGCCGCCAGCGACAGCAAGGTCGCCGCCGCCCTCCGCGAAGCCGCCACCGGCTCCGCCGCCGGCCGCGCCAAACTGATCGCAGCGCTCCGCGCCGCCAACGGCGACGTCACCGCCATCGGCCCGCACACCCGCACGCCGCCCGGCCGAAAAGCCCTCATCGACGCACTCAGCGGCCGCGTCGGCGACGGCAAGACCACCATCACCGGCAGCGACGGAAACAACCGCACCCTCGCCGGCCGCGTCACCAACACCGGCTACCCCACCGGCAGTAACAGCACCCCGACCATGCCCAGCATCCCCCAAATGCCCCAAATCCAAACTCCACAAGTCAATTCCGGTCAGGGGTCCGGCTTCTCGGCTGCTCCGATTCGACAGCTGCTCAGCGGCGACAAAGGGTCGGTAACGAAATCGAGTAAGCGGACCACGTCAGCGAGCCGGACGGCGGATTCAGGGCAGTCGCGGGCATCCGATGACAAGGGGGACCGTCGCAAGAAGATCCCGCTGAGCTCAGTGGATTTCACCCGGACCAAGTACCCCGGCGGTAAGGCCGCGTATCGCGGATACATCCTCTCTGCGTTGGATCATGCCGGCATCAAGGACCCGAAGGCGCGGATGAACTGGCTTCGGGGCATGGAAGTAGTCGCCCAGCGTGAGTCGACGAAGAACAACCTCGCGGTGAATCTGGTCGACGTCAACGCGCACGGTGCTCGGCAGTCCGATGGTCACCCGAAGTACGCCACCCGGGGGCCGTTCCAGTTCCGCCCGGATACCTTCGCGGAGTCGCACATGCCCGGGACGTCGCGCAACATCTACAACCCGGTGGCGAGCGCGGGTGCATTCATCAACCGCGCGCTTCACGTGTACAACGTCGACCGAGATGGATCGAATCTCGCGGAGCGGATCCAGCAGGCCAATCCCCGGCGCGCACCGAAGGGTTACTGAGCGGGGGCCTGTCGTGCCGGAGTGGCATTCTCCGCGGCGTCGGCGGCAGCCTGAACGTCGCGGAAGTCGCCTAGGAGCTCGTAGAGGCGTCGATCCCAGAATTCGACGTCGTCTCCGTATTGATCGCGCAGGACGGCGAACTGTTCGTTCATGATGCGGGCGAGTTGCTCGGGAGCGTACTTGCTGGTGATCCCTGCCTCGAGCCAGACGTCGACGACGGCGCCGACGTCATCGAGCGTGATGACGACCTCGTGATGGTCGTTGGTGGTCCTGCCTGACTCTGCGGTTTCCTCGCGGAGCTGGGCGACGGCACGCAGGAGTGCATCGCTCATGTCGAACGCCTGCTGGGCCTTGCCGCGCATGACCTAGACCTCCTCGTTGGGCTTCTTGGCTGATTCTGTACCGCGCCGCGGTGTCGGCGCCGGGCGGGGTCGCTCCCCCGTACCTGACGCCGAGGCGGCCGCCTTCTTCTGTTGCTCGGCGTGCTGCTGGTGGGCCAGCTCGCGGTCGACGGCGGCATGGATGCGTTCGGTGTTCGGTCGCGGCCGCAGCACGGCCTTTTTGGTCTCGCTCTGGCTCTCGCCTCCGCCGGGGCCGCCGGCCCCGGCTCCGGCCCCGTGCATGGGCATCATGGGGAATCCGCCCATGGGCATGCCGCCGCGGGTCGGCGCTGCTGCTGTCGGTGTGGCGACGGGAGCGGCTGTTCCCGTCCCGGTGTCGAGCGGCACTGCGAGTGCGGCGTTGGTTCCGAGAGTGGTTGCTGCCGGCTCGGTGCTGGGGTTCTCGCCGCCCCCGCCGCCTCCGCCACCGAAGTCATCGCCGGCGCCGACGTCGCCAACGCCGGCGTCGTCGGTGCCGGCGTCGTCGATGCCAAGGTCGTCGTCGAGCTCGTCGCCTGCGGTCTGGAAGCTCTGAGCTGCGCCGCTGAGGCCTTGGACAATCTGGGAGCCGGTGGATGCGACCTGTGAGGCGGCTGCGGCGGGAAGGGATGCTGCAGCGCCCACGATGCCCGTCAGAAGGCTCGGCAAAGCCTGTGCTGCGGTGCTGAGCTGATCTTCTTGTTTGCTGCTCGGGTCGTCCTGGCCGCCTGTATCGGTTGCGGTAGGAGCTGCGGTCCCAGATGGGTCTACTGCGCCGGTCTCACCCGCTTCGTCCTCGCCGTCGCCGTTGGGATCGTCGGGGTCACCAGGCTTTCTGCCCTTGCCATTGCGATCGGGGTCTTCATAGGGCTCGCCACCCCCGCTGGTGCTGCCATCACCACCGCCGGTCGGGCTGACCACGGGAGGAGGCGCCTGGATGGGAGTGTCTGTCACGAACGAGGTCATGGTGTAGTCCGCGGCGCTGGTCGCTGCAGTTCCGCGAAGAGTGGCCAGGTTGTTCTGCACCTGCATCACGTAAGGGGTGTACCGGCCGCCGCTCGCTGCGTTCGCCTGGTTCGCCTGCTCCAGCTGGTTGCGAGTGTTCGTGAACGTGGTGGGGGTGTGATACTCAGACGGCGAACACCGCCTCTACCGATCCCCTCGCAGCCGACACCACCACAACCAAGTTAGGGCGCCCTCGGGCCTGACTGTGTCGGATCGGTGACAATCGACAACGCCTTGCGGTGCCGGTGAACCACATACGACACCGACCACCGCGACGTCAGATCCTCGAGCTGCTGCTCCTCAAGCAACTTCACCCGCACCCACAGATGACTGCTAAGCCCGGTATCCCGAGCGATCACATGCTCGGCATACGCGCACACCGAAGCCCGATCCCACCCTGACGGGACAACGACCGTCCGCCGAGAAGGCATCTGCAGATCATCCTCCCCATCCACATCCACGAACCTACGACCAAACGCGGCCACCCGCCTACAGTCGGGGCCAAATCACACCGCCCTGGTTGGAGCCAGACCAACTTGACATAGCCACCCGCTGGCGGGGTGTACTGCTGCGAGCGAGCAGTGATTCGAGATCTCCCGGTGTCCCGATCCACCCCGGGGACCACAACCGTTGCGCTGACCCGCAACGGTTGCTTGATCCAGTCGGGGGGAGCGCTCACCGGGCCGGTAAGAGCGCGAGGACAGGCGCTTGGCAACCACGCCCCTCGAGGCCGTGTTCGAGCATCACCTGGCCATCGGCCTCGTCGGCCGCGGTCCACGATGGGGGACTTGTACGACCGGATCCGCCAGTCGTCCGTCGCATCGCCCCGACGCACCGTCTATGGCGTCGACGGCGATGGCTCGCAGCGTGTCGACAGATCGCCACGACGGATCAGGACCCAGGTGAGCGGGAACCGGCGTCCTGCTCACGGTGGTGCTCCTGCGTGCGTTGTGTGAACGCGGCGGCCCTGCTTAGCGCCCTACTCGCGGACTTCCCGCGACTGGCCCGGTTAGCCTGACAAGGATGCTGCGGCCTTTCGCAGTGACGCCTCCAGAGTCGCTTCCGCCTCGGGTAGAGCTGCCGCGAGGGTTGTGACGGATCGGAGCCGCTCGGATGAGGCGTGATCCTTCTGTACTGCTGCGCGTGCGACTGCAGTCCAGGATGTCGCCGCATGGTGGGCGTTGGCTGCAAGGATGGCGGTTGCGTGATCGCCGGTGAGGCGTGCGATTTCATCGCAGCCCTGTGCCAGCAGTCGGCGGAAGAGGCCACCGCCGGTCCCCGCTTTCTCGATGAAGGCGCCGAGGCTGAATAAGTGCATCTCGAGGTCGTCGGTGGACAGGGCTCCCCAGCTGCAGACGTCGGATGCGAGAGCGCTGGCCGCGTCGAGGCCGTGTGACCCATGTTCTGCGGGCCCGGCGATCGTCGATGCGCCTGGGGTGCTCAGGCTCGCTGCGGATTGCGCGAATGCCTGTGCGGCCACCTCGATAATTGAAGGCGGCGTCTGTGGCCAATTGATACGAAACTGCGTGTGTCGGGTTGGCTCCGGGAAGGAGGTCGAGCGGCGCGCGCGTGCGAGTGCGTCCAGTGGGACGCGTTGAAGATCTTCGCGATCGTTGTCGGCGATGTACGCGATGCCTTGCGTCTCGTCGTAGCCGACTACCACGATGTCGTGGCGGCTCATGCGCAACTGGACCCGCAGATAGGGGAGTTCTGCGATCTCCGCCCAGACCAGTGCAGGGCGGCCCTGATCGATCTCGCCACGAAGGTTCTCCCAACCCTCGGCCGGGTCGTCGGTGGCAAGCACCTCGACGGTGCCGCCCAGACGGCGGGGGAGGTCCACCTCAAAATCAGGTCCTCGTCCGACCAAGTACACGGGTGGCATCAGCGCGCTTGATCGAATGTAGGTGAGGGAGAGGGCTCCGCCGAGGGCAAAGACGAGGCCCTCATCGGGTGGGCCGTCGAAACCGAGCCCGGTCCACTCCATGAGGTCTCGCATCGCACCGGACCCACAGTGGCCGCCCATTCGGTGCGGGTAGGGGTCGATCATCGAGGGGCCGGACACTGACACGAGTCTCCTGTGTTGAGGCGGTGCGGATCTTGTTCGTAGAGTCGATTGCCGGCCGACGACTGAGGCAGGTCGGGTTAGGCGTGGAATGCATCTAGTGGCGTCGCACGCTGCGTGAATATCAGAGGGCCATAGGCCTGTTTGAGAGCCGCCAGGATGTTGTCGAGAGGCAGGTCGTTGTACGTACCTCTTTCGCGGACGTACTCCATGTGTGTTGAGCCGTCCGCGGAGTGAGCGTGGAGCAACGCGTCGCTGTCGCCGGTGAAGTCGATCGGGGCAACTCCGAACCGTGCGCACAGTTCCGAGTTGAACGCGGGTGTTGCCTTGAGCCACCGTCCGTCGATGTAGACGTGGCTGTACCCGTGATAGACGAAGACGTCGGTTCCCATCAGCTCACGTAGGGTGCCCGTTTGGAGGTGGTTACGGACGTCGGCGAAGCCGAACCGCGCTGGGATCCCGGCGGCGCGAAATGCGGCGGTGAGCACGACGGCCTTGGGGACGCAGTATCCACGTCCGGATTCGATTACGTGGCTGGCCCGGTAATGCTCTGGGTCGTTGGAGACGGTGTACGGGTCGTAGCGGATGGCGTCGCGTACCGCGGTGAACAGGCGGCGAGCTTTGTCTTTGTCGGTGGTCGCGTTGCCGACGGCTTCGCGTGTGAAGGTCGCGACGGTGGCGTGCTCGATGTCGAGGAAGCGTGAACCCGTCAGCGCCGCCGGGCTGACCGCGTTTGTCGGTGATGTGGTCATGGGGTCGCTCCGATCAATGCGGACCTGACGATCGGCGCTCGTTGTGCAATGGCGCGCTTGGCGTTCACGAAGTCAGCGGGTCTGTTGACGCAGTCAGCTGCAATCAGTTCTCCGGCGGAGAAATAGTAGCAGGTGAAGTCGCGGCCATGGGCGGGGTCGCCGCTGACCAGCACCTCGTCGTATCCGGTGTTGAGCCCGGCGATCTGGAGTTTGAGGTCGTATTGGTCGGACCAGAACCACGGCAGTGCGGCACGACCGGTTGTGTTGTCGCAGATTGTGGCCGCCGCGATTTTGGCGTGCTCGGTTGTTGCGGACACGCACTCGAGACGAACACGTCTCCCGTACCGCTCGATTCGGTGGTTGGCGCAGTCGCCGGCTGCGACGATGTCAGGATCGCTGCTACGAGCGCGGTCGTCGACGAGGATGCCGTTTTCGACGTCGATGCCCGCAGCTGCTGCGAGCTCCGTGTTCGGAATGACGCCGACGCCGACGATGACCAGGTCAGCGGCCAGCGTTTCTCCACCGGCGAGGACAACGCTGGCGACTCGTTTGTCGCCGCGGAACCCCTCGACGATTGCGTCGATCCGTACGTCGACACCCTTCTCGCGGTGAATTCGATCGAAGAATTCCGACACGACGGGCGCCGTGACACGTTCGAGTACGCGTCCTGCCGCCTCCAGGACGGTCACTTCGACACCCAGGGTTCGAAGCGAGGCCGCTGTCTCCAGGCCGATGTACCCGCCGCCGACAATGACGACCCGCGAACCCGGGACCGCGGCGGCGCGGATGGCCTCGACGTCGGTGGCGGTGCGCAGATAGTGCACGCCCGGCAGATCGGCCCCAGGGACGGGCAGTGCGCGAGCTCGAGCGCCGGTGCACAGGGCCAACTTCGAGTAGGACACCGCGTCGTTGTTGCCGAGAGTGACGGTTCGTTCGGCACGGTCGATCGAGGTTACGGTTCCGTCGACGAGCTGGATCCGTTGCTTGTCGTAGAACTGGTGGCTTCGGATCGCGACATCGTCGAGATGGCAATCGCCGGCCAGGTATGCCTTGGACAGCGGCGGCCGCTGATACGGCAGGCGGCCCTCGTCGCCGATCAGCAGGATGTCTCCAGCCCACTTCTCCTTGCGCAAATTGGCCGCCAGCTGTGCGCCGGCGTGGCTTGCGCCGACGATCACGACCCGATCAGTGCTCACGTCTCCTGCTTGGGAGTCAGACGGACCATCATCTTGCTGATCCCACGAACGAAGTTGGACTGCACGTACTCCGGATCACCGACCACCGCGATGTCGTCGAAGCGCTCGAGGAGTTCTTCCCAGAGAATGCGCAACTGCAATTCGGCCAGGCGGTTTCCCATGCAACGGTGCACGCCGAAACCGAACGCGATGTGGTTGCGAGCGTTGGACCGATCGATGATGAGCTCGTCCGGGCGGTCGAACACTCGCTCGTCGCGGTTGCCGGAGGCGTACCACATGACGACTTTGTCGCCTTTGCGGATGAACTGACCGTTGAGCATCACGTCCTTCTTGGCGACCCGGCGCATGTACGCCAGGGGGGTTTGCCACCGGATGATCTCCGACACCGCGTTGGGGATCAGGTCCGGATTGGCTTTGAGTTTCTCGAACTGGTCGGGATACTCGTTGAGAGCCAGCACTCCGCCGCTCATCGAGTTGCGGGTGGTGTCGTTGCCGCCGACGATCAGCAGCACGAGGTTCCCGAGGAACTCCATGGGGCTGTCGTCGAGAAGGTCTTTGGTGTCCTCGTTGCTCTGCAGCATGGTGATGAGGTCGAAACCAGGCTCCTCGCCTGCCGCGGTCCGCGCGGCCTTGTCTCGCCATAGCGCACTCAAGCCCTGTGCCATCGCGACCATCTCGCGGAAAACTTTGTCGTTGTCTGATGGTCCGCCGTTGGCCTGCTCCATCGACGTGGCCAGATCCGACCACTGGACGAGTTTGTGGCGCTGCTCGTAGGGGTAGTCGAGCAATGTCGCGAGCATCCGCGCGGTCAGTTCGACCGACACGGTCTGGACCCAGTCGAACGGTTCGTCGAGCGGTAGCTCGTCGAGGACTTCCCGGACGCGCGACCGGATGAGGCCCTCCATCTCGCGCAGGTTCTTCGGTGCGACGACTCCCTGGACGGCGGCGCGCTGCTTGTCGTGCCGCGGCGGGTCCATGGCGATGAACATCGCGATGTCCATGAAGCGGGGCGGCCGACCGATGATGATGAACGGTTCGGCGGAGAACGCGTCGTGGTTCTTGTCGACAGCGATGATGTCGGCATGTCGAGTGACCGACCAGAACGGCCCGAAGGGACTGCGGGGCTGGAAGTGAACGGGCGCCTCATTGCGCACACGCTCGAAGTAGGACCGCCACCTGCCCTGTCGGTAGAGGAATGGGTTGCTCAGATCGATGTCGGTGAGTTCGACTTCCTCGACAGGCGGGATGGGGGTCTCGGTGAAGATCTTTTTGCCGTCGGTTCGGGTGACGATCCGGCGGGCCTTGTCATAGACGTGGGCGCCACGGATTTGTAGATCGATCGGGATCATGGACTGCGCTTTGTCGGCGAGGGCAGTTGAGATGCTCATAGATGTTGCTCTTTCGCTTTAGACGTTCACAACTGGAACTCGGGAAGGCGAACGGTCAGACCGTCCCACTCGTTGTTGGCGGTCATCTGGCAGGCCAGTCGCGAGTTGGCCTCACGTTCGGGGTGCATACTCAACATGCCTTCTTCGACGTCTGTGCTGTGTCCGACGGTGTCGATCCACGCGCTGTCGACGACGACGTGGCACGTTCCGCATGCCGCCTCACCGCCACAGTCGCCATCGATCCCCGGTATCGCCTCGTCGACTGCAATCTGCATCAGTGACCTGCCGGGCGTCACCGGCGCGGGGTAGTCCTCGCCGTCGTGGGTCACGTAAGTGATCGTGGCCATGGCCACCTCCTTGTTCGTGGGTCGTAGAGGTGAGTGTGCACGCGGCAGATGTGCTTGATCCAGGCTCGGACGTCGCGATGTCTTGTTAAATTGGCTCATGTGAGCCTTGTCGAGTTGGGGATACCGCCGCTAGCGTTCGCGCAGCTCCTCGACAGCGGTGCCCTGGGCGCGGCGGAGACGCGAGCGTTCGGACGCATCATGGCCCGCGAGGGCGTCGATCTCGCGGTCGTCATTGCGCGACAGGGCCAAGTGCCTGTCCGGTGGTTTCACGAGGTGTATCCGGCGATGGACGCCCAGCAGGGATTCCGGTTGGGCGTGGCGTTCGCCGAGCACGCCCAGCTGACCTCTTTCGGCCCCCTCAGTTTGCCGCTGGTCAGTGCGGGTTCCGTCCTCGAAGTTGTTCAACTGCTTCGGTTCTTGCCCCTGATATCGACCGCGCTGAGCACCGAGTTCCAGCACGGAGACTCTGGACTGACGATCGCTCTGGCCGGGCGCACAGATAGCCCCGGCACCGATTGTCTCGCCGTCACCTACGGTGGTCTGGCTGTCCTGCGGTTGGTGGACATGCTCGCCGGTGCCGTCCCCTCCGTGGAGCTTCATCTGACATGCCAGGCGCCAGCAGACCTGATCGTCGTGGGTGAGATCGGCCATCGGATCCTTTTCGACGCGCGCGCGGCGTTCGTGCATATACCGGCTGCCGTGCTCTACGACGTGTGCCGCTTCTCCGACCCCGTGGCCTACCGGATCGGTATCGCCGAGCTTCGACGCGTCTACGAACAGCGCAGGCCCAATTCCTACACGCAGCTGGTCCGCGCACAGTTCGATGCTGACCCTGCGCGCGCTGACGGCGCTCGTATCGCGGCGGAGCTGGCGACATCGGTGAGCACACTCAAGCGACGCCTGCACGCCGAGGGCACCACCCTGCGTCGCCTGCGGCAGCAGTTCGCCCAAGAACGAGCCACCGCGCGACTGCTGGATCCCGGCATCAGTGTCGGCGAGATAGCCGCAGAACTGGGGTACTCCGAGGTCGCCAGTTTCTCCCATGCATTTACACGGTGGGTCGGGTGCTCCCCGACTCAGTTCCGCCGCGCACCGTCGAATCAGCGGGCAGCGCCGGGCATCTGAGCAGGTCAGTCCGCGCGGAGGAAATTGACGAAAAAGCTGTCTACCGTGGAGGTGTCGGCGTAGCGCGCGAAGTGCGTGAGATCGACTTTCACGAACTCGCTAGTGGCGGAAAAGTAGGTCTCGCCCTCCACGGTCCCGCTCGCCCCGATGTGCAGGGTGTGATCGGCGTCCTCGTCGATCCACGCCGTGAGGCGTACTGGTACGTGGAGGGGTACCGGTCGGCGGTACTTGACCGTCAACGTGCGCGTGACGGCCGGGGTGCCGGCGATCCACAGCGTAAATCCCATGATGTCGTCGCACGCGGCCGAGATGGCCCCTCCATGCGCCAGACCTGGTCCACCGGAATGCTTTTCGGTGAAGGAGTGATCTGCAAAGACTCGGTCCTCGTCGCGGTAGACCTCGAGCTGCAGGCCGCTGGCATTTTCCGGCCCGCAGCCCATGCACGATGGGGAGTGCGCGGGCAGTCTGCTGGGTGCTGACATCACAGTCCTCGAATCGATGCTCGTGCCGGTAGCGGACCGCTACTGACGGTATCGTTGGCAGGATGCCACATACGTGGACCAACAGCGAGAAGAATGCGGGTAGCGGTGAGCATCGATGGCCTCGACGACGTCGATCCGCGGCGGGTTCGTTCCAGGAACCGTCTACTCGACGCCACGGCGGTGTTGCTGCGCAGAGGGGGAGTGGAGGCTGTCACCGTCGAGGCGGTCACCAGCTTGTCCAGGGTTGCCCGCACAACCCTCTACCGGCACTTTGGCAGTACCACCGACCTGGTCGCCGCTGCCTTCGAGCGTTTGCTGCCCCAGGCCGATCGCCACGAACTCTCGGGGTCGGTGCGCGAGGACTTGATCCGGTTGATGGATCGTCAGGCGGACGTCATCGAACAGGCGCCGCTGCAGGTCACCACGGTCGCGTGGTTGGCGATGGTGCCCGAACGGGCCGGCGAGCAGAGCAACGCCCTGGCCCCACTGCGTGCGCGGGTGGTCGATCACTACCGCGAACCGTTCGACCGATTGCTCACCAGTGCCAGTGCCGTCGACGAGCTCGACGATTTCGACCTGACCCTGGCCATCACCCAGCTCGTCGGACCGCTGATCTTCGCCAAAATCACCGGCATCCGGGCCGTCGACGCCGATGACCGCCGCCGCATCGTCGACGACTTCCTGACGGCGCATCGCCGCATGCCCTGACCGCTCGCACGGTCCACGCCGAGTCCGAAGACGAGCGACCGCGCCACCGCTTTTCGCTACATCATGTAGCGTACCGATCCAGGTAGTTCCGTTTCGGCAGGAGTGGTGTTGATGGTGGTGCACCGGCGATCGGCTGGCGCGCGGTCAGAACGCGCGGAATACAGCGCCACGCTTGCGCGGGTGGCTCGGTACGCGCTAGCGCACAAGGTTGTCGTCGTCGGCGCGTGGCTCGCGGTGGGTGTGGTGCTGGCGCTGGCGTTCCCGCAGCTCGAGACAGTCGTGCGCCAACAATCGGTCGATCCGATCCCTGCGGGAGTGCCGTCATTTCAGGCTTTCGACCGGATGGGTACGGCGTTCGGGGAGAAAGGCGCCAAGACAACGGTTTTCATCGCCATGGAGAACCGTGGCGGCCTCACCCCGACGGTGCGCGTACGCTACGACGAGCTTGTTCAGAAACTTCGTGGCGCCACCGCCGATGTCGCTTCCGTCCGTGACCTGGTGGGGGATCCGACGACGGCGTCGCAGGCGGTGAGCCGCGACGGGACGGCCTGGTACCTGCCGGTGGGGCTGACCGGAACGCTGGGCGGCCCCGCCGCGACTCGCGCCTTGGATTCCGTGCGCGACCTCGCCTATCATTCGTTCTCCGGCACCGGTACAACCGTACACGTCACCGGGCCCACCGCCACCTTCAGCGATCAGATCGTCACGGCCGAAAAGGACCTTGTGGTGATCACCATGGCCACGGTTCTGCTGATCGCGTTCATCCTGCTGGTGGTCTACCGGTCGCTGTTCACCGCGCTCGTACCCCTGCTGGTGATCGGGATCAGCCTCGGGGTGGGTCGCGGTGTGGTGTCAGCGTTGGGCGAGTTCGGAATGCCCGTTTCACAGTTCACCGTCGCGTTCATGACGGTGATCCTGCTCGGTGCCGGCGTCGACTACACGGTCTTCTTCATCAGCCGCTACCACGAGCGATTACGGTCGGGCGCCGAGCACGCACCTGCGCTCATCGACGCCACCGCTACGATCGGGCGCGTCATCCTCGCCTCCGCCGCAACCGTCGCCCTGGCGTTCCTGGCGATGGTGTTCGGAAAACTGAGCGTCTTCTCCACTCTCGGGCCGGCATGTGCGATCGCGATCGTCATCGGGTTCCTCGCCACGGTCACCCTGCTACCGCCGGTCCTGCACGCCGCCTCCCACCTCGGGTGGGGTGCACCCCGCGCGGACCTGACGCGGCGCTACTGGAACCGCATCGCGGTACTCGTCGTACGGCGCCCCGCCTCGCTACTGGCTATGACACTCGTCGCTCTGCTCGCCCTCGGCGCAGTGGCGTTGGGCATCACCATCACCTACGACGACCGCAGCGGACAACCCGCCACCACTGACAGTAACGAGGGTTACGCACTGCTCGACCGGCACTTCCCGACCAACACTACCGTCCCGGAATTCCTCGTGATCCAATCCCCGAACGACATGCGTACCGCGAAAGGGCTGGCTGACCTCGACGACCTGGCATCACGCGTCGCGCAAGTCCCGGGAGTGACCCGGGTTGTCGGCGTGACCCGACCCACCGGCAGCCGCCTCGAACAAGCCCAGCTGTCGTGGCAGAACGGACAGATCGGTGACCGACTCGCCGCGGCAGTCAGTGACGGCCGATCACGCACTGGCGACCTGTTCCAACTTCGAGATGGCGCCGACCAACTCGCGACCGGCCTTGCCACGCTCGACAGCCAGATCCGCGCCAACCTGACACCGCTGTTGCGAATTCTCGACCAGGCCACGACCGCGGGACAACAGATCCAGCAATACCGACCACTGCTCGGTCAACTCCGCACAACCGCACCCGCACTCGACCAACTCATTGGGCAGGCACCGCAATTGGCCACCGCGGCAAGGCAGGCATCCGACGCCTTGAGTCTCGTGACCGCCGTGCGGCCCTTGCTCGACAACGCTCCCTGGTGCGCCCCGATCCCTCAGTGCGCCGCCGTCCAACAGCAACTCCGGACCCTGGGCACACTGCGGGATTCCAACTTCCTCCTCCAAATCGGCGCTCTCTCCGGGCAACTGGGCAACCTCGGCACACCCATCACCACCATCACCGCGCAACTCACCGCCGCAGTGGACACATTGGACACAACGCTGGGTGCTGTCACCGCGCGCGACCTCCCCGCACAACTCGCCCAGCTTCAGAACGGGGTGAGTCAACTCGCTGCTGGCTCCCGCGCGATTGCCGGGGGAGTCGCCGCACTCGTCGACAGCAACCTGCAACAGTTCGCCGGGATGGCCACCCTTGCCGCGCAACTACAGACCACCGCCCGCGAAACCCGCGGCTCGGACGCCGCCACGGGTTTCTACCTACCGCCTGACGCGTTCGTCAACCAAAAGTTTTCCGACGTTGCTGCACAATTCGTCTCTCCAGACGGGCGGACAGTGCGCTATGCCATCCAAACCGACGCCGATCCCTACAGCAGCCAGGCGATTGAACTCACCAACGCCATCACCACCGCAGCCCAGACAGCGAGACCCAACACCGCCCTGCAGAACGCATCGGTGTCGCTAGCGGGATTCCCCGCCATCAACGCCGACCTGCAACGCCTGCTCAGCCACGATTTCCGGCTACTCGCCCTGGCCACCCTCATCATCGTCGGCATCATCCTGATCGCACTACTCCGAGCGCTCATTGCACCGCTTTACCTGCTGGGAACCGTTATCCTGAACTACGCTGCAGCCCTCGGCGTGGGGGTGGTGATCTTCCAATGCATCCTTCGCACCGAGATTGCCTGGCCTGTACCGCTTCTCGCGTTCATCGTGCTCGTCGCCGTCGGCGCCGACTACAACATGCTGTTGATCTCCAGGCTGCGTGAGGAATCCCACCGCAGCATTCGCATCGGAGTCCTACGAACCGTCACCAACACCGGCTCCGTCATCACCTCCGCCGGCCTCATCTTCGCGGCAAGCATGTTCGGACTGATGGTCGGCTCGATCGCCATCATGACCCAGGTCGGCCTCATCATCGGTGTCGGACTACTCCTCGACACCTTCGTCGTCCGAACGATCGTCGTACCCGCAATCGCCACCCTGGCCGGACCAGCGAGCTGGTGGCCAGGCAAACACGGGTGACCCGAATCCACTGCGCCCGCATGACGACGAAACATAACGGTCGGCACGCGGCCCGTCGGCCCCACACCCAGCTCGCTATCTGATAACGCACACCGTAAGATCGACAGATTAAATAACTGGATGACGGTCGCAGGACTTGGTCGTAAGACCGCGGGCGTGTGCTTCGCGCCAGGCGGCGGCGAGGTTGTCGGCGCGGCTGTGCCAGGTCATCTCGCCGAGGTACTCGGCGTGCTTCCTCGTCGCATCGGTCCACCGCAGCTCCGCGTACAGGCGCCGGTACTGGCACCGGAGGACCACCCGCCCCAGCGCGTTCGGTGCGGTGCGGATGGCACGGTTGTGGCGGCCGCCTGCGGCGTCGTCCTGCTCTTTGGCCTGCACTGCCTTGTTCGACCCGTGCGGGACGCGCCAGTGGTGGTCTTTGACCGCGTCCTTGCTGTTCCAGCCCCACCGTGACATCCCTGGCGTCCCCCGCGCTGTTAGACGACGGTCAGGTGACGGCTGCCGGCGGTGGCACCCTCGGGTGCGCCGAACAGGCTGGTGCGGTTCTCGGCGGTGAGCAGTGTCAGGGCGTCGAGCTCGGTGGTGCTGTATCCGTCGGTGGCGAGCTGGGCGAGAACATCGCGGGCGAGCTCGGGTGTCTCGGTCGGGACACCGGGCCGGGTGCCGTACATCCGGCCGGTTTCGTTGAGTAGTCGGAACATCGCCCGGTACTGCCGGTCGGAGAGCACGCCGCGCTCGCGTGCTCGGACAACGAGCGAGGACTCGCTCACGCCCCAGTCCAGGCGCAGCTCGTCGAGCTCGTGCACGGTCCGGGTCGAGACCCGGTCCAGCGCCGGGCCGATGTCGTCGACCGGGGCGAGGAACTCGGCGGCGAAGACATTTGCCCGTCGCTCGGTTTCGGTGGGGCTGACCAGGGTCATCGCATCCATCACCAGGTGCCCGAGTTCGTGCGCGAGGGTCATGCGCATCCGGTCCGGCGGTAGTGCGGCGTTGACGTACACCAGGTGCGGGTGATGCGCGGTGGCGCGTAGGGTGACCGCGTCGATCTCGCGGTCGTGGAAGTCCTCGACGACGACGAAGACCCCGGCCGCTTCCAGCAGTTCGGTCATCGACCGGATGGGGCCGGCGATGCGCCAGAGCCGGCGCAGGACTTGCGCGACCGTGATTTCGCCGAGATCGGCGGCGTAGTCCCCGGGGTCGAGATCGGGCAGCGCCAGTTCCGGATCGAGATCGGTGTGGGCGACGACCCGGCCTAGCCGCATCGCGACCAGGTTGGCGCGCGCCCAGACGCGGTCACGTTTCCACTCCGCTGTGGTGGCGTTGGCGCGGAAGTGCGTGCCCTGCGCAGGTGAGCGCTCGAACGCGACGCACAGCGCCTCGACCGGGCATTGCAACGCCCGGGCGTAATCGTCGAGCGCCTTACCTGCCAGCGGCAGAGCGCCAGCCTCGACCCGGGTGACGTGCGATCCGGAGATCCCGGCCTCCTCAGCGAGCCGCTTCTTCGACCAGCCGTGCGCCAGTCGTGTCAGCGCAACCATCACCGGGTTCGCCTCGGCCTGCGAGAAGAGTGCCGTCACCCAGATCGCCTCCATATCCTCGATCGATCCCTGCGTTCCACGCTATCGCGGTAACAGCCGAAATCTGCGCAGAAACACCGTGTGAACTGCGACTTTCTGCCCGACGCGGTTATCTCCATCCGAAACGCAAGTGACTGATGTGACGTCCGTCTCGCTCGCGAGAGCGAGGCGAGACGGTTTGGCCAATTCTGCAGGTCACGGCGTGTTGTCTTGCTGAGAACTGTACCACGTTAGGCAAGATTCCATGCAAGTAATTACATCGATGGGAGACAGATCGTGACGGCACTCATGGACGACGACATCAACCCGCTCGACGCGGGAGCGGTTTCTCGGAAGGAGGCGCAGCGGATCCTGCGCCCGGTGACGATCGGCGTCGGCGCGCTGCTGCTGGCCGCGGTCGATCACTGGAACACGCTGACCGCGGGGCAGCCGGCGCACTTGCGGACGGTGCTGCAGCCGCTGCTGCGGGGTAGTCACGTTGCGGCGTTTGTCTCCGCCGGCACCAACGTGTGGCTGAGCACCCAGGGGATGCACCCGCCCGGGCACCTGGTCAAGCGGCCGTATCAGTGGTCCGAGGTGAGTAGTCACGGCCGTACTTACCTGGCGATCCATCACAAGGAGATGGAGGGCACCAACACTCGGCGCAAGGCCTTCATCAAGCAGGACTCGCAGACTCTGCAGCTGGTGGGCGATCCCACGCACTGCGAGCTGACCTGGGACTACGACGCGGCGACCGATTCGCACGTGCGGCGGATCTGGGTCAGCGCCCCCGGGGTGCAGTGGGAACGGTTCGAGATCCCGATGGACCAGGTGCAGCAGAGGTACGCCGCGTGGCGCAAGCGGGACGTGCGCTGGCTGCCCGGGCGGCTGCCCGCTGCGTCGATCGCCGACGCCGCGATCGCCGATGACGTGGTCATCGATGTGCGTGACGAACAGCAGCGTCGGCGCACTGACATCACGACCCGCCGGCCGCGCCGCGCCGACGGCCTCGAGGACCAGCGATGAGGGCCGCCCCGGTCACGGTCCACGGGGTCCGGTCGTGGACCGTCGTCGACCAACAGGGTTTGCCGGTGCTCGAGATCGAGCAGTTCCTGCATTGGCAGCGGGCGATCGGACGTTCTCAGAACACCGTCCGCTCGTACGCGCGGCACCTGAGTCAGTTCTATCGTTGGCTGGCTGCGCGGGGAATCGTTTGGGATGAGCTGGATTTCCGGCAGCTTTGTGACTTCGTCGCCGTTCTCACCGCTGGACTGCCGCCGCTGCCGTCGCGGTGCGGGGGCCGTGCACCCGGCACGGTGAAAGCGGTCAGCGCCGCGGTGCGGGAGTTTTACGAGTTCCACCGCGTCGAGGGCCGGGGACCGCAGGATCTGGTACTGACCCGCAACCCGTCGAAGCTGCCGCGGCGCGCGCACAGCTTCCTTGCGCACCTCGAACACCGCCGTCCGCGCGAAGTCTCCCGCCTGGCCCGGCCCGACCGGCAGTCGGCAGAGACCGTGCAGGTCATCGACTTCGAGACCGACTTCGCCAAGCTGCTCGCCGCGGCGTCGACCACCCGTGACCGACTGCTGCTGTCGGCGCAGTACGACCTGGGCCTGCGGGTAGGCCAAGCGCTCGGCCTGCGCCACGGCGACTTGAACCCGATGCGCAGGCAGGTGATGATCCGCCGGCGTGACGACAACGCCAACGGGGCGCTATCAAAGCAGAAGACCCAATTCATCGTCGAGGCTCCGCGGCGGTTCTTCGACCTGTATGCCGCGTACCTGCTCGGTGAGATCGCCCACGTCGACAGCGATTACGTGTTCGTCAACCTCTCACGCCCACCCGTCGGTGGTCCGATGACCTACTCCAACGCCTACCAGCTCATCGAACGGATCGGCGCCGCCGCCGGGATCGACGACCTCAACCCGCACATGCTCCGCCACACCCACGCCACCGCCCTGGCCAAAGCCGGATGGACCGCGGCCGAGATCGCTGCCCGCCTCGGCCAATCCCATTCGGCCAGCGCCGACGTCTACATTCACCTCGCCAGCGACGACCTCGCCGAAAAGCTCCGCACCACCGAGCATCTGGTCTGGCGAGAACCGCAGCAGTACCGACTGAAGGGAGACGGCGATGGCGCGCGGTAACGGCGAGCGCGCCCGGTCCGGGCCCCGCGGCGTCCCCGCTCTGCAGGTGCCGGACGGGCCTTGGTGCGCATCGACGTGGCCGGTCGTCGACATCGCCGGCGACCGCCGCCGCGCCGCCACCGACCCGTGCGCCGTCTCCGACTGCGACGGCGAGCGGTACTGGCTCGGCGGCCCCGGTGGACGCGCAGCCGCCACCTCGGGGCTGTGCTATGCCCACTACTTCCAGTGGTTCCGCGCTGGACAGCCCGCCGACTTTGACGCCTGGGCCACCACCAGCGCTCTGCCCGTCGGCGTGCCCCGTGGACGGCCCGCCACCACGCAGGTCGTCGACTTCCGCCGCATCCCAGCGGCGGCCGCCGACGAAGTCCGGTTCGTCGCCGCAACCAAGATCGGCCGCGGCGACTGGACCCCCAACGCCGGCCTGCGCCGCGCCCTGATCGTCCTCATCGAGGTCGCGCACGGGCGTATCACCAGCTCCCTGACCGAACGCCCCGTCGACGACTGGCTGCTGCTGTGCAGGCAGCACTGGCCTTACACCAACTTCGACTCCCTCTGCGCTCCCTACATCCGGAGGTTCTTCCGACTCCTTCACGGGGCCACCGACCCCGACCCATGGGCCGCGGATCACTGGCGGTGGCGCGACGGATTCGAGTTCGTCCTCGACGCCACCCAAGCCGGGGCGACACGAACCGCTGTCGACTGGGCCACCATCCCGGTGCCCTGGCTCAAAGAGGCCGTCAAAAGCCTGGCCCGCCAACAGTTGTCTACCTCCCGCATGTCCTGGGGAACGCTCACCCAGTGGCTGCGCGCCACCCGCCAGCTCGCCCAGTTCCTCACGCTCGACGGAACCGTTCCCGAACCGTCTGCGGTCACTCGGACGGCGTTCCTGGACTACCTCGAATGGACGCGCCGCCCCGACACCAAGGCAAGCCCCCAGCTCGCGAACACCGCGGCCTACCTGCTCGAAACACTGCGCGACTGCGGACTCGTCGACGACCTGGGATCAGCGATCTTCCTGCGCCGCGGCGAGAACGTCCACCGCAAGACCCGCCGACCGAGGCCCTTTCCACCCGATGTCATCGAACGCATCGACACCCTGATCGTCGACAACCCGGCCACCGACCCCACCCTCCGGGCGATGATCGCCACCACACGATGGGCGGGGTGCCGCATATCCGAACTCGTCGCCCTCCCGATCGACTGCCTCCAACACAGTGAGCAGGGCCACTGGATCGAATACTGGATGACCAAAACCAGCGCCTGGCGGCGGCTTCCAGTCCCCGAAAGCCTCGCCGAGATCATCCGCGACCAGCAGACCCGCGTCCGCGACACCTACGGCCCCGACGCCGAGCACCTCTTCCCTGGCGCCCGGTCCAGCGCCATCGCCGGCCGCACCCAGCCCTGGTCCACCAGCGGGCTACGACACCGCCTCGCCGCACTGTTCCGCGAGCACGGCATCACCACGTCCGTCGCCACCGGCGAGAAGATCTCCGGAGGCGACGTCCACCGCTTCCGCCACACCATCGGAATGCACCTGCTCAACAACGGATGGACCCAACCGGAAGTGCGCGACTTCCTCGGCCACCACAGCGACACCATGACCGCGACCTACGCTCGCATTACCGACGACACCCTCGCCCGCAAAGCCCGCGAATTCTGGGACACCAACCCCGACAAGGGCGTCGACGCCACCGTCGAGCGCCTGCGCGCCCGCTTCACCACCGCACTGCCCAACGGGTTCTGCACGCTCCCCGCGACGCAGCGCTGCGAGTTCCGCCCGAACCCCTGCATCGACTGCTCCTTCCACGACCCCGGCGGCCGCACCTTCCTCGGCGCACACATCACCCACCGCGACCAGCTCAGACAGCTCGCCGCCCAAGCACAAGACAACGGCGACCGCCAGGCAGCGGACCTGAACAAGACCATGCTCGACAAGGTCACCAGGCTCATCGACGAAATCGACTCAGACACGCAGGAATCCAGGTGAGCAATGGCGACCGCGATCACCGCACTGCACGCCTCACCGCGGCCGCCGCCGCCCGCACAACCAGCGCGACCGCCCGCGCACGTCGAGCCATCACCCGGCTGCACAACACCGGACAACCCGTCACCTTCGTCGCTGTCGCCAGAGCCGCCGACGTCTCAACCAGCTTCCTCTACAAGCAAACCCAGCTCCGGCAGGATATCGACGCGAAGCGCGGCACCGCCACCGCCGGAATAGAACGCTCCAGGGCAGCCAGTGCCGAATCCCTCCGCACCAAGCTCGCAACCGCGATCGACCGCAACCGCGAACTGACCGAACAGCTCGAGCAACTACACACCGAGAACGAGGCGCTCCGAAGCCGACTCCTCGAACTGGGAACCCGGCCGCCGGCCAAACAAGAAGCCCGTCGAGGAGAACATGCAGATAATCCGTCCGCCACAGGGCCACAACAGCCACGATGAGACCCGTCAGCCACGTCGTGGACAGTCAGGAGGCTCCTAGAGATATCGTTCGAGGGTGCGTAGGGCTGTGAGTCGGGAGTCGAGCTCGGTGAGGGTCTGGTGGTAGGCCCAGAGTGCGGCGACGCGGCGGCGCAGTGATTCGGTGAGGGTGTCGAGGATCTGGTGCTGGTCGTCGACGGCGTTGCGAGCTGCGATGTGTTCTGGTGCGTCGCCGGAGGGGCTGGGACCTAGTCGGGCGCGCATGGTGGCGATGCGGCGGGCGTGCTGGGCGATTTCGGTGGCGTCGGTGTCGGGGTTGAACGTGACGCGCTGGCTGGCGAGGTAGTCACTGTTCCAGGCGGGTAGGTCGGTGATCTGGTCGGCGAGGACGCCGGCGATCGCGGCGAGCTGCACTTCTGGGGTGTTCCAGTCGAGGGTGCGTGTGGCGTCGATGATCGCGTCTTTGTCGGCGTCGGTGAGCGCGTATTTCTCTGCGGGCGTGTAGTCGGCGCCGAGAAGGTAGAAGACGCCTGGGAGGAGGCATACCAGCGTCGTCATCACTGCCAGGAGCCAGGGATTCAGGAACGGTGCGAAGAGGAAGCCGACGGGCAGCGTGGCAACGCCGATCCAGGCGTTGTCGCCGAGAGAGCGTATGCCTTCTCGGACAGTAGCGTTGAAGCCGCCGGGTTGTTGCCTCGGTACCCATCGGGTCTTCGGCGTCTTTCCCTGCGGGTCGCCGACGATGATCGGTGTGGGGAGCGTGCGCGCGAGGTGCGGTGCGCGCTTGTGCAGGTATTGCTCGAACGGGGGCCTGGTGGCGTCGAGCTCGTTCCACTGGCGCAGCTGCTCGGTGCGCTCGTCGACGAGGTGCTTGGGGGTCCGTGAGCGTTCGGTGATGGTGACCTTGTACCCGTCGGTGGTCAGGGCGTCGATCTTTGCGCGCAGTTCGGCGGTGAGCTGGGATTCGTCGACGGCCATCGGCAGTGCGGCCGGGTTGGGCTCGAGGTGATATTCACCGAGGGCGTACAGCGCGCGAGCCTGGGTGGCTTCGTCGAGCTCATTGAAGGTGGGAACTTCGGGTCGGCGTGGCGCAGGAAGGTTGTTCGCTGGCTCAATCATCGCGTTGTTCTCCGCTTCCTGCGTGTCGGTCATATTGGATATTTTGCCGTGTGGCACTGACATTTTCAGTGTTCAGTCTGAGGTGCCGTGAAGGCGTTCGAGGATGGTGGCGGCTTCTGCGAGGGCGTCGCGCTCGTGGTCGGTGAGGCTGCGGAGCTGCTGGTGCAGCCAGGCCCTGCGGGCGCTGTTCTCGTCGTTGATGATCTGTCGGCCGGCGTCGTTGATGCTGACGATGACTTGTCGGCCGTCGGTGGGGTGGGGGCCGCGGTCGACGAGCTCGAGGTCGTACAGGGAGGCGATGACGCGGGAGATTGTCGGCGGGGTGACTCGTTCACGGTCGGCGAGCTGCCCGGGGGTGAGCGGGCCGTCTTCGGCGAGCGCGTTGAGGGTGGCGAGCTGGGCGAGGGTGACGCCGGCGTCGGGTCGGCGGCCGCGGAGGGTGCGGGCGAACCGGACGCAGGCGAGTGCGATGCTCTGGGCTTGGTCGTCGTGGGGGCTGGTGGTCATGGCGGGTCCGTTCGTAGGGGTGGGGGTTAGATGCGGCCGTTGCAGCCGCCGGGGTTCCAGAGGCCGCGGCCTGCGGTGTGGGCTTGTTGTTGGGCGATGCGCAGGGTTTCGGCGTGTGGGCCGGGTTGTCGGGGGTTGTAGGTGTATGCGCGGGCGTAGCCTGCGGCGACGAGCTGGTAGTTCAGTAGTTGCCCGCTTTGCCAGATGTAGGCGAGGGTGCGGCCGTAGCGGTCGGTGCGATCGCCGGCGCCGGCGGGGTTGTATTCGAGCTGGACGCTCTGGCCGGCGAGGGTCTGTTTCAGGTGGGCGGAGGCTTCGGGGCCGTAGCACTGCACGGGCTTGGACGGGTGCACGGTTTCCGGTGCGTCGATTCCGGCGAGGCGCACGGTGATCGCCTTGCCTCCGTCGCGTGGTGCGATGCGGATGGTGTCGCCGTCGGACACGGCGATCACGCGCACGGGCTCGGTGAGCGCGGTGGCCGGCGTGGGCGCGGTGATGGTGACGGTGGCCGTCGCGGCGGGCCGTAGGGCGGTGCAGGCAGTCAGTGCCGTGAGGACTGCGGCGGCCGCGGTGAGGGCGGCAGCGGTGCGGATCGGTGCGGTCAGGCGGTGCATGCCGCTCCCCCTCGTGCTTGCCCTGCGCCTTCTCCCCTGCTGGGGCTGGGCCAGGTGGTGTGTTGGTGGACGTCGCTGCGGTGGGCGGCGTCGGCGCGTCGGGCGCGGTGTTCGAGCTCGTCGTGGATGGTGCTGGTGAGGCTGCGCCTGGTGGTGGTGAGGTCGGCGCCGGCTGCCCCGGAGGCGAACCATCCCGGGTGGCGGGCGGTGGTGCCGATCGTGACCACTCCCCCACCCTCGGTGCCGATGAGCAGGGTGAGCGCCGGTGTGGTGGTGAGATTGCACGCGATGCCGTCGGCGGTGAGCTGGCTGTGCAGCTCGTGTAGTTCGCGGGCGATGGCGCGGTGCTCGCGTGGGGTCAGCGCCCTCCTGGTGCTGGTGGTGCTCATGCGGGGTGTCCGTTCAGGTTGCGGTAGCGCTGCTCGAGGCCGGTGTCGAGAAGCTTGGCTCCGGCTTCGGCGATGAGGGTGTGCAGCTCGTCGGGTTGGGCTTGCTGGGTGATCTGCACGATCCGTCTCGCGTGGTTCATGACGGTGTCGATGGCGTCCATGACGTGCTCGGCGCCGGGCTGGCCGCGGGTGGTGCGGCGGGCGGCGATCGCCACGCGGTAGAGGTCGGCGTGGGAGGGCTGGTAGAAGTCCGCGGCTTTGAGGTGCCGGGCGATGTGCCGCGCCTTGTCGGTGGGTGCGGTGATGAATGCCCACAGCAGCAGGCGCTCGTCGGCGAGGTCGGCGTCGTCAGGCAGGTACGGATCCGCATGCGCCGGCACCGCTGGGACAACCGCCGCCGGTGACGTGCCCGGTTCGTCAGCCGGGAGCGCCGGTGCCTTCGCGGGTTCGCATGCAGCTGTGCGGGTTTCGATCGTCGTGGTCACCTCCTACACTCCCCTCTCCCCTACTGGGCTTTCTCGCCTGAATCAGGCTGCTTGCAGTGTCTTGATGCGGTCGGGGCGGAAGCCGGACCAGTGCTGCGTGGTGGTGGTCTCGACGATGATGACGGGGGCCTGGAGGTACCCCAGGCTCATCACGTAGTCGCGGGCTTCGGCGTCCTCGGTGAGATTGACTGTCTGGTAGTCGATTCCGGCCTTGTCCAGGCTACGGAAGGTCGCTGTGCACTGCACGCAGGCGGGCTTGGTGTAGACGGTGACGGTGGTGGTCATGTGGATAGTCCTCTCGCGTGTGCGGAATGGTTGTCGACTCTCCCCCGAGACACTTCCTATTCTACATACTTTCTTGGGTTAATGTCTAGTCGATTGACCGTTTTTCTTGGATCAATCCGGGGGTGGTTGGCGGTTGTGTTGTGGTCCCGTTGTTGGGGCCCTTTCCCTTGACATATGCCGCAGATTCGCAGGCGGCGACGGCAGCACAACAGAGCGTGAAAACAAGTTTTTGTCATTTTCAGTTGAGGCCGTAGGCCTAAAGGACAAAAAGTTTTTTCGTAGCGACGTTGTGCCGAGTCGGTGACTGTTGAAAGAATCCGGCGGTCATTGGAACGGGCATGGTGTGCGGAGGTCGCGCTGCTCACGGTGTGGATGCCGGCGCCGTGCGCAGTAGGGGGTTGCCGGCCCCGGAGGGGTCGTGTCGTTCCGGCGAAGCCGGCCACCGCGCTTGCGTGTGCGCGCGGTGTGCGTCCGCGCAAGCGGATGCGCCAGGTCAAGTGCACTGTGCGCCCGTAGGGCGCGCGTTGTGTTCTCCCCTTCGGGCGGTGCCCGGCTGTGGGTCCGCGCCCTGCGATTGTGGGCGGGCGGAGGCTCCGAAGGTCTGCCGTAGCCCCGTCCACATGAGCAGGTGGGTGCGCGGTCCACAGTTGGGTGTCCGGCCGATGCGCCCGGGCAGGGGTGCAATCCTGGGGCCGCGCGAAGCGCGGCGCGCCCGCCCCGACGGTGCGGGACGGGCGCGCGGCTTGCGGTGCTGCTAGCTGGCCGGTTGGGGCTTGTCGTTCCAGGCGGCGGCGATCGCGGTGACGATGACGAGCGCGAAGGCGGCGAGGATCGCGTACGCCCACGCGGGGGCGTCGATCAGGCCGTATACGACCAGGCCAAGCGCGATGGGGATGAGCCGTTCGCTGGCGCTGCCGAGCTTGCGAAGCATTGCAGACCTCCTGACCTCAAGGGTAGTCTGTGAGGGAGCCCCGGCGGGGGCTTCGAAGCGTCCAACTTGTCCGCCCCCGCCGGGTGACCCTTCTCTACCGTTCCTCGTCGTCCTTGCGGGCGGCGCGGCGTCGGTCCAGCAACTCGAGAGTTGCCTTCACGGCGGCGGGTAGAGAGAGGATCAGGGGGAGAACAATTTTCGCGATATCAAGTACCGTGTCCATTGTCGTCCTCCTTCCCTCTATTGTCGGGGAACTTCCCCGACACCATTATTCTATCGGAATAGACCGTCAATTACCAGTCGATAGAAGTGTGATCTAGGCCGGGAACGGTTCGTTATTGGCCTGCATTCTGGCGACTTTCACTCGCGAATTCATGTGCCCAATATTGTCCACCAGTGCGTTGTATGCGGCATAAAATACGCATTCGGGGTCGGTCTTCCAATAGGGATGGTTTTCGTCGTCCCACGCGGCTTGTGGCGGTTCGGTCTCGTCGGGGTACTCGACGGGGAACTGTTTGAACACCGCGTCTTGGATTCCGAAGTAGGTGGCGAATGTTGCGTCATCTTTCGGGTTCGCCCGGTATTGGCGCTCGGCCTCGGCGGCGGCGGCGGCGAGCTGCTGCGGGTTGAGCGTGGCGATGTGGCGGCGCAGGGCGGCGCGGGCAGCTGAGGGAGTCATGGTCACGGGTTCGCTCCTGGTCTCGGCTACTTGCTGGGCGTCGTGATCGGGGTGTCGGGCTCGACGTTGACCGGGCCGAGGGTGGTTCCCTTCGCGCCCGCGTTCCACATGAGCCAGTGCTCGCCCTTCCACTCCGGCCTGCGCGAGAAGGCGGCGACGGTTTCGGGTTCGAGCTGGGCGACGGTGCCCGCGTATCCGTGGCCCTTCCACTGCTGGTACTCGGTGGCGCTGATCGTCTTGATTGCCATGATGTTTGGCCTTTCGTCTCGGGTCAGTAGGCGGGAAAGTCATGGACGGGGACGGCCTCGGGGCAACCGTCGGCGACGAGGGACGCGGACAGCGTCGCGTCGTGGTGGCCTCGCCCAAGTCCTCCGCGGATCGTCGCGGTACCGTCGCGGTAGTCGACGGGCGTCAGGTACCAGGTCCGTTCGGGTCGTCCCGGCCCGGTCAGCTGCCCGATCCCGGGGACCATGCGGGCAGCGCTGCGGCCGGTCTTGAGGTCGTGCGTGGTGACCTGGGTGAACCAGTCGACAGACACGAGGGCGTACAGGTCGCCGGCGTCGGCGGCTGCCTGGTAGTCGCCGGCCTCCGGGACCTGCTCGACGACGGTGCCGCGCGAGGGGTGGCGCGGGCTCGCGGGCAGGTAGCCGACCACGGCGACCGTGCGGCCGTTGATGGTGGCGGTGTACTTGGCGGCGTAGTTCTCGGTCATGTTTGCTCGCTTTCGATTCGGTGCGGTTCTGGCGAGTTCGGTCTAGGCGCTGGCTGGCACGGGCACGTACTGCTCGACGGGCGCAATGAGGGTGATGTGGTCACCGGATGCGATGTGGACGCACACGCCGTAGGGGATGCGGTCGACGATGGAGACGACGGGACGGCGGTAGCCCTCGCGGTTGGGGCCTGCGATCTGCTCGGCGACCTCGACGGCGGCGGCGAGCGCATCGTCACGGTCCGCGTGGAGACCGCCGGGGATGCTCCGGCCGTGGCCGCCGACGGTGTCGCGGTAGAGGCTCCACATGGTGGCGTAGGTGGTGGTCATGGGCGCGCCTTCCGGTCGACTCGGCCAGGTGGCCGGTGTTGTGGTGGTGGTGTGTTCTTGTATTGGCCGCCGTTGTGCGGACCGGGCGGAGCGCCAAATCGGTTTGCCCGTGCCCGGGAATTGGTGTGAAACCCGAAGGGCGCGAGCTAGCGAGCGAGCTTTCCGCCGTCCACTCGGTGGGTTGTCCGAGTGGATGTGTGGGCGGCGGAAAGGTTTTCTGCTCCAATTCCCGGGCACGGGTCGAGGCTCGCCGAGTACCGATTTGGCAGTGCAGTCCGGGCCGTCAAAGACTGCGGCTCAAGAACACCCACTTCTTGGGGATGAGTGCCGTAGGCCCCGCGCCGGCGAAGCCGGCCCCGCCGCGGAGCGTGCGGACCCCTCCCCTCGATGAGGGGAGGTTGGGAGGGGTGCAAGCGCCGAAGGCGCCGTGTTGTCGTCGGCCCGTAGGGTCGTCGTCCGGGTGGTTCGGGCGGTGCCCGGCTGGGGGCCGCGCCCTGCGATTGTGGGCGGGCGGAGGCTCCGAAGGTCTGCCGTAGGCCGTCCACATGAGCGGGTGGGTGCGCGGTCCCCGGTTGGGTGCCGGTCGATGCGCCCCGGCAGGGGTGCAGTCCTG
>NZ_BAAAII010000003.1:0-3195 GCF_039525985.1 Tsukamurella strandjordii | reverse complement strand
CGCGTCCGCCCCGACGGTGCGGGGCGGACGCGCGGCCTCGGGCCTCTCACTCGGCGGGCTGGTCCTCGGCGGGCTTCTTGGTCCGCTCGGCGTAGACCTCGTCGGCGGTGGCGGTTCCGAGGATGACGCATTCGACGGGGGCCGGGGCGTAGCCGGTGGCAGCGGTGAGGAAGTCCAGGTAGGGCTTGAGCGAGGTGGGGTTGTCGCGCCAGGACTTGCGGGTGTATCCGCTTTCGTAGGCTGCGACGGCGTGCGCCAGGGCGATCACCTGGGCGCGCTGCTCGGTGGCCTTGCTGAGCTGGGCGCGCACGGTGTTGCGGATGTCCAGTCCGAGGAGGTCACGCGCGATCATGCCTCCGTCGATGCCGATGCGCTTGCCTCCTGCACCGTTGGCGATCGTCTCGGCGATGAACTTGGCCGTGCCCTTGGGCGCGGTCTTGCGGGCGAGCAACTGGGTCAGGTGCTCGCGGCGCACGACCTCGGCGTCGTCGGCGGCGACGGAGAGGTCGATGCCGACGGCGCGTTCGTGGCTGGCCTGGGCCTTGGCCTCGGCGAGCTGCGCGGCGGCCTTGTCGGCGTCGTCGGTGGTGGTGTCCTTCTTGCTGAGCGCCTTGGGCCGCTTGGTCAGCTTGTCGGCCTTGGCGTCGGTGGTCGCGGCGTAGGTGACCTGCCAGACGGTCGCGGTCTCGACCTGCTCGTAGGAGTACTTACCCTCGCGGACCGGGCGGGGGTTTCCGTCGTGGTCCGGCTCGCCCGCATAGCGGTCGATCTGGTAGCTGCTGACCTGTTCGCCGGTCTCGATCACCGTGTAGGTCTCGCGGCGCTCGATGAGCACCGCCAGGTGCTCGGGCGTCACATCGTCGATCGTGGCGGTCTGCCCGGTGGCCGTGATGAGGTCGTCCAACTCGCGGTAGGTCTTGCCGTCGGGTGCGGAGCTGTAGCCGTACGGGCGGTAGCGCAGGATGTGGACGCCCTTGTCCCGGTAGGGCTGCTCGGCGGCGGCGCGGTCGGCCTCGTCCTTGCGCTCGCGGCGAAGCTCCTGGAGCTTGTGCGCGAACTGCTCGTGCTGCGCGGCCTCGGCGAGCTGGTGCAGGGCGCTCTCGTCGTCCTCGAACTCGGTCATGGCGTTCGCCTGGTCGAGGGTCAGCTGGTACTCGACGACCTTGTTGCGCAGGGTCTCGCGTCCGGCGGTGGCGACGGTGGCGGCGACCCGCTCGTGGTCGAGGTTGGCGTGTACGGCGATCTGCTCGACGGGCACGCCGAAAGCGGCGAGCTGGTCGATGGTGGCGGTCACGTCGTCGTCGCGCATGGCGATCGCGCTGTTGGCGAGGAGCTGTTCGGTGCGGCGTCCGATTTCGCGGGCGTCGCCGACCCGGTCGTCGCGGCGGATGAGGACCGGGACGGTGGCGACCTCGGCGGCGAGGGCGGCGCGGAGGCGGCACTGGCCGTCGCGGATCATGATGTTGCCCAGCTCGTCGCGGACGCCGGTCAGTGGGGTGTAGATGCCGATTTCGGCTGCGCTCTTGGTGAATCCGTCGATCTTGGCCTGCTCGGCGGCGGTGATCGTGCGAACGTTGTCTTCGAGCGTGAGGCTCTTGGGGTCGACGTGCACGACGCCCTCGAACTCGGTGTTGGTCGCGGGGGTGTTCAGCGTTGCGGTCATGGTGTAGCCTTTCGAGTGTTGCGGTTGAGGGTCGGAAGTGTGGAGCTTCCGGCCCTCACTTTTTTGTGTGTGAGACGGTCTGCGTCTCGGTCTATCTATTTCCTTTCTCCGTTGTTCTACCTTCGATTTTAGGCGGGGGCACTGACATGTTTTGTGATTGTTTCTGAGAATTGTGTGAGGCTTTTCCGCAGGTCAGGAACGTTTCTTTTGCCCGGCCCACCCCCCTGTAATCAGCCTCGTTTCCTGGAGCGAGTGGGGGCTTTCTAAACGATGAAGCTGTGCGCGAGGTTGTTTGCCGTGAGGTTCACCGGCTCGCGAGCCTGGAGCTTTGGCGACCAGGTGTTACGCACGTTGCACTGGGGGTGATTGTGCGGGAGCGACGGGGGTCCGGGAGCGTTGCGCGGGTCGCGGTAGTGCTGATTCGATTCTTCTTTTCGTTCGTCTTGCTACGCTCGGCGGTAAGGACTGGTCGACGAGTGGGGGACGTGATGAGTGATCTGTACCGCGTGGGAGAAGTCCCGACTCCTGAGCAGGTGGAGACGGTGTTCTCGATGCAGCGACGGGTGACGGGCTTGCAGGAGCTGATCAAGTTGACGTTGCAGGTGGTTGATCTGGCGGAGCTTCTCGTCGTGCGTGCGACGTGTCCCTTTGGTGTCGATACGACGGCCCGTGTCGAGTCAGGAGATCTGGTTTGGGAGCGTCTTCCCAAGGAGATCCGTGCGTTGGTTCAGGTGAAACAGGTCGCGAACGTGTTGGCTGAGACATTGGTTCAATATGGGACGCGCAACCTTGACGGTTGGTTCCCGCCGATTCGTATGTATGTGGAAGTGCTCTCGGGAACTCCCCTCAATCGACGTTTGTTTCAGCAGGATATTGAGTCGATCCTGAATAAGTGTGCCGAGATCGAAACGGTGTTCACACGCACTGAGGGTAACGCTATTTTCGGAATAGATTTCGACAGTTCCTTCGCTGTGTGGAATGGGCGAGTTGTTGACTTCGCTGGGACGATTCGGCCTTGGCAGCAGGATACGATTAGCAAGTTCCTCAATGAGACCAACTCGCTGCGGCAGGTGTGGGCAGGGGCCGCGTAGCGGCCCTGCTGGGTGACCGCGCAGCGGGCACGGTGGAGGAGCCGCGGAGCGGCCTTTTCCCTGCGCCGCAGGCGCAGCGGGCGCGGCTTGCGCGCCCGCTACGGGCCGCCCGGGGCGGGCGGCCCGCGGCCCTGTCTAGCCGGTAGACGCGAACGCCCGGCCGGCGCCGATGGTGACCTCCTCGCAGACGGAGCATTCCCAGTAACCGCCGGGGTCGACGGGGCCGGCGTCGACGACCGGGCCGATCTCAGCGATGCGGTCCTCGATGCCGGGGAGCTCGATGGCGTCGAACGCGGTGAGGTCGCCGGCGGCGAGGGCCGGGGTGCAGGTGTCGCAGACGAAGTGGTCGCCGGTGACGAGGTCGGTGTGGATGATCTCGGTGGTCATGGTGGGCCTTTCGGTAGGGCGCCCCGTCGGGGTGGGGCGCTGACGCGGCTCGGT
>NZ_BAAAII010000002.1:583403-919222 GCF_039525985.1 Tsukamurella strandjordii | reverse complement strand
GGTGCCGCCTGCTCCGCCGACGGCCGCATCGCCCGTGGTGCCGCCGGGCGCCGGCCGCGTGGCGCCGCCGGCCGGTGGAACGCCCGGTGACGCCCCCGGCCCGACGGCGATGCACCCCGTCGCGAACCGCCGTCCGGCTCAGCCCCGGCCGATCCAGCCCGCGCGTCGCCAGCCGGTGACCCGGCCGTCCGCCGCCGAGGCGCCGAACACCGATCCCGGTACGGAGGAGTACGACCACAATCCGCCCACGTCGATGGGGCTCGCCCCGCAGCGACCGCAGGACGGCTAGGCCTCAGCCGAATCTCGTGAAGGCGTCGACCCATTGGTCGGCGTCGAGATCGCGGGGAAGCGGTGTGCCGCGGAACTTCTGGGCGGCCACCCAGCGCCGAGCCTCGGTACGACGGTGCCGAGCCACCCCGCCGAGCACGGCTGCGAGGCCGTGGCCCCGGCCGGTGAAGACGGCGTGCGCGAAACCGGCGTAGGCACTGCGATCCCGCCAGGGCAGCAGGGGCGAGGGTCGTCGCGTGATCGTGAGGAGGCCCGCGTCCACGCTGGGGCGGGGAGTGAACGACGATGCGGGAATCCTTCGGATCAACCGGAATTCGTACCACGGTGACCACTGCGCGGTCATCAGTGTGGTGCCACCGACTCCGGCGCGCCGGCGCGCGACCTCCCACTGGGTGATGAGTACGGCATCGGTCCAGTGCGGTGCGTGCAGCAGTGTGCGCAGGATCGCCGTGGTCAGGTGGAAGGGGAGGTTGCCGACCACCGTGAGGGGGTGATCGGGGATGCGGTATCGCAGGAAGTCACCGTGAACCACTGTGGCGTCGGGGACTTTTGGCTGGAGCGACCGCACGTGTCGCTCGTCGATCTCGACCGCGGTGAGCGGGCGGCCCAGCCGGGCCAGGGGAAGCGTCAGGGCGCCGGCGCCGGGGCCGATCTCGAGGATCGGTCCGTCGGTCCCGGCGACGAGGTCGACGACGCCCGCGATGGTGGGGCGATCGGTGAGGAAGTTCTGGCCGTGCTCGTGCCGGCCGCCACGATGGGTGGGCATGGAGAATCTCCGGGTTCGATGTGACCCGGGCAGCGCAGATCGCCGCCCAGCGGAAATGCTGAGGCGGTGAAGTGAATTCGGTGTGGACGCTTCACCGCGCTAGGCGCGGCCGCGATTCACAACTGCTGCTGAGGCTCCCATGCCCGTCAGGGTAACGACGGGGTGGGGTTCGGTGTCAACCGGTTTCGGTCAGCCCCGCTGCAACCAGTAGGCCTGCGACTTGATCCGCTCCTTGGGGAGGCCGAAGTCCTTCTTGGCGGCCTTGGTGATCTCCCGGGTCGCCTTGGTCTCCGCCGCGACGAACAGGAACGCGTCCGCAGCGATCGATGCCTTCGTGACGGTGGAGACGAGGGTGGCGCCGCGGCTCTCGCGCGGCACCCAGGTCACGTTCTCCGTGTGCACCGGCAGTTCGCGCTCGGCGTCGTGTTGGTATTCGAGGAACACCCGGCACGGCGCCTTCGCGGTGCTGAGCAGCGAGTTGATCGCCGGTATCGAGGCGGCGTCTCCCACCAGCACGAACTCCGACGGGGCCGGCGATTCCGGCACCGTCAGATCGGCCCCCATCATGGTGGCGGCGATCCGGTCGCCGGGCGCCGCGTCACCGGCCCAGCGCGGGGCGGGACCGTCGTGGATCGCGAACTCGATCGTGAACTCGCTGCCCTGCGGATCGATGATCGTGTAGCCGCGCTGAACGAGGGTGCCGTCGTCCTCGTCGGTGGTGGCCTCGCCGCTCTTCGGGATCCAGAGGCGCACCCACATGGTGGGGAACCACGGGTTCTCGGTCAGGAAATCGCCGCCGTCGAAACGGATCCGCCGATAGTGCTCGTTGACCTTCTCGGTCGAGATCACGGTGAACACGTAGTCGTCGGCCCGCATCGCTTTGAGGATCAGGCCGGTCACCCCTCTACCCATGCAGCTGAGCCTACCCTAACTACTCCGGTTCGGAGAGGTTGCGTGCCCGCTGTGGCCGGTGTGGGACTTTTGCCACCCCGCCTGCGACTATCGGGCCGAATGCTCATGCAAATAGTGACGGTAACGTCACAATGGGGCGTCGCGACTTGTCGCGGACGGAGGTCGCCACCTAGGTTTGTTGCTGGCAATTAACAATTTGGAGGATGGGGTCGGAATGGTTCGGGTTGGGCGCGTAATCGCCACGTCGGTGGCAGTGGCAGCGATGGTCGGCGGTGTTGCGGCGCCGTCGGCGATGGCGGCACCCGCTCCCGGCCCGGTGCGGGTCGCGGCACCGGTGGTGGGGCCGGGATCGGAGATCGGCGTCGTGCAGGAGCGCAGCGCGGACGGCCGGGTACTCGCGTCGACGTGCACCCTGGGTTTCATCGCCGAGCGCCCGGACGGGCGCCGCGTGGGGTTGACCGCGGGGCACTGCGGTAAGCGGGGCCAGGCGGTCGGTGCGCCGGTTCCGGGCCGCCCCGATGCCCTGGTGCGAGTCGGCACCGTCGCGCAGTCGTCGAACCCGCCGGCACGGAAGAACCCCGAGGGATACGTCCTCCCCGAGGATCTCGGTGCTCCCGACTGGGCGGTCATCGACCTCGCTCCGCAGACCAAGAGCACCGCCAATCGCGGTCCGGTGCGGCCGACGCGCGTCGGCGATGCCCGCGTGGGTGATCGCGTGTGCCAGCAGGGCGTGACCTCGGGCTGGCGCTGCGGCGTGGTGAAGGGCGTGTCGCCCACGCAGATCCGCACCGATATCGACGGTGCGCCCGGCGACAGTGGCGGCCCGCTGGTGCGCCTGTCCGACGGTGCCGCGCTCGGGCTCGTCAGCGGCGGTACCGCGAAGGAAGCCCCGCGCGACGTTCCCCGGATGACCTTCTACTGGAGCCTTCGCGACGCCCTGGCCCAGGGCGGTGGCCTCCGTCTGGTGACCGCCGGAGCCCCCGCGCCTCAGCTCGTCTCCTCGCCGGAGGTGCGCGAGGTGATCACCGTCGACGCAACGGTGCCCGTCGGCGCCTTCTGATCGGGCTCCTCGACGCCGAACGACGACACCGGCGCGGACCGCGACATCGCGGCCCGCGCCGGTGTTCTTTCGTCGGTGGGAGACGGCTCCGGGGCCCGGCGACATCCCTTATTGTTGTGACATTCGAAACAAGGGGAGGGGACCCATGGCATCGCGAACTCTGCGCATGTCCGGACTGGTGGGAGCGGCGCTGGCCGCGCTGGCGATGAGCCCGGTCGCGGCCTCGGCCGATCCGGTGCGCAGCCCGTACGGCACCGATGAATGCCGCATGTTCGAGACCAAGCCCGGCTACGAGTGCCGATCCGGGCAGTGGAAGCCCGACTACTCGCCGCCGCGCGAGGGCAAGTCCTGCTCCTTCGGCGAGACCGCGCCGCGCCTGCGGTGCAGCGCCGCGGGCAAGTGGGAGCCGAGGGCGAGCGGTGTTCCCCGCGAGGGGCAGAAGTGCACCGTCGTGGGCGCGCAGAAGGTCGGAGTCGGCGGCCTCCTCACGTGCACGCACGGACCCCTCGGTTTCACGTGGCAGTGAGCCAGAGGATCTGAATTAGAATCATCGTGAGCGAAAAGTGCCGCCGCCCCGAATGATCGGGACGGCGGCACCGTCGTCGTGAGGTCGGAGACTAGCTCGGCTGGACCTTGCTCGGCTCCGAAGCGGCGAGCATGTCGTCGCGCTCGACGACCTTCACGCGCTCGCGGCCCTCGGCCTCGCCCAGGCTGCGCTCGTGCTCATCGAGGCGGTACCAGCCGTCCCAGGTGGTGTACGGCGTCTCGTGCTCGTCGAGCCAGTCGGTGACGCCCTCCAGCGAGGGGTCGGCGGGCTGGTTCAGCTTGCCGGCGTGGAAGTCCTCCAGCAGGCAGGCGATGGTCTCGTTGGCGTCGCCCTTGGTGTGGCCGATCAGGCCCACGGGACCGCGCTTGATCCAGCCGGTGGTGTACACGCCGGGAATGTGCTGACCTGCGTCGATGACGCGGCCGGCCTCGTTCGGGATCACGCCGGCCTGATCGTCGAAGGGAATCTCCGGCAGGTCGTTCGAGAGGTAACCCACCGCGCGGTACACGGCGCCCAGCTCCCAGTCGGTGAACTTGCCGGTGCCCTTGACGTTGCCCGTGCCGTCCAGCTCGGTGCGCTCGGTGCGCAGGCCGGTGACCTTGCCGTCCTCGCCGAGGATCTCGACCGGCGACTCGAAGAGGTGGATGAACAGCTTGTGCGGGCGGTTGTTGGGCTCGCGGATCGCGTAGTTCTCGAGGATCACGGCCACCTGATCGGTGATCTTCGACTCGCGGCGGGCCTTCGCCGAGCCCTCGTCGTACTCGATGTCCTCAGGGCTCACGACCACCTCGATGGTCTGCGAGTGATCGAGCTCCTTGAGCTCGAGCGGGGTGAACTTCACCTGCGCCGGACCGCGGCGACCGAAGACGTGCACCTCCTTGGCCTTGTTGACCTTGAGGCCCTCGTAGACGTTCGGCGGGATCTCGGTCGGCAGCAGCTCGTCGGCCGTCTTGGCCAGCACGCGGGCCACGTCGAGGCCCACGTTGCCGACGCCGAGGACGGCGACCTTCTCGGCCTCCAGCGGCCACTCACGCGCGAAGTCCGGGTGGCCGTCGTACCAGGCCACGAACTCGGCGGCGCCGTAGCTGCCGTCCAGGTCGATGCCGGGGATGTCGAGGTTGCGGTCGGCCACGGCGCCGGTGGAGAAGATCACCGCGTCGTAGTGCTTGCGCACCTCGGCGAGGGAGAAGTCCTTGCCGAAGTCGAGGTTGCCGAGCAGGCGCACCTGCGGCTTGTCGAGCACCTTGTGCAGGGCGGTGATGATGCCCTTGATGCGCGGGTGATCGGGGGCGACGCCGTAGCGGATCAGGCCGAACGGGGCGGGCATCTTCTCGAAGAGGTCGATGCTGACGCCGGGGTCCTTGGCCTCGTCGGACTTCATGAGTGCGTCGGCCGCGTAGATGCCGGCGGGGCCAGCACCCACGATCGCTACCCGCAGCGGGCGGTTCTGTTCGGTCATAGAGAGTCGGCTACCTTTGTCTGCAAACCAGTGGTCCTGTCCCCACTAGGTTAGTGCGGACTAATAGGCCGTTCCTAGTTCGGGTGGCACATCCCACCCCGGTCGGGCCACTGGAACGTGTTCTAGTAGCAGAGGGTAGAGGCTTCCGTGACCGCAGACAAGGACACCCCCGACCAGGCCGATGAGCGGGGCACCACCGCCAAACCCTTTCTGATCGCGCTGATCATCGCGGTGATCGCCATCGGTGGCATCCTGAGCTGGAACATCGTCCGCCCCTCCGAGCAGCGGGTCCCCGATTCCGGGCAGATCGCCCAGACCGTCGGGCAGTACTACGGCGCCCTCAACCACGGCCGCTACGCCGACCTCGTCGCCAACACCTGCGCCAAGGATCGAGCCGCGGCCGATTTCCCGCAGGAGGCCGGCTTCGCCGACGCCCGTAAGGCCGCTGTCGAGCGTGAGGGCGACGCCGTCCTGGACGAGAACGGGATCAAGAACGTGCAGGTCAACGGCGATAACGCCACGGCCGATCTGGTGATCAAGTACAGCAAGATTCCGGAGAAGACCGAGCAGGCGAAGTTCGTCCGCGAGGACGACAAGTGGAAGAAGTGCTCGTGAGCTACGCGGGAGACATCACGCCGGGCCAGGCCTGGAAACTGCTGCAGGACGACCCGAACGCCGTTCTCGTCGACTGCCGCACCGAGGCCGAGTGGAACTACGTCGGCATCCCCGATCTCACTGAGCTGCGGCGCGCCGTCGTGCTGGTCGAATGGCAGACCTACCCGGATGGGGCGCTCAACCCCACCTTCGTCGACGAGCTCCGTCGTAAAGGCGTGACCGACGATGCGCCGGTCGCCTTCCTGTGCCGGTCCGGCCACCGCTCCATCGGTGCCGCCGAGGCCGCCTCCGCGGCCGGTGTGCACAACGCCTTCAACGTGCTCGACGGCTTCGAGGGCGGGCTGGACGCGCAGGGTCATCGCGGGGCCGTGGGCTGGCGGGCCGAGGGCCTTCCCTGGCGGCAGTTCTAGACTTCGGTCATGGAGTTCAACCACCTCCCCGACGGTGTCCGGTCCGAGACTCTCGGCGTGCGCGGCGGGTTGCTGCGCAGCAACTACGAGGAGACCTCCGAGGCGCTGTACCTGAACTCGGGCTACACGTACGAGAGCGCCGAGGCCGCGGAGGCCGCGTTCAACGGCGACATCGACCGGTTCGTGTACTCCCGCTATGGCAACCCGACGGTGGCGATGTTCCAGGAGCGGCTGCGCCTGCTCGAAGGCGCTGAGGCGTGCTTCGCCACCGCGTCCGGCATGTCGGCGGTGTTCACCGCACTCGGCGCGCTGCTGCAGGCGGGTGACCGGCTGGTGGCCGCCCGCTCGCTGTTCGGTTCCTGCTACGTGGTGTGCAACGAGATCCTGCCGCGCTGGGGGATCGAGACCGAGTTCGTGGACGGGGAGGACCTCGCGCAGTGGGAGGCCGCGCTCTCCAAGCCGGCGCAGGCGGTCTTCTTCGAGACCCCGGCGAACCCGATGCAGGGCCTGGTCGATGTGCGCGCCGTCTCCGACCTCGCGCACGCCGCGGGCGCCCAGGTGGTGCTCGACGCCGGATTCACCCCCGTCGGGTACCAGGACTGCTTCGGTCTGGGCGCGGACGTGATCGTGCACTCGTCCACCAAGTCGATGGACGGGCAGGGCCGCGTGATGGGCGGTGCGATCCTCGGCACCTTCGACTACATCGACGGTCCGGTCAAGCAGCTCATGCGGCACACCGGTCCGGCCATGGCGCCGTTCAACGCCTGGGTGCTGGTGAAGGCGTTGGAGACGCTGGACCTGCGGGCCGAGCGGATCAGCGGCAACGCGCAGAAGGTGGCCGAGTTCCTCGACGCCGATCCGCGCGTGTCGAAGGTGATCTACCCGTTCCTGCCCTCGCATCCGCAGTACGAATTGGCGAAGCGGCAGATGAAGGCCGGTGGCACGGTGATCACGCTGGAGCTCGCGGATGGCGATCTGGTGGGTAAGGACAGGGCCTTCCAGTTCCTCAACCGGTTGCAGGTGATCGACATCTCCAACAACTTCGGCGATGCGAAATCGCTGATCACCCACCCCGCCACCACGACCCATCGGGCCACGGGACCGGAGGGCCGGGCGAAGATCGGCCTCACCGATTCGATGCTGCGGCTGTCCGTGGGGCTGGAGAACGTGGACGATCTGATCGCGGATCTGGATCGCGCGCTGGGCTGAGTCTGGTGGCGGGGCGTAGCTGCCGCGTCAGCCGTCGATCGCGTCCCGCCACAGTCGCACCGCTGTCGCCGACGCGGGGGAGCCCCAGCCGTTCGGGCGTGCTCCGCTGCCGATGTGAAAGGCGTCGATTCCTGCCGCCCGCAGGCGCGGAAGGTGATCGAGGCGCAGGCCGCCGCCGGCCAGGATTCGTTGCGGTCCTTGCGCTTCCGCGACGAGCGTGGCGATCCCGTCATCGACGCCGGCGGCGGCACCCGCGGTGAGGAACCCGTCGAGTCCCGGCAGCTCAGCGACGGCTGCGCGGAGCGCCGCGCGGTCCGCGCAGTGATCGATGGCGCGGTGGAAGGTCCAGGGCGCGCCGTGGAGCTCGTGCACGATCCGCTCGATCGCCGGAAGGTCCGGATCGCCATCGGGGGAGAGGAAGCCGAGCACGAACTCCTCGGCCCCCGCGTCCCGCAGCGTGTCCGCGCGCCGGAGCAGGTCATCGACGTCGCCCGCTGCGAAGCCGTTGGTTCGCCGGATCATCACGCGGATCGGGATATCGACGGCCGCGCGGACTTCGGCGACGGTGCGGGGTGTGGGGCTGAGCCCGTCGGCAGCCATGTCTGAGACCAGCTCCACCCGGTCGGCTCCACCCTCCTGCGTCGCCACGGCATCCGCGGCGTCGAGGGCGATCACTTCGAGGAGCTGGGTCACCTCGCCAGCGTATGCCCGAGGATCTACGCCGCGTTCGGTGGTGCGGTGGATCGGTGCAGATGCCCGGTCGGGGTGCGGGTTTCGACGGTGTGCCGCCCGGTCGGATCGGCGACGGTGCGGCTGGACCAACCGCCGGCTTCCTTGGCGTAGTTGCACGCCGCGCAGAGCCCCTGACCGTTGTCCAGGCTCGTGGCGCCGCCCTTGGCGTGCGGGACGATGTGGTCTGTATGTGCGATCGGAGCATCGCAGTACGGGGTGCGGCAGTATCGATCTCGTGCGGCGATCACCTCGGCGAGCCCGGCCGGGAACAGTCGGGACCGGGAATCCAACGCGACCACGGCACCCGACTCCGGCTGCACGTAGAGGCGTTTGACCCACGCGATCGAGTTCGCGGTTGCTGCGCCGATCAGGTGGCGTGCGATCTCCGCGGGGAGCGTGCCGCCGCCGGCGAGGTGTGCGGTGCCCTTCGCATCGCCGAAGAGCACGGTTGCGGGCATCGTGAGGTTGACGGTGACAGGCTGGCCCTCGGCGCTGTCGCGGCCGGTGATCCGGGCGAACGCGGTATCGGCCATGATCTGCGCCCGATTCCGCGGCTCCCCGGGGGCGCCGAACAGACTGTCTGCAGCGGTCTTCAGAGACGCGTACAGCCCGACGGCCTGCGCGACCGGAAGCAGGACCGATACCCGCGCCATGCAATCCGGTGCCGGCCGGATGGTGACGCGGCGATCTTTGGCAGCCAGCGCGACGCGGTCTACCGTGGCCCGCGCGTCGAGCTGATACGCAGTCTGCCGCACCGTGTCGTGTAGTCGCTTGAGCCCCAGACCGGATGCGGCGAAGCTCTCCCCGCACAGTTCGGCATCAGCCGCTGCTTTCAGCCGCGGCTCCAGATGGGAGACTCCGGCTACGATGACCTCGACCGCCTCCGGCGAGACGGCTCCATCTCGCAGCCGGCCGTAGGTCTCGCGCAGATCCTTCTCCAGTGCCTTCGCCCGCGACACCATAGTGGTGGCCCGATTCGGCGAGATATGCAACGCCAGCGCTACTTCGGAGGCGATTCCCGCCTCCCAGCGTTCCTGGGGAACCCCGGCGGCGATCCGCTCACATACCCGCTGCCGCAGCAGCGTGGCGATCAATCGGTACTGATCGAATGCCACCCGCGCGCGCAACCGCTCCAACTCGCCGAGCTCGGCGATCACGTCGCTCGGTGTGCCAGAGGTGATGTCTTCCGCTTCCATACTCGAACTCTACGACCACCCACTGACAAGTTTTCGAGTTGAAACGTCGACTTATCCAGATGATTTCAGAGTAGATTGAACCATTCGCCGTAGCCCTAGCCGCGACCACCCGGGCGAGCCTGTCGTAGATCGGCGCGCTCCCTGATGCCACGGGTGGTAGGAAGAACAGCGTGGACGACGTGAGCCTGAGCCGCCCCACGGAGGCCGATGTGGCGGACCTGCACGCCATCGTCTCGGACCCGAGGTTATGGACGCATTATCCAAGTCTTCGGCACACATCGATCGACGAGACTCGCGCGCTGGTGGACAGGTGGACCTCGCAGTGGGACAGGGACGGCCTCGGGCCATGGGTCGTGCGCACGCAGGATTCGATCATCGGATACGGCGGATGCGATCGTCGCCGTGATGCGTTCTGGAACCTCGGGTACCGCCTCGCTGCGAGCATGCACGGGCGTGGCTTGGCCACCAGAGTTGCGCACGCCGCGGTCGATGCCGCGCGACGGCACGACGATTCGCTGCCGATCGTCGCGTATCTTGTCGAACACAACCGCGCTTCCGCGCGGGTGGCGGAGAAGGTGGGGCTGTCGCTCATCCACCGTGCTCCCGACGCAGGCAATCCCGACCCGACGGTCATCAGACTGGTCTATGCCGACCGGCCTCTGTCGTCGCGCGAACTGGCTGCGGCCCTGGGATGCTCGTGACCGCCGAGATCAACCGAACGCGCGGTCGATGTGATACTCCGCGATGGCGATGGCCGCGTCGGCGGTGTGGTGGCCGATGAGGACGGCGGTGCTAAGACCGTTGCAGAGGGAGATGAGGGCGTCGGTTTCGTGTTCCGGGACCGCGTCCGGTGCGAGATCGGCGGCCCGGAAGGCCTCGAGCACGGCGGACCGCAGTCGCGCGATTCCACCCGCGAGCGGCTCTGCCGCGAGCTCGGGGTCGGTCGTCGCCATCTCGCCGAAGGCGGCACTCACCCGGTAGAAGTCGATGCTGTCGGAATCGGTGGGCAGCGCCTCGGCGATGAAGGCGCGCAACCTTGCTCGCGGATCCGTTGCCCTCGCCAGCCGCGCCTGCCAGCGGGCGTTCGAGCGCTCCTCCAGCTGCCGCATCGCGCCGATCAACAGCTGCCGCTTGTTCTCAAAGTAGTACTGCACGAGCCGAAGTGACGTCCCTGCCTCCGCGGCGACCGCCCGCATCGAGACGGCGTGCAGGCCGTCTCGCGCCGCGACGCGGGCCAGAGCATCGGCCAATTGCGCGCGCCGCTCGTCGTGGTCGACGGTGCGTGGCATCGGCACCTCCTTGTTGATACGTTTGTATCACATTGTCTTGATACACGTGACTCAGATAGGGGTGGTGATGCGCGGCCAGGTCCTCGTCGCAGCCTGCCTCGCGCAGCTATCGATCACGCTGGACGTGTCCGTCGTCAACGTCGCCCTGCCGACGGTGCGCGATGAACTCGGTCTGACCGCGGTGGGGCAGCAATGGGTGGTGACCGCATATCTGTTGCCGTACGCGGGGCTCCTGCTGGTGGGTGGCCGCCTGTCCGACGTTCTGGGCGTTCGGGCGGCATTCCTGGCGGGCAGTGGGGCGTTCGCGGCGGCGAGCCTCGTGGCGGGCGCCGCCCCTTCCGCCGAGATTCTGCTCGCCGGCCGTGCTCTCCAGGGATCGGCGGCGGCGGTGCTCGCTCCTGCAGCTCTAGCGACGATCACGTCCGTCTTCGTCGACGACGCGGAGCGGACGACCGCGATGGCCTGGTGGAGCGCGACGAGCGTCGCGGGCGGTACCGCGGGCAATGTCTGTGGCGGACTGCTCACCGAGCTCGCCGGTTGGCGCGCGACCCTGTTGGTCAACGTGCCGCTGGGCATCGTCGCCTTCCTTCTCGCGTCGCGGGCGCTGCCCACCAGAACGGCGCGCTCGCGCCCCAGGCTCGACGGTGCGCCCGCTGCCCTCGCGACCGGCGGCCTCCTCGCGACCGCCTACGCCGTGAGCGCGGCGGGTCAGCGGGACCTCGTGGCTGCCGGCGTCGCCGCGGGAGTGGGCGCGATGCTGCTCGGCGCGTTCCTTCTGCGTGATCGGCGATCGGCGCACCCGCTGCTCCCGCGCAGCGTCCTCGCGGCGCGCCAGTTTCGTTGGGGCAACGCCGGGGTGCTGCTCTCCGGCGCCGCGCTGGTACCGATGTGGCTATTTCTCAGCCTGCAGATGCAGGGTGTTCTCGGGTACACGGCGCTCCAGGCCGGCATGGGGTTCGTGCCGCACACGCTGATCCAACTCGCAGTCGGTCTCCGGGCGACGCCCGTGCTGATGCGGCACCTGCCCCCGCCCGTGCTGATCGCGGTCGGCGCCACCTCGGTGGCCTTCGGATTTCTTCTCCAGAGCCGCCTTGCGCCCGGAGACACCTACCTCGGCGCGGTCTTCGTTCCCGCGGTCTTCATCGCTGCCGGTGCGGGGCTGTTCACCTTGCCGCTGACGAAACTGGCGGTAGCGGGCGCTCCGGCCGGAACTGAGGGAGTCGCGTCCGGAATAATGAACTGCGCCAAACAAGTCGGCGGCGGACTGGGGCTGTCGGCCCTCGTCGCTGCCACGACGTCGATTCTCGACGATGCGGCCAGCTACCGCGTCGCCTTCATCCTGATGTCCGTGATCGCGGGTGTCGTAGCTTTCGGCGCGCTCGTCGCACACCGTGGGTCTCGGGCCGCCGATCGCGGCTGAGAAATCCTGTGGACTGGCATCATTCGGTTCGCTACTGTGCACAGTATGGTTATGCGTCATCTCCCCGAACTGCGTCAGTGCTACTGCCGCCGGTTCGGCGTGCCCGCATAACCTGCGGCAAACCCGGGCCGTCGCTCCACCGCCGGCCCGGTGCCATGCGTGAGACGCAGGGTCGCTCGGACCGGTGACCAACCACACCGAGACGAGAAAGACATGGAGAAGATCAACAAGTCCCTGGTCTCGTGGGCGTCCATCCTGGACGAGAAGACCCGCGAGCAGGCCATCACCACGGCGAGGCTGCCGTTCATCTACCCGCACGTCGCCTTGATGCCGGATGCCCACCTCGGTAAGGGGGCCACCGTCGGATCGGTGATCCCGAGCCTGGGCGCCGTGATCCCCGCGGCGGTCGGCGTCGACATCGGCTGCGGCATGATCGCGGTCCGCACCCAGTTCACGAAGACCGATCTGCCCCAGGATCGTTCAGTGATCCGTGAGGCGATCGAGCGGGCGATCCCGCTGTCGCCGGGGCGCTACAACAAGAAGGTCGTAGCCACCGCGGAGCCGCGCATCGCGGAGCTCACGGCGTTGGCCGAGCGCGCCGAGTTCGATCCCGCCACGTACGCGGGGAACTGGGCGCTGCAGCTCGGCACCCTGGGCGGAGGTAATCACTTCATCGAGATCAGCCTCGATGAGGACGACACCGTCTGGGCCTTCCTGCACTCGGGATCGCGTGGCGTGGGCAACAAGATCGCCCAGCACCACATCGCCGTGGCGACCCGCCTCTGCAAGCAGTGGTGGATCGAGCTGCCCGACCCGGATCTGGCCTACCTCGTGGAGGGAACGCCGGAGTTCCGCAGGTACATCGCCGAACTGAAGTGGGCGCAGCACTTCGCGCTGCTCAACCGTGAGGAGATGATGGACCGGGTGATCCGGCAGCTCGGCGAGTGGGTGGGCACACCCGTGGTCGAGGCCGAGCGGATCAACTGCCACCACAACTTCACCAAGCGCGAGAAGCACTTCGGCAAGGAGGTGTGGGTATCGAGGAAGGGTGCCATCGAGGCCACCGAGGGCAAGCTCGGCCTCATCCCGGGCTCGATGGGCACCGCGTCGTACATCGTCGAGGGCAAGGGATACGCCCCGTCGTTGAACAGCTCGCCGCACGGCGCAGGCAGGGAGTACTCCCGGTCGGCCGCGCGTAAGGCGTTCACGCACGAGCAGTTGCGGGAGGCCATGGTGGGCATCGAGTTCCGCGACAGCGCCGACTTCATCGACGAGATCCCGCAGGCGTACAAGCCGATCGACCGGGTGATGGCCGATGCCACCGACCTGGTGACGGTGCGCGCGGTACTGCGGCAGATCGTCAACGTGAAGGGACAGTGACGTCGGTCAGGCCGGGAACGGGTTCTCCGTGCTCCCCACGAGATCCGCGACGGAATCGATGACGCGGGTGGCACGGTAGGGGAACAGCGGGACCGACTCGGGGGTGGAGATCCCGGTGAGCACGAGGATCGTGTGCAAGCCGGCCTCCAGGCCGCAGACGATGTCGGTGTCCATCCGGTCCCCGATCATCAGGGTGTCCTCGGAGTGCGCCCCGAGCGCCCGCAGCGCCGACCGCATCATCAGCGAGTTCGGCTTGCCCACGTAGTACGGCGACCGGCCGGTGGCCTCGCGGATCAGCGCGGCCACCGCGCCGGTGGCGGGCAGTGAGCCCTCCTTGGACGGCCCCGTCGGGTCGGGGTTCGTGGCGATGAACCGCGCCCCGCGCTCGATCAGCCGGATGGCGGTGGTGATCGCCTCGAAGGAGTAGTTGCGGGTCTCCCCGAGCACCACGTAGTCGGGATCGTTCTCGGTGAGCACGTAGCCCACCTCGTGCAGCGCGGTGGTCAGGCCCGATTCGCCCACCACGTAGGCGCTGCCGCCCGGCCGCTGTTCCTGCAGGAACTTGGCAGTGGCCAGCGCCGACGTCCAGATCCTGCGCTCCGGGATGTCCACTCCCGTCGCCAGCAGCCGGGCGCGCAGATCGCGCGGCGTGCGGATCGAGTTGTTGGTCAGCACCATGTACGGGGTGTCATTCGCGGTGAGCTCCGCGAGGAAGGCGTCCGCTCCGGGGATCAGATGATCCTCATGGATCAGCACGCCGTCCATGTCCATCAGGTAATGCCACTGCGTCATGTGCCGAATCTACGCCGTCAGGCCTGCTGGGCCTGCCACATCCAGTGCAGCTGCTCCAGACGCGCGGTGATGGAGATCAACAGGTCCTGGGTGACCGGATCGGCCGATTCGGTGGCCTCGATCCGTGCGCGCAGCGCGGTCACCACGGCGGCCAGGTTCTGCACGATCTTCGCGACCACGGTGCCGTCCTGCTGCCAGCCGCCCTCGAAACCGACGGTCGAGGCGGTCTTGGCCACGGTCTCCGCGCGGCCGTCGGGGCTCACGCCGATCGCTGCGGCACGCTCGGCCACCTCGTCGACGAAGGTCCGGGAATCGGTGACCAGCTCATCGAGCTGCAGATGCACGGACCGGAACTGCGAGCCGACCACGTTCCAGTGGGCCTGCTTGGCGATCAGGCCGAGGTCGATCAGGTCGACGAGGGAGCCCTGCAGGGCATCGCCTGCCACCTTCTGGGCCTCGGGGGACAGGGTGCTGGTGATGGGGTTCGACATCGTTACCTCCTTGGTGGGGAATGGATCTCGACGGGCTGTTCACCCGGTGGAACCGACCCTACGCGGTTAATTGGAATGATTCCAGAAAAGGTGAGATGCCTCACGCAGGTTTTCGCGCGCCGTGATTCCAGCCTTGACGAGGCCCGGGCGCGCAGTGCATTCTTGCGTCAGGTCATGAGTGCCAGCGCGAAGCCCCGGCTCGCTGGTCGGCAACCCTCCACCGCGGTGGGGTGCTCCGGGTGACGACCTGGCCGCGCCGAACGAGCGCGGCAAGCGCGGATTCGTCGTTTCCCGGCACGTGTCGGGCTCATCGGGCGACGAGTCCTTGACACGAAGGATGTTTCACGATGACCACGATCCTCGACCGGACCGCCTGCCTCGCCCCCACCCGCCGCCCCGCGCGCGCCGCCGATCCGCTCGCCTTCGGGCCGATCGCCCAGGTCACAGGGGCCGACGAGTTCGTCCCGCTCGCCGACGGCGCCACCGTGCGCTACGCCAACTTCGACTACGCCGCCAGTGCTCCGGCCCTGCTCCCGGTGCAGGAGGCGGTGCAGCGGGCGCTCGCCGAGTACGCCAGCGTGCACCGCGGCGCCGGCTACCTCTCGCAGCGCTCCACCGCCCGCTACGAGGCCGCCCGCGACATCGTGGCCGAGTTCATCGGCGCCCGCGCGGACGACCATGTGATCTTCACCGGCAACACCACCGACTCGCTCAACCTGCTGGCCGCCTGTGTTCCCGGCGAGGTGGTGGTGCTCGACTGCGAGCACCACGCGAACCTGCTGCCCTGGAAGCGGATCGGCGCCCGCGTGGTCTCCGCGCCGCTGTCGATCGAGGGCACGCTCGCGGCCGTCGAGGCCGAACTGTCCCGCCGCCCGGCCGCGCTGCTCAGCGTGACCGGTGCCTCCAACGTGACCGGTGAGGTGCTGCCCATCCGCCGCCTCGCCGCCCTCGCCCACCGGCACGGCGCCCGGATCGCCGTGGACGGCGCCCAGCTGGTGCCGCACCGTCGGATCTCGCTCCGGGACAGCGGCATCGACTACCTCGCCTTCTCCGGACACAAGCTGTACGCCCCCTTCGGCTCGGGCGTGCTCGTGGGCCGGGCCGACTGGTTCGACGAGGCCGAGCCCTACCGCTGCGGCGGCGGCGCCAGCTACGAGGTGATCGGCACTCCGGTCGCGAAGTCCGTCGAGGTGGCCTGGCACACCGGCCCCGCGCGGCACGAGGCCGGCTCGCCGAACGTGCTGGGCGCGGTCGCGATCGGCGCCGCCTGCGAGGCGATCGCCGAGCTCGGCGAGGCCGAGATCGCGCGACACGAGCACTACCTCACCGACCTGCTGCTGGGCTCGCTCAACCGGATCGACGGCGTGCGCCCGCTGCGGATCTGGGCCGATTCCACCGACCGCGTGGGCATCGTGGCCTTCACCGTGGACGGACGAACCCCGCGCGAGGTGGCCGAGTTCCTCTCGTCCCGCTACGGGATCGGCGTGCGCGACGGGAAGTTCTGCGCGCATCCCGTGGTTAACCGATTGGGATGCTACGACGGTGCCGTCCGCGCCAGCCTCGGCCTCGGCACCGGCGAGAACGATGTGCACCGCCTGGTGCGCGCTCTCGAAGACCTGACCGCACAACCGAAGTAACCCTGGAGAACCCGGAGGAACACGATGACCGCGACCGTCTCCCGCCCCGCCCTGGTGATCGCCGTCGACGGCGAGCCCGCCGCCACGGAGCTGACGCGCGTGCGCGCCGCCGATCTGCGGCTCGCCCAGAAGGAGCGGCACTACCTGCGCGCCGAGGCCGAGCGCGCCGGACGGGAGCCGGGCGCGGTCGCGCTCGAGGTGGACGTGGTGATCGACGAGCAGGCCGCCCAGGCCCGCGCCAGCTACGCCAGCCTCGGCGCCGCCACCGACGGCGTGACCTACGTGGGCACACCGTCGGGCCTGAAGTCGCTGATCGACGACGTCTACGCCGCCGAGGTGGCCGACGCCGTGGTGCTGCGCCCCGTGGGCGGCGCCCGCACGCAGCAGCTCATCGCCTCCCTCCTGGCGGCGTAACCGCAGGTCCGCGGCATACTGGTCGGCATGACCGAGGCCGACCCGACTCCCTTCAGTCGCCGCACCGAGACCGTGCGCACCGCGCTCGCCGCGGCCGGACACCCCGACACCGTGCGGTTCGTCCCCGGCGGCGCCGCCACCGCGGCCGAGGCGGCGGCCGCCCTCGGCTGCGAGGTGGGCGCCATCGCCAACAGCCTCGTCTTCCTGGTCGACGGTGCGCCCCTGCTGGTCCTGTCCAGCGGGCGGCACCGGGTGGACACCGCGGGCCTGGCCGGGCGGCTCGGCTACGGACGGATCGCGCGCGCCAAACCCGACGACGTGGCCGCCGCCACCGGTCAGGTGATCGGCGGAGTCTCGCCCGTGGGACACCCGGCGCCCCTGGTCACCGTGATCGACGAATCGCTGCGCCAGTACCCCGATCTGTACGCCGCCGCCGGGACGCACGACACCATCTTCCGCACCGATTTCGATGCGCTCGTGGCCCTGACCGGCGCCGGAATAGTGCGGACATCGGAGTGAACGGGCGCTTCGCCCGAATCGACGATCGCAGTACATAGTTGTAGGCTGCACGCAGTTTGATGCCGCGGTCGCACAGGTGCGCGGCCCGGGGTGGAAGCTGCGGAGGCGAGATGACCGACGATGAACGGGCGGAACGGATCGAGGATCTGGTCCGCGTGATCTCCGACCTGACCCGACTCAAGGAACGGCACTCCGCGATGACGCGGCACGCCGTGGCGCCCGACGGGGTCGAGCTCGCGGCATACTCGGCGCTGTTCGCTCTGGTCAACGGCGGACCCATGCGGTCCTCCGTGCTCGCCGAGCAGATCCACACCGACCCGTCGACGGCCAGCCGGTACGTGACCACCCTCACCAATCTCGGGTACGCCGAACGCAGCCCGGACCCGTCGGACCGCCGCGCCGCCCTCGTCGCCGCCACCGACACCGGGAAGGCGAAGGTCGCAGCCATCCGCGAATCCCGCAACGAGCGACTGCGGCCACTGCTGGACCAGTGGTCCGACGACGAGATCGACCAGTTCGTCAAGCTGGGCAACCGCGCCCTGCACCAGTTCGAACAAGCCCTCCGACTGATGCGGGAGCCCGGATGACAGCCACCACCGAACAGCCCGTGATCGACGACGCTGCGGCGCCGGGGCTGACGCACAAGCAGATCCTCTACATCCTGGCCGGACTGATGACCGGCATGTTCCTCGCCGCGCTCGACCAGACGATCGTCTCCACCGCGATCCGCACCATCGCCGACGACCTGAGCGGATATCAGCTGCAGGCCTGGGTGACCACCGCGTACCTCATCACGTCGACGATCGTGACCCCGCTGTACGGCAAGCTCTCGGACATCTACGGGCGCAAGCCCTTCTTCATGTTCGCGATCATCGTCTTCGTACTCGGATCGCTGCTGTGCAGCTTCTCGACCTCGATGTACGAGCTCGCCGCCTTCCGCGCCGTCCAGGGCCTGGGCGCCGGCGGCCTGATGTCGTTGGCGCTCACCATCGTGGGCGATATCGTGCCGCCCCGCGAACGCGCCCGCTACCAGGGCTACTTCCTGGCCGTCTTCGGCACCAGCTCAGTGCTCGGGCCCGTGCTGGGTGGCGTCTTCTCCGGCGCCGACTCCATCCTGGGCATCACCGGCTGGCGCTGGGTGTTCCTGGTGAACGTGCCGATCGGCATCATCGCGCTGCTCGTGGTCTCGCGCGTCCTGCACCTGCCGCACACCCGCCGCGAGGGCGTCCGGATCGACTGGGTGGGCGCCTTCACCCTCGCCCTGGGCATCGTCCCGCTGCTGATCGTCGCCGAACAGGGCCGCGAATGGGGCTGGGGCTCCACCAAGTCCATCACCTGCTACGCCGTGGGCGCGGGCGGTGTGCTCGCCTTCATCATCGTCGAGAAGATGATGGGCGAGGACGCGATCATCCCGCTGCGGATCTTCAAGAACCGGATCTTCGCGCAGGGCGTGCTGATCTCCGTGGTCGTGGGCGCCGCGATGTTCGGCGGAATCTCGCTGCTGCCGCAGTACTTCCAGGTGGTCCGCGGCGCCAGCCCCACCGTGGCCGGATTCATGATGCTGCCCATGGTGCTCGGACTCATGATGGGCTCGATCCTGGCGGGCCAGATGATCTCGCGCACCGGCCGCTACCGGATCTACCCGATCATCGGCGCCGTCCTGCTCACCGTGGGCATGTTCGCCCTGCACTACGTGACCGCCGATGTGAAGCTCGGCGCCGTGATGGCGGGCGCCGCGCTCATCGGCTTCGGCCTCGGCAACCTGATGCAGCCGCTCACGCTGGCGATGCAGAACATCCTGCCGCCCAGCGATATGGGCGTCTCGACCGCCGCCGCCACCTTCTTCCGGCAGATCGGCGGCACCCTCGGCGTGGCCGTCTTCCTCTCCGTCCTGTTCTCGGAGATGCCGAAGAACATGCAGTCCCGGCTCACCGACGCCGCATCCGATCCGGAGTACACGGCCGCTCTGCAGCGCGCCGCCGCCGGCCACGACGGTCCGGCCGCCCAGGACTTCGCCACCAAGCTCGCCAACCGCGATTCGAGCGCCGTCAGCGGCATCATGTCCGACACCTCGGCGCTGCAGAAGCTCCCGTCGACCCTGGTGCACCCCTTCAAGGCCGGGTTCGCCGACTCGATGGACACCGTCTTCCTGGCCGTGACCGTGCTCTCCGCGATCGGCCTGGTGCTGGTGCTGTTCTGGAAGTCGGTGCCGCTGCGCACCGGGCCGGCCATCGAGTCGGTGCAGGAGGAGGTCGCCACTGCGGTGCTCGCCGGCGGCCCCGTCGCCGAGATCGAGACCCCCGCAGCCACCACTCCGGCCGCCAGCGCTCCGGCCGCGCTCACGGGGGAGACGCCGAAGGCTCCGCCGCGTACCGTCGATCCCGTGCAGCCCGACGAAGAACGCACCCGCCCCATCGCCGTCGATCCGGCCATGGCCGAGATCGCCGAGCTGCGCACCCAGAATGCGGAACTGGCGGCCGAGCTCGCCGAGCTGCGCACCGGCTACCGCGCCATCGCCGGGCACACCCGGCTGCGCGCCGTGGGCGCGTCCGACCCCGTCTCCTTCCGAGTGGAGGCCCAGGGACCCGGCGCCGCCCGGATCGGGCGTGTCAGCACCCCGCACGGCGAGATCGCCACGCCCGCCTACCTGCCCGTCGCCACGCGCGGCGCCGTGGCCGGCATCACCCCCGAGGTCCTGGCCGGACTCGGCGTGCAGGCGCTCACCGTGGACCTGCACGAGCTCTACCTGCAGCCCGGCACCGCCGTCATCGAGGGCGCCGGCGGTATCGGCAAGGCCATGGCCTGGACCGCGCCCACCCTGGGCGACACCGGCATCACCGCCGTCGCCGCGGCGAAGAAGACCCGGGTGACCGAGGAGGGCATCGCCTTCCGGAGCCGGCTCGACGGTGGCGCGCACCGCTGGGACCCCGAGGAGGCCGTCCGCGTGGCGCACCGCATCGGCGTCGACATCGCCTTCGCGCTGGCCGATCCGGTGCCCGCGACCGCGCCCCGCGCACAGCTGCAGGCCGGCGTCGACCGCTCCCAGCGGTGGGCCGCCCGCGCACTCGTGGAGCACTCCTGGCAGACCGCCGACCGCGGCGACCGGCAATCATTGTGGGCCGTGGTCACCGGCGGCGCCGACGCCGGTCTGCGCCGTGCCGCCGCACGCGGACTGCGCCGCCTCTCCGAACAGGACGTCCAGGCCGGTGGCCTCGGATTCGGTGGCTACCGCATCGACGGCATCGGCTCCGCGTCGGCACAATCGCTCCAGCTGCGCGCCGCCGTCGAGGAACTCGACCGGGAACGCCCGCGGCACCTGCCCGCCATCGCCACCCCGGCCGACCTGTTCGCCGCCATCGAGGCGGGCATCGACGTGATCGACGGAACCGCCCCCGCGGAGGCCGCCGCCCAGGGGCGCGTGTACACCCGCGACGGCATCGTCGATGTCACGGATTCCGCGCTGCGCACGGACTTCCGGCCGCTCGACCCCGGTGCCGAGCGGCACGGGCCGGCCAACCCGGCCGACGATTTCACCCGCGCCTACGTGCACCACCTGTTCGCCGCGAACGAGGGCCTCGCCGTCACCCTGTGCACCCTGCACAACGAGCACTTCTTCGTGTCCCTCGCCGCCGAGGCCCGGCGCGCGCTCGCCGACGGCCGGTATCCGGCCTTCACCGAGTCCTTCCTGCGGCGCTTCGCTAAGGTCTAACGGATTTCGGTCGTTCCCGCCCCAGAGGAGATTCCCTTGCGCCGCACCGGTCCGGTTCGTATCAGCTCCGTCGTCGCCGGAGTGGCCGCGGTGGGCCTCGCGCTCACCGCCTGCGGGGGCGGGGGCGAGAGCGCACCGTCGTCGTCCAGCGCCGACAGTGCCTCGCCCGCGGCCTCGAAGGCGCTGGTCCAGGCGGACCTGCCCGAGGGCTACACCGTGACGACGGTGCCCGCCGACAGCGCGCTGATGAGCTCGCTGCAGGCGGTGCAGCAGATGAAGGACGTGGAGATCACCCCCGCCGCGTGCAAGGACAAGAACGTGGCCGCGCAGCAGGAGGTGGCCGACACCGTCAAGTACGGGACGCAACAGAACGTCGCCAAGGGGCAGCAGGTGACCTACGGCGTGAACTTCCTCCCCGGTGAGGCCAAGGTGTCCGTCTTCGAGGCCGCCGGCACCGGCGAGTGCGCCCAGGTGCGCCTCGGGGCGGTCCAGCAGACCACCACCCGCAAGGACCTGCCGAAGGGCACCGGCGCCACCGGCTTCGTCCTGGAGTTCGAGCGGGCCGTGGGCGATCAGAAGGCGGCCTCCGCCAACGCCTACTTCGCCAAGGGCGGAGTGACCGCCATGGTCTTCGCCAACCCCGACGCCGAGGGCAAGGTGGACCGGGCCGGCTTCGAGGACATGATCAAGCGGGTCGCGGCCAAGCTGTAACCGACCCCGGAACGACGAACGCGGCGGCGAGGAGAACCTCGCCGCCGCGTTCGTCCGTCGGAGCCGATCAGCTGTCGATGCCCTCGGCCGCGGCCTCGGCGCGCGCGACCGACGCGGCGATCTCCTTCTCCGCCTCGGCCTTGCCGACCCAGGTCGAACCCTTCACGAACTTGCCGGGCTCGAGATCCTTGTAGTGCACGAAGAAGTGCTCGATCGCGTCGAGCTCGAACTTGTCGATGTGCTCCAGATCCTGAATGGCGTCCCAGCGGGGATCGCCGGCGGGCACCACGAGGACCTTGTCGTCGCCGCCCTTCTCGTCCTCCATCTTGAACATGCCGATGGCGCGGCAGTCCACGATCGAGCCGGGGATCACCGATTCCGGAAGCAGGACCAGCGCGTCGAGCGGATCGCCGTCCTCGCCGAGGGTGTCCTCGATGTAGCCGTAGTCGGTGGGGTACCCGAACGACGTGTAGAGGTAGCGGTCCAGCTTGAGACGGCCGGTCTTGTGATCCACCTCGTACTTGTTCCGCGAGCCCTTGGCGATCTCGACCGTGACCTCGAATTCCACGCTGCAGTTCCCTTCACTCCACGACAACCATGCACGCCGAGGATACCCGGGTCGGACCGGATCCGACCCGCTCGCTCCGCTTCCGGTGTCGCCGTGCCGTTAGGGTGGTACGGTGCCACGCTCGCGGATCCGACGAACCCTGGTGCGCCTGACGATCACCGTGATCGTGCTGGCGCTGGTCGTCGTCGGTGTGCTCGCCGCCGCCCTCGGCTACGCCGCCTACCGCGACGGCCGCGATCTCGACGCGCAGGTCCCGCCCCGCCCGGTGGAGACGGCGTACACCCCCGCGCTGCAGCCCGTGGCGGCCACCGCGGCCCCGACGCCCGCCGGGGTCCGCGCGCAGATCGCCGCCGCCCTCGACAACCCCGACCTCGGCGACTTCACCGGGGTGATCGTGGACGCCGCGAGCGGCACCACGCTCTGGGAGCGCGACGCCACTCGGCCCAGGACCCCGGCCTCCACCACCAAGGTGCTCACCGCGGCGGCGGCCCTGCTCACCCTCCCCGCCGACAAGCGGATCACCACCACCGTGGTCGCGGGCGCGCAGCCCGGCGACGTGGTCTTCGTCGGCGCCGGCGACCCGACCCTGCGCGCCGGCGCGGACTCGATGTTCACCGACGCCCCCAAGATCTCCGATCTCGCCGCCCAGCTGCGCCGCAGCGGCACCAAGGTCAGCCGCGTGATCGTGGACGCCTCGCTGTTCACCGGGAGCGACTTCGCCCGTGGCTGGGAGCGCGCGGACATCGCCGGCGGCGATGTGACGCCCATGCAGGCGCTCACCGCCGACGCCGGCCGCATCCGCCCCGGCGAGGACTACTCGCCCCGCGTCACCGATCCCGCGCTCTCCGCCGGCCGGGCCCTCGCGGCAGCGCTCGGCCTGCCCGCCACCGCCGTCACCACGGGCACCGCACCGTCGGGAGCGGCGCAGCTCGCCTCCGTGCGCAGCGCGCCCCTGGACGTGCGACTGCGCGACGCCATGATCCACTCCGACAACGTGCTCGCCGAGTCCATCGGCCGCGAGGTGGCCGCCGCCGCGGGGCAACCCCTCTCCTTCGACGGCAGCGCCCGCGCGGTGACCGGCGCGCTGCGCACCGCCGGATTCGACCTCGCCGGGGTGGAACTCTCCGATGTCGACGGACTGTCCACCCTCAACCGCATCCCCGCCCGCGTGCTCGACGAGATCCTCACCGCGGCAGCCGGAAACGCCAAGCCGCAGCTGCGTCCACTGCTGGACACGCTGCCCGTCGGCGGCTCCAGCGGCACCCTGTCCGACCGGTACGTGACCGTCAACCGGGCCGGTGCCGGCTACGTGCGCGCCAAGACCGGCAGCCTGTCCGGGGTGAGCACCCTCGCCGGCTACGTCGCCGGCCGCGACGGCTCGATCATCACCTTCACCCTCATGTCCGCCGGGACCCCCGTCGACGTCGCGCGACCCGCGATGGACGCCGTGACCGCCGCGCTCCGCGGCTGCGGCTGCCGCTGACCGCCATGGCCGCCCGTCGGATCCCGCGCGCGCAGGTCGACTGGGCGCTGGCCGCCGCCACCGCCCGCCGGATCACCGGCTCCGGCCCGGCCACCACCAGCTACACCCGCGACCGCGCCGCCGCCCAACTCGCCGAGTTCGCCGCCGCAGCCGAGCGGCACGTGCGCGATGTGACCGGCCTGGCGACCGGCGCCGAGATCCCCGCCGCCCGCACCGTGGACCGCCGCGAGTGGGTCGATGCCGCCGCCCGCTCGATGTCCGCACTGCTCGACGGCGACGCCCCCGGACGCCCCGGCGTCGCGGCCCGGATCTCCGGACTCCAGGCGGGTGGCATGCTCGGTTTCGTCTCCGGATCGATTCTGGGGCAGTACGACCCGTTCGGCACCCCCGACGGTGAGCTGCTGCTGGTCGTCCCCAACGTGCTCACCGTCGAACGCGCCCTCGGGCTCGATCCGGACGACTTCCGGATGTGGGTGTGCCTGCACGAGGTGACCCACCGGGTGCAGTTCGCCGCCAATCCGTGGCTCCGGGAACACATGCGGCACAACGTCGCCGCGCTCACCGGCGAGGGCGGGACCGGTTCCGTGGGCGACCTCATCGCCCGGGTCACCGCGGCGCTGCGCGGCGGCAAGCGCCACGACGGCGTGATCGGCCTGCTCCAGATCGCCGCGCCCGCAGAACAGTTCGCCGCCATCGAGAACCTCCTGATCCTGGGCACCCTGCTGGAGGGGCACGCCGATCACGTCATGGACGCCGCCGGACCCGCGGTGGTGCCCACCGTCGGCACCATCCGCGCCGCCTTCGACCGGCGCCGCGCGGCACCGTCGAACCCGCTGCAACGGGTGCTGCGCGCCCTGCTCGGTGTGGACGCCAAGATCGCGCAGTACGTGCGCGGCAAGAAGTTCGTCGACGCCGTCGTGGCCGAGGTGGGCATGGACCGGTTCAACACCGTGTGGACCGGGCCCGAGACCCTGCCCCGCGACGAGGAGTTCGACGAACCCGCCCGCTGGATCGCACGCGTTCTCGGCGGACCGACACCGTGAACCGCCCCGGCCCCGCGGCCCTGGAGGTCCGCCGCGCCGTGCAGGACTGGGCCGCGCGGTACGGCGCACCGTCGACGGTGGCGGTGGCCCTGTCCGGCGGCGCCGATTCCCTGGCCCTGCTCGCCGGCACCGTCGCCGCGGGACTGGACCCCGTGGCCCTCGTGGTGGACCACGGGCTGCAGGAGGCCTCGGCCGCCGTGGCCGCCCGCGCCGTGGAGCAGGCCCGCGAGATCGGGGCCCGCCGCGCCGAGCGGCTCACCGTCGAGGTCGGCGAGCGGGGCGGTCCCGAGGCCGCCGCCCGCACCGCGCGGTACGCGGCCCTGGACGCCCACCGCGAGGGCCTACCCGTGCTCCTCGGGCACACCCTCGACGACCAGGCCGAGACGGTGCTGCTCGGCCTCGGCCGCGGCTCCGGCGCCCGCTCGCTCGCCGGGATGGCGCCGTGGGCCGCCCCGTACGGCCGGCCCCTGCTCGGCGTCCGCCGGGACACCACCGCCGCCGCCTGCACCGAACTCGGCCTCACCCCCTGGGACGACCCGCACAACACCGACCCCCGCTACACCCGGGTGCGACTGCGCCGGGACGTGCTGCCGCTCCTGGAGGACGTGCTCGGCGGGGGAGTGGCGCAGGCGCTCGCCCGGACCGCCGCATCCCTGCGCGCGGACAACGACGCGCTCGACGCACTCGCGCCCGCACCGTCGGGACCCGAACTCCCGGTGGCCGACATCGAGGCCCTCCCGCCCGCCCTGCGCCGAAGGGCGTTGCGGGCCTGGCTCGCCGACCGCGGCGCCCGCGCACTCACCGCCGCACACCTCGCCGCGGTGGACGCCCTGGTCAGCGAGTGGCACGGGCAGGGACCGACCGCGGTACCCGGCGGAAGTGCGGGGCGGCGGCTGCAGGTGTCCCGGGCAGGTGGCATCCTGAGGGCGTGGTGAACGGCACGGGTGAGTTGTACGCGGGAGACATCGCCTCGGTGGTGCTCTCCGAGGACCAGATCAAGGAGCGGACGGCCGAACTGGCCGCGCAGATCGCGGAGCGGTACGCCGACCGCGAGGGCGATTCCGATCTCCTGCTGATCACCGTGCTCAAGGGCGCGGTGATGTTCGTGACCGACCTGGCGCGCGCCCTGCCCGTGCCCACGCAGCTCGAGTTCATGGCCGTCTCCAGCTACGGCTCGTCGACCTCCAGCTCCGGCGTGGTCCGCATCCTCAAGGACCTCGACCGCGACATCGAGGGCCGCGACGTGCTGATCGTCGAGGACATCATCGACTCCGGCCTCACGCTCAGCTGGCTGCTGCGCAACCTCGCGAGCCGGCATCCGCGCTCGCTCGAGGTGGTCACCCTGCTGCGCAAGCCCGACGCGGTGCGCGTGGACGTGGACGTCAAATGGGTCGGCTTCGACATCCCCAACGAATTCGTGGTGGGCTACGGCCTCGACTACGCCGAGCGCTACCGCGATATGCCGTACATCGGCATCCTGGAGCCCAAGGTCTACAGCGAATGACCCTGCTCACCGCTGCGGCCACCGCCGACGGCGTGCGCGAAGGCCGCCACACCGCGGTCGAGACCACGCGGCAGGCACTGGACCGCATCGGTGAGGACGAGGTCGACGGCTGGCGGGTGCTGCGCCCCGAGGAGGCGCTCGCCGAGGCCGCCGCCGTGGACGCACGCCCCGATCGCTACTCGCTGCCGCTGGCCGGTGTGCCCATCGCGATCAAGGACAACGTGGCCGTGTCCGGCTACCGGGTACTCGACGGGGTGTCCGCCGAATGCGGCGCCGGCCTTCCGGTCGAGCAGACCGACCATCCCGTGGTGAAGCGGCTGCGCGCCGCCGGCGCCGTGGTGGTCGGACTCACCCGGGTACCCGAGCTGTGTCTGTGGGCCATGACCGACGACGCCGAGGCCGTGGTCGCGAACCCGCACCGCCCCGGCCGCACCCCGGGCGGCAGCTCCGGCGGCAGCGCCGCCGTGGTGGCCGCCGGGCACGTCGCGCTGGCGCACGGCAACGACGGCCTCGGTGAGCACCGCGGGCCCGCCGCGGCCGCCGGGATCGTGGCGATCAAGCCGGGACGCGGCGTGGTGCCGGCGGAGCTGGGCCCCACGAACTGGTTCGGCATGGCCGAGAACGGACCCATGACCCGCACCGTCGCCGACGCGGCGCTCGGGCTCTCCGTGATGGCCGGGCGGCCCGACCTCGCCGAGATCGGCGACGCCGCGGGCCTGCGGATCGGCCTCGGCCTGAACCGGCCCACCCCGGCCACGTTCACCTCGCAGACCATCGTGGACGCGGTCCGCGGAGCAACGACCACACTTGCCGCACAGGGACATTCGGTGCGTGAGGTGCGCGTGCCCTACCCGGCCTCGCCGCTCCCGCTGCTCGCCCGCTGGGTGGCCGCCGCAGCGACCGATGCTGATGACCTCGTGGCGCGCGGTGCCGACGCCTCCCTGCTGCAAGCCCGCACCCGGCGGCACGCGGCCCTCGGGCGGCTCGTCGCGGACCGGGGCCTCGTGCGCCCCGCCGACGCCGCGGCCCTGGAATCGGTGCTGGAGCGGTTCTTCGCGAACGAGCGGATCGACGTTCTGGTGACGCCCACGCTGGCGCGTCGTCCGGCGCGGGCCCGCCGGTACAGCGCCCTGCCGTGGGCGGCCAGCGCCGCCGCGAGCCTCGGCTACGCGCCGCACCCCAGCCTGTGGAACCTGCTCGGCTGGCCCGCGATGACGGTGCCCGTCCGCGGCGAGGGCGTGCAGCTGATCGCCCGCCCGGGCGGCGAGGCGGAGCTCCTGGCCGTGGCCGCCGAGCTCGAGGTCTGACCCGCTACTTCCTGGCGCGCAGCAACGGAACATCCTCGAACGGGTTCCAGCTGGTGCTGCCGTAGGCCACGTGCTGGTAGTACGCCCAGTTGGCGGTGGTCGAGTAGAGCACGCCGATCGCCGCGCCGAAGGCCCCCGCGGGGATCGAGATGCCGAAGGCCACCTCGATCATGCCGACCAGGATGCTGATCACGGAGGCGATGCCGAACAGGCTCAGGCCCTTGCGCCACGGGCCCTTGATCGCGAAGTAGATCGGGCCGAAGAAGAAGGCCGGACCGTTGCCCGAGAGCCGGAACCGCTCACCGAAGGACAACTGCTTGAACGCCGCCGTGCCCTGCGGCGAGGCCGACGGGTGCCCGTAGGTGTTGTAGAAGTCGAAACGGCTGCGCCAGGCGGGCGACGGTGCGGCCGCGGCGACCGGGCGCTGCGGGTACTGCGGGGCGCCGGGGTACTGCTGAGCTCCCGGGTACTGCGGGTACTGCGCGGGGTCCTGGGGGTGCTGGGGATCGGTCACGCGCCGAACCCTATCGGCAGCGAAACGGACATGTTCGCCCAGGGCGCACGGCCGCGCCCGGCGTCCCGTGCACCGCGCACGGTAACCTGGGAAGTCGACCTGCGCGGCTACCCGCGCCCGCCGCTGGAAAAGGACAACGAGCCCGCGAGGCGAAGCGATATGAAACGCAAATCACTCATCCGGACGCTGGCGATCATCGCCGGCTTCGTGCTCCTGATCTGGGCGTTCACCATGGTCGGCGGCAGTAACCGCGACTACAAGCCGGTGGCCACCTCGGTGGTGGTCGAGCAGCTCCAGTCGAAGAACGTCACCGACGTGCAGATCGACGACCGCGAGCAGACGCTGCGCGTGACGCTGGCGAAGGCGGTCGACGGTGCCGACGGCACCAAGATCTACGCCAAGTACCCGGCCGGCACCGCGCGCGACATCCTGGCCGACGTCCAGGACGCCAAGACGCCGGACGGCAAGCCGGTCGCGTACACCACCAACGTGACCCAGGAATCGCCCTGGATCTCGATGCTGCTGTTCACGCTGCTGCCGATCCTGCTGCTGGTGGGCCTGTTCTTCTTCCTCATGAACCGCATGCAGGGTGGCGGCCGGGGCGGGGTCATGGGCTTCGGCAAGAGCAAGGCCAAGCAGCTCAGCAAGGACATGCCGAAGACCACCTTCTCCGATGTCGCGGGCGCCGACGAGGCGGTCGAGGAGCTCTACGAGATCAAGGACTTCCTGCAGAACCCGGCCCGCTACCAGGCCCTCGGCGCGAAGATCCCCAAGGGCGTGCTGCTCTACGGCCCGCCCGGCACCGGTAAGACGCTGCTCGCGCGCGCCGTCGCGGGCGAGGCGGGCGTGCCCTTCTTCACCATCTCCGGCTCGGACTTCGTCGAGATGTTCGTGGGCGTGGGCGCCTCCCGCGTGCGCGATCTCTTCGAGCAGGCCAAGGAGAACAGCCCCTGCATCATCTTCGTCGACGAGATCGACGCCGTCGGCCGCCAGCGCGGCGCCGGTATGGGCGGCGGCCACGACGAGCGCGAGCAGACCCTCAACCAGCTGCTCGTCGAGATGGACGGCTTCGGCGACCGCCAGGGCATCATCCTGATCGCGGCCACCAACCGTCCCGACATCCTGGACCCGGCGCTGCTGCGTCCGGGCCGGTTCGACCGCCAGATCCCCGTGTCCAACCCGGACATGGCCGGCCGCAAGGCGATCCTCGAGGTGCACGCCAAGGGCAAGCCGCTCGCCGACGACGTGGACCTGTCGGGTCTGGCCAAGCGCACGCCCGGCATGTCCGGTGCCGACCTGGCCAACGTGATCAACGAGGCCGCGCTGCTCACCGCCCGCGAGAACGGCACGCAGATCACCGCCCCGATCCTGGAGGAATCCGTGGATCGCGTGGTCGGCGGCCCGCGCCGCAAGAACCGCATCATCTCCGAGCACGAGAAGAAGGTCACCGCGTACCACGAGGGCGGCCACACCCTCGCCGCGTGGGCCACGGACGGCCTCGACCCGGTGTACAAGGTCACCGTGCTCGCCCGCGGCCGCACCGGCGGCCACGCGCTCGCCGTGCCCGAGAACGACAAGGGCATGTACACCCGCAACGAGATGATCGGACGCCTGATCTTCGCGATGGGTGGCCGCGCCGCGGAGGAGCTGGTCTTCGCCGAGCCCACCACGGGTGCATCGAGCGATATCGACCAGGCCACCAAGATCGCCCGCGCCATGGTCACCGAGTACGGCATGAGCGCGCGGCTCGGCGCCGTGCGCTACGGCCAGGAGGACGGCGACCCGTTCGTCGGCCGCGGCATCGGCAGTGGCGCGCAGTACTCCGAGGCCGTCGCCAGCCAGATCGACGAGGAGGTGCGCTCGCTGGTCGAGGCCGCGCACACCGAGGCCTGGGCCATCCTCACCGAGTACCGCGACGTGCTCGACGTGCTGGCCGGCGAGCTGCTGGAGAAGGAGACGCTGGTCCGCAAGGATCTCGAGCGGATCTTCGCGTCGGTGGAGAAGCGCCCGCGCATCACCCAGTTCGACGACTTCGGCCACCGCACGCCGTCCACCAAGCCGCCGATCAAGACGCCCAAGGAGATCGCCATCGAGAACGGCGAGCCCTGGCCGCCGGTCGACGAGGAGGCCGAGCGCAAGAAGGCGGAGCAGGCGGCCCTCGCGGGGGCGGCGGCACCGTCGGGCCAGAACGGTCAGGTCAACGGCCAGGGTCAGCCCTGGCCGGTGCCGGGCCAGCAGGCCGGACAGCCCGCCTACGGTCAGCCGGGCTACCAGTGGGGCGGCGGCCAGCCGTCCTACCCGGGACCCCAATACCCGAACCAGCCGTATCCCGGCCAGCCCGGCGGCTACCCGCAGCCGAGCCCCTACCCGCAGCCCGGCCAGTACGGCCAGCCCCCCGTGGGCGGCAGCAGGCCGGACTACGGCGCCCCCGCCGGATGGTCCGCCCCCGGCTGGCCCCCGCAGGGGCAGCCGCCGCAGAACCAGCCCGGCCAGGCGCCGCAGGGACAGGAGCCGGGGCAGTCCGGTCCGGACCGACCGAGCGAGCGCTGACGTGGCGGCGGGCGACGGTGCGGCCATCGCACCGTTCGATCACGAACGTGCCGTGGCCGCCGTGCGGGAGCTGCTCATCGCCGTCGGCGAGGACCCCGAGCGGGAGGGCCTGAAGAAGACCCCCGAGCGGGTGGCCCGTGCCTTCGCCGAGGTCTTCGGTGGCCTGCACACCGATCCCGACCGGGTGCTGGACACCACGTTCGGTGAGGACCACGATGAGCTGGTGCTGGTCAAGGACATCCCGATGTACTCGACCTGCGAGCATCACCTGGTGTCCTTCCACGGCGTCGCCCACGTGGGCTACCTGCCCGGCCCCAGTGGCCGGGTCACGGGCCTGTCCAAGCTCGCGCGCGTCGTGGACCTGTACGCCAAGCGGCCGCAGGTGCAGGAGCGGCTCACCGCCCAGATCGCCGATGCCGTGGTGCGCAAGCTCGATCCGCGCGGGGTGATCGTGGTGATCGAGGCCGAGCACCTGTGCATGGCGATGCGCGGGATCCGCAAGCCGGGCGCCAGCACCACCACCTCCGCCGTGCGCGGCGCGTTCAAGGACAGCGCGACCTCGCGGGCCGAGGCACTCGATCTCATCCTCCGCCGGTGAACGTCACCCGAGGCCCCTCCGCGGCCACCTTGATCATGGGCGTGGTCAACGTGACCACGGATTCCTTCTCCGACGGCGGCCGCTACCTGGACCTCGACGCCGCGCTGGCCCATGCCCGCGAACTGGTGGCGAACGGGGCCGCAGTGGTGGATGTGGGTGGCGAATCGACGCGCCCCGGCGCGCACCGCGTGCCCGCGGACATCGAACGCGACCGGGTGGTCCCCGTGATCAGCGCGCTCGCCGCCGAGGGGATCGCGGTCTCCGTCGACACCATGCGCGCCTGCGTCGCCGCCGCCGCACTGGAGGCCGGTGCGGCCATCGTCAACGACGTCTCCGGCGGCCGCGCCGACCCCGCCATGGCGGCCGTGCTGGCCGGATCGACCGCGCCGTGGATCCTGATGCACTGGCGCCCGTCGCCCGGAGCCCCCGGCGCGGACACCTGGAGCGGCATCCACCACGGCGTCACCGACTACACCGATGTGGTCACCGAGGTGCGCGACGAACTGCTGCACCAGGCCGACGCCGCGATCGCCGCGGGCATCGAACCCGAGCGGATCGTGCTCGACCCCGGCCTGGGTTTCGCCAAGAACGGCGATCACAACTGGGCCCTGCTGCACAGCCTGGATGTGCTGCAGGACACCGGTTTCCGGGTCCTCGTGGGTGCCTCCCGCAAACGCTTCCTGGGTGAGCTGCTCGGTGGACGCGCCCCCGGGGGCCGCGAGGTGGCCACCGCGGTGATCTCCGCGCTCGCCGCGCGGGCCGGGGTGTGGGGCGTGCGCGTGCACGATGTCCGCGCCACCGCCGACGCGATCGCGGTGACCCGGGCGTGGCAGCGGGGCGGTGCCTGATGGCCGACCGGATCGAGCTCACCGGGCTGCGGGTCACCGGCAACCACGGCGTCTTCGACCACGAGCGCCGCGACGGCCAGGAGTTCATCGTCGACCTGGTGCTGTGGGTGGATTCGCGGCCCGCCGCCGCGTCCGACGACCTCGCCGACACCGTGGACTACGGGGCGCTCGCGCAGCTGGCCCACGACATCGTCGCGGGGGAGCCGCGCAACCTCATCGAGACCGTGGCCGCCGAGATCGCCGACGGTATCGCGGCCGATCCCCGGGTGTACGCCACCGAGGTCACCGTGCACAAGCCCTCCGCGCCGATCCCGCTGACCTTCGCCGATGTGGCCGTGGTGGCCCGTCGCTCGCGGGCCGGCGCGCGAGGAGTGCCGCAGTGACCCGCGCGGTGCTCTCCATCGGCGCGAACCTCGGTGACGCGACCGCGTCCGTGCGGTCCGCCATCGACGCGCTCGGACCGGCCCTCGTCGCCGCCTCGCCGCTCTACCGCACGCCGCCCTGGGGCGGGGTGGAGCAGGAGGACTTCGTCAACGCGACGGTGCTGGCCGACGATCCCGCCCGGGACGCCGCCGGCTGGCTCGCCTTCGCCCGCGAGCAGGAGGCCGCCGCCGACCGCGTGCGCGAGGTCCGCTGGGGCCCGCGCACGCTGGACGTCGACGTGATCGCCGTGTGGGACGGCGCGAGCGCCGTGCATTCCGACGATCCGGAGCTCACCGTCCCGCATCCCCGCGCGCACCAGCGCGCCTTCGTGCTCGTCCCGTGGCTGGCCGCCGACCCCGCGGCGGAGCTGCCCGGGCACGGCGCCGTGGCGGGCCTGATCGCCGCGCTGCCCGCCGACGAGGTCGCGGAGGTGACTGCGCTGTGAGTGCACCGTCCGATCCGCGGAAGAAGCCCGACGAACCGCAGGGCTCCGGCGTCCGCTCCACCGGCTGGGTCGAGCTGGCGGCGATCGTGCTGGGCGTGGGCCTGGCCACCTATCTGCTGGTCAAGGAGCTGGTTCCGCCGATCCCCGTGTGGGCCGGCGCGATGCTCTACGGCGTGGCCGCCGCCGATCTGTGGATCGCGCAGCTCATCCGGTCCCGGCTCGCGAAGGGCGAGGTGGGGATGGGGCCCGGTCGCCTGCACCCGATCGCCGTCGCCCGAGCGGTGGCCCTGGCCAAGGCCTCGGCGTACCTGGGCGCGGTGTCGCTCGGCTTCTTCGGCGGCGCGCTGGCCTTCCTGCTGACCGCCGGGAACCAGTTGACCGCCACGCACGCCGACCGGCCGGGTGCCTGGATCGGACTCGTGGGCTCGGTGCTGCTGCTCGCCTCGGCGCTGTGGCTGGAGCGGTGCTGCCGCACGCCCGACGATCCGGACGAGCAGCCCGCCGACACCTCGCCCGCCTGATCCGCCGCACGTCGCGTGTGAAAGCTGGGACAAAAGACGGCGTATGCGACATTCCGAGGTCCATGTGCCGGATCGTGGCCGGTAAACGGTAATGTCACGATCATGACGGATCCCGCCAATCGGAAACGAGTCGCGCGTCGATCGAGCGCCGGTGCCGGGCAGTGGATGCTCGGCGCGGTGATCGTGCTGGCCGTGGCCGGGACCGGGATGTGGGTCTTCTCCGACGACAAGCGCTGGGGCCTGGTGTCCTTGATCCTGCTGATCTGGGGTCTGGTGATCGCCGCCTTCCTGGTGGCCCGCAACCAGCGGGACTTGCGATCGGTGGAGTCGAAGGAGGGCGGTCTGAAGGCCGTCTACGCGCTTCAGCTGGAACGCGAGATCGCCGCGCGCCGCGAATACGAGCTGCAACTCGAACACGATCTGCGCGCCGAACTGCGCGATGAATCCAACGAGGAGCTCACCGCGCTCAAGGCCGAGGTGCTCGCGCTGCGCGCCAACCTCGAGGAACTGCTGGGCCGCGACCTGGGCCCCTCGTACACCGAGCTGTACGCCGCCGCCGAACAGCGGGCCCTGGCCGCGCAGCAGGCCAAGTCCGTCTTCGAGGACGACGACCGGTTCCGCGCCCAGCAGGACTTCGCCGGTGTGCCGCCGCAGGTCCCCGATGTCGACAGCTACTACGGCGCCGCCTCCGCCGTGTCCGAGGTGCCGGGCTTCCCCGCGGCCGAGCAGCCGCCGGTGGACGTGCCGCCCGTCGACGTCCCGCCGGTGGACGTGCCGCCGGCCGCCCCGCAGCGGACCGACGACGATGCGCCCACCGCGGTCTTCCAGGCCGTCGTGACCCCCGAGCCGGCGGCCGACGCCGAACCGGTCGACGTGGAGCACGTGGAGCACATCGACCCGGACACCGACGAGCCCTTCGTGCCGCTCGCCCCGCAGTCCGGCTACCGCCCGCCCTTCCCGCCGCGCCGATTCACACCGGACGCCGCGCAGCAGCAGGCACCGCCCCAGTTCGCGCAGTACGCGCCTCCGGAGCGCGCGCCGCAGCAGCCCTCGCCGGCGGAGCACGTGCAGCAGATCCCCACGGTGCCCCCGTTCCCGACCTCCGCTCCCGCCCCCTCCTCCGCCGCCCACGCGCGGCCGCAGGAGGAGCAGGCGCCGCGGCCCACCGAGGCCGAGGGTGCGGCCGTTCAGCCCGAGGGCGACGGTGCCGATCCCACCCGCGGCCAGCACTCCTCGGGCAGCACCGTGGCCGAGCTGATCGCGCGGATGAACGCCGACACCGAGCGCACCGGCGGCCGCCGCCGCAAGCCGGAGTGATGAGCTAGCTCACACCCGATTGCCCGCGTCGCGCTGCGGGCATAGCCTTTCGGTGACCGTCTGGTACCCGCGCTGCGGGACTGGAACGACCCCTTGGAGGCAGAACTCCCATGCCCGAGTTCCCGGACTCGCCAGATCTGTTGGCGGGCATCCCGAATCCACCCGCGCCCGCGCGGCTCTCCGTGGGCGTGATCTCCGCCGGCCGCGTCGGCTCCGCCCTCGGTACCGCCCTCGAACGCGCCGGTCACATCGTGACGGCGGCATCCGCACCGTCGGACCGCTCCCGCGCACGCGCCGCACAGCTCCTGCCCGAGGCCCGGATCGCCGCACCCTCGGCCGTCGCCGAGAAGGCGGAACTGCTGATCCTCGCCGTCCCGGACACGGCGCTACCGGACCTGGTCGCCGAACTGGCCGCCACCGTGAACCCCTCGGCGATCGTGCTGCACACCTCAGGTGCGCTCGGCGTGGGCGTGCTCGCCCCACTCGCCGAACTGGGCTGCACCACGATCGCCTTCCACCCCGCGATGACCTTCGTGGACGACGCCGAGGACACCGCCCGGCTCGCCTCCTGTTGCATCGGCATCACCGCCTCCGACGAGGTGGGGCACGCCGTGGGCCAGGCCCTCGCGCTCGAACTCGGCGCCGAGCCGGTCCGGGTCCCCGAATCGGCCCGCGCGCTCTACCACGCCGCACTCGCGCACGGCGCGAATCATCTGGTCGCACTGGTCGACGATGCCGTGCTCGCCCTGCGCGCCGCGCTCGCCGCGGGGGTGGGGCTCGACACCGTCGGCGGACCGGCGGACGGGTTGGCGGAACGGGTCCTCGCTCCACTGGCCGGCGCCGCGCTCGACAACGCGCTGCGCAGCGGTGCCGCCGCCCTGACCGGTCCGGCCGCCCGCGGCGACGCCGCCGCCGTCGCCCGGCACCTCACGGCCCTCGACACCGTCGACCCGGCCATCACCGACGCCTACCGCGCCCAATCCCGGCGCGCGGCAGCCCAATCCGGCACCTCCGCAGTCATCGAACCCGTTCTTCAGTCGCACCAGGAGCTTTCATGAGCGCACCCACCCGCCCGTACACCCCCGGTCAGCTCACCGTGCACCACGATCCGGCGCAGCTGACCAAGGTGACCGGCGCCCTCCGCTCCACCGGTCGGCAGATCGCGTTCGTGCCCACCATGGGCGCTCTGCACAACGGCCACCTCGAACTCGTGCACGCCGCCAAGCTGACCGGTGCCATCGTGGTGGTCTCGATCTTCGTGAACCCCTTGCAGTTCGGTGCCGGTGAAGACCTCGACGCCTACCCGCGCACCCTCGACGCCGATGTCGCGAAGCTGCGGGCGGCCGGGGCCGAGCTGGTGTTCGCACCGTCGGTGGCCGACATGTACCCGAACGGCCCCCGCACCACCATCCACCCCGGACCGGCCGGGCTCGGCCTGGAGGCCGACAGTCGGCCCACGCACTTCGCGGGCATGCTCACCGTGGTCGCCAAGCTGCTCAACATCGTTCGGCCCAACACCGCGTACTTCGGGGAGAAGGACTACCAGCAGCTGGTGCTAGTGCGGCAGATGGTCACCGACCTCAACATGGACGTCAAGATCGTCGGCGTCCCCACGGTCCGCGAGCCCGACGGCCTGGCGATGAGCTCGCGCAACGTGTACCTCGACGAGGAGCAGCGCGACGCCGCCACCGCACTGTCCGCCGCCCTGCTGGCCGGTGCCTACGCCGCCCAGGGTGGGGAGCCCGCGATCCTGGCCGCCGCCAATGCGGTGCTGGCCGCGCGCCCCGAGGTGCAGGTCGAGTACCTGGAACTTCGCGCCCCCGACCTCGGCCCCGCGCCGGACAAGGGCGACGGCCGCCTGCTGGTCGCGGCCCGGCTCGGCAACACCCGCCTGCTCGACAACGTGGGCATCGCCATCGGCACCGGATTCCTCGAGGAGGCCGAGTAGCCATGCTGCGCACCATGATGACGTCCAAGATCCACCGGGCCACCGTCACCGAGGCGAACCTGCACTACGTGGGCTCGGTCACCGTGGATGCCGACCTGCTGGACGCCGCGAATCTGCTGGAGGGCGAGCAGGTGGCCATCGTCGACGTCACCAACGGCGCCCGCCTGGAGACCTACACCATCGCCGGTGAACGCGGCAGCGGAGTGATCGGAATCAACGGTGCCGCAGCGCATCTGGTGAGCCCGGGGGATATCGTCATCCTGATCGCCTACGGCCAGCTCGACGAGGCGGAGCTGAAGACCTACGCGCCCAGCGTCGTCTTCGTCGACGCCGACAACAAGCCCGTCGAGCTCACCGCCGACGCCGCGCACGTGCCGGACGGCTTCGGCCTGGTGACGGGCAGGGTCTGATGCTCCTGGCGATCGACGCCGGGAACACCTCGGTCACCGTGGGCCTGTTCGCGGCGGAAGACGGTGCGCGCGAGGGCGAGCTGCTGGGTACCTGGCGGCTGCGCAGCGACCCCCGGATGACCTCCGACGAACTGGCGCTGGTGATCCGCGGCTTCCTCACCGGCCACGGACACGATCCGGCGGCGGTGACCGGCGTGACCGCGCTGTCCACCGTGCCCGAGCTGCTGCGGTCGCTGCGCGCCATGGCGCCGCGGTACTACCCGCACGCGCAGCACGTGATCCTGGAACCGGGCGTGAAAACCGGAGTGCCGCTGCACGTGGACAATCCGCGCGAGGTGGGCACCGACCGGGTGGCCAACGCCGCCGGTGCCTTCGAGGTGTGCGGCCGCGCCGCGGCGGCGCCCTGCATCGTGGTGGACTTCGGCACGTCGACCCGGGTGGACGTGGTGAGCGCCAAGGGGGAGTTCCTCGGCGGCGCCATCGCCCCGGGTGTCGGCAGCGCCCTCGACGCGCTGGCCGACCGCACCGTCGCCCTGCGCCGGGTCGAGCTCGTCCCGCCGCGGTCGGTGGTCGGCAAGAACACCGTCGAGGCGCTGCAGGCGGGCATCATCTACGGTTTCGCCGGCATGGTCGACGCCCTGGTGGGGCGCGCCCTGGAGACGGTGCCGGGCGCCGTGGTGATCGCCACCGGCGGCTACGACGACGGGGTGGCCACCGAGTGCCGGAGCATCACGCACCGTCGGGCCGATCTCACCCTGCAGGGCCTGCGGGCCGTGTACCTGCGGGAAGTGGCGAACCGGGCCACCCGCGCCGAGCGCAAGGCGCACCCGCGGGATTCGGCGCAGCGATGATTGCAATTGTTGCCACGCCGCCGGTCGGGTGCTAATTTCGCTGCCATGAGCCAGGTGCGCAGCTGCATGGAGTGTTGTCGGGTCCGCTAGGAACCCGGCCCCCTTCCGCTGCCCCGAACGCCCCACGCGTTCGCCTCCCGCCTGGAGATCTTCGATGCACCCCGTGCACTTCACCCCCGCTGATGGATCGATCCTCGTCGACCTGCGCGATCAGTCCGAACGCACCCGCGACGGCATCCTGACCGGCGCCGTCGCCCTCGACGCCGCGGCCGTGATCGCCCGCCTCGTGCCCGGCTTGAGCACCAGCCTCGCCGCCGCCGGACCGGACGCCCGCTGGACCCTGGTGAGCGGCAACGGCGCCACCGCCGCCGCGATCGCCACCCGGCTCCGCGACCGCGGTGTCCAGGCCTCGTCGGTCGACGGCGGCTTCCGCGCCCTCACACTGCGCGCCGCGGGCGGCACCGGAGCGGGATCCGAGTCCTACCGTCGCGCCGTCGCGCAGTTCGCCGCCCACGAGGCGTGAGCCGCCGGTCCTTTCGGCGGTGGTATCGGCGGTAGTATCACGGTCCGTGACCGTAGCCCTGAATGCGCCCCTGGACGACTGGGTGACCCGCCTCGCCGATGAGGCGGTCGCCTTCGCCGAGCAGAACGACACCCCGGTGAAGGTGGCGTCGGGCATCTCGCCGTCCGGCCCGATCCATCTCGGCAACCTCCGCGAGGTGATGGTGCCGCATCTGGTGGCCGACGAGCTGCGCCGCCGCGGCATCGCGGTCGAGCACATCATCTCGTGGGACGACTTCGACCGGTTCCGCAAGGTGCCCAAGATCGACGGTGTCGACGAGTCCTGGGAGCAGCACATCGGCAAGCCGCTGACCCGGGTGCCGGCACCGCACGGCTCCGACGCCGCGAACTGGGCCGAGCACTTCCGGCGCGAGCTGGAGGCCGCCCTCATCGAACTGGGTGTCACCTACCGCGGCATCAGCCAGACGCAGATGTACACCTCGGGCGCCTACACCGACCGCGTGCTGCACGCGATGTCCGAGCGCCGCCGGATCGACACGATCCTCGAGCGCTACCGCACCCTCGACAAGGCGAAGAAGGGTGGCGCCACCGATTCGGACGCAGCAGCGGCCGCCGCGGAGGCCGCCGATGCCGCGTCGGGCTCGGCCGAGGAGGCCGACGGGTCCGGCGATTCGGGTTACTACCCGTATAAGCCCTATTGCTCGGTGTGCGGCACGGATTTCACCACCGTCATCGCATACGACGACGAGTCGACGGCATTGGAATATCAGTGTCGCTGCGGTCACACCGAGACGGTGCTGTTGCGCGAGCACACCGACGGCAAGCTGGTGTGGAAGGTCGATTGGCCCATGCGCTGGGCTTTCGAGAAGATCACATTCGAGCCCTCCGGTGTGGATCATCAATCTCCCGGTTCTTCGTTCGCGGTAGGTAAGGATGTGGCGCCGATCTTCGGATGGCGGCGCCCGCTGGGGCCGATGTACGCATTCGTCGGTATCCGCGGAATGGCGAAGATGTCGTCGTCGAAGGGCGGAGTTCCGACGGCCGCGATTGCGCTCCGATACCTGGAGCCGCCCCTGCTGCGCTGGCTGTACGGACGCAAGAAGCCCAATCAGTCCTTCGATGTGGCGCTCGACGGCGAGCTGCCGCGCACGTACGACGAATGGGATGCGCTGACCCGCAAGGTGAGCGGCGACAAGGCGCAGCCCGGCGATATCGCGGCCTACGCGCGCGCCGCCTCGGTCGCCGATCCGGCCGCCGGCGCGGTCCGGGAGCTGCCGCTCACGCCGCGCCCGATGCCCTATCGCACGCTCGCCTCGGTGGTCGATATCACCACCGGCGACGACGAGCAGACGCTCCGTATCCTCAGCGCCCTCGAGCCCGATGAGCCCCTGACCGGCCTCGATGTACTTCGCCCGCGGTTGGACCGCGCCACCGCGTGGGTCGCCGAGCAGATGCCGGCCGAGGAACGCACCGTGGTCCGGGCGGAGCGGGACGCCGCCGCGCTGACCGCCCTGGGCGACGAGGAGCGAGCGGCGCTGCGGCTGCTGCTCGACGGTTCCGGGACCCCCGCGCCGGCCGGCCTGGGCCGGCTGGAGGACGACTGGACCCTGGCCGGGATCACCCACCAGGTGTACGGCGTGGCGAAGGTGCAGCGCGGCCTCGGCGCCGATCAGATCGTCAAGGGCGATAAGGAACTCGGTGCAGCGCAACGCGCATTCTTCGTGCTTCTCTATCGCCTGCTGGTGGGCGGGGACACCGGCCCGCGACTGCCCACGTTGTTGCTCGCGATCGGCGCGGAACGTGTACGGGAACTGGTCGGAGAAGACCGGATTCAACCGAATTAGTACGCCAATGAAATGTGAATCGTTACGGAATCGCTACAAAAAATGACCGACGGAATCGCGGTATTGGCGATTTCGTGTATAGACTCGTGTTTCGGTACGTAATCCGACATTGACACGAGACTAGAAGAGGGCAAAACATGGCGCGCAAGGTCACCGTTACTCTTGTCGACGACGTTGACGACACGCAGACCGCCGACGAGACCGTGGAATTCGGTCTGGACGGTGTCACGTACGAGATCGATCTTTCGGCGAAGAATGCGGCGCAGTTGCGCGAGTCGCTCGACACCTGGATCGCGAGTGCGCGCCGCAGCGGTGGCCGTAAGCGTGGAGCCCGCGCCGCGGCGGCGCCCCGGGGCCGCACCCCGATCGATCGCTCGCAGAGCGCCGCGATCCGCGACTGGGCGCGCGGCGCCGGTCTCAAGGTCAACGACCGCGGCCGGATCAGCCAGGACGTGATCGACGCCTACAACGAGGCGAACTAGAACGAAGCCACGTGGCCCCGGTGCGCACCGCGCACCGGGGCGACGTGTGTTCCGGGCCGGTTCCCGTCCGTTTTCGCTCACGGCGGAACGGGGATCAAAACCCGCCGGGAGTGCGTTTGACCTGGTGTATCCAGAGCTGACGGCGAAGGGGAGCGGACGGCAATGCCGCTCACGGGGCACGCGCCCCAACCCGGCCGACCAGTGAAGAACTACAGTGATAAGACGTCAATTGCAGACGGCTAGCAACGGGACAGGCCGCCAGCCGGTCCCCGTCGTAACCGGGATGTGAGGAAAATGGCCATGTTCGAGAGGTTCACCGACCGCGCTCGTCGCGTCGTCGTCCTGGCGCAAGAAGAAGCCAGGATGCTCAATCACAACTACATCGGCACCGAGCACATCCTGCTGGGCCTCATCCACGAGGGTGAGGGCGTGGCCGCGAAGGCTCTCGAGTCGCTGGGCATCTCCCTGGAGGGTGTGCGCAGCCAGGTCGAGGAGATCATCGGTCAGGGCCAGCAGGCCCCGTCCGGCCACATCCCCTTCACGCCGCGTGCCAAGAAGGTCCTCGAGCTGTCGCTGCGCGAGGCGCTGCAGCTCGGCCACAACTACATCGGCACCGAGCACATCCTGCTCGGCCTCATCCGCGAGGGTGAGGGCGTCGCGGCCCAGGTGCTGGTGAAGCTCGGCGCAGACCTCAACCGGGTGCGCCAGCAGGTCATCCAGCTGCTGTCGGGCTACCAGGGCAAGGAGGGCGGCGAGCCCGCCGGTGCCGGTGCCCGCGCCGCAGGTGGCGGCGAGGCCGGCACACCGTCGACCTCCCTGGTCCTGGACCAGTTCGGCCGGAACCTGACCGCGGCCGCCGCGCAGGGCAAGCTGGACCCGGTCATCGGCCGGTCCAAGGAGATCGAGCGCATCATGCAGGTGCTCTCGCGGCGCACCAAGAACAACCCGGTGCTGATCGGCGAGCCCGGCGTGGGCAAGACCGCCGTGGTCGAGGGCCTGGCGCAGGCCATCGTCAACGGCAACGTCCCGGAGACGCTCAAGGACAAGCAGCTCTACACCCTGGACCTCGGGTCCCTGGTGGCCGGCTCGCGCTACCGCGGTGACTTCGAGGAGCGCCTGCGCAAGGTGCTCAAGGAGATCGACACCCGCGGCGACATCATCCTGTTCATCGACGAGCTGCACACGCTCGTCGGCGCGGGTGCCGCCGAGGGTGCCATCGATGCCGCGTCCATCCTGAAGCCGAAGCTGGCCCGTGGCGAGCTGCAGACCATCGGCGCCACCACGCTCGACGAGTACCGCAAGTACATCGAGAAGGACGCCGCCCTGGAGCGCCGCTTCCAGCCCGTCCAGGTGGGCGAGCCGAGCGTCGAGCACGCGATCGAGATCCTCAAGGGTCTGCGTGATCGGTACGAGGCGCACCACCGCATCTCCATCACCGACAGCGCCCTGGTGGCCGCCGCCACCCTGGCGGACCGGTACATCAACGACCGGTTCCTGCCGGACAAGGCGATCGACCTCATCGACGAGGCGGGCGCGCGGATGCGCATCCGTCGCATGACGGCTCCGCCGGACCTGCGTCAGTTCGACGACAAGATCGCCGACGCTCGCCGCGAGAAGGAATCGGCGATCGACGAGCAGGACTTCGAGAAGGCCGCTTCGCTCCGCGACAAGGAGAAGCAGCTGATCGGGGAGCGTGCCGAGCGTGAGAAGCAGTGGCGCGCGGGCGACCTGGACGTCGTGGCAGAGGTCGACGAGGAGCAGATCGCCGAGGTCCTGGGCAACTGGACCGGCATCCCGGTGTTCAAGCTCACCGAGGAGGAGACCACCCGTCTGCTCCGCATGGAGGACGAGCTGCACAAGCGGATCATCGGCCAGGAGGACGCCGTCAAGGCGGTCTCGAAGGCGATCCGTCGTACGCGTGCGGGCCTGAAGGATCCGAAGCGCCCCTCGGGCTCGTTCATCTTCGCCGGCCCGTCTGGTGTGGGTAAGACGGAGCTGTCGAAGGCGCTCGCGAACTTCCTGTTCGGCGAGGACGACGCGCTCATCCAGATCGACATGGGCGAGTTCCACGACCGCTTCACCGCCTCGCGCCTGTTCGGTGCCCCTCCCGGGTACGTGGGCTACGAGGAGGGCGGCCAGCTCACCGAGAAGGTGCGCCGCAAGCCCTTCTCCGTGGTGCTCTTCGACGAGATCGAGAAGGCGCACAGCGAGATCTACAACACACTGCTGCAGGTGCTGGAGGACGGTCGCCTGACCGACGGCCAGGGCCGCACCGTGGACTTCAAGAACACGGTCCTGATCTTCACGTCGAACCTCGGTACGGGCGACATCTCGAAGGCCGTCGGCCTGGGCTTCACCCAGGGCGACTCCGACGGGGCGAACTACGACCGGATGAAGCAGAAGGTCAACGACGAGCTGAAGAAGCACTTCCGCCCGGAGTTCCTCAACCGCATCGACGACATCGTCGTCTTCCACCAGCTGACGCAGTCGCAGATCATCGAGATGGTCGACCTGATGCTCAGCCGCGTGGCCGTGGCCCTGAAGAACAAGGACATGGAGATCGAGGTCACCGATCAGGCCAAGTCGCTGCTCGCCAAGCGCGGCTTCGACCCGGTGCTCGGTGCCCGTCCGCTGCGTCGCACCATCCAGCGGGAGATCGAGGACAACCTGTCCGAGAAGATCCTGTTCGGCGAGCTCGGCCCCGGCCAGGTCGTCGTGGTCGACGTCGACGGCTGGGACGGCGAGGGCAAGGGCGAGGACGCCAAGTTCGTCTTCTCCGGCAAGCCCAAGCCGGCGCCGGTCGAGTCGGAGTCCTCCGACGACGCGGTGCCCGCACTGGCCGGCGAGTCGTCGCCGAGCGAGTCGGCGTAACCGCCGCGCAGATCGAACGAGAAGGGGCCGCCATCCACATCGGATGGCGGCCCCTTTCTTCGTGTCCCGGTTCTGTCCGGGATTGTCGCGATCGGCGGAGCAGCCCTATTCATCGTGCGCGATTGCAAACACGGGCGTAGCCTCGAAGCATCACATCCGCTGGTCCGAGGTGGAGGTAGACGCCTTGAGTAACCGTACTTTTCGGCAATCCGCGCTGTACTACTTGCGCATATTCGTCTCCCTCTGCGCGGTCACCGTGCCGGGGATGACCGTCGGGCTCGTCCTCGCGGACTGATCCGCGGTCGCGGGAAAAATCGGTCGCGCTGATGTGGGCGTCGATGACACAGTCGGGTGTGAATCCGACTGAGGGGAACCACGTGCTCACCGAGCAGCAGGTCGAGGCCTTCGTCCGCGACGGCTTCGTCCGGCTCGACGCCGCGTTCTCGCCCGAGACCGCGGCCGCCGGGCGCGAGATCCTGTGGGACGACCTCGCGGTCACCGCCGGGTGCCGCCCGGACGCACCGTCCACCTGGGAACAGCCGGTGGTGCGCCTCGGCGAGCACGGCGAGGAGCCCTTCCGGACCGCCGCCACCGCGCCCGCGATCCGCGCCGCCGCCGATCAGCTCGTGGGGGCCGGGCGGTGGCTGCCGCGGATCTCGCTGGGCACCTTCCCGGTGCGGTTCCCGTCCGACGAGGATCCGGTCGACACGGGCTGGCACGTGGACGCGGGCTTCCCGGGCGACGATCCGACCAACTTCCTGCGCTGGCGCGTGAACCGGCGCAGCGACGGGCGCGCGCTGCTCATGCTGTTCCTGTTCTCCGACGTCGGGCCCGACGATGCGCCTACCCGCATCCGCGTCGGCTCGCACCGGCGGATCGCCGACGAGTTGCAGCGCTACGGCGACACCGGCGTCGAGGTCTTCGCGATGAGCGACGAGTACCGGTCCACCGAGGACTGCCCCGAGGTGCGGGCGACGGGTTCGGCGGGCGATGTCTACCTCTGCCATCCCTTCCTGGTCCACGCGGCGCAGCCGCTCCGTCCCGGCGCCGGACGCCTGCCGCGGTTCCTCGCGCAGCCCCCGCTCCTGCCGCGGTACCGCACCGACCTGGCGCGGTCCGACGACGATCACACCCCCGTGGAGCGCGCCATCCTGCTCGGCGCCTGAGCGGCCGGTGGCGAACATCACGATTCCGCGTGCGGGTGAGAATCGGTGCCGGAGTAGGTTCGACATATGACTGCACCGGGGCCGGACGAGCCGAATTTCGATGCACGCACCTTCCGCCACGTCATGGGACAGTTCTGTACCGGGGTCACGATCATCGGCACGACCTCGGCCGAGGGGAAGCCCGTCGGCTTCGCCTGCCAGTCGTTCGCGGCCCTGTCGTTGGACCCGCCGCTGGTGCTGTTCTGCCCGATGAAGACCTCGCGGACGTGGAAGCACATCGAGACCTCCGGAACCTTCTCGGTGTCCGTGCTGGGGCACGCGCAGGAGTCGGTGAGCGCCGCCTTCGGCAGGTCTGTGGACGACAAGTACGAGGGGCTCGACTGGAGTCCTTCGCCGCTCGGCAACCCCACGATCAACGGCTCGCTGACGTGGATGGACTGCACCCTGGAGAACGTGCTCGACGGCGGCGATCATCACATCGCGATCGGCCGCGTGCACTCGCTCGGCACGGTCAGCGAGGAGAAGCCGCTGCTGTTCTACCGCGGCGCCTACCTGTCCACCGAGCATCCCCGCCTGCACCCCGCGGCGAGCCTGGAGTCCTTCCTCACCTGGGACGCCGGCGCCTGGCTCTGAACCACTGCGGCGGCCCTCACGCCGGCGGCCCCCACGACCGTGAGGTCGAGGGGGCCGCTGACGTTTCGGGGGGACTACTGACCGTCGGTCTTGTCCCCGTCGGTCTGGGCACCATCGGTGGTGCGGTGCTGCTGGACGCGATCGCTGATGCCGTCGAGACGCTGCGTAACAGCGCCTTCGACCCGGCCGACGGTGGCGTCGATCTTGCCGGTGACATCGTCGACCTTCTGGGCGACCTCCTTCGCTGCGCTGCGCAGGCGGAAGGCTCCCACGATCTCCACCAGGCCGATCGCGATGGCGAAGATGCCGGTCACCAGCATCAGGACCATCATGCTGTCCCACGGGCTGGCGATGAGGACGAAGCCGCCGATCAGCGTGAGAACGCCCGCGATGATGGTCCAGGTGCGATGCGGGAGGTGCTGGCCCGCAACGCCGGCGGTCACGCCCCAGACGCCGCCGAAGATCCAGCTGATGCCGATGAAGACGCCGAGCACCGCGACGGAGTTGGCGATGTCGTCACGGAAGCAGAACGCGCCGAGCACGAGCGCCAGCGCGCCGCTGACGATCGACAGCAGGCGGTTGTCCGAATCGCCCATGATGCCTTCGACGATCTGTACCAGACCGCCGACGATGAGGAAGATCCCGAACATGATTCCGGCGACGAGGGTCGTGGGGCCGGGCCACACCAGGATGACGACGCCGAAGAGGATCGACAGGATTCCGAGCGCGAGCAGCGACCACCAGGCCTGTTTGGTCTTGGTCTCGATGTCCTGACGGAGAGCAGCAGTTCTTGTAGCCATGCCCGCACCATATGCGATCACACCAACTCGAACAACCATGGTTGGAGAACTGTTCGGAAATCACTCGCCGCGCTCGCGGCGAGCCGCGCCGGTGTGGCTACTGTGCGGGCTTGGCCGAGACGTTCAGTACGACCTCGAACTCGAGCAGATCGGCGCCGGTGGCGACGGGCTTGCGGCCCTCGCCGCCGTTCGGATCACGCTCACCCGCATGGGCCTGCCGCGCCGGGCCGTCGCGCCAGGCGGCGAAGGCCTCCTCCGACTCCCACTCGGTGACCACGAAGTAGCGGTCGTCGCCCTTCACGGGGCGCAGCAGCTGGAAGCCGAGGAAGCCGGGCGAGTTCTCCACGGCGTGGGCGCGGTTCGCGAACCGCTTCTCGAGCTCGGGTCCCGCGGCCTCGGGGACATGGATGGCGTTGATCTTCACTACCGACATGCGTCCAACATAGCCCGGTAAGTTGGTCTCTGTGGATGAGTGTGTGGGGCTGCGGGATTGGGGTGGCCGTGAAGACGGCCGGCCGATCGTGCTGCTGCACGGCCTGATGGGCCGCGGCCGCACCTGGCGGCGGCAGATCCCCTGGTTGCGGCGCTACGGCCGGGTGTTCACCTTCGACGCCGAATTCCACCGCGGAGCGGGCTTCCCGCTGCCCGCCGGCGACATCTCCACCGAGCGCTTCGTGGCCGATGTCGCCGAGATCCTCACGCTGCTCGATCAGGGGCCGGCGGTGCTCATCGGTCATTCGATGGGCGGCCTGCACGCCTGGTGCACCGCCGCCGAGTATCCCGAACTCGTCGATGCGCTGGTGGTCGAGGACATGTCGCCCGAGTTCACCGGCCAGTCCACCGACACCTGGGCGCCGTGGTTCGCCAGTTGGCCCTCGCGGTTCGCCTCCCAGGCGCAGTGCGAGGCGATGTTCGGCCCCGTGGCCGGGCGCTACTTCTACGAGGCCTTCGACGACGGTGTGCTGCACGGCGATCTGGACACCTTCCGTTCGATCGCGGATCACTGGGGCCCGCGCGATCACTGGGATCAGTGGCGCGCCGTGGCCGCTCCCACCCTGCTGATTGAGGCCGAGTTCTCCGTCGTCCCACCCGGTGTCGGCGCGCGCATGGTGCGTGAGTACACGGGGCCCGACCTGCGGTACGCCGTCTTCGACGGTGCCGGACACCTCGCCCACGACGACGCCCCGGAGCGCTACCGCGGCGCCGTCGAGGCTTTCCTCGCCGGCCTGGACTAGCGATGCCCGAGGGCGACACCCTGCACAACCTGGCCGCCCGGCTGCGGCCGGTCCTCGTGGGGCGGGAGCTCGCCGGCTGTGATCTGCGCGTGCCGCGGTACGCCACCGTCGACCTCACGGGCCGCACCGTGGACGCCGTGACCGCCCGCGGCAAGCACCTGCTGATCGTGCTCGGCGACCGTACGCTGCACAGCCACCTGAAGATGGAGGGCCAGTGGCACGTGTACCGGCCCGGCGAGCGCTGGCGGAAGCCCGGGCACACCGCCCGCGCGGTGCTCACCGTCGAGGGTGCGCAGGTGGTGGGCTTCTCACTCGGCCTTCTCGAGGTGCTCGCCACCGAGGCGGTCGACGGTGCGCTCGCCCACCTCGGGCCCGATCCGCTCGGCCCGGACTGGGACGCCGAGCGCGCCGCCGCGAACCTCGGCGCCGATCCTGCGCGCCCCATCGGCCTCGCGCTGCTGGACCAGCGCGCCCTCGCCGGTGTGGGAAACGTCTATCGCAACGAGCTGTGCTTCGTGCGCGGTACGCACCCGGCGACTCCCGTCGCCGACTGCGGTGATCTGCGGGGCTGGGCCGACGAGGCCGCGCGCCTGCTGCGCGCGAACCTGGGGCGCAGCAGGCGGGTGACCACGGGCGTCGATCGAAACGGGTTGCGCGCCTTCGTCTACGACCGTGCGCGGCGATCTTGTCTGCGGTGCGGCACGGCGATCGTCGCGGGCTCGCTCGGCGCCGTGGGGGAGGCGGAGCGAACCATCTGGTGGTGTCCGCGCTGCCAACCCGACAAGAAATAACTAACTGGTTGGTTGACAGGTGTGGCTCCCGGGTCTAGTCTTTCAACTAACCAGTTAGTTGAATCGAAGGAGAACGAGATGTACCAGGTCAGCGACCAGTCGGGCACGACCTTCGTGGTCACCGGATCGAACAGCGGAACCGGCAAGGAGGCGACGAAACGGCTCGCCGCCGCGGGCGCGACGGTGATCATGGCGGTGCGCACCCCGGAGAAGGGCGAGAGCGCCCGCGCGGAGATCCTCGCTCAGGTGCCCGGCGCCGATATCGCGGTACGCCGCCTCGACCTCGCGGACCTGTCCTCGGTGCGGGCCTTCGCGGACGGCATCATCGCCGACGGCGTCGCGGTGGACGTGCTCGTCAACAACGCGGGCGTGATGACCCCGCCCGAGCGGTTCGAGACCGCCGACGGATTCGAGTTGCAATTCGGCTCGAACTTCCTCGGCCCCTTCGCCCTGACGAATCTGCTGCTGCCCGTGCTGCTGAAGTCGGCGGCACCGCGGGTGACCACGATGAGCTCCGGAATGGCGAACTTCGGCCGCATCGACTTCGCCGATCCGCAATCGGTGCAGCGCTATTCGCCGTCACGCGCCTACGCCCAGTCGAAGCTGGCCGATCTGCTGATGGCCAATCACCTGGCCGCCGAGAGCGATCGGCGCGGCTGGGGCCTGCTCAGCGATGCCGCGCACCCGGGCTACACCCAGACCAATCTCCAGACCGCCGGTGCCAGCCTCGGCGCGAGCGATGTCCGGGAATCCATCATCACCCGCTTCGGCGGCAGGCTCCTGCCCTCGCAGCAGCCCGAGCAGGGCGCCGAGCCGCTCCTGTACGCGGCGAGCGATCCGGCCGCACGCAACGGCGAGTACTACGGTCCGCAGGGACGATTCGGCCTCGTCGGTCCCGCCGGGGTGACGAAGAAGAACGCCCGGATGCGGGACGCCGACGTCGCCGCGCGGCTGTGGAAGTACGCTGCGGAGGTGACCGGAACCGACTTGCCGCGCGATGCCGCCCGCGGCTAAGCAGCAGCGCGACGCTGCCGCCACCAAGGCGCGCCTGCTGGACGCCGCGACCACCGAGTTCGCCGAGTACGGGCTCGCCGGCGCGCGCGTGGACCGGATCGCCGCCGCGGCCGAGGCCAACAAGCAGCTGATCTACGCCTACTTCGGCAACAAGCGCCAGCTCTTCGACGCCGTCATCGAGTTCCGGGTGGCCGATCTGCTCGAGACCGTGCCCTTCACCGCCGACGATCTCCCCGGCTACGCCGTGCGCCTGCGCGGGTTCAACCGGTCGCACCCCGAACTGATGCGACTCGTCCTGTGGCACGCGCTCGAATGCCCGGGCGAGCTCGTGCAACTGGAGTCCACGGCCGGATCGAACGTGAAGAAGATCGAGGCGCTGCAGGCCGCGCAGAAGGCGGGGAAGGTCACGGCAGCCGTCCCGGCGCCCACGCTCCTGATCGAGATCCTGGCCCTGATCCACGGCGATGTCCTGACCGGCGGCAGCGACGCCGCCGCAGTGGCGATCGACGATGCCGCGCTGGCCGCGGCCGTCGAGAAGCTCGCCGCGCCCTGAATCAGTCGCGGGCGGGCAGCTCGCAGCCGTCGGGACCGCACGCGGAGGCATCGTCGTCACCGATCACGGTGAGCGGCTCGGGGCGGTCCGCCCACGCGCGATCGAGCGCCTGGGTGAACACCGAGGGCAGCTGTGCACCCGAGACGGCGTACTTGCCGTCGAAGACGAAGAAGGGCACGCCGTTGATACCGATCTTCGAGGCCGTGGCCTCATCGGCGCGGACGGCATCGGCGTAGGCGGTCTCGTCGTCGAGCACGGCGCGGGCGGCGGCACCGTCGAACCCGGCGGACTCGGCGATCGCCACCAGGCGCTCGCGATCGCCGAAGGCCGGGTCGGCCGAGGCGAAGTTCGCCGCGTAGAGGGCGTCCAGGAGAGCCTCCTGGCGTCCGAGCTCCAGCGCCCAGTGCAGCAGCCGGTGCATGTCGAAGCTGTTGCCGGCGTCGCGACCGGATACCTGGTACTGCAGTCCCAGTTCCTGCGCCTGCGCGCCGAGGCCGCGTTCGTTCGCCGCGGCCTCGGCCTCGCTGATGCCGTACTTCTTCGCGATCATCGGGACCACCGGCTCCGATGAGCCCGGCGTCGCCGAGGGGTCGAGCTCGAACGATCGGTGGATCACCTGGACATCACCCGAGTGCTCGAAGCCCTCAAGGGCCTTCTCGAATCGGGCCTTGCCGATGTAGCAGAAGGGGCAGTTGATATCGGTCCAGACGTCCACGCGCATATCCGGTCCAACGCCCGACGGTGCGCCCCCATTCCGCGGGGGGCTCACACCGGGTAGGTGAAGCCCGTCAGTCGCTCGGAGACGTCCCACAGCTCGGCCCACTTCGCGGTGTCCTTCGACTCCGCGGTGGTGGAGCACTTACCCACCCGGCCGCGGGTCTGGAACAGCTGGCTCGGACCCCACCACGGGTGCGGATCGAGATCGCGATCGGTGGCGGCCAGCACCAGCGCCTCGGCGGCCTGCTCCGGCGGATTCGACAGCAGCGAGACCGCTTGCCGGGCCACCCGGTCGAGCGGGGTCTCGGTGCGGGTGAACAGGCCCGTGGGCGAGACACCGGGATGCACGTAGTAGGCGCGCTTGTCCGAACCCGCCGCCTCGAACCGGCGCTGCAGCTCGCGCGCGAACATCATGTTCGCCAGCTTGCTCTGGCCGTAGGCCTCGCTGCGCAGGTACTTGCGGTGCTCGTAGTTCGGATCGTCCATCCGCCAGCGGTAGTTCTGCCGGTGCGCCACCGAGGAGACGGCCACCACGCGATCGGTGAGCCGGTCGAGCAGCAGCCCGGTCAGCAGGAAGTGCCCGAGGTGGTTCACGCCGAACTGCATCTCGAAGTCCTGCTTGGTCCGCTTGAGCGGGATGTTCATCAGGCCGGCGTTGTTCACCAGCACGTCGACCTCGCCGACGGTGTCGGCGAAGGCGCGCACGGAATCGAGATCGCCCAGATCGAGCTCACCGACGGTGACGTCACCGTCGATCCCGTCGGCGATGCGCTGCGCACCGTCGACGTCCCGGCAGGCCATCACGACGCGGCCGCCGGTGGCGGCGAGGCGGCGCGTGACGACCTGGCCGAGGCCGCCGTTCGCGCCGGTCACAACATAGGTAGGAGTGGTCATGGAAACCACACTACGAGGCGCTCGCGCGGCTGTACCGCTCCCGGGCCTGCGCCGGGGTCACGGTGCCGCTGCTGGGCTCGCGCTCCTGGGCGAAATGCCGGCGCAGGATGTCGCCCGTCATCGGGGCCACGAACGCCCCGAGCCGGACGGTGCCCGCGGCGTGTTGGGCCGATGCCGCACGCACCGCCAGGCGCACGGCCTGCGGGTATGCGGCGTCGACGAGCCGCGGCTGGTCGAAACCGCCCACCTCCCGCATCCACCGCGGCAGGGTGGCGATCGTGGCCGGGGCGATCAGCGATCCACCGACCCGCAACCGCACGCCGCGCTCACGCGGGCGCAGCAGGTAGTGCATGCCGCGGCGGGCGCGCTCGGTGAGGGCGAGGCTCGGCCGCACGCGGTCGAAGTACGCGCGCACCTCCTCCCGCGACGACGGCACATCGGCGGGATCGCAGGTCTGCAGCTCGGCGGCCGTCACGCAGTCGCGCCAGTACTGCGCCTCGTCCTCCGCGCTGAGCGGACCGGGCCCGTACATCTCGTAGCACTTGAGCACCGAGTGCCAGCCGGTCACATGGATCCACAGCTGCGAGGCGGGATTGTTGGCGCTGTACCGCTTTCCGGTGACCGGCTCGATGCCGGTGGCCTTGCGGTGCACGTCCATCAGGTGCTCGGACGCCGCGATCGCCGTGCGTGAATCGGCCGTCGCGACCACCAGGAAGTAGGCGAGCGTGCGATCGAGCCGGCCGAACGGATCGGTGTAGATGCCGCCCGAATCGGCGACCGCGGCGGTGAGGTTCGGATCGAAGTGCTCCAGCACCACGGAGCGCTGGAAGCCGATCAGGGCGGTGGGCGCGGCCCACACCCTCCAGGTGGGGGACTCGGGGCCGAAGAATCCCTGGTCGGTGACGCGCAAGGGACCATCTGAGAGCTTCATGGTGCGAATCTATCACCAATTCCTACATGAGTGTAGAAAAAGTTTCAGGACTCCCCGGCCAGCGCGAACCGGCCGTCGCGGGTCTGCTCGATCAGTCCGTCCACCAGCAACGAATCCAGCGCGCGGTCGCGCTGCGCGGGATCGCGCTCCCAGGCCACATCGAGCGCGGCACGGGGAACCGCACCGTCGGCGGCGCGCAGCACGTCCAGCAGGCGACCCCGGGCCTGCCGGTCCGTGCCCTCGTACTTCTGCACCTTCCGCGGCGCGACGGTGCCCGCCGGTGCGCCCGCCGCGAGCCACGCGCATCCCTCAGCGATCGGACAGGCCTCGCATCGCGGCGAGCGCGCCGTGCACACCAGCGCGCCCAACTCCATCAGCGCGGCGGACAGTCTCGGGCGACGCTGCACCGGAACGGTTTCCAGTACCGCCGTCGCGGCGGCGAGATCGCGCTTGGCCGACGGAGCCGCGGCATCCGATTCGCCCGCCTCCGCGCGGGCCAGCACGCGCCGCACGTTGATGTCGACCACCGGGACGTCCTGCCCGAAGGCGAAACAGGCCACCGCGCGGGCGGTGTAGTCCCCGATCCCGGGCAGATCCAGCAGATCCTCGACGGAGTCCGGCACCACCCCGTCGAACCGGTCGACGATCGCCTGCGCGCAGGCGTGCAACCGCATCGCGCGGCGCGGGTAGCCGAGTTTGCCCCACGCGCGCACCGCATCGGCACCGGTCGCGGCCGCGAGGTCGGCGGGGGTGGGCCACCGCCGCACCCACTCGCGCCACACCGGCTCGACGCGCACCACCGGGGTCTGCTGCAGCATCACCTCACTCATCAGGATCTGCCACGGCGTCACCCCCTCGGCGCGCCACGGGAGATCGCGCTCGGCTACGTCGAACCAGTGAAGAACCGATGTGAAATCCGATGCGATCTTCGGGCCTGAGTCGTGGTGGCGGTGCACACCAGGCAGTATGAACCCATGCCTACTTCGACACCTCCGGGCGCCTGGCGCGCCCTCCGTGACGGTAACCGGCGATTCGTGGAGGGCGCGTCCATCCACCCGAACCAGGGCGCCTCCCGCGTCGCCGAACTCACCTCAGGCCAGGCCCCCACCGCGGTCCTGTTCGGCTGCGGCGACTCCCGCGTGGCCGCCGAGGTGATCTTCGATCAGGGCCTCGGTGACATGTTCGTGGTGCGCACCGCCGGCCACATCATCGACTCCGCCGTGCTCGGCTCCATCGAGTACGCGATCGAGGTGCTCGGCGTCCCGCTGATCGCCATCCTCGGCCACGACAGCTGCGGCGCCGTCGCCGCCACCGTGAACTCGCTCGACACCGGGACCATGCCCCCGGGGTACATCCGCGACATCGTCGAGCGGCTCGCCCCGTCGATCCTGGCCGGCCGCCGCGAGGGCCTCACCGAGGTCAACGAGTTCACCGCGCAGCACGTGGAGGAGACGGCGCTGCTGCTCCGGGAGCGCTCGCGGATCATCGACGACCACGTGGCGGACGGCCGCGTGGCCATCGTCGGCCTCACCTACGAGCTGGCCGAGGGCAAGGTGCACCTGCGCAGCGTGGTCGGCGACATCGGCGAGGCGCCGACGACGCCCTTCCAGGCCGTCGATCCGGCCTGACTTCTCGACACGCCGCCGCAGGTCAGCGGCCCTAGGCCGCGGAAACGCTACCGTTGAACCGTGCTTGAACCCAACGGACCCCTGCCGCCCGAGATCTACTGGCGCCGCCGCGTGCTGGCCGCTGCTCTCGCGGCGCTGGCGGTGCTCGTGGTGGTCCTGCTGATCGTCTTCGTCGGCGGCGGCAAGGATTCGTCGGACCCCGCCGCGGCGAACTCCTCGGCGGCCACCACCACCGACCTGCCCACGGGGCAGCCGCCCTCGAGCGGTGAATCGGCGGCGCCCGGAGGCGGTTCGGCGGGCGGGCAGAGCGGTGCACCCCAGTCCGGCGCGGCCCAGTCGGGTGCCCCGCAGTCCGGCGCCGCCTCGGGCGCCCCGCAATCCGGCCAGCCCGGCGCCGGTGTGCCCACTCCGGGCGCAGTCGTCGCCGGCGGGCCCTGCCCGGACACCAACATCTCGGTGGTCGTCGCGGCCGATAAGCCCTCCTACGCCGTCGGCGAGCAGCCGACCTTCGAGGCCACCGTGACCAACGCCGGCTCGGTGCCCTGCGGGCGCGACATCGGCACCGGCCAGCAGCAGCTGATGGTGCTCACCCTCGACGGCTCGAAGCAGCTGTGGTCGAACTTCGACTGCACCTTCCAGCCGGAGATCAAGAACGAGGTGCTGCAGCCGGGCCAGCAGATCCGGTACAAGCTGCAGTGGGCCGGTACCACCTCGGCGCCCGGCTGCCAGGCGCAGCGCGTCCCGGTGGCCCCCGGCGCCTACCAGGTGGTGGCCCAGTTCGGCGCCAAGCGTAGTGCGCCCGTCACGTTCAACGTGACCAAGCCAGCGCCGGAGCCCGCTCCCGCCCCGGCCCCCGGCGGCTAGTAGCGCTCCACCGAGAGCTCGGACAGGCGCGAGAGTCCCTCACGCACCTGACGCGCCCACACGGCGCCCACCCCGGGCACCGCCTGCAGATCCGCGGCCGATGCGGCGAGCAGGGTCTGCAGGGAGCCGAAAGCCGCCACCAGCGCATCGATCTGGTGTCGCTGCAGCCGGGGCACCGAACCGAGCAGCCGGTAGCCGCGCGGCGAGACCGGCTCGTCCTGCGCCTCCACGGTGCCCGAGAACCCCAGGGCCGCAGCCACCGTGGTCGCGGTCAGCAGATCGGCATCGGTGAGCGCGTCGATCCGGGCCACCACCTCGCTCACATCCGCATCGCCGGGGAGGTAGTCCCGCAGCACCGGTTCGCGTAGTGAGACGGACTCGCCCAGAAGGTCTTCCAGTTGCAGCGCGATCTGCCGCCCCGAGGTGCCCAGCTCCAGCACCGACTGCTCGATCTCGATCGCCAGGCGCCGCACCAACTCCAGGCGCTGCACCACGTGCGTCACCTCGCGCACCGCCACCACGTCCTCGATCTCGGCGCGCGACAGCTCGCCCAACACCTCGTCGAGCCGGTGCCGATACCGCTCCAGCGTGGCGATCGCGAGGTTGGCCCGCGACAGGATCGGCGCCGCGTCCTCGACCACGTGCCGCACGCCGCCCACGTAGGCGTGCACGATCGACATCGACGCGCTCACCGAGATCACCGGGAACCCCGTCTGCACCGCCGCGCGCTCCGCGGAACGGTGCCGGGTGCCGGACTCCTGGGTGGGGATCGCCGGATCGGGCACAAGCTGCACGTTCGCCCGCACGATCCGCGCCCCGTCGGTGGACAGCACCACCGCACCGTCCATCTTGGACAGCTCGCGCAGCCGCGTCGGGGCGAACTCGACGTCCAGGTGGAAGCCGCCGTCGCAGATCCGCTCCACGGCCTCGTCGTAGCCCAGCACGATGAGGGCGCCGGTGCGGCCGCGCAGGATCCGCTCGATGCCGTCGCGCAGGCCGGTGCCGGGCGCCAGCCGGATCACCGTGTCCCGCAGCGCGGTGTTGCCCGCGAAGGCGTCGTCCGCGACGTCGAGGTCCATGCGGCTCAGATTAACCCTTGCGCAGCCCCGACAGGCGGACGGCGTCCGCCACGGTCGAGGCCTCGGCGATCCGCATATCGCCCACCCGGAGCTTCTCCTGGGAGGGCGGCACGATCGCGTGGGTGAAGCCGAGCCGGTGCGCCTCGGCCAGGCGGCGCTCGAGTCCGGTGACCCGTCGCACCTCGCCGGCCAGGCCCACCTCGCCCAGCACCACGGTGTGCGGGCGCAGCGCCTTATCGGCGTTGCCGGACGCGATCGCCAGGGCCAGCGCCAGATCCGCGGCGGGCTCGGTGATCTTCATGCCGCCCACGGTGGCGGTGTACACGTCCTTCTGCGGCAGGTTCTCGACGCCGCCGTAGCGGGAGAGCACCGCGAGGATCATCGCCACCCGCGCCCCGTCGAGACCCGAGACCGCGCGTCGCGGCTGGGGGAGCGGGGTGGGCGTCACGAGGGCCTGCAGCTCGCCCAGCATGGGCCGCTTACCGTCGAGCCCGACGGTGACCGCGGTGCCGGGGACGGCCTCGTCGCGATGGTGCAGGAACAGGCCCGACGGGTCGGTGACCTCGACGATGCCGGACTCGCGCTGCTCGAAGCAGCCCACCTCGTCGGAGGCGCCGAAGCGGTTCTTGATGCCGCGCACCATGCGCAGCGTGGAGTGCTTGTCGCCCTCGAAGCTGAGCACCACGTCCACCAGGTGCTCCAGCGAGCGGGGCCCGGCCACCGCGCCGTCCTTGGTCACGTGCCCCACGAGGATGACGGCGATGCCCGTCGCCTTGGCGAGGGACGTGAGCGTCGCGGTGATCGCGCGGACCTGCGTGACGCCGCCGTGGACACCGTCGACGCCCGAGGCGGAGAGGGTCTGCACGGAGTCGACCACCATGAGGGTGGGGGAGATCTGCTCGACGTGGCCGAGCACGGTGCCGAGATCGGATTCCGCTGCGAGGTACAGCTTGTCGTTGAGTGCGCCGGTGCGTTCGGCGCGCAGCCGCACCTGGCCGGCGGACTCCTCGCCCGTCACGTACAGCGACTTTCCGCGGCCGGTGGACGCCCAGCGGTGCACCACCTCCAGCAGGAGGGTGGATTTGCCGACGCCGGGCTCGCCGGCCAGCAGGATCACCGAACCGGGCACGATGCCGCCGCCCAGCACGCGGTCGAGTTCGCCGATGCCCACCGGCAGCGCGCGGGTGGAGTTCGGATCGATCTTCGTGATCGGGACCGCCGGCGTCGTGGGCAATGTGAGCCCCACGTTGGCGGCGGGACCCGAAGCGCCGCCCGCGCGGACCGGGGTGCCCTCCTCCATCGTGGACCAGGCGCCGCACGACGGGCACCGGCCGACCCACTTGGCCACGGTGTGGCCGCATTCGGAGCAGGTGTACTGCACCTTCGGCTTGGCGATGGTGATCTACCTCGGGGTTCTCCGGCCGGTCGCCCGGCCTAGGAGGGCGCGGCTCAGTGGCCGCCGCCCTTGCCGCCGACCTCGGTGTCGCCGGTCACGGTGATGCCCGCGGCCGAGGCGGGAAGGGCACCGGCGTCGAGCGGCACGGCGATCTTCAGCGCGCCCGCCTTCTGCAGGTGGAAGGTGAGCTCGTTGGTGAGGCCGGGACGCCACGAGCCGTCCACCGGCAGGGTCACCTTGAGGCGGGTGATGTCGGAGCTCTCGTCGCTGTTCAGGGGCGCCGAGCCGTACAGCGAGGTACCGGCGGGCAGCGAGGTGTCGCCGCTGATGGTGGCGTTGCGGCCGTTCTGATCGGTGATCGCGACGAGGCGGTCGCCGCCGTTCTTGGCGTCGGGGTCGATGTTGCTCAGCACGAAGGCGAGCTTGCCCTGGCCGTTGGTCACCGGGTACAGCACGTGCACGTCGCTCAGGACCTTCTTCTGGTCGACGTAGTTGTGGTTGGCGCCGTTGACGGCGGCCACCTGGTTCGCGGTCTGCGAGATCTGCCCCGCACCGCAGGCGGACACCGACAGCAGGGCGCCGGTGGCGAGCAGGGCACCCGCGGCGGCGGTGAGGGTGCGTCGGGTCGAGACGGTGCGTGCGGACACGATTCCTCCAGTGTTCCCTCCGCGCGGCGGCACCCGCGTGCGGACGAGCTGAGTATGTCACCACGCAGCGTAGTAGAAGGCCGCTTGCGCCGCGCCGCCGGGCACCGGCGGCGGGTTCGCCGGGAGTCCGTCGGCCCCGGAAGGGGCGGGTTTCGGCGTTCGATGATTGCAGTGGAGAACATCCCGGACTGCGTTTGTCAAGCCCTGGATGACTCCTGACCTGCGGTGTTGCCGCGCAGCCCGATATCGCCCCGTGTTATCCTGGTCATATCGAAAGGGGCAAGGATCAGATGATTTTCAAGGTCGGAGACACCGTTGTCTACCCCCATCACGGTGCCGCACTGATCGAAGCTATCGAGATCAAGACCATCGGCGGTCGTGAGCGCGAGTACCTCGTGCTCAAGGTCGCACAGGGTGATCTGACGGTCAAGGTTCCCGCGGAGAACGCCGAGGTCGTCGGCGTTCGTGACGTGGTCGGCCAGGAGGGCCTGGACAAGGTGTTCGAGGTGCTTCGCGCGCCGCACACCGAGGAGCCCACCAACTGGTCGCGCCGGTACAAGGCCAATCTCGAGAAGCTCGCTTCGGGCGATGTGAACAAGGTGGCCGAGGTCGTTCGCGATCTCTGGCGTCGTGAGCAGGACCGCGGCCTGTCGGCGGGTGAGAAGCGCATGCTGACCAAGGCCCGTCAGATCCTCGTGGGCGAGCTCGCCCTCGCCGAGGCCACGGACGACGGCAACGCCGAGTCCCGGCTCGACGAGGCGCTGGCGGCGGCCTCCTGACGGTCGTCGCTCTCGTCCCGGCTGCGGGACAGGGGACTCGCCTCGGCCTGAATCGGCCGAAGGCGTTCGTGGAGTTGCGCGGTCGTGCGCTCCTGTCCTGGGCCGTGGACGGGCTCTTCGAGTCCGGCGCGGTCGATGAGGTGGTCGTCATGGTGCCCACCGACATGCTCTCCGATGCGCGGGCGCTCGTACCGAGCGCCCGCGTCGTCATCGGTGGGGCCGAACGCACCGATTCGGTGCGCGCGGGTCTCGCCGTGGCCGGCGCCCACGACCTCGTGCTCGTGCACGACGCCGCGCGTCCGCTCACCCCGCCCGCGATGATCGGGCGGGTGGTTCAGGCGCTGCGTGCGGGCGCCTCCGCGGTGATCCCGGTGCTGCCGGTGGCGGACACCGTCAAACAGGTCGACGCCGACGGCGCGGTGGTCGCCACCGTCGATCGCGCCCGGCTGCGCGCCGTACAGACACCGCAGGGATTCACCACCGAGGCCCTGCGCGCCGCCTACGAGGCCGCCCCGAACGAGTTGGCCACCGACGATGCGGGGCTGGTCGAGCGGGCCGGTGGCACCGTGCTCACGGTGCCGGGCGATCCGCTCGCCATGAAGATCACCACCGCCTTCGACCTGCGGGTCGCGCAGGCCCTGGCTCAGGAGCAGTCATGATCATTCCCCGCGTCGGCATCGGCACCGATGTACACCCGATCGAGCCGGGCCGCCCGTGCTGGATGCTCGGGCTGCTGTTCGACGGTGACGGCTGCTCCGGCCACTCCGACGGCGATGTGGCCGTGCACGCCCTGTGCGATGCCCTGCTCTCCGCGGGTGGCCTCGGCGACCTCGGTTCCGTCTTCGGGGTGGGTCGCAGCGACAACGTGGGCATCACCGGCGCGCAGATGCTCACCCAGGTCCGCGGGCTCCTCACCGAGGCGGGCTTCGCAGTGGGCAATGCCGCCGTGCAGTTCATCGGCAACCGGCCCAAGGTCGGGCCGCGCCGGGCCGAGGCGGAGCAGGTGCTCGGCGATCTGCTCGGAGCCCCGGTCTCGGTGTCCGCCACCACCACCGACGGTCTCGGGCTCACCGGTCGCGGCGAGGGCGTGGCGGCCGTGGCCACCGCGCTGGTCTACGCCGCCGGCTGATCACTGCCGGCCCATGCGCCGCCGCGCCCGGCCGGGCCGACCCGGTAGGGCGCATGTGTCGATCTCACGAGCCATGCGCCCCGCGCATACCCAGCAAAATCCCAGGTCACAGCAACTTTCCGCGCGCTCGGCCATGCGTGCCGCGCATCGCTCGCGGAGCGCTACCTCGCGGGCTGGCCGGACCGCGCGCGGCGCAACGTCCGCACGGTGTCGACCGTGAGCAGGATCAGCGCGATCCAGACGATCCCGAAACCGATCCAGCGTTCGGGGGAGAGGTGCTCGCCCAGGAAAAGCACCGCGCACAGCAGCTGCATGATGGGCGTCGCGAACTGGATCAATCCCACGGTCACGAGCGGGATCCGGCGCGCTGCGGCCGCGAAGAGCAGCAGCGGCACCGCGGTCGCGACACCCGCGAAGACCAGCAGCGCCGCGTGTCCGGCGCCGTGGCGCGCGAAGTCGAGACCGCCGCCCCACACGGCGATGCCCACGAGCACGGCGGCGGCGATCGGCGCCAGGATCGCCGTCTCCAGCGTCAGGCCCTGCAGCGCGTTCAGGTGCACTCCCACCTTGTTCTTCACCAGCCCGTACAAGCCGAAGGAGAAGGCCAGCGCCAGCGCCGTCACAGGGAAGGTCCCGGCCACCACCGCCAAGTAGACGAAGGCGAGCACGCCGATGCCGACCGCCACCCATTGCAGCGGCCGCAATCGCTCGCGCAGCACCACGACGCCGAGGGCCACCGTGACCAGTGGGTTGAGGAAGTAGCCGAGCGCAGCGTCCGACGTGTGGCCGGACGTGACCGCCACGATGTACACGATCCAGTTGGTGGAGATCAGCAGCGCGGCGATCGTCACCCCGGCCAGCAGTCGCGGCTGCCGCAGGACCGGGCGGATCCAGCCGAGGTCGCGGAGAATCACCAGCGCGGCGACGCAGAGCACCAGCGTCCACAGGATGCGGTGGGCCAGGATCTCCCACGCCCCGGTGGGTTTGAGCGCGTCGAAGTAGAGGGGGAACAGGCCCCACAGCAGGTAGGCGCCGATGCCCATGGCGGTGCCCCGGGTCACCTCGGAGACGTCGCGTTCGGCCACCGAATGAACCTACCCATGAGCCGCCGTGGCCGAGAAACAGCTCGTGTGCCGGTCGAGTATGCATGGCACCGTAGAATCAATCGTCGTGACGCTGCGCCTTTACGACTCCCTGACCCGCGAGGTCCGTGACTTCGTGCCCCTCATCGAGGGCAAGGCCGGCATCTACCTGTGTGGCGCAACGGTTCAGGGCGTCCCGCACATCGGCCACATTCGCAGCGGTGTGGCCTTCGACGTGCTGCGCCGCTGGTTGATCGCGAAGGGCCTCGACGTGGCCTTCGTTCGCAATGTCACCGACATCGACGACAAGATCCTGCGCAAGTCCGCCGAGGCCGGCCGCCCCTGGTGGGAATGGGCCGCCACGCACGAGCGCGAGTTCACCCGCGCCTACGACGCGCTGGGTGTGCTGCCGCCGTCGGCCGAACCGCGCGCCACCGGCTTCATCACCCAGATGGTCACCTACATGGAGCGCATGATCGAGCGTGGGCACGCCTACGCCTCCGGCGGCGACGTCTACTTCTCGGTCCGCTCGCTGCGCGAGTACGGCGCGCTGAGCCGGCAGAAGGTCGACGATGTGCACCAGGGCGAGTCGGTGGCCACCGACAAGCGCGATCCACTCGATTTCACGCTGTGGAAGGCGGCCAAGCCCGGCGAGCCGAGCTGGCCCTCGCCCTGGGGCGACGGCCGCCCCGGCTGGCACCTCGAGTGCTCCGCGATGGCCACCAGCTACCTCGGTGCGCAGTTCGACATCCACTGCGGCGGCATCGACCTGATCTTCCCGCACCACGAGAACGAGATCGCCCAGGCGCACGGCGCGGGCGATCCGTTCGCGAACTACTGGCTGCACAACGGCTGGGTCACCATGTCGGGCGAGAAGATGAGCAAGAGCCTCGGCAACGTGGTCTCGATCCCGGTGCTGCTGGAGCGGTTCCGCCCCGTCGAGCTGCGCTACTACCTGGGATCGGCGCACTACCGGTCCATGCAGGAGTACTCGGAGGGCGCCCTCGGCGAGGCCGTCACCGCGTACGGGCGGATCGAGTCGTTCGTGCAGCGCACCGTCGAGCGGGCGGGCGAGGTCCCGGTCGGCGAGTGGACCGACGGTTTCGCGGCCGCCCTCGACGACGATCTCGGCGTACCGTCGGCATTGGCCGAGGTGCACCAGACGGTCCGCGCCGGGAACGCCGCGCTGGAGGCGGGCGATCTCGACGAGGCGCGGCGGCTGGCGGGTTCGGTGCGGGCGATGACGGCGATCCTCGGCGTCGACCCGCTCGATCCGCACTGGGTGGCCGAGTCCGAGGGCGACGGTGCCGCCCTCGACGCGCTGGGCGTGCTGGTGCAGGCCGAGCTGGAACGCCGGGCGAGCGCCCGCGCGGAGAAGAATTGGGCGGAGGCCGACGCCGCGCGCGACCGGCTGCACGCCGCGGGGATCGATGTGACCGACGGTGCCGACGGGTCCAGCTGGACCCTGGCCAAGAAGACCCAGTAGATCCAGGAGACGAGCATGGCGGGCAACTCCCAGCGCCGCGGCGCAGTGCGCAAGGCCGGTACCAAGAAGGGCCAGGTCACCGGTTCGGGCGGTGTGCGACGGCGCGGCCTCGAGGGCCGGGGCGCGACGCCGGCCGCGAAGGACCGGCCGTACCACCCGGCGCACAAGAAGGCCCGGGCCGCGGCGAAGGCCGCCTCGGGTCCGCAGCGGCGGCCGCAGAAGGTGGCCGGACGCGCCGCCGAGGACGGTCCCGAGTACGTCCTCGGACGCAACCCGGTGGTCGAGTGCCTGCGCGCCGAGGTCCCGGCGACGGCGCTGTACGTGGCGCTGGGCGCGCAGAACGACGAGCGCCTCACCGAGTCGGTGCGGATGGCCGCCGATCGCGGTATCTCGATCCTCGAGGTGCAGCGCGCCGAGCTGGACCGGATGAGCGATAACGGCCTGCACCAGGGCATCGCGCTGCAGATCCCGCCGTACAGCTACGCGCATCCCGAGGACCTGCTGCGCCGGGCCGCCGATCGCGGCGAGGCGCCGCTCATCGTGGCTCTGGACAACATCACCGATCCGCGCAACCTGGGCGCGGTGATCCGCTCGGCCGCCGCCTTCGGTGGACACGGCGTGGTGATCCCGTCCCGACGGTCCGCGGCCATCACCGCCGTCACCTGGCGCACGTCCGCGGGTGCGGCGGCGCGGCTGCCCGTGGCGCAGGCACCCAATCTCAACCGCACGCTCGCCGATTACGCGGCGGCCGGCCTGCAGATCGTGGGCCTGGATGCGGGTGGCGATGTGACCCTCGACGACTACCGCGCCGACACCGGTGTGGTGGTGGTCGTGGGCTCCGAGGGCAAGGGCCTGTCGCGGTTGGTCCGCGAGAACTGCGACTCCATCCTGTCCATACCCATCGCTTCCTCGGTCGAGTCGCTGAACGCGTCGGTGGCCGCGGGTGTGGTGCTGGCTGATTTCGCACGACAGCGGCGTACGCGAAGCTGATCCGAAGCTTTCCGACTCGGGGTCTCCACGCGGTGAGCTGCGTTACGCTGACACAATGGATTCGCTCGAGCAACGACAGCATGCTCGTCGTCGCACGATGCTGGACACCGGGGTAGCGCTCCTCGGCGGTCCGGACGGCGGAGCCGTGAGCGTCCGGGCCGTGTGCCGGACCACGGGCATCACCGAGCGCTACTTCTACGAGGCCTTCGGCAACCGCGACGAGTTCGTCCGGGCGGTGTACGACGATGTGAGTGCCCGCGCCCAGGAGGTCCTGGTCGACGCGGTCCGAGGCACCCCCGAGACCAAGGATGTGGCCGCCGCGGCGGTGGCCGCCTTCGTCGATCTCGTGGTCGACCGGCCCGATCTGGGCCGGGTGCTCCTGCTCGCCCCCTATCGCGAGAGCGCTCTGGCCGAGTACGGCCTCGGCCACATGCCGGGCTTCTTCGCGGTGGTGGGGGCGGCGCTCCCGCCGCAGGTGGACGAGCAGTCCCGCAGGCTGGCGTCGGTGGGCATGGTCGGCGCGATGACCGCGCTGTTCACCGAGTACCTCTCCGGGCGTCTCGAGATCGAACGCGATGATCTGGTGCGGTTCTGCGCCACCATGCTCAGCAGCTATCTGATGCCGCCGATCGACCGGCCGTAGTCACGCGAAGGGCGTGATCGCGGCGCCCGCGCCTTCGAGCACCTGCCGCAACCGGCTCGCCACCTGGACGGCCTCGGGGTTGTCGCCGTGCACGCAGACGGACTCGGCCCGCAGCTCCACCTCGGTGCCGTCGATCGCCTCGACGGTGCCGTCGAAGACCATGCGCACCACCCGGGCCGCGATCTCGTCCGGGTCGTGCAGCACCGATCCGGGCAGTGTCCGGGACACGAGGGTGCCCTCGGCGGTGTAGGCGCGGTCGGCGAAGGCCTCCGCCACCGCGCGTAGGCCGGACCCGGCCGCGAGCCGTAGGAACGCCGACCCGGCGAGCCCGAGCACGGGCAGCTCCGGTGCGCATGCGAGCACACCGTCGATCACGGCACGCGCCTGCGTCTCGTTCCCCACGATCGTGTTGTACAGCGCCCCATGGGGTTTCACGTAGGAGACGGTGCCGCCCACGCTGCGCGCGATCGCCTGCAGTGCGCCGATCTGGTAGATCACATCGGCGGTCAGATCGGCGGCCGGGACGTCGATGAACCGGCGGCCGAAGCCGCGCAGGTCGGCGTAGCCCACCTGGGCGCCGATCCGCACGCCCTGGTCCACGGCGCGTGCGCAGGTGGCGCGCAGCGTGGTCGGATCGCCGGCGTGAAATCCACAGGCCACGTTCGCGGAGGAGACCACGCGCAGGAGGGCGTCGTCGTCGCCGAGGCGCCAGGCGCCGTAGGACTCGCCGCAGTCGGCGTTGAGGTCGATGCGCTGGCTCACGCGGTCCAGGCTAGTGCGCGTGCCGGTGGTCGTGGACGACCTCGGCCGCTTCGGTGCCCCGCCTGCCCCGCTGCCCGACGATCCTGCAGATCACGTAGATCAGGAAGGAGATCGAGGTGACGAAGACCGAGACGGGCAGCGCCGGGGCGAGCGAGAGCACGATGCCGCCGACCGCGGCGGTCATCGCGAACGCCAGCGACAGCAGCGTGGCCTTGCCCGGCGAGCTCGTGACCCGGGCGGCGGCTGCGGCGGGCGTGATGAGCAGGCTCATCACCAGGAGCGCGCCCACGATCTGCACCCCCTGGGCGGCGGCGGCACCGACGAGCATCGCGAAGACCACCGACAGCGTCTTCGTGGGGACGCCGCGGGCCGCGGCCACATCGGGGTCCGTGGAGAGGAACAGCAGCGGGCGGTAGATCACGGCGAGGATCGCCAGGACGACCACCGTGGTGATCGCCATGAGCTTCACGCCGGACATGCCGACGGCCACGATCTGGCCGGTGAGCAGCGCGAAAGCGGTGCCCTGGCGGCCCGGGTACAGCGCCAGGAACAGCACCGACAGGCCGAGGCCGAAGGACATGATCACGCCGATCACGGAGTCCCGTTCGCGGGCGTACACGCCGAGCAGGCCGAACAGCAGGCCGGCGATGAGCGCGCCGGCCAGCGCACCCGAGCCGACGCTCCATCCCATGAGCAGGGCGAAGGACGCGCCCGTCAGCGACAGCTCGGAGGTCCCGTGCACGCTGAAGGCCATCTGCCGGGACACGATGAGCGGGCCCATGATTCCGGCGAGAACCGCGAGCAGTGCGGCGGCGAGCAGGGCCTGCTGCACGAAGGGCTGGGCCAGCAGATCGGCCGTGACGGCGAAGTCGAAGAAGTGGCGCAGGCGGTCCATCATTCGCCCCCCACCACGACGAGGCGGTCGCGCACGTGCAGCACGTCCACCGGGGCCTGGTACAGCCGGCTCAGCGTCTCGGTGGTCATCACGTCGGCGGTGGCGCCGATCTCGAACCGCCCGTCCACCAGGTACAGCACCCGGTCGCAGTGCGGCAGGACGGGGTTGATCTCGTGGGTCACGAAGAGCACGGCGGTGTCGTGCTCGCGGCGGCGGCGCTCGATGAGCGCGACGGCGAGCTGTTGGTGGCCGGGGTCGAGGGAGAGCAGCGGCTCGTCGCACAGCAGGACTGCGGGGTCGGAGGCCAGGGCCTGGGCCACCCGGAGTCGTTGCTGCTCACCGCCGCTCAGTGAGCCGACGGGGGCGTCGGCGAAGGGCTGGGCGTCCACCTGGGCGAGGGCGGCGTCCACAGCGGACCGTCGCTGCGCCCGGCGGCGCAGGCCGATGCCCCAAGAGGCACCGTCGTAGCCGAGGCCCACCAGGTCCCGGCCGCGCAGGGGCACCGCGGCGTCGAGGGCGCGCTGCTGTGGGATGTAGCCGAGGCGGCCCCGCACGTCGACGGTGCCGGCCGACAGCGGGGTCTGGCCGAGCAGCACCCGGAGCAGGGAGGTCTTGCCGGCGCCGTTGGGGCCGAGCACCGCGACGAACTCGCCGGGGGCGATGTCGAGGTCGAGGCCGTCCCACAGGGTGCGGTCCTGGTAGGCCAGCGCGGCGCCGCGCAGGCTGACGACGGGCTGCGTCACGGGCGCGGCTTGAGGGCGTCGGCGAGTGTGGTCACGTTCGCGGCCTGCCAGTCGGCGTAGTCGTCGACGCCCTCGGGCAGCGACTCGGTGATCCGCACGACGGGCACCCCGGCGCTCTGCGCGGAGTTCGCGAAGGCGGTGGTCACGGGGCTCTCGGTCTGGGCGTTGAGCACCACGGCGCGCACCTGCTTGCCGGTCACCAGGGCGGTGGCGGCGGCGATGTCGGCGGGGGCCGGGTCGGTGCCCGATTCGATGGCGGCGGTGTACCGGGGCGGGGTGGCGTCGGTGAGGCCGGCCAGGGCCAGCAGGTAGCCGGCGACGGGCTCGGTGGCGGCCACCTTGGCGCCGGGGTTGGCGCGGCCGATCTCGCGGGCCCGGTCGATCACGCCGTCGAGCCGTCCGTTGAACGCGGCGGCCTTGCTCTCGTAGTCGGCCTTGTTGGCGGAGTCCTTCTCGGACAGCGCCTTCGCCACCGCGGTGGCCACCTTCTGCATGGTGGGCAGGTCGTAGAAGACGTGCTCGTTCTCGCCCTTGGGGTCCTGCTGCGAGACGGCGTCCACCTTGGTGCCCGAGGCGCCGTCGGCGGCCTTCTCGATGTAGGCGTCGTAGTGGCCGCCGTTGTAGACGATCACCGCGGCGCGCTTGACCGCGAGCGTGTCCTGCGCGGAGGGCTCGAACTCGTGGGGGTCGCCGGTGGGGTTGGAGAACAGTGAGGTGACGGTGGCGTGGTCGCCCGCGACGGCCTTGGCGATGGCGCCGTAGACGTCGGTGGAGGCCACGACCGACGGCTTACCGTCGCCGGGCTCCGACGATGCCGACCCGCACGCCGTGAGGGTCAGGGTCGCGACGGCGGTGGCGGCGACGGCCTGGGCCAGGCGGTTGCGGATGCGCACGGGTGCTCCTCTTGACAGCAATGGAAATCGTTGTCAATAGTAGTCGCGCCGGGCGCATCCGCCAAACCGGCCGGGTCAGCTCCGCGTCGCGGTGCCCTGCTGTGCGGCCTCCGCCTGCGCCGCGGCGGTGGCCTCGGCGGCGATCTGCTCGAACTGCGCGGCCATCGCGGCGGAGAGGGCCTGCGCGGCCGAGAGCGGCCGCACCATCACCACGAAGTCGTCGATCTTGCCCTCGTCGTTGAGGTGCAGGAAGTCGCAGCCGTTCACTTCTTTGCCGTCGAGCGTGGTCCGGAAGACGAGCGCGTGGTCGCGACCGTCGGGGCTGGTGATCTCGCGCTCGTAGCGGAAGTCGTCGCCGCCCATCACGCGCAGCACGCCGCGCAGGATCGCGGCGGTGATGTGCCGCCCCTCGTAGGGCTTGAAGGCCACGGGGCTGGTGAATCGCACATCGTCGGCCAGCGTGCGCTCCATCGCCTCGGGATCCTTCGCGAGCACGGCGTCGCGGAACTCCTGCATGACTCCTCCTAGTAAATTTGTTGACTAGGTCGAGTATGCGATGCGCGGCCTCCGGTGTCCAGGCTCGGATAGGCAACTCGGTGAATAAGGTGAACTGCATGGCACTGCGGCACGCGATCCTCGCGACCCTCCTCGTGGTCGAGGAGGCCTCGGGGTACGACCTGACTAAGGAGTTCGACGGTGCCCGCGCCAATTTCTGGACCGCCACACCGCAGCAGCTGTACCGCGAGCTGGACCGGATGGAATCCGACGGTGCGATCGTGGCGCGCACCGTCGAACAGGAGAAGCGGCCGAACAAGCGCGTCTTCCGGGTGACCGCCGAGGGGCGCGCCGAGCTCGCGGCTTTCAGTGAGCGGTCGCCGAAACCGATGGCGATCCGCGACGACTTCCTGGTGATGGTGCAGGGTGTCGAGGCCGGTGATGTGGCGGCCGTCTGTGCGAACCTGCGCGCGCGACGCGCGGCCGCGGCCGCGAAGCTGGCGCACTACGAACGGGTGCGGGCGCGCTGGCTGGACGGCCGCACGGAGCCGGAGCTGCTGGCGGACCAGCGGCTGGGTGGGCCCTATCTGACGCTGGTGCGGGGCCTGCGGTTCGAGCGGGAGAACCTCGACTGGTTCGATCTGGCGCTGCCGGTGCTCGAAGCGCGCCTACCCTGAGGGGGTGCCCTCGCCGCTCCTCGCCGCCGCCGGTTTCGGGCTCGCGGTGCTGCCGATCTGTCTGACGCCGGGGGTGAGCTTCGCGCTGGTCACCGACCGGGCGCTCACCTCGGGGCCGCGGGCCGCCGGCGGTGTGATCTTCGGGACGGTGCTGGGGCTGCTCACGCACGCGGCGCTCGCGGCGGCGGGACTTTCGGCGGTCGTGATGCACTCCGCCGAAGCCTTTCTCGTGGTGAAGCTGATCGGTGCCGCCTACCTGGTGGGGCTGGGACTGTGGATGATCCGGGCCGCGCTGCGGGATGCGCCGGCGGCGCCCGCGCCCACCCGGTTGCCCTGGCGCCGGGGCGGCGATGTCGTGCAGGGCTACCTGGGGAACGTGCTCAATCCGAAGGCGGCCGCGGTGTATCTCACGCTGGCGCCGCAGTTCCTCGATCCGGGGTCGCCGGTCGCTCCGCAGTTGCTGTGGCTGTGGCTGGCCCATGCCGTGGTGGCCGCGGCGTGGCTGGTGCTGTGGGGCGGCGTGGTCACCGCGATGCGCCGCCGGGTCGACGTGCAGCGGTTCCGGCGCCGGATCACCGGTCTCGGCGGTGTGGTCATGGTCGCGCTGGGGGTGCGCTCGGCCGTCACGCGCTGACCATGTTCGTAGAATGAACATTGATTCGATATGCGAACACGCGCTATGATTGCGGTCACACGACGACGGCAGGAGTGAGCGTGGGCGATGACCAGCAGGCCATCAGTGCGGAGATCGCGCAGCTGAGCGCGGCGTATCTCGCCGGTTCGGCGCCGGAGGGCACCGCGCGGCGCGACTATCCGCCCTACCGCAGCTCGCTGCTGCGGCATCCCACCAAGCGGCTGCAGCCCGCGGACCCCGAGGGCGTGGAGATGCTGTCCCCGGTGTTCGGGCAGCAGGATGTGCATCCGCTCGAGTCCGATCTCACCGTGCAGCACGGCGGCGAGCCGCTGGGCGAACGGATCACGGTGTCCGGCCGCGTGCTCGACGGTGCGGGCCGCCCGGTCGCGGGCCAGCTCGTCGAGATCTGGCAGGCCAATGCCTCGGGCCGTTACGTGCACAAGCGGGACCAGCACCCCGCACCGATCGATCCGAACTTCACCGGGGTCGGCCGCTGCCTCACCGGTCCGGACGGCTCGTACCGGTTCACCACCATCAAACCGGGCGCCTATCCCTGGCGGAATCACCGCAACGCGTGGCGGCCGGCGCACATCCACTTCAGCCTGTTCGGTACCGATTTCACGCAGCGGCTGATCACGCAGATGTACTTCCCGGGAGACCCACTGATCGCCTACGACCCCATCTGCCAGTCCATCGTCGACCCGGCCGCCCGCGACCGGCTGGTCGCGGACTACCACCACGAGTCGAGCGCGCCCGAGTGGTCGCTCGGATACCGCTGGGACATCGTGCTCGCCGGCTCCGGCCGGACCTGGACCGAGAACGAGGCCTTCGGGGGTGCGGACCGGTGACCCCGCAGTCGCGCACTCCCGACCAGACCATCGGCCCCTTCTTCGGCTACGGGCTCTCGCTCCCCGGTGCCGAACATCTCATCGCGCCCGGCCATCGCCGGGCGATCCGGCTGTGCGGCACCGTTTTCGACGGTGCCGGCGATCCCGTCCCGGACTGTCTGCTGGAGATCTGGCAGCCCGACGAGGAGGGCCGCCCCGCGCGGCCGGCGGCGCTCATCCCGCGTGACGATCACTCACTGCAGGGCTGGACCCGCGATCCACACGACTTCGCGGGGTGGGGTCGCACCGCCACCGGGCACACGGGCCGGTACTCCTTCACCACGGTGGAGCCGGGTCCGGCGCGTTCCGGTGCCGCGCCGTTCATCTCGGTCGCGGTGTTCGCCCGGGGCCTGCTCGCCGGGTTGTTCACCCGGGTCTATCCGCCGGAGGCCGCCACCGCTCTCGCGGCCGATCCGCTGCTGGCCTCGCTGCCCGCCGATCGCCGAGACACGCTGATCGCCCAGCGCGACGACGACGGCTCCCTCCGCTGGGACATCCGGTTGCAGGGCGATGGGGAAACGGTCTTCCTCGACTTCGACGGCGCGGGTGGTGCGCGATGACGGGCGACTTCGGTCTGCTGGAACCCGTTGCGGCGGGCCGTGCCTGCGCGGCCACCGATGACACCGCGGTGGTCGGGGCGCTGCTGGAGGCGGAGCTCGCGTGGATCGGCGTACTCGACGGTGTCGAATCGGAACGGGCGGCCGCGCTGGCCGTCGCGGACCGGCGGGCGGCGGGGGCCTTCGATCCCGCGCGCCTGGCGAGCGCGGCCCGCTCCGGCGGCAACCCGGTGATCCCCCTGGTCGCCGAGCTCCGGCAGCACCTCGGAACGGCGATGCCGGTGCACCGCGGGCTCACCAGCCAGGACGTCCTGGACACGGCGCTGATGATGCTCGCGCGCCGTGTGGCCGACGAGATCGCCGAGGAGCTCGATGGGGCTGCCGCGGCGCTGGCGCGGTTGGCGGAGCAGTACGCGCAGACACCCCAGGTGGGACGTACGTTGGGCCAGCACGCCGTGCCGATCACCTTCGGGGCGAAGGCCGCCGGCTGGCGGCAGGGGATCGACGGTGCGGCGCGCCGGCTGGCCTCCGCCGCGACCCCCGTGCAATTCGGCGGGGCCGCCGGGACGAACGCCGCGGTCCTGGCGATCGGCGCGGATCCCGTCCAGGCCGGCGCGGAGTGGGCGCGGCAGCTGGGGCTGTCCGCGTCCGAGCCCTGGCACACCTCGCGAGGACCCGTGGTGGAAGTGGGCGATGCGCTCGCGGCGGTGTGCGCCGCCGCCGGGCGGATCGCGAACGATGTGATCTTCGCGAGCCGTCCCGAGGTGGGCGAGTTGGCGGAGTCCGCTCTCGCCCGCGGCGGCTCATCGACGATGCCGCACAAGCGCAATCCTGTTCTCTCGGTACTGATCCGATCCGCGGCGATCTCAGCGCCCGGCCACGCGGGAGTGCTTCAACTGGCGGCGGGCCTGGCCGAGGACGAACGCTCCACCGGGGCCTGGCACGCCGAGTGGCCGGCCCTGCGGAGCCTGTTGCGGCTCGCCCTCGGCGCCGCGGTGAGCCTGCGCGAACTGTGTGAGCACCTGCGGGTGTTCCCGGAACGGATGGCCGAGCGTGTGAGCGGTGCGGCCCCGCTGCTGGTGTCCGAGCGGCTGATGATCACGCTGGCCGGCCGGGCTATGGGCGGTCGCGCCGCCGTCCAGGAGGCGATCGACGCCGCGGTGGCTGCTCCCGCGGACAGTCGTGCCGCAGTGCTGCGTGACCGGATCGCCGTCGCCGTACCCGATCTCACCGTCGGGGAGCTCGACGATCTGCTCGCCGTGGACGGCTACCTGGGCACCGCGCCGCAGCGGGCGCACGCCGCCGGGCAGCGGCCCGAGACGAACGGGGTGGGGCGATGATCCCGCAGCTGGTGGCCACGTCCTTCACGAGCCGGCCGCCGGGCCGCCGCGAGATGCTGGTGCTCGGCCCCTCGCTGGGAACGAGCGCGGTGATCTGGGAGGCGGTCGCCGAGCTGCTCGGTGACCGGTACGACGTTCTGGCCTGGGATCTTCCGGGCCACGGCGGATCACCCTCCCCCCGCGGCGGATTCGACCTGGGAGAGTTGGCCGATGCGGTGGTGGCGCTCGTCGACGCCCATGACCCCGGTGCGGCCTTCCACTACGCGGGCGATTCGGTGGGCGGCGCCGTGGGCGCCGAACTCGCCTTGCGCGCCCCCGACCGCGTGCGGTCGCTGGCCATGGTGTGCAGCGCGGCCCGGTTCGGCGACCCCGGCCCATGGCGCGACCGGGCGGCGACGGTGCGCGCACAGGGCACGGCGGCGATGGTCCCCGGGGCGAGGCAGCGCTGGCTCTCCAGCGATTTCCTCGACCGCTCACCCGGCGTCGCCGAGGATCTGTTCGCGGGATTGGTCCGCGTGAGCGACGAGGGATACGCGGCGGTCTGCGAGGCGTTGGCCGGCTACGACGTCCGGGATCGGCTGCCCTCGTTGACGGTTCCGTTCCTCGCCGTCGGCGGTGATCTCGATGTGGTGTGTCCTCCGCAGGATGTGCGGGCCCTGGCCGAGGCGGTCCCGGAGGGGCGCCACGAGGTGTTCCCCGGTGTCGCGCATCTCGCACCCGTCGAGGCGCCGCCACGGCTGGCGGATGTGCTGGCGGATCACTGCGCGGCGGCCACCGCCCGCGCGGTGCGGGCGGGCACGGTCACCTCCCGGCAGCGGTACGACGCAGGTATGGCGGTGCGCCGGCAGGTGCTCGGCGACGCCCACGTGGACCGCGCCACGGTGACGGGATTCGGCTCCGGTTTCCAGGAATTCATCACCCGGACCGCCTGGGGCGATGTGTGGACCGGTACCGAGCTGACCCGGCGCGAGCGCTCCATCGCGGTGCTCACCGCGCTGCTGGCGCTGGGGCACTGGAACGAATTCGCCATGCACGTGCGCGCCGCGCTCCGCAACGGTTTGGGCCGCGACGAGATCGAGGCGGTGCTCATGCAGAGCGCGATCTACTGCGGGGTGCCCGCGGCCAATGCCGCCTTCGGCGTGGCCCGGCGGGTGTTCGCCGAGATCGACGCCGAGGAAGGGGAGAACGCCGATGGCTGAGGCCTTCGTCTACGACGCGGTGCGGACACCCTTCGGGCGGTACGGCGGCGGACTGTCCGGCGTGCGGCCCGATGATCTCGCGGCACACGTGGTGCGGCGCATCGTCGATCGCGCACCCGGTCTCGCGGTCGGCGACGGAGCCGCGATCGACGAGGTGGTCCTCGGGAACGCCAACGGCGCCGGGGAGGAGAACCGCAACGTCGCGCGCATGGCCGCCCTGCTCGCCGGCCTCCCGGTCACGGTGCCCGGCAGCACCGTCAACCGGCTGTGCGGCTCCTCGCTGGACGCCGTGATCACCGGATCGCGGCAGATCGAGGTGGCGGACGCCGAGATCGTGCTCGCGGGCGGCGTCGAGTCCATGAGTCGCGCACCGTGGGTGCTACCGAAACCGGACCGTGCCTTCCCGTCGGGCGATCAGGCGCTGGCGTCCACCACGCTCGGCTGGCGGTTGGTCAATCCCCGCATGCCCGGGGAGTGGACCGTCTCGCTCGGGGAGGCCACCGAGCAACTGCGGCAGACGCACGGGATCACCCGGGAGCGGCAGGACGAGTTCGCGGCGCGCTCGCATCGGGCCGCCCAGCGGGCCTGGGAGGCCGGGTTCTACTCAGACCTGGTCGATCCGGTGCCCGGAACGGATCTCGTTCGCGACGAGTCGATCCGGCCCGGTACCTCCGTGGAGACGCTGTCCGCGCTGCGGCCGTCCTTCCGCCCGGCCTCGCCGGGACCGGAGGGCGGAACCGTGACCGCGGGCAATGCGTCGCCACTGTCCGACGGTGCGGCGGCGGTCCTGCTCGGATCGGCCGCCGCGGCGGAGACGATCGGCGCGGCCCCGACGGCGCGCATCGCCGGACGGGGCGCATCGGCGGGGGCACCGCAGTCCTTCGGCGCAGCGCCCATCGAGGCGGCCGACCGGGCGCTCCGCCGCGCCGGGATCGAGTGGCCGGATGTGGGGGCCGTCGAGCTCAACGAGGCCTTCGCCGCGCAGTCATTGGTGTGCCTGGACGCCTGGGGTATCGATCCGGAGATCGTCAACCGGTTCGGAGGCGCGATCGCGCTCGGACATCCGCTGGGGGCCTCGGGCGCCCGGCTGATCGGGACGCTGGCACACACCCTGCGGGTGACCCGGCAACGCTGGGGCGTCGCGGCGCTGTGCATCGGCGTGGGCCAGGGGCTGGCCGTGGTGCTCGAAAACATCGACGCGACAGGTGATCTGTGATGATGGTGGAATTCGCTCCGAGCCCGCTGGATGCGGTGGAAGGGGTGCGCGACGGCGCAACGGTGATGGTGGGCGGCTTCGGCGACGCCGGGCAGCCCTTCGAGCTGATCGACGCCCTGCTGGAGACCGGCGCCGGCGATCTGACCATCGTGAACAACAACGCCGGCCAGGGGGATCGGGGGCTGGCGCTGCTGATCCAGAAGGGCCGGGTCCGCAAGGTGATCTGCTCCTTCCCCCGGCAGAGCGATTCCTGGCACTTCGACGAGGCCTATCGCGCCGGTCGGATCGAACTGGAACTGGTGCCGCAGGGCAACCTCGCCGAACGGATCCGCGCCGCCGGCGCGGGGATCGGCGGCTTCTTCACCCCCACCGGCTACGGAACGGTGTTGGCCGAGGGGAAGGAGACGCGGATCATCGACGGCCGCGGGTACGTCTTCGAGACCCCGCTGCACGCCGATATCGCGCTGATCAAGGCGCTCAGGGCCGACCGGGTGGGGAACCTGGTGTACCGGAAGACCGCCCGCAACTTCGGCCCGATCATGGCGGCCGCCGCGCGGCACACGGTGGCCCAGGTGTCCGAGGTGGTGCCCACCGGCGGCATCGATCCGGAGGTCGTGGTGACGCCCGGCATCTACGTGAACACGATCGTGGAGGTGCAGTGATGGAGCAGACGGCGACCACCGGGACCGTGCGCGCGGCGCCCCTCACCCGCCCGGAGATGGCCGCGATGGTCGCGGGGGACATCCAGCGGGGCGCGTTCGTGAATCTGGGGATCGGCCTTCCCACCACGATCGCCGATCATCTACGGCCCGAACAGCGGGTCACCCTGCACACCGAGAACGGGATGTTGGGCATGGGCCCGGCCGCCGTGGGCGATCGGATCGACCCGGACCTGATCAACGCCGGCAAGGCGCCGGTCACGGAGCTGCCGGGGGCCTCGTACTTCCACCACGCCGATTCGTTCGCGATCATGCGTGGGGGACACCTCGACGTGTGCGTGCTGGGTGCCTTCCAGGTCTCCGCCGCGGGCGACCTCGCCAACTGGCACACGGGCGCGCAGGACGCGATTCCGGCCGTGGGCGGTGCGATGGACCTCGCGACCGGGGCCCGCGAGGTGTGGGTGATGATGACCCTGCAGGACAAGACGGGTGCCCCGAAACTGGTGCCGCAGTGCAGCTACCCCGTGACGGGGCTGTCCTGCGTGACCCGGGTCTACACCGAGCGGGCCGTGTTCCTCCTGTCCCCGGAGGGGGTGCGGGTGCGCGAGAGCTTCGGCTGCACCGTCGAGGACCTGCGCGGTGTCGTCGAAGTCGACCTGCTGGACGATTAGGCTGATCGCGGGCCTCGAACCGGGGCCCGTCGCCCCCGAATGCGAGGAGACCGCGTGAGCCCGGACCGGAGCGAGGACGTGCGGCCGCAGGCGGGCGATCAGTACGTGCAGTCGTTGGCTCGCGGCCTCGAGGTGATCCGCGCCTTCGACGCGGAGCATCAGGCGATGACACTGTCCGAGGTCGCATCCCGGACCGGCCTGACCCGGGCCACGGCGAGGCGGTTCCTGCTGACCCTGGTGGAACTGGGCTATGTGCGCTCGGACGGTCGCGATTTCGGTCTCACGCCGCTGGTGCTGCAACTGGGGTACGCCTACCTCGCCGGTCAGCCGCTGCCGGAGTTGGCGCAGCCGATCCTCGAACGCCTATCGCATCGCGAGCAGGAGTCCACCTCGCTCGCGGTGCTCGACGGCACGGACATCGTGTACCTGACGCGCGTGCACACGCGGCGCATCATGACGGTGGGTATCAGCCCGGGGACCCGGTTCCCCGCGTACGCCACGTCGATGGGGCGCGTCCTGTTGGCGGCGGCCGACGAGGACGAGCTCGAGGCGTACTTCGCGAACGCCACGCTGGCCCCGCTGACCCCGCGCACCATCACCTCCCGCGCGGCGCTGGAGGCCGAACTCGCGAAGATCCGCACGCAGGGATACGCGATGGTCGACCAGGAGCTCGAGGTGGGCCTGCGGTCGCTCGCGGTGCCCGTCCCCGGGCGGGACGGCCGTCCCCGGGCGGCGATCAACATGGCGCTGTCCGCGCGTCTCGACGGTGCCGACGAGCCGACCGTCGAGCACCGGGTCGCCGCGTTGCGTGACACCGCCGCCGATATCGCCGAGGCGGCCCGGGCCGCCGGCATCGACTGACGCGGCCTCCGAAACCGCAGTTCATCGCGCCTTTCTCAGACTCCTCCGGTAGTCGCTCACCACTCCATCGTGTTCGCATAACGAACACTTGTGCAATCAGCGAACGCGTGGTTAGTATGACGATGCGCCTATGGCGCAGGTCACATTCGATCGTCGATGGAGATCCGATGGCTTCCACACCACTGACCCCGCCCGCGGCGGACGCCGCACTGCGCTCGGTCGGTTCGCCGAGGACCTGGGGCGCACTGCTGTGCTGGATGGTCGTCGTCTTCGAGGGGTACGACCTCGTCTCGCTCGGCGCCGCCATTCCCGCGCTGCTCGACACCGGGCACCTGGGGATGACCGCATCGGATCTGCGCACCGTTGCCACGGTCTCGCTGGTCGGCGTGGGCATCGGTGCGGCGGTCACCGGTGCGATCTCGGACCGCTACGGCCGCCGCGGCCCGCTCGTGGTGTGCGTCCTGCTGTTCTCGGTGTTCACCCTGCTGGTCCCCGTCATGCCCACGGTGTGGGCGTTGGCCGGCGCCCGATTCATCGCCGGCCTCGGCATGGGCGGCTGCATGCCGGTGGCGCTCACCGCGATGCAGGAGGCCGCGCCCGAGCGGAAGTCGAACGCCAGCGCCGTCACCATGACCGGCTACCACGTGGGTGCGGTCCTGGCCTCGCTGATCGCGCTGCTGGCCGGGAACTCCTGGCAGTGGCTGTTCTACGGCGGCGGCATCCTCGGCCTGCTGCTGGTACCCGTGATCGCCCTGCGGATGCCGGAGACCGCCGCCGTGACCGGCGCCGCCGAACCGGTTGCGGCGCAGCGCGCCGCCCGCGCATCGGTGCTGCAGGCGCCGTACCTGCGGACCACGCTCATGCTGTTCGTCGCGGCCTTCCTGGGGCTGCTGGTGGTGTACGGGCTCAACACCTGGCTGCCGCAGCTGATGCGCGGCGCGGGCTACCCGGTGTCCACCGCGCTGGTGATGCTGCTCGTGCTGAACGTGGGCGCCGTGGCCGGCCTGATGATCGGCGGCCGGGTCGCGGACCGCCGTGGTGCGCAACGGGTCACGGTGCTGTGGTTCGCCATGGCCAGCCTGATGCTGGCGCTGCTGAGCATCAAGGTGGCCAATCAGGTGGTGCTCGATGTGGTGATCTTCGTGACCGGCTTCTTCGTGTTCACGGCCCAGGTTCTGCTGTACGGACTGATCGGCTACCTCTACCCCCGCACGAAGGTCGGCACCGCGATGGGCTTGGTCTCCGCGGTCGGGCGGCTCGGTGCCATCGCCGGGCCCTGGGTCACGGGCAGCCTCGTGGTGGCCGGCGTCGGATACCCCTGGGGCTTCTACTTCTTCGCCGTCGCCGCCGGACTCGGTGCGGTCGCGGTGCTGGCGGTGCCGCGGCCCGGCGCGGAGCAGTCGGCGCCGGTAGCCGAGGATGCGGCGCAGCCCGAGGCGGCATGATCCGCACCGTCAAGGACGCCGCGCACCAGCTGTTCGCCCAGCACGGCCTCACCACGGTGTTCGGCAACCCCGGTTCGAACGAATTGCCCTTCCTGGCAGGCCTTCCCGGTGGCTTCCGCTACATCCTGGGGCTTTCTTGCTGAGGCGTACACCGGCTGGGCCTGATCGGACCCAGCCGGTACCGGCTCAGCGAGCCACGTGCGGCATCAGGGCGCCGGGCGGGATGTGGCCGAACTTGCCGGCGTTGTAGTCCTCCATCGCCTGGATGAGCTCGGCCTTGGTGTTCATCACGAACGGGCCGTACTGCACCACGGGCTCGCGGATGGGCCGGCCGCCCAGGATCAGGACCTCCATGGTGGGCCGATTCGAGTCCTGGGACTCGTCGGCGCGCACCGTGATCCGGTCGCCGGGGCCGAGCTGCGCGAGCTGGCCCTCGTGGATCGGATGCCCCACGGGTCCCACGGTGCCGCGGCCGCTGAGCACGTAGACCAGCGCGTTGAAATCGCGGTTCCACGGCAGCGAGGCCTCGGCTCCGGGGGCGATCGTGGCGTGCACGAAGTTGATCGGTGTGCGGGTCGATCCCGGCCCCTGGTGCCCGTCCACCTCGCCCGCGACGATGCGGATCAGGGAGCCGCCGTCGGGTGTGGTGACGAGCGTGGTCTGGCCGCCCTCGAGGTTCTGGTAGGCGGGCGTGGTGAACTTCTCCGACTTCGGCAGGTTCACCCACAGCTGGATGCCGTGGAAGGTGCCGCCGGACTCGACCAGCTCGGCGGGCGGGGTCTCGATGTGCAGGATCCCGGAGCCGGCCGTCATCCACTGGGTGGCGCCGTCGGAGATCAATCCGCCGCCGCCGTGGCTGTCCTGGTGCTGGAACAGGCCGTCGATCATGTAGGTCACGGTCTCGAAGCCGCGGTGCGGGTGCCAGCTGGTGCCCTTGGGCTCGCCGGGCTCGTACTCGACCTCGCCCATCTGGTCCATGTGCACGAACGGGTCGAGATCGCGGGGGTGCACGCCCGCGAAGGCGCGCACCACGGGGAAGCCCTCGCCCTCGTAGCCGCGGGGGCCGGTGGTGATCTTCCGGACGGGGCGGTCCGTCTCGCCGGGTGCGGCGGCGGTGATGCGGGGGAGGGTGAGCGTATCGGCGGTCACGGCGGGCATGGTGTCCTCCTGGAAGTGGGCTGCTGAAGCTGACACTACCACCAACCGGACCACGGTCCGATTAATTCCCGCGAGGTCGCGCGGTCACCGGCCACGGCGTTCTCCGAGGGTCGGGATACCGAGAACAGGACGCTCTCCGATTCTGTCCGCCGTGGACACGGTGTCCGCCGCGGACAGAATCCGAGAGCTGTTCGGCGGCGGGTTCCGTGGTCTCCCGGCGCACGCCGAGGAATTGCGGATACCGTAGACGCGATCGCGGATTGCGCAGACGGGAGTGGAATGGGTACGGAGACGATGGTCGAGGAGTTGCAGGAGCTCATCGCGGACCTGGCCCGCGAGCGGGTGCGAGCGGGGGAGGAGGACGGGGACGGTCTCGAGATCCGCCTCGACCTCGATCCGCACGGCCCGGTGATCGCCACCGCCGCACCGGCACCACCCGCGACCGAGGCCGAGATCGCGCAGGCCGAGGCCGCCCTCGGGCGGCCCTATCCACCGGAGCTGCGCGCACTCCTCGGGGTCGCCAACGGATTCCCGGGCTTCTTCGTCGCCGACGTTCTTCTGGGAACGCACGGAGTTGGAACCGAGGGGGCTGCGGGATTTCCTAGAGAGTTCCCTGGATCAGCCTGGGGAGGTGCCAGGGAGCACATCAACATCTTCTACTCCGAAGGCGACGAGAAGCCGCAGTACAGTCCGGACGACCAGGCGGAGTGCATTCCACTGGCCACCGACCCCGGTTCGGGCCTCGGAACCGCGTACGTCGTCGCGACCTCCGGCAATGGCTGGGATGAGGGCACGGTCGTCTACATCAGCTCGGGTGGTGACGAGCTGTATCCGTCGATTCGTGCGTATCTGCGCCAGCAGCTGGAGTATCTGCGCGACATGTGACGGCTAGGGTCGAGGTGTGACTCGTGCATGTGGATTCGCCGTCGGGCCCGACGGCACGGAGATCTTCTACATCGACTACAGCACCGCGTACGCGGGCACCGTCGACCCGACGAAGCCTGCGTACCTGCTGATCCACGGGTGGTCGGCCAGTGGCGACTCGTGGGGCCTGCCGCTGATCGATGAGCTGACCGCCGCGGGACACCGCGTGGTCGCCGTGGACAACCGCGGCCACGGCCGCAGCTCGGTGCCCGCGTCGTTCACCACGCAGGAATTCGCCGACGACGTCAAGGCCGTGCGCGACCGGCTCGGCCTGGACGAGGTGTACCTGGTCGGCTGGTCGTACGGCGGCCTGATCATCGCCGACCACCTCTCCGTGCACGGCACCGACGGTGTGCTCGGCGTGGGCCTGATCGGGGCGATCACCTCGATCGGCGGCGGCAAGGAGGGGCAGTTTCCCGGCGGCGTCACCGGCCCCGCCATGAACGGTGCCCTCCCGGCGGCGTTGTCGGCGAAACCGAGCACCGCCATCCCCGCACTCGCGAGCATCCGGATGCTGCCGAAGGGCTTCGACCAGGAGACGCTCGGCCCCGTGGCCCAGCGTGTTTTCGGCCACTCGCTGTCCACGCCTCCCGCGGTGCGCGGTGGGCTGTTCCGGCGCACCGTCGACCACGACGCCGACCTGGCCGCCTGGACCTTCCCCGTCCTCATCCAGCACGGACGCGACGACGAGGTGGTGGCCCCGGTGACCGCCGAGCATCACGCCGCGGTGCTGCCGCACTCCACGCTGTCCTGGTGGGACGGCGGGGGCCACGCGCCCTTCGTGGTGGACCCCGCGCGCTGCGCCCGCGAACTCCTCGATCTGCGGGGTTAAGCTGGACGGCGTGCCTACTGGTAAGTCAGCGGCCCGCACCACGCCGCGCCGGATCGCGGTGCTGTCGGTGCACACCTCGCCGCTGGCGCAGCCCGGTACCGGCGATGCGGGCGGCATGAACGTCTACATCTGGCAGACCTCCCTCGAACTCGCCGCGCGCGGCATCGAGGTGGAGATCTTCACCCGCGCCACCAGCTCGTCGGACGCGCCGATCGTGGAGGCCGCGCCGGGGATTCGCGTCCGCAACATCGTCGCGGGCCCCTTCGAGGGGCTGGACAAGACCGATCTGCCCGCGCAGCTGTGCGCCTTCGCGGCCGGGGTGCAGCGGGCCGAGGCCCGCGAGGAACCCGGCTACTTCGATCTGATCCACTCGCACTACTGGCTCTCGGGGCAGGTCGGCTGGCTGGCCCGCGACCGCTGGGGCGTGCCGCTGGTGCACACCGCGCACACCCTGGCCGCGGTGAAGAACCGCGCGCTCGCCGAGGGTGACACCGCCGAGCCGCAGGCGCGGATCATCGGTGAACAGCAGGTCTCCGACGAGGCGGACCGGCTGATCGTGAACACCGAGGTCGAGGCGAACCAGCTCGCCGAACTGCACAGGGTGCCGCTCGACCGGATCGACGTGGTGTACCCGGGGGCCGATCTGGCCACCTACTCGCCGGGCGACGGCGCCGCCGCACGCGCCGAACTCGGTATCGCCCCCGAGGAATTGGTGCTCACCTTCGTCGGCCGGATTCAGCCGCACAAGGCTCCCGATCTGCTGCTGCGCGCGGCGGCCCCGCTCATCCACGCGCACCCCGAGCGTCGCATCCGGCTGCTGGTGGTGGGCGGACCGTCGGGCACGGGACTGGAGCGGCCGGATGCGCTGATCGCGCTGGCCCGCGAGCTCGGCATCGAGCAGGCCGTGACCTTCGGGCCCCCGCGGCCCCCGGCCGGGCTCGCCGAGGTGTATCGCGCCTCGGATCTGGTGGTGGTGCCCAGCTATTCGGAGTCCTTCGGCCTGGTCGCCGTGGAGGCGCAGGCCTGCGGCACCCCGGTGGTGGCCGCGAACGTGGGCGGTCTCTCGGTGGCGGTGGCCGACGGTGTCTCGGGCCGCCTGGTCTCGGGGCACGACCCGCAGGCATGGACCGCGGCACTCGACGAGCTCACCGCGGATAAGCGACTGCGCGCGGAACTGGCAAGCGGCGCAACCGAACACGCACAGCAGTTCTCCTGGTCCCGCACCGCGGACGGCCTGTTGGAGAGCTATTCGAAGGCGATCGAGGCGCGGCAGGAGGCGACGCAGACGGTGCGCCGCCGCCGGCGCAGGGCAGGGGCGCGGGCATGAGCGAATCGATGACACCGGACCAACTGGAAACGGCCCTGACCGAGCGCGAGCTGGAGTTCACGCGCAAGGAGGAGACCGGCAAGGACGTGGCCCACTTCATCGTGGAGCTGCCGGGCGAGAAGAAGCTCAAGACCACCACGATGATCACCCTGGGCGCGCACGGCGCGCGGGTGGAGGCCTTCGTGTGCCGGCATCCCGACGAGAACTTCGAGGGTGTCTACCGGTACCTGTTGCGGCGCAACCGCCGTCTGTACGGCGTGGCCTACACGATCGACCGCACCGGCGACATCTACCTCACCGGCCGGTTCGCCGAGTTCACCGAGGACGAGCTGGATCGCGTTCTGGGACAGGTGCTCGAAGCCGCGGACGGCGATTTCAACACCCTGCTCGAACTGGGCTTCTCGACAGCGATCCGCCGCGAGTTCGACTGGAGAGTCGCTCGCGGCGAACCGCTGTGGAACCTCAAGCCCTTCGAGCACCTGCTTCCAGAGTTTCCCGAACCTCCGGCGCAGCCGTAGCCTCGTCGTCCGACGTCCGGGCGCGCGGGATGGCCAGTGCCACCACGGCGGCGACGGCGGCCACGATGCCGGCGATCACGAATCCGGAGGTGAAGGCGTCCTCGGCCGGCAGCGTGATCTCGCGCGGCGTTCCGGCCAGCAGCGTGACCGTGGAGCGGGTGAGGATCGTGGCCATCACCGCGGAGCTGACCGCGGTACCGACCGATCGCATCAGTGAGTTCAGGCCGTTCGCGGCGGCCGATTCGGTATCCGGGACGTTCGCCATGATCAGCGCCGGCATCGCCGAATAGGCCACGCCCACACCGCCGAAGACGATCATCGAACCCAGCGACATCTTCCAGGTGGCATCGGTGAGGCCGAGCAGGGCGAAGTAGCCGATGGCCGACATGGTGGCACCGATCGCCAGGGTCAGGCGCGCGCCGATCCGCTTGGTGAGCAGCGCGGAGACGGGGGACAGGGCCATCATCACCAGGCCGCCGGGCACCATCCACAGACCCGCGTTGAGCATGCTCTGGCCCAGGCCGTAGCCGGTGGCCTCCGGGATCTGCAGCAGCTGCGGCATGGTGAGCATCAGCGAGAACATGGCGAAGCCCACCATGATCGACGCGAGGTTGGTGAGCAGGATCGGGCGGCGCGAGGAGATGCGCAGATCGACGAGGGAGTCGCGGGTGCGGATCTCCCAGAAGCCCCAGGCGATGAGCACCAGGACACCGCCCACGGCGCAACCGATCGTGGCGGCGGAGGTCCAGCCCCAGCTCTGCCCCTTGGTGATCGAGAGCAGCACGCTCACCAGGCCCACGGTGAGGCCGACGGTGCCCACCACGTCGAACTTGCCGGGATGGCGGTTCGGCGATTCCGGGACCACCACGTACACCAGGCCCAGGGTGATCACGCCGAGCGCGAGCGAGAACCAGAACAGCGTGTGGTAGTCGAAGTGCTCGGAGATGTAGGCGCCGAACGGGATTCCGATCGCGCCGCCCACGCCCAGCATCGCGGACATCAGCGCGACGGCGCCGGGGATCTTGCGGGCGTGCAGCTCGTCGCGCATGAGCGAGATGCCCACGGGTACCAGGCCCATGGCGAAGCCCTGGAAGGAGCGGCCGACCACGGTGAGCAGCAGGGTGTGCGAGAGGGCGCAGATCAGCGAGCCGGCGATCAGGCTGAGCAGGCTGGTGAGCAGCACCAGCCGCTTGCCGTACATATCGCCGAGACGGCCGGCGATCGGCATCGCGACCGAGGAGGCGAGCAGCGTGGCGGTGATCACCCACGAAGCGTTGTCGGCGCTGGTGTTCAGCAGGTGTGGCAGTTGCCCGACGATCGGCACCACCAGCGATTGCATGAGCGAAGCGAGGAGGCCGCCGAGGCAGAGGACGGCGATCAGGACGCCGTCCGCGGGACGGCTCCTGCGGAGGTTGTCTGTCATGCCGCTCGACGGTAGTTGTATATTACAACTTCGGCAACCGATTGCGGGCAGCGTCACGTTCGCAAAGCTGCACTACGGTGAAGGTCATGGAATCCCCAAATCCCTCATCCGCGAAGCCCCGGCCAGGCGCGACGGGGATCTGGGTCGGCGCGGCGATGATGCTGCTCGCCGTGATCGTGCCGGTCGTCGCGACCGTCACCGTGGTCCTCCCGCAGTTCCGGCTCGACATGCAGACCGTGCCCGCCGACGGTGCGCCGCACAGCGTCACCGTGCCCGCGGACCGGACCTACGCCGTCTTCGCGGAGACCCGGACCACGGTGGGCGCACCGTCGTGCACCCTGACCACGGCCGGCGGCGCGCCGATCGAGCAGCGCGTCACGGGTGGGAACGTGACCGTGTCCAACCGCATGGTGCTCAGCGTCTTCGAGACCGGCGCGGGCGACGTGGTCGCGACCTGTTCGCCCGGGATGCCGGAGGCGGGCGGGGCCGAGGTGGCACTCGGCCGCTATCCGGACATGGGGCTGCTGCTGGGCGGGATCTTCGGGTCCCTGGGCTTCGCGCTCGTGGTGGGCGGCCTGGGCCTGACGGTGTTGATCGTGAGCCTGGTGCGCCGCCGAAAATAGGTTATGACCAGTTCTGCTGATCTGCGGGTATTCGCGCTTCGAGGCGGTATCATGGGCCCATGGAAATCGTGATCCGCCCGACCGCTGCCGACGTTGCGACCACTGCCGCCGACATCGTGGCCGACCACGTGCGCCGTGGTCCCGCCGTGCTCGGGCTGGCCACCGGATCCACGCCGCTCGCCACGTACTCCGAGCTCATCCGCCGCCATCGCGAGGAGGGGCTCAGCTTCGCCGACTGCGTCTCCTTCAACCTGGACGAGTACGTCGGCCTGCCGAAGGGGCACCCGGAGAGCTACCGCGAGGTGATCCGCAAGGAGTTCACCTCGCACGTGGACATCCCGGACGCCAAGGTCGAGGGTCCGGACGGTACCGCCGCCGATATCGCCGCGGAGGCGAAGCGCTACGAGGACGCGATCAAGGCCGCGGGTGGTGTGGACGTACAGCTGCTGGGCATCGGCACCGACGGGCACATCGGGTTCAACGAGCCCGTCTCATCGCTGGCCTCGCGTACCCGGATCAAGACGCTCACCACGCAGACCCGTGAGGACAACGCCCGCTTCTTCTCCTCGATCGACGAGGTGCCGATCCACGTGCTGACGCAGGGGCTGGGCACCATCTCCGAGGCGGATCACCTCGTGCTGCTCGCCACCGGCGAGGGCAAGTCAGAGGCGATCGCCGCCACCGTCGAAGGCCCGGTGGCCGCGATCAATCCCGCATCCGTGCTCCAGTTCCATCCGCACGTGACCGTGGTGATCGACGAGGCGGCGGCGTCCCGGCTGCGGCTGCGCGACTACTACCGGCACGTGCTGGAGAACAAGCCCGCCGATCAGCCCTTCTGATCCGGACCGAACAGGCCCACCATCAGGCCCCGCAGGCTCGCCTCGAAATCGTCACGGCTCGAAGGGGGTACGCGCGCCTGCACCGCGGCGCGCATATCCGGTGCCGAGTTCGCCGGCAGCGTGTCGAGGAGATCGATCATCCACGCCGTGGCCTCGTCGTTCGATTCCGCCACCGCGCGCAGGTGCGTGAGCACCGTCCCGAGCGTGAGGCTCCAGCACGCGCGGTAGGCGCGTAGCGCCGACTCCCGGTCTCCCGTGATCCGGTACGCCGCACCGATCGCCGCATCGCTGATGTGTAGCGCGCCGCGGCCGGACCGCTGCGGGCCGATGAGGGCCTCGGGTACCCAGGGGTGCGCGATCAGCGAGTCGTACACCGTGGTGAGCGCGGCGACGATCCGCTCGCGCGGCTCCTCGGGAAAGGTCATGGCGGCGAAGGGTTCCGTGATCGCGTCGAGGGCCAGCGCCAGCAGCGTCTCCTTATCGTCCACGTGCCGGTACAGGGCCATCGGGCTCACCCCGATCTCGGCCGCGAGCAGCTTCATCGTGACGCCGTGCACGCCGTGCTCGTCGAGCAGGCGCACAGCCTGTTCGACGATCTCCTCGCGCGAGGTGCTCGGGGGTCGCCCGCGTCGCGGTGTGGTCTGGCGCATGCCCCCATTGTTATCCACCCCTCTTGTGTCGGAGTCATGCTAAGGCTAGCCTCAGCCATTATGTTACTCGATACACAAAAAAAGAGCCTGGGTGCGGCGATGTTCCTGGGCGGCCTCGCCCAGTTCCTCGTCGCCTTCGATGCATCGGTCACCAACGTGGCGCTGCGAGCCATCCGCGACGATGTGCACTTCACCCCGCAGGGCCTGTCCTGGGTGGTCAACGCCTATGCGATCGCCTTCGGGGGTCTGCTGCTGGTGGGCGGACGGATGTCCGACCGGTTCGGTCCGCGCGCCGTGCTGCGATTCGGCTTCGCGCTGTTCACGGTGGCCTCGCTCGGCGCCTACGCCTGCACCGAGCCCTGGCAGGTGATCCTGGTGCGGGTGCTGCAGGGCGTAGCCGCCGCCGCCATCGCTCCCGCTGCGCTCACCGCGGTGGCGATCACCTTCACCGAGCCGGCGATGCGCGCGAAGGCCTTCGGGGCCGTCGCCATCGGCGCCTCCGCCGGCGGAGCCGTGGGCGTGGTGCTCTCGGGCCTGATCACCGACGCGCTCGGGTGGCGCACCGTGATCGCCTGCGGCGCAATGGTGTCCGCGCTTGGCATGGCCCTCACGTATGCGGCGCCGGGTCCCGCGCCGGACGCGGACCGTCGCACCGACTGGCTGGGCGGCGTCCTGGCGACCGCGGGCCTGTCGGTGCTCACCTACGGGATCGTCGCGGCCACGGACAACGGCTGGGGGAGCGGCCGGACCCTCGGCTGGTTCGCGCTCGCCGTGCTGCTCCTCGCCGCTTTCGTCGTGGTCGAGACGCGGATGCCCGTGCCGCTGGTCGACTTCCGGGTGATGGCGAAGGGGTCGGTGCTGGTGCCCTGCCTGGTGCTGGCCTTCGTGGTGGCCGGACAGTTCGGCGCCTTCTACTTCGTCTCGCTGTACATGCAGATGGGGCTGGGCTACTCGGCGACCAAGACCGGGATGATGTTCCTGCCCTTCTGCTTCGGCATCGTGATCGCGATCGCGGTGGCCACGAAGCTGATGCCGAGGATCGGTGCGCGTGCCGTGGTGGTGCTCGGCGCCGCGATCGCCACCGTGGGATTCCTGCTGTTCGCGCCGCTGCCCGCCGACGGCGATTTCCTTCGTGCCGTGTTGATCCCGTCGCTCGTCACCTCGTTCGGCATCGGCATGACCTTCCTGCCGCTTCCCAACGTCGCGACCGCCGCGGTCGCCCCGAGCTCGGCGGGCATGGTCTCCGGTCTGGTGAACACCGCCCGCCAGCTCGGCGGGGCGCTCGGGCTCGCGGTCCTGGTGACCGTTGCCGCCGGTACGGGCGACGGCGGCGCACCGGCCGCGGTGCTCCCCGGCTATCGCGCGGCCCTCCTGGTCAGCGCCGGGCTGGTGGGCCTCGCGGTGCTGATCGCCCTGTTCCTGCCCGGCCGCGACGAGGAACCGGCGGCGGTGAGCCCCGTCGAGACCGACGAGGCCAGTCGTTAGAATGGCGTAGTGAATACGCGGCGAATCGGATTCGGAGCACTCGCCGGACTCGCGGCGGCCATGGGACTGGGGCGGTTCGTCTACACCCCGATCCTCCCGCTCATGCAGGAGCAGACCGGCGTCTCATCGAGCTCGACCGCCGTGGTGGCCACGGCCAACTATCTGGGCTACTTCCTCGGTGCCGTGGCGCCGGCGATCTGGCCGAGGATCTCGCGCAGCGCGCTGCTCTTCCGGATCAGCCTGGTGGTCCTGGTGGCCAGCGAGATCGCGATGATCGCCGCGGTGGACGTGCCCTGGTGGTCGGCCGTGCGACTGGTGGCGGGCATCGCCAGCGCCATCGTCTTCGTGTACTGCGCCGGGGCGGTGGCCGGAACCGCCGCCGCGGGAACCGCATTCGCCGGTGTGGGCGTGGGGATCGCGGTCTCCGGGCTCCTCGTGGTGGGGCTGGGCGAGGTGGTCGGATGGCGGTCGCTGTGGGTGATGTCCGCCCTCGCGACCGCCGCCTTCGGGCTCGCCGCGTGGCGGGTACCGCCGGGCGGCGCACCCACCGCAGCGTCGCCCCACGGTGCCCGGCCCGGCCTCGCGGGCTGGTCGCTCGGCATCAGCTACTTCCTGGAGGGGCTCGGCTACATCGTGCTCGGCACCTTCCTCGTGGCCGCCGTCGCCGTGGGCGGACAGTCCTGGGAGGGGCCCGCCGCGTGGGTGATCGTCGGCCTCGCCGCGGCCGCCTCGCCCATGCTCTGGGCGCGGCTGCGCCGCTACCGATCGGCCGAGTACCTCCTGGTGGTCGCGCTGCTCCTGCAGGTGGTGTCCGCGGTGCTGCCCGCGCTCGTCGGTGGCCCCGTCGCGGCCGGGATCTCGGCCGTGCTGTTCGGCGGCACCTTCATCGGCGCCGTGATGCTCACGATGGAGGCCGGCGCGGACATCGGCATTCCGCGCTCGGCCGCCGTCCTCACCGCCGCGTACGGCATCGGGCAGATCGTGGGCCCGCTGGTGGTCGCGCCGATGCTCGGCGACGGGTACCGGGCCGCCTTCCTCACCGCCGGCGCCGTCCTGCTCGCCTCCGCCGCGCTCGCCGCCGTGGCCGGGCGAGCGCGGCTCGCGGCTGCGGGGGCGTCGGCCCGGCGCCGCGGCTAGCTGCGCTGCCGCAGCGTGCGCTCCGGCAAGCGGCTGCCCGCCGCGGAGAGGGCGGTCAGGGCGGCGAGCTGGTCCGCCGAGAGCGCGACGTCCACCGCGCCGAGGTTGTCGGCCAGGTTCTTCCGCTTCGTGGTGCCGGGGATCGGCACCACATCGTGACCCTGCGCCAGCACCCAGGCGAGCGCGACCTGCGCCGCGGTCACCGTGCGGCCCTCGGTCGAGAGATCGGCCGCGATCGCGTCGATCCGGTCGACCAACCGCAGATTCGCCTCCAGGTTCTCGCCCTGCCAGCGGGGGATGGTGGTGCGGAAGTCGTTGCTCTGCAGGGCCGCGACGGTCGCGGCGCGGCCACCGGTCAGCATGCCGCGCCCCAGCGGGCTGAACGGCACGAGCGAGGCGCCCACCTCGCGGGCCGCCTGCAGCGGGCCGTCCTCCACATCGCGGGTGAAGATCGAGTACTCCGACTGCAGCGCCGAGATCCGGTGCACGGCGGCGGCTTTGCGGATGTCCTCGGCGGAGGCCTCGGAGAGCCCCAGGGCACGCACCTTGCCCGCGGCCACCTGCTCGGCCATCGCGCCCACCGTCTCCTCGACCGGCACCTGCGGATCGACACGGTGCAGGTAGTACAGGTCGATCACGTCGATGCCGAGGCGGCGCAGCGAAGCATCCACGCAGCCCGCGACGCGCTCCGGGCGGCCGTCGAGCCCGATCGGCCGCTGGTTCTCATCGTTGATGAAGCCGAACTTGGTGGCCAGCACCACCTCGTCGCGCCGCGCGGACAGGAAGCCCGCGAGGAACTCCTCGTTGGCGCCGTTGCCGTACATGTCGGCGGTGTCGAGGAGGGTGACGCCGGCATCGACGGCGGCGTTGAGGGTGGCGAGCGATTCGGCGTTGTCGGGGGTGCCGTAGGCGTGGCTCATGCCCATGCAGCCGAGGCCGAGCGCCGAGACGGTGAGGTCGCCGATGGTGCGGGTGGGGAGCATGTCAATCCTCCTGGGAGTCGGTGGTGGCGGCGCAGTCGCCGAGGGCGCCGCCGTAGGTGGCGATCTTGTAGTCGATCACCGCGAGCGAGTACTTCAGGTCCTCGATCTGCGCGGCGGTCCGGGCCCGGTGCGCCGTGAGTAGCGCGAGCCTGGCCGGCACCGTCTCCTCGCCGGCCTCGACCAGCCGGATGTACTCGGTGATGTCGGCGATCGGCATGCCGGACAGGCGGAGCCGGGTGAGGAAGATGACCCGCGAGATGGCGCGCGGCCCGTACCGGCGGTGCCCGGCACCGTCGCGATCGACGGTCACCAGGCCGATCCGCTCGTAGTACCGCAGGGTGTGCCCGGTGACACCGGTCAGCTCGGCCATCTCGGCGACGGTGAGCGGACCGTCGTTCACCGGACCCGCGAGCAGTTCACTCAGGTCGGGCAACGGCGCGCGGGAGCCGAGTAGGGCGGTGAGTTCTTCGGTGATTGCGACCACGTGAGCAACGCTAGGCCTTCGAGCGCACTCGAAGTCAACAGCCGTGCGCCACTCCGTCGTCGGCTACTCCGAGGGTGGGGTCCAGGGCTGGACGAAGCCCAGGTCACCCATGCCCTCGGCCCCGGCCACCAGTTCGTACATCGTGGCGCCGTCGATCTGCTCGCGGATGATGTCGCCGTGCCCGGCGTGCCGGCCCACCTCCTCGATGATGTGCAGCAGCACCCAGCGCACCGTCCAGCCCTCGAGATCGGGCGGGAACCAGGGCGCCTTCGGGGTGGGCACGATCAGGTCGAGGTCGGCGGTGTCGGCCGCGGCGAGGGCGCGGGCTGCCACGGCGTCGTACGCGGCCAGGATCGAGGCGAGGGTGTCGTCCGCGGTCACCACGAAATCGCTGCCGTAGGCGGCCTGCGCGGCCTCCACATCGAGCGGGGGCTCGCCCGGCGCGGCCTCGATCTTCTCGACCCAGCCGCCGACCGAATCGGTGACGTGCTTGAGCAGGCCGCCGATCGTCAGCTCGCTGCGGGCGGGAGAGAGGCGGATCTGCTCCTCGGTCAATCCGTACGAGGTGTGCCGCAGACCGTCGAGCTGCTGGGCGATGAAACCGCGCAGGCCTGCGCGTTCGGTATCGGCGGCGGGGGCGAGGAAGGGCATGGCGTGCTCCTGGGCGTGCGGGGGCCGGTGGTGGTGGTCCCAGTCAACCGCGAACCACCGGCACTGTCCTGCATGCCGCGAAAATTCCCACGCGGGGCATCCGGAAGCCCCGGTCCTGCGTGCTGCGGACCGTCAGCGTGAGATCGCGGTCCACCGCCCGTGCTGGCGGTCGATCGTGATCGGGTGATCGAAGGCGGCGCTGATCCGCTCGGTGGTCAGTACATCGGCCACCGGACCGGCCGCGGTGAGCACGCCGTCGCGGATGAGCACGGCGTGCGTGGTGGTCACCGGGATCTCCTCCAGGTGGTGCGTCACCAGGATGGACGCCAGCTCGGGATGCGCGCGGCGGGTGCCGTCGACGGAGGTCAACAGTCGCTCGCGGGCGGCGAGGTCGAGGCCGGTGGCCGGCTCGTCCAGCAGCAGCAGGTCCGGCTCGCCCATCAGCGCGCGGGCGATGAGGGCGCGGCCGCGTTCACCCTGGGACAGGGTGGGCCACACCGAATCCGCATGCCGCGTCATCCCCAGCGATTCGATCAGCTCGTCGGCGCGCGTCCGCTGCGCCGGCGTGGGGGCCCAGCGCGGCGGGAACTCCGGCGTGTTGGTGAGGCCGGTGATCACCACATCGCGCACCGTGAGCGGCACGTCCAGGCGGTGCCGCGGGTTCACGTGCCCGATGTGCGTGCGCAGCTCGCGCATGTCGACTCTGCCGAGCCGCTTGCCCAGCACGTCGACGGTGCCGCGGGTGGGATGGGTGACCGCGCCGCACAGACCGAGCAGCGTCGACTTGCCGGCGCCGTTCGCGCCCAGCAACACCCAGTGCTCGCCGCGGCGAACCGTGAGCGAGACGTCGTCGAGGAGCTTGCGCCCGTTGCGGACCAGATCCACGTGGTCGATGCTCAGAACATGCGGGCTGTCGGTCGAGATGCTCACGCAGTGCACCTTACAACTAAATGATTGGATGATTCTATGACTAATCACCGGTGGGATCCGTCGCAATACCTCAAGTTCGGTGACGAGCGCACGCGCCCCTTCGTGGACCTGATCGCGCGCATTCCGGGCGATGCGCGCACCGTGGTCGACCTCGGATGCGGCGCCGGGAACGACGTTGCGCCCCTGCGGGCCCGCTTCCCCGGGGCGGCGATCCACGGAGTCGACTCCAGCGCGGAGATGATCGACCGCGCCCGGTCCGACATCCAGGATCCGAACGTCACCTTCGAGGTGGCCGACGCCGCCACCTGGCGCCCCGACGGAGCGCGCCCCGACGTGATCGTCTCCAACGCCATGTTCCAGTGGATCGACCGGCACATCGAGCTGTTGCCCGGCATCGCCGACGCGGCCGCGCAGGCCTTCGCCTTCCAGGTTCCGGGCAACCAGGACGCGCCCTCGCACGCCCTGCTGGCGGAGGTCGCCGCGGAGTTCGGCATCACCGGCTACCGCACGGTGGACGTGCGCGAACCCGCGGAATACCTGGCCGCACTGCACCGTCCGGGCTGGACCGTGGACGTCTGGGAGACCACCTACCTGCACGTGCTGCAGGGCGCGGACGCGGTCTTCGAGTGGATCTCCGGCACCGGCGCGCGGCCAGTGCTCGCCCGGCTCGACGGTGCGGTCAAGGACGACTTCGTCGCCCGCTACAAGGCCGAACTGAACCGGGCCTACCCGCCGCAGGAGTACGGCACGGTGCTGCCCTTCCGGCGGATCTTCGCCGTGGCCGCTAGGAACTGATCGCCTCGTCGGACTGGGCGATCGCGTAATCGCGGAAGGACCGCACGGCCCGCGAGAGCGCCACGTCCGGCCGCCAGATGATGCCCACCTCGCGGGTGGGCGCCGGCCCCGACATCGGCACCAGCGACAGCCCCGCAGGCAGCAGGGGGTTGCGGTCCATCGGCAGTAGCGCCACCCCGAGCCCCGCCGCCACCAGTCCGGCGACGGTGAACGACTCCGACGATTCGAAGGTGATCCGCGGACGGAATCCGGCAGCGGCGCACCGCTCTTCGAGGATGCGGCGCATACCGAACTCCGGGTGCATGGTGATGAAATCGGCGTCGGACGCTTCGGACAGGTGCACCGAACTGCGCCCCGCCAACGGATGGTCGGCGGGTACCGCGAGCGCCAGCCGCTGGACCGTGAGCAGGCTCCACGCGACGGCGCCCGTGGTGGGGCGCGGCGAGACGATCGCGAGATCGGCCTCGTCGGCCAGCACCAGATCGGTGATGGTGCCCGCGGCGAACTGGGAGAGCTCGAAGGTGACCCGCGGCTCGCGCGCCCGGAAGCCGGAGACCAGCTGCGGGACCATCGCGACGCCGAAGGAATGCAGGAAGGCCAGCCGGATGGTGCCCTGCGACGGGCTGCGCAGGTCGGCGATCTGCGCCCGCGCCGCCTCCAGTTCGGCGTGCGCGCGCCGCGCGTGATCGAGGTAGATCTCGCCGCTGGCATTGAGCACGAGGCGGCCGTGCCGCCGGTCGAACAGCGGGGCGCCGAGATCGGCTTCGAGCCGCGCGAGGGTCCTCGACAGGGTCGGTTGGGTGATCCGCAGCAGGGCGGCGGCGTCGGTCATGTGCGCCGTCTCGGCCAGGGTGATGAACCTCACCAGGTCGTCCGCGGTGTTCGCCGCGGATCGCTCACCTGCAACCATGCGTCTTGTCTATCAGAGTCGTCAAAGACATGCATTTCACACATCGACGGGTCCGGGGCAATGTCGGGCCCGTGACCGCCACCGTCGACCCCGCCACCGCCGCACCGCTGCGCGCCGGGACGCCCGCGTACCGTCGCACCACCCTGGCGCTGTTCGTGGCCGGGCTCACCACCTTCGGATCGATGTACTCGACCCAGGCCGTGTTGCCCGAGCTGACGCGCGTCTTCGGCTCCGCGCCCGCGACCTCCGCCCTCGCCGTCTCGGTGACCACCGGGCTGCTCGCGCTCACCATCATCCCGGTGAGCGCGCTCTCCGAACGATTCGGCCGCACCCGCGTGATGACGGCCTCCGCCGTACTCGCCGTGCTTCTGGGGCTGGCGATTCCGCTCTCGCCCTCGCTGCCGGTGCTGCTCGGGCTGCGCGCCCTGCAGGGAGTCGCCCTGGCCGGAGTGCCCGCGGTGGCGATGGCCTACCTCGCGGAGGAGGTGGACGGCCGCGATCTCGGCGGCGCCATGGGCCGCTACGTGGCGGGCACCACGATCGGCGGGCTGCTGGGCCGCGTCGTCACCGCCGTCGGCCTCGACGTGCTGCCCTGGCGCGGCGCCATGGAGGTCTTCGCGGTGCTCGCCGCGGTGCTCACCGTGGTGATGATCCGCTCGCTCCCCGCATCCCGGTTCCACACGCCCGCACCGATTTCGGTCTCGACGACGGTGCGCGGCATGGCCGGGCACGTGCGGCGGCCCGCGCTCGCCGTGCTGTTCGTGCTGGCCTTCCTGCTGATGGGCGGCTTCGTCAGCGTGTACAACTTCCTGGGCTTCCGGCTGCTGGCCGCACCGTTCGGATTCTCCGCGGGCGTGGTGGGCCTGGTCTTCCTCATCTACCTCGCCGGAACCTGGTCGTCCGGCGCGGCCGGACGGCTCGCCGACCGGATCGGCCGGCGGCGGGTGCTGCTGGCCGCGATCGCCGCCATGGGGATCGGTCTGTTGATCACGCTCCCCGACACCGTCCCGACGGTGCTGCTCGGCGCGGTGGTGCTGACCGCCGGGTTCTTCGCCGCGCACAGCGTGGCCAGCGGCTGGGTGGGCGCGCTCGCCACCGAACACCGCGCGGAGGCCTCGTCGGGCTACCTGTTCTGCTACTACGCGGGCTCGTCGGTGCTCGGCGCCGCCGCCGGCATCGCCTTCAGCGCCGCCGGGTGGACCGGCATCGTGATCGCCGTGGGGGCCGCGCTGGTGCTGGCCGGGGCCCTCGCGGCGGCCGTGCTGCCCGGTTCGACCGGCGAACCGGCGCGGGACTGAGTAGCGTCGAAACCATGCGCATCGGAGTCCAACTTCAGCCCCAGCACTTCACCGAATACCAGCAGCTCCGCGACGCCGTCGCCAAGCTCGAGGAGCTCGGCGTGGACGTGGTCTACAACTGGGACCACTTCTTCCCACTGTCCGGCGATCCCGACGGCACGCACCTCGAATGCTGGACCATGCTCGCCGCATGGGCCGAGCAGACCTCGCGCGTGGAGATCGGCGCGCTGGTCACCTGCAACAGCTACCGCAACCCCGACCTGCTCGCCGATATGGCGCGCACCGTGGACCACATCTCGAAGGGCCGCCTGATCCTGGGCATCGGCTCGGGCTGGTTCCAGCGCGACTACGACGAGTACGGCTACGAATTCGGCACTGCCGGTTCCCGACTCGACGACCTGGCGACTGCTTTGCCGCGGATCAAGGCCCGCTGGGCCGAGCTCAACCCCGCGCCCACCCGCGACATCCCGATCCTGATCGGCGGCGGTGGGGAGAAGAAGACGCTGCCCCTGGTGGCCGAGTACGCCTCGGTGTGGCACTACTTCGTGGACCTGGAGACCTACCGGCACAAGTCCCGGGTGCTCGCGGACGCCTGCGGGGCCATCGGCCGCGATCCGAAGTCCATCGCGCACAACGTGGCCATCCCGCGCGGCTCCAGCGTGGACGAGGCCATCGCCTTCGCCGATCTGCTCGTGGCCGAGGGCGCCACCGAGTTCACCGCCGAGCTCGCCGCCCCCGATTTCGATTACACCGTGATCGAGGCGCTGCTGCGCTGGCGCGACACGCAGTAGATCGCACGGCCCCGCGGGCGGGACGCTGGCAACGTTCGTAGTCGGTTGTAGCCCGCAACGGCGGGGCCGTGTGCGCGGAATAGTGAACTGGCCATGATGAATTCGACCGCCATTCACTTTACGCGGTTAACGATCGCGTTTGTCGCAGGTTGGGTTCAGGTGCCCGCGAGTGCCGACGACGGGCGCCCCGCCTGGAGTCTGCTGGGGACATGCCCAACGAACGAGTGACCCCGAACCTGACCGCCGCCCCCGACGTCCGCACCGACTTCGCCGCCCTGCTCGCCGGCGTGGGGCTCGACGCACGCGATACCGGCGGGGAGGTGAATTTCACTGGGGCCGACCCGATCCTGCCCAGCCGCCACCGACTGGGCGCGATCATGGCGATGGGCATGATGGCGCCCGCCGTGGCCACCCAGATCCTGTACCGGATGCGGGGAGGTCCGGCCCAGGACCTCTCCGTGGACCTGAGACAGGCAGTCTCCCATATCAATCCGATGTACAACTTCACACCCACGGCCGGCGGATACCCCTACTACTCGCCCGTCGCCACCATCGGCAAGGCCCTCGGCTTCGGGATCTACCCCACCAAGGACGACCGGTGGTACCTGCCCACCGCCGTCTACCCGCACATGTACCGCGACTGGGTCGGGTTGCTGCAGACCGGAATCGACCAGAAATCGGTCGCGAAGGCGATCGCGACCTGGAACGCGCAGGAGCTGGAGGACGCCGCCGCGGAGCGCGGCATGGTGGGCACCATGATCCGGTCGCGCGAGGAATGGCTCGCCCACCCGCAGGGCGCCTACCTCGCGCAGACACCGATGATCGAGATCATCAAGATCGGCGACAGCGAGCCCGAACTCCCGCCGCTCGCCGATCCCGCGCGCCCGCTGTCCGGCTTCACGGTGGCCACCATGACGCACGTGATCGCCGGCCCCGTCGCTGCGCGCACCCTCGCGGAGCAGGGCGCGCAGGTGTTGGATCTGGCCCGCCCCGATCCCGAGATCGACCTGATCCTGCTCGACACCCACCTCGGATTCCGCTCCACCTACAGCGACCTGCAGCAGCAGTCGTACGTCGACCAGGCCCGCGACCTCATCTCGGGCGCCGATGTGGTGATCGAGAACTACCGCGGACGCAAGATCAGCGACTTCGGACTGTCGGCCGAAGCGGTCGCCGACCTGCGGCCGGGGATCGTGTACGCCTCCGTGCGCGGATTCGGCTGGGACGGGCCGTGGTCCGACCGTGGCGGCTTCGACATGGACGCCAACTGCTGCACCGGATACGCCACCTACGAGGGCGGCGACGGCGCACCCAAACTCCCGCCGACGATCATCCTCAACGACTATCTCGCCGGGTACCTCACCTCCCTCGGTGTGCTCGCCGCCCTGAAGCTGAGGGCGGAGCAGGGCGGCAGCTACCACGTGCGTACCTCGCTGTCGCGGTTCTCCATGTGGTACTCGGAACTGGGCCTGTTCGACCAGGCGTACGTGGACGAGACGATCGCGCACCCCGACCACCAGCCGATCGCCCCGGAGGCCTACGACTTCGTGAGCGGCTACGGCAAGCAGCACCGCCTGGCCCCCGGGGTCGCGTACTCGGCGACGCCGGGACGCTGGGCGATCCCGTCGAACCCGACGCTGGTGCCACTCGGCGCCTCCGACCCCGCGTGGCTCCCGCCGTACTGAGTGACAGCGCGCGTGCTAACTCCCGAGCTCCGCAGGACGCAGGGTCACCACGGCGCTGAAGGGGGCATCGCCGGGATCCCGGGGATCGGGCTGCGGTCCCGCGGCCAGACGGTGCGCCTGCGGCGTATCGAACCGGCCGAGGGCCACGGCGGCGGGGAAGATCGGTTCGATCCGCTCCGCCGCCCACCCGCGCTCCTCGAAATGCGCCACCCCGTCCGCGGGCAGGAAGCGCCACGGGGCGGACCTGAGGAGACCCCGATTGCGCTCGGCCATCAGTGATCCCACGCCCGCGGCGCTGAGGTCGAAGGACCAGCGATCGACTCCGGCTGCCAGCAGGTCCGCTGTCAGCGCGTCCGCCCCGGCGGGGGAGAGGTACATGATCAGCCCCTCCGCGAGGACCAGCGTGCGGGCCGGCCCGACCTCGTCGAGCACGGATCTGAGGCCGCCGTCCGCCAGGTCGAGCGGCACGCGCCGCAACCGGCAGCGCGGCACCTCGTCCCGGAGCGCCGCCTCCTTCTCGGCGATCAGCGCGGGCAGATCGACCTCGATCCACTCCAGGTCGGCGGGCAGGTCGAGCCGGTACGGGCGGGCGTCGAGCCCCGCGCCCAGGTTGACCACCGCCTCGAATCCCTCGGCGACCGCGGCGAGGACCGCGCGATCGAGCAGCACCGTGCGCGCCACGAGGTACCAGCCGTCGCCGCCCGCGGCGGCCGGTGCCGCGGCGGCCCGCTTCGCGATCTCGCGACCGCGACGGCTCGCGAGCCCCGCCGCGAGGTGATCGTGGAACAGCGCATCCGGCCGGGCGGATTCCACCGCGCGCTGATGGGCCACCCAGCGGGCCGTGTCGTCGACGGCGCGCACTTCGATGTCGGTCATGGTACTCCAATCCTCTATGAACGTAGAGCCTCTATGGTTATAGAGGAAGTGCAGTGGCGGCGGAAGGGGTGGGCATGGACGAACGGCGGACGGCGATCTGTGAGGCGGTGCTCGACCTCGCGGCGGACGGCGGCAATCGAGCGGCCACGCACGGCGCGGTCGACCGCGGGCTCGACCTGCCCAAGGGGTCCACGTCGTACTACTACCGGACCCGCTCCGACCTGCTGAGAGCCGCCATCGAGCACCTGGCGACCCGCTCCCGCACCGCCTTCGACCGGGCCGTGCCGAGCACCGTCGACCTCGAGACCGCCGCCGACGTGATCGCCGCCCAGCTCGACCAGCTGCTCGCCGAACGTCGACGCGACGCCCTCGCCCGCTACGCGCTCGCCCCGGACGCCGTCGCGGAGGGGCTCGCCGAGCCGCTCGCCAAGTGCCTGTTCTCGACGCCGCTCGCCACCGGACTGCTCGCCGAACTCGGCGCACCGCAGCCCGGTGTCGCGGCCCGCGACCTGATCAGCCTGCTGGAGGGACTGCTGTTCGACCGGCTGTACGGCACCCGATCGATCGGCGGACCCGCGGCGGGAACCCCGGACAGCCGCGCCGACCTCCGCGGGCCGGTGCACCGGCATCTGCTCGCCGCGTGCGGTGATCGCACCGTCGACCCGGCCGGCCGACACCGTCCCCACTAAGCTGACCGCCATGACCTACGGCACCTTGATCCTGCTCCGTCACGGCGAGAGCGAGTGGAACGCGTCCAACCAGTTCACCGGCTGGGTCGATGTGGCGCTGACGGAGAAGGGTCGCGGCGAGGCCGCCCGCGGCGGCGAGCTGCTCAAGGCGAAGGGCCTGCTCCCCGACATCGTCTACACCTCGCTGCTGCGCCGCGCCATCACCACCGCGAACCTCGCGCTGGACGCCGCCGACCGGCACTGGATTCCCGTGGTGCGCGACTGGCGCCTCAACGAGCGCCACTACGGCAAGCTGCAGGGCCTGAACAAGGCGCAGACCAAGGAGCAGTTCGGCGACGAGCAGTTCATGCTGTGGCGCCGCAGCTACGACACCCCGCCGCCCGCGATCGACCCCAACAACGAGTACAGCCAGACCGACGACGCGCGCTACGCCAAGCTGCCCAGCGTGCCGCTCACCGAGTGCCTGCTCGACGTGGTGAACCGCTTCATCCCCTACTACCAGGCCGTGATCGAGCCGCAGGTGGCCGAGGGGAAGACGGTGCTCGTGGCCGCCCACGGCAACTCGCTGCGCGCGCTGGTCAAGTACCTCGACGGCATCTCCGACGCCGATATCGCCGGCCTGAACATCCCCACCGGCATCCCGCTGGCCTACGAGTTCAACGCCGACGGCACCGTCGCCAACCCGGGCGGCACCTACCTCGACCCCGAGGCCGCCGCGGCCGGCGCCGCCGCCGTGGCGAACCAGGGCGGCAAGTAACACCAGCGAACCACCGAGGGGCGGTACCGAATTTCGGTACCGCCCCTCAGTATTTACACAGCCATCACCGCCGCCGAGGCGCTAGCGTTGATACATGGCTGACGTGACTGTGACCCACTCCCCCCAGGAGGAGCGCTACGTGCTCACCGTCGACGGCGAGCAGGCGGGCTACCTCGACTACCTCGACGAGGTGGACGTGCGCCTGCTGACCCACACCGTGGTCGATGAGGCCTACGGCGGCAACGGCTATGCGGCGCTCCTCACCAAGGCTGCTCTCGACGACGTCCGCGACTCCGACAAGCGCGCCCGCGCGGTGTGCTCGTACGTCGCGAGCTACGTGGAGAAGCACCCCGAGTACGCCACCGTTGTCGAGGTGGCCGCCGACCGGTAACCCCCGGTTCACTCGCCGTTCTCGCGAAATGCAAAGGCGGCGAACCTGGGTACACTATTCGCGTGACTTTGGCCCTCTGTGCGGTGTCCGCCCTGGCGGGCGCCCTGATCGGGTGGCTGGCGCATCGGGTCCGTGAGCGGGTGACCGCGCCGCCGGCCGCATCCCCGAGCCGGATGACGGTGGCCGAGCTCCAACGCGAGGTGCTCCAGGAGTCGCCCACCGGCCTCGTCGTGGTCGATCGCTTCCGCGACGTGATCCTGTTCAACCACCGCGCCGCCGAATTCTCATTGGTCCGCGACCAACTCCTCGACGACCGCGTCTGGGACACCGCCTGCCGGGTTCTCGACACCGGGGCGCCCGGCACCGTCGAGCTCACGGTGACCCGGCGCGCCGACCGGGCCGGCATCGCCGTCCGCTGCCGGGTGGAGCTGATCACCGGCAGCGAGCCCGACGAGCGCTACGCAGTGGTCTACGCCGACGACGACACCGAGAACAAGCGCATGGAGGCCACGCGCCGCGACTTCGTGGCCAACGTCTCGCACGAACTCAAGACCCCCGTGGGCGCGATCGGCCTGCTCGCCGAGGCGCTCCTCGAATCCGACGACGATCCGGAAGCCGTGCGGCACTTCGGCTCCCGCGTGCTCGCCGAATCCACCCGGATGGGCAACATGGTCAACGAGCTGATCGCGCTCTCCCGCCTGCAGGGCGCCGAGAAGCTGCCCGACCTCGGCACCGTCGAGGTCGACGACGTGGTCGGCGAGGCGGTGGCGCGCGCCCAGGTGGCCGCCGAGGCGAACAACATCACGCTCATCGTCGACGAGCCCTCCGGCCTCGAGATCCGCGGCGACGACACGCTACTGCTCACCGCGCTCGCGAACCTGATCTCCAATGCCATCGCCTACTCGCCGCAGGGCACGCAGGTCTCGATCAGCCGCCGCGGCCGCGTGATCGACGGCGCCGCCTCGGTGGAGATCGCGGTGACCGATCGCGGGATCGGCATCGCCCCCGAAGACCAGGAGCGCGTCTTCGAGCGCTTCTTCCGCGTCGACAAGGCGCGCTCCCGGATGACGGGCGGTACCGGACTCGGACTCGCCATCGTCAAGCACGTCGCTGCCAACCACGGCGGCACCATTAAGCTCTGGAGCAAACCGGGAATGGGATCGACGTTCACGCTGGTGTTGCCGGCGTTGACGGAGTCCGGCCCGGAGAGCTCGGAGCAGGAAGACCACAGCGAGGAAGTACTGCGGTGACACACGTACTGATTGTCGAAGACGAGGAGTCGCTGGCCGACCCTCTGGCGTTCCTGCTCCGCAAGGAGGGATTCGAGACCACCGTCGTCACGGACGGTGCCGAAGCGCTCCGTCATTTCGACTCCGCCGGCGCCGATATCGTGCTGCTCGACCTCATGCTCCCCGGCATGAGCGGCACCGATGTCTGCAAACAACTGCGCGCCCGTTCGTCGGTGCCGGTCATCATGGTGACCGCCCGCGACAGCGAGATCGACAAGGTGGTCGGCCTGGAACTGGGCGCCGACGACTACGTCACCAAGCCCTACTCGGCGCGCGAGCTGATCGCCCGCATCCGCGCGGTGCTGCGACGCGGCGCCGACACCGCGGGCGCGGACGGTCTGGACGACGGGGTGCTCGAGGGCGGCCCCGTGCGGATGGACGTCGAGCGGCACGTGGTGACCGTGTCCGGCGACCCCGTGACGCTGCCGCTCAAGGAGTTCGACCTGCTCGAGTACCTGCTGCGCAACAGCGGTCGCGTGCTCACCCGCGGGCAGCTCATCGACCGGGTGTGGGGCGCCGACTACGTGGGCGACACCAAGACCCTGGACGTGCACGTCAAGCGCCTGCGCAGCAAGATCGAGGCCGATCCGGCCAACCCGAAGCACCTGGTCACCGTCCGGGGGCTCGGCTACAAACTTGAGCCCTGAGCCCTGAGCCCGGCGGTCGCCCCACCCGGGGCACCGCCATTTCTCCACCCCCGCTGACTTAACAGCGTTATCCGTAGACGAAAGCCCAGGACGCGGTGTGGGCTAACGCTGTTAAGTCAGGTGTGGGGCTCGGGAGTGGGGGTCAGAGCTCGACGTACTTCATGTCGAAGTTCTGGCGCTCGGTGGCGGCGACGGTGGCGGGGTGCACCGCGAGCAGACGGTCGGCGCGGGCCTCGCACTCGCGGGCCAGCACCTCGTAGGCGGCCTCGCCCAACAGCTCGGTGAGCTCCGGGCCGTAGCTCTGCCACACCTGCTGCGCGCCGATGTGCGCCTCCGGCGAGCCGCTGCAGTACCACTGCAGATCCAGACCGCCGGCGCCCCAGCCGCGCCGGTCGTACTCCGTGATCACCGTCTTGAGCACCTGCTCACCGTCCGGCCGCTCCACCCACTCCTGGGTGCGGCGCACCGGAAGTTGCCAGCACACATCGGGTTTCACTGTGAGCGGTTCCACGCCGGTGCGCAGCGCCATGGCGTGCAGCGAGCAGCCCTCACCGCCCGGGAAACCCGGACGGTTGAGGAAGATGCAGGCACCGTCGACCCGGCGGGTGCGGATCGCGGGCTCATCGTCGAGCTCGTCCTCCTCGAGGTAGCCCTTCTTGCCCAGCCCCTTCTTCCGGTACTGCCAATCCGCATCGGTGAGCTTGCCGACCGCCTTCTTCAGGCGCTTGCGGTCGTCCGAATCGGAGAGGAAAGCGCCGTGGCTGCAACAGCCGTCGGTCTCGCGGCCCGGCTCGATGCCGTGGCACGCGGGCGTGCCGAAGACGCACGTCCAGTGCGAGAGCAGCCAGGTCAGGTCGGCCACGATCAGGTGCTCGGGATTCGACGGGTCCGTGAACTCGAGCCATTCACGCGGAAAGTCCAGGGGGACTTCCGGGACAGGAGTCCGCACACCCGGCATGGGAAGGTCGGTCACGGGGTCCACGGTAGTCGGGTCTAGATTGGCAGCGTGAGACTGGGAGTCCTCGATATCGGTTCGAATACCGTGCACCTGCTGGTGGTGGACGCCCATTGGGGCGCGCATCCCACCCCGATGAGTTCGACGAAGGCCACGCTGCGGCTGGCCGAGAAGATCGAACCCAGCGGCAGGCTCAGCCAGCTCGGGGAGGACTCACTGGTCTCGGCCGTGCAGGAGTTCACCACCATCGCGCGCAGCTCCGGCTGCTCCGAGGTGATGGCCTTCGCCACCTCCGCCGTCCGCGACGCCAGCAACACCGATTCGGTGCTCGCGCACGTCAAGGCCGCCAGCGGGGTCGACGTGGAGGTGCTCTCCGGCACCGACGAGTCCCGCCTCACCGCGCTCGCCGTGCGCCGCTGGTACGGCTGGAGCGTGGGCCGCGTGCTCAACATCGACATCGGCGGCGGCTCGCTGGAGATGAGCAACGGCGTCGACGAGGAGCCCGATGTCGCGCTCTCGCTGCCGCTCGGCGCCGGCCGCCTCACCCGCGAATGGCTCACCGAGGACCCGCCCGGCCGCCGCCGGGTGAACATGCTGCGCGACTGGCTCGACGCCGAGATCGCCCCGTCCGCCGCGCGCCTCGAAGCCGCCGGCACCCCCGACCTGGTGGCGGGAACGTCGAAGACGATGCGCACCCTCGCCCGCCTGACGGGTGCGGCACCGTCGTCCGCCGGACCGCGCGTCAAGCGCACCCTCACCGCCCGGGGCCTGAGCCAGCTCATCGCCTTCATCAGCCGGATGACGGTGGCCGACCGCAAGGAGCTCGACGGGCTCAGCTCCGACCGCGCGGGCCAGATCGTGGCCGGTGCGCTGGTCGCCGAGGCCGCCATGCGTGCGATGAAGGTGGAGCAGCTGGACATCTGCCCGTGGGCCCTGCGGGAGGGTGTGATCCTGCGTTACCTGGACACTCAGGCCGGTTTCACGCCCGAGAACGGCACCAAGTCGCACTGAAGCCGCGGCGACGGATCGTTGATCGCTGCGCGCGCCGCCGAAGGCCCGCGTGCACGAACACGTAGAATCTTCGGCAGACCCAGACAGGCGTGGGTGCGGATGGACAATCATCCGCGACCGCGTCGAGGTCCCCACCGGGACCCGGAACAGAGTCGAGGACGGTGACTTCAATGAGTGACGAGCAGAGCATCTCGGTTGCAGAACTGCTCGCCCGCAACGGCGGGTCCGCTGCTCCGGCCGGGGGCCGGCGGCGTCGGCACCGCGGTGGCGAGAACTCCATCACCGTCGCCGAGCTCACCGGAGAGATCCCCGTGGTGCGCGACGGTGCCCCGTCGGCTGAGGCCCCGTCGGCCGAGGCCCCGTCGGCCGAGGTCCCCTCGGCACCCGCCGCTGCGGCCCCCGCGGCCGCGGCACCGTCGGCCCCCGTCGAGCAGCCTGCGCCCCAGGCCCCGGAGCCCCAGGCGCCGGAGCCCCAGGCCCCGGCCGCCGAGCCGGTGCAGGCCCAGCCGCAGTGGCAGGCGCCGCGCGCGCCGCAGGCGCCGGCGGCATCGGGTGAGGCCACCGACACCTTCGAGGCCGTCCACGACGAGCCCGAGGAGGAGCCCGCCAGCTCCGCCTCCCTCGCGCAGGCCGTCGCCGACACCGGCCGCTTCGAGGCGATCGACCCCGGCAACGTCGACGAGTACCCGATCGCGGCTCCCTCCGAGTCCGCTCCGGCAGCGTCGGCCGCACCCGTCGAGGAGGTGCAGGCCGAGGTCGTCGAGACCGTGCACACCACCGAGGGACACGCCGAGGTGAACCACGCCTGGTCGCAGTGGAGCGACGGGACCGCCCCCGGGATGGCCACCGCCGACTTCAACACCGCCCAGGTCCGCGAGCGCCAGGCGCGCCTGCAGGCCGAGGCCGCCGAGGCCCCGGCCGTCGAGACCCCCGAGGTGCCGACCGTCGCGCAGGCCGCCGCGGTGCCGGTGCCCGACACCGCCTCGCTGAGCGTGCAGCAGATCGGCGACGCCAAGGACGACACCCCCGACTTCCTCGCCGACGAGCCCGCACAGGACGTCGCCGAGAAGGACGGCGCCGATGTCGACGACGACGCCCCGCGCACGGGCCGCAGCTGGGCCCTGCTCATCGCCGAGGTGCTCGGCGGCGTGATCGCCGGCGCGGCCCTGTTCTACGGCTTCTACCAGCTGTGGAACTGGGGCGGTGGCACGTGGACGATCGCGCTCACGGTGGTGCTGGCCTTCGTGGTGATCATCGCGATCGTCACCTTCACGCACTACCTGCGCAAGACCACCGACTACGTGACCCTCGGCCTATCCCTGTTCGTGGGCCTGGTGATCACCTTCGGCCCGCTGCTGATGAGCCTGTCCCAGAGCTGACGCGTACCGTCGACGCTGTGAGCGGCATCGAGGTCGGCCTGTCGACGGCCTCGGTGTACCCCGAGAAGCTCGAAGCCGCGTTCCGGTACGCCGCCGAGACCGGGTACGACGGTGTCGAGCTCATGGTCTGGCACGAATCGGCCAGCCAGGACATCGCCCACGTCGCCGGGCTGTCCATGCGCTACGACGTGCCCGTGCTGTCGGTGCACGCCCCCTGCCTGCTGATCAGCCAGCGGGTGTGGGGGAGCGACCCGATGGCCAAGCTCGGCCGCGCGGTGACCGCCGCGGAGGACCTGGGCGCGCGCACCGTGGTGGTGCATCCCCCGTTCCGCTGGCAGCGGCGCTACGCCGAGCACTTCACCGATCTGGTGAACGAGCTCGAATCCGACAGTCACATCGAGATCGCCGTGGAGAACATGTTCCCGCTGCGGTTCGACGCCTTCTTCGCCAGCCGCGGCGAGACCGCCGAGCGACTGATGCGCCGCGCCAAGCCGGTGTCGGCGTTCGCGCCGTCGATCGACCCCACCGATGTCGGCTTCGCGCACTACACGCTCGACCTCTCGCACACCGCGACCGCGGGCGTCGACGCGCTGGAGATGCTGGACCGGATGGGCGGCGGCCTGAGCCACCTGCACCTCGCCGACGGCCTCGGCGCCCCCACCGACGAGCACCTGCTTCCCGGGCGGGGGAGCCAGCCCTGCGCCGAGGTGTGCCGTCGGCTGGCGGCCTCCGGGTTCGACGGGCACGTGATCCTGGAGATCGCGACGGGTTCGGCGAAGACCCCCGACGAGCGTCGTGCGATGCTCACGGAGGCGCTGGAGTTCGCGCGGGAGCACCTGCGCGTCGACTCCGTCGCCTGACGTCCAGTCGCATCGCCGAAGGAGCTTGACAATGGCATTGTTCGCCGACCTCGTCGCGGTGGAGCCCGCGCCCGGCGGATTCACCGCGGACATCGACCGCACCTGGTCGGTGGGGCGCAAGGTGCACGGCGGCGCACTGCTCGCGGTCCTCGCCTCCGCGGGACGGGCCGCCTACCTCGCCGACGGTGGCGAGGCCGGCGTGGAGCCGGTGGTGGTCTCGGCCGAGTACCTCGGCGCACCCGACCCCGGCACCGTCGACCTGCGGACCGAGGTGATCAAGCGCGGGCGCACCACCTCGGTCGTGAACGTCCGCGCGGTGCAGGGCGATCGGACCTACGTGCAGGCCGCGGTGACTCTGGCCCGCCGGGACACGGGTGATGAGCGGTACGCCGAGCCCACGCCGCTCGACGGTATGCCGGCGACGCCGCCGTCGGACGCGCTGGCCTGGGACCCCGAGCACCCGGCGGCGAAGGTCTTCAAGGTGGGCCGGGTCGCCGAGGTGCGCTACGACCCCGCGACGCTGCCCGTGCTGCACGGCAAGACCGGCGCCGCCGAGACCCGCGGCTGGGTGCGGCTGCGCGAGGAGCCCGTCTCGGCGCTGTTCGCGCTGCTGGCGACCGATATCTCGCTCCCGGTGGTGGCGAACATCGGCCCCATCGGCTGGGCGCCCACGCTGACGCTCACCGCCGCGGTCCGCCGCGAACCCGTCCCGGGCTGGCTGCGGTTCCGCGCGTCCGCGCCGGTGGTGGGGCAGCAGTGGTTCGAGGAGGACCATCTCCTCGTGGACGAAGCGGGGCGCGTGGTGGCCTCGTCGCGCCAGCTGGCGATGGTGCCCGCGGCCGATCCCGGCCCGACGGCGTAAGGAGAAGGACATGACGGAGAACGTGACGATCGCGCTGATCGGCGGCGGCCGGATCGGCGAGGCCCTGCTCGGCGGCCTGGTGGCCGCGGGCCACGAGCCCGGCCGCCTGGTGGTGGCGGAACCGCACGCCGGGCGCGGCGCCGAACTGACCGAGCGCTACGGGGTGCGGACGGTGACCGGGATCGCCGATGCGGTCGACGGTGCCGGCCTCGTGGTGATCGCCGTGAAGCCCGACGTGGTGGCGGCGGTCCTGCCCGAGGTGAAGGGTGCGCTGGCTCCCGGCGCGGTGGTGGCGTCGGTGGCGGCCGGGGTGCCGACCGCCGCCTACGAGGCGGCGCTGCCCCCGGGCACGCCGGTGGTGCGGGTGATGCCGAACACGGCGATGCTCGTCGGACGGTCGATGAGCGGGATCTCCGGCGGACGGGACGCCACGGAGGCCGACGTGGCCCTCGTGCGCGGCGTCATGGAGGCCGTGGGCCAGACCCTCGTGCTGCCCGAATCGAAGCTGGACGCGCTCACCGCACTGTCCGGGTCCGGACCCGCGTACGTCTTCCTCGTGGCCGAGGCGATGATCGACGCGGGGGTGGATCTGGGCCTCACCCGAGACCAGGCCACCATCCTCGCGACACAGACGATCGCGGGCGCAGGTGCACTAATGGTTGAGACTTCTACGTCGCCGGTCGAGCTTCGGGCGGCGGTGACCTCTCCGGGGGGTACAACGGCCGCCGCGATCCGGACTCTGGAGAAAAATGGCCTCCGACCTGCGTTTTACGATGCGACGAGGGCCTGTGCGGAGCGTTCGGCGGAGCTCGGGAAGCTCTCCTAGAAGCTTCGGTTAGCTCACTCCCGTCGCATTATTCCCATTGGTACCGCTAAGCTGCTCGAAGCACGTGCGTGTCAGGTCCGCCGGAGGGGAAGCCGGCGGCGCGACATGTGCCGGAGGTTAGGGATTACATGGCGTCTGCAAACAAGAACAGCAAGCCCGCCGAGATCGGCGCAACGGCTCAGCCCGCTGCTGCCGGTTCCTCGTTCCTGACGGTGGCCGAAGTGGCCACCTTGATGCGGGTCTCGAAGATGACGGTGTACCGCCTGGTGCACAACGGTGAGCTCCCGGCGGTCCGCGTCGGCCGCTCGTTCCGCGTGCACGAGAAGGCCGTGCACGATTACCTTCAGACCTCGTTCTTCGACGCCGGATAGCCCGTCGCGGGCCCTGAGCCCGTGCGGTGGCCTCGCGGGCGGATCGACGCCCGAGTCCCGGGTGGATTTCGCGTGCGTCGAGGCTACGGGTAGAGTGGAAGCCTGTTGCGTGTAACGCGGGCGTGTCCGTCCGCCCGCCGCGCCGAAGAAAACTTCAGTCACATCGATAGAGAGACGTGAGGAACCCATGGGTTCAGTGATCAAGAAGCGCCGCAAGCGCATGTCGAAGAAGAAGCACCGCAAGCTGCTCCGCCGCACCCGCGTGCAGCGTAGGAAACTCGGCAAATAAGCGCCACGGCGGCTTGGGATCGACTGTTCCACGGCCTCCGCGTCACAATCTCGAAAGAACCCGTCCGGTACCGGGCGGGTTCTTTCGTGTTCCGGTTACCCTTCAGTAATGAGTGATTCGGCCACCGCAGGACCCACGGGGCCGCGTGTCGTCATGGTGACGGGCGCGTCCACGTTCCTCGGTGGGTATTTGGTGCGCCGGCTCGCCCAGCGTCCGGACATCGAGCGCGTGATCGGTGTGGACGCCGTGCCGCCCACCAAGGCGATGCACCGCCGGATGGAACCCGCCGAGTTCATCCGCGTCGACTACCGCAGCCACATCTTCGGCAAGATCATGGCCACCAACGAGGTGGACACGGTGGTGCACGGCGCCACCTCGGTGATCGACAACCACTTCCCGTCGGCCTCCACCAAGGACGCGATCGTCTTCGGGTCGATGCGGGTGTTCGCCGCCTGCCAGAAGTCCGAGACCGTCAAACGGGTGGTCATGCGGTCGTCCACGCAGGTCTACGGCTCGCGGCCGCGCAACGCCGCGCTGCTCACCGAGGACCTGGTGAGCGGGATGGCCGCCAACGGGCACCCGCGCGATCTGCTGGACGCCGAGGCCTACGCCCGCAGCATGGCCCGCCGCCGTTCCGATCTGGACCTCACGATCCTGCGCATGGCACCCATCCTGGGGCCGAACATCGAGACGCTGCTGCGCTCGCTGTTCGAGCGGCCCATGGTGCCCTCGATCCTGGGCCGCGACGCCCGGCTCCAACTGCTGCACCAGGACGACGCCCTCGGCGCCCTGGAGCACGCCGTGGTGGCCGGCCGTCCCGGCACGTTCAACATCGCCGGCGACGGTGCCATCTCGATGTCGCAGGCCATCCGGCTGGCCGGGCGAGTGCCGATCCCGGTGCTGCGATCGACCTTCGGGCCCACCGTCTCCGCCATCCGCGGCCGCGGCGGCGCCAACGACAACCGGGTGCAGTTGGACTTCCTGACCTACGGGAACGCCTTCGACACCGCGCGGATGCGCGACGAACTCGGCTTCACTCCGCGCTTCACCACCCGGCAGGCAATGGAAGACATCACGCGCCACGGGCCGATAGAACCTACAATCGGGGTGGACTCGATCCTGGCGGTGGAACAGCGGGTGGCCTCACTGGCCCGGCGGTTCGCCGGCATCGATGCACGAGTACGGCACGGCTAGGCGGTAGGGAAGCAGATGACGAACGCTTCAGGCTCACAGCACGCGAAGGTGCTGCAGTTGCCCGTGTCCATCGACACCCAGCGCGCCGGCCGCGAGCGGGCGCAGCAGCGGCACCCGTCGTCGCTCACCGGCGGACCGGCCCGACGACCGGCACCTGCGGCTGCTGGCCGCCGATCTGGCCTTCGAGTACCCGGTGATCGGTGAGGTGGCGCGCAAGCTGGGCGCCACCGTCGCCTGCAACGCCGACGCCGAATCCCTGCTCACCCAGGGCGAACTGGTGGCCGTGTGGCCCGAGGGTTTCAAGGGCATCGGCAAGCTGTACCGGGACCGGTACAAGCTGCAGCGGTTCGGCCGCGGCGGCTTCGTGACCGCTGCGATCAAGGCGCAGGTCCCGATCATCCCGGTGTCCATCGTGGGCGCCGAGGAGACCTACCCGATGCTGGCCGATGTGAAGCCGATCGCCCGGCTGCTGGGCCTGCCCTACGCGCCGATCACGCCGCTGTTCCCGTGGCTCGGCCCGCTGGGCATGGTGCCGCTGCCGTCCAAGTGGCACATCGAGTTCGGCGAGCCCATCCCCACAGACACCTACGCCGAGGCGGATGCCGACGATCCGATGGTGGTCTTCGAGCTCACCGACAACGTGCGCGAGACCATCCAGCAGTCGCTGTACCGCATCCTCGCCCGCCGGAAGAACATCTTCCAGGACTTCTGATCCCGCGGCTGCTCCCGGAGAGGAGCAGATTCAACGGCAGGTGCACCGTCGAGACTGCGGAAATATCCGCGACAGCAGCCCTCGGCGTACCGAATTGCAGTTTCGACGGCAGGACCGGGCGGGTATGCAGAACCTGCATAACGCGCGAGAACGGCCACACCCCTCGGCGGGGCGGAATCAGTTGTCGCTGAAGTGCTTGATCAGCGCGGCGGCGCCGCCGACGGCCACACCGACACCGAGGGCGGTGGGAACGCCGATCTTCGCGGCCTTGCGGCCGGTGCGGTAGTCGCGGATCTCCCAGCCCCGCACCCGCGCCACCTCACGCAGATCCGAATCGGGGTTGATGGCCACGGCCGTGCCGCACAGCGAGAGCATCGGCACGTCGTTGTGGGAATCGCTGTAGGCGGTGCAGCGCTTGAGGTTCAGGCCCTCCCGGATCGCCAGCGACCGGACGGCGTGCGCCTTGCCCAGGCCGTGCAGGATGTCGCCCACGAGCTTGCCGGTGAACACCCCGTCCTGCGATTCGGCGACGGTGCCGAGCGCGCCGGTGAGCCCCAGCCGGTCGGCGATGGTCTGCGCCAGCTCCACCGGGGTGGCCGTCACCAGCCACACCTGCTGGCCGGCATCGAGGTGCATCTGCGCCAGCGCGCGAGTGCCGGGCCAGATCTTGTCGGCGATGATCTCGTCGTAGATCTCCTCACCGACGGCCTTGAGCTCCTCGGTGGACCGGCCGGCGATGAAGGACAGCGCCTTCTCGCGGCCGGCGGCCACGTCGTCGCTGTTCTCCTTGCCGGTGAGCCGGAACTTGGCCTGCGCCCAGATCGCCGACGCCAGATCGGAGTAGCTGAAGTAGTTGCGTGCCGCGAGGCCGCGAGCGAAGTGCACGATGGACGCGCCCTGGACCATGGTGTTGTCCACGTCGAAGAACGCCGCCGCGGTGAGATCGGGTGGAACCGCCCCCTCTTCGCGGCCCTCCTTCTCGAGCAGCAGGGAATGGGCGGCGTCGGCACTCGCCTCGCCCGCCTCGCTCTGCCGAATCTCTTCGGCGCTGGCCTGGTCTGACACTGGCCACCTCCCACTCGCGACTGATGTCTCTCAACCTTAGCGGCGCGCGCCGAGCGCCGGGTGGGACACTCGACACATGGCAGCGTTTCCCACCGTCACCCTGCTCACCCGCGAGGGCTGCGGCATGTGCGCCCGCGCCCACGAGGAGCTCACCGAGCTCCTCGCGGAGCTCGCGCGCGATCAGCGCACCGTCGAATACCTGCAGGTGGACGTCGACGCCCCCGGTAACAACGAGCTGCGCGCCGAATACGGCGACATGCTGCCGGTGGTGCTGCTCGACGGTGAGCAGCACAGCTACTGGGAGGTCGACGCGGCGCGGCTGCGCGCCGATCTCGCGGCGTGAACGCCCGTTAACACCGGGCGTGGGGGATAGGTAAGCCTGCGCGCGTTTTCCCTCAGCGGCCGATCGGGGGTACCGTGCAGGTAACGGGACAAACTACGTTCTGTAGTTCCCGCGTGAGTTCTGCGAAGGAGCAGTCAGGGTGTCGGTTCTGCTGTTCGGCGCGTCGCACCGCAGCGCGCCGGTGTCGGTCCTTGAGCGATTGGCTATCACCGAGACCGATCGCCCCAAGGTGCTGGCGCAGCTCATGGAGTCGCCCCACATCGACGAGGTCATGGTGGTCACCACCTGCAACCGCGTGGAGATCTACGCCGTCGTCGAGGCCTTCCACCCCGCGCTCGAGGCCGTCTCCGACGTCCTCTCGCAGCGCTCCGGGCTCACCATCAACGATCTGAGCAAGCACGCCTTCGTCCGGTACTCCGAGGCGGCCGTGCAGCACCTGTTCTCGGTGGCCAGCGGCCTCGACTCGATGGTCGTGGGGGAGCAGCAGATCCTCGGCCAGATCCGCGGCGCCTATGCAGCCTCCGACGAGCATCAGGTGGCCGGCCGCGTCATCCACGACCTGGCCCAGCGGGCCCTGCACGTGGGCAAGCGGGTGCACACCGACACCGGCATCGACAAGGCCGGCGCCTCGGTGGTCTCCGTGGCCCTGGACCGCGCTCGCGCCGTGCTCGCCCCGCAGGGCGCCGACATCGGCCGCGCCCTCGTCGTGGGCGCCGGGGCGATGGGCGGCCTCGCCGTGGCGCACCTGGCCCGCGCGGGAGCCGCCGACGTCACCGTCGCCAACCGCACGCAGGACAAGGCCGACCGCCTCGCCCAGGCCGCCCTCGACGGTGGCGTCGCCGCCGCCCGCGGCGTGGCCATGGACGACCTCGTGGTGGCCCTCGCCGACGCCGACGTGCTGATCGCGTGCACCGGCGCCGTCGGCAGCGTCGTGAGCCTCGCGGACGTGCACTCCGCGCTGGCGCAGCGCACCGTCGACACCGATCTCGTGGTGTGCGATCTGGGCCTGCCCCGCGATGTGGATCCCGCCGTGGCCGGGCTGCCCGGCGTCACCGTGATCGACATCGACGCGCTCTCCCGCGAGCCCGATACCCAGGCCGCCGAGGAGGACGCCGAGAAGGCGCGCCGGATCGTCCTCGACGAGCTGGCCGAGTACCTCTCGGCGCAACGCTCGGCCGAGGTGACCCCCACCGTCACGGCGCTGCGTCGCCGCGCGGCCGAGGTGGTGGAAGCCGAACTGCTGCGCCTGGATTCGCGTCTGCCGGGCCTCGAGGGAACCGACCGTGACGAGGTGGCGCAGACGGTGCGCCGCGTCGTCGACAAGCTCCTGCACGCCCCCACGGTGCGCGTGAAGCAGCTCGCCGCCACCCCGGGCGGCGACTCGTACGCCGAGGCGCTGCGCGAGCTGTTCGAACTCAAGCCGGGCGCCACGGGCGCCGTCTCCGCAACCGAAGGATCCGACGAGCGAAGTGTCTGACTCCGACACCCTGCCGAACCCGCTCCGCATCGGTACGCGTGGCTCGCTGCTGGCCACCACGCAGGCCGGTACCGTGCGCGACGCCCTGATCGCCGCCGGGCACCCCGCCGAGCTGGTCATCGTGACCACGCCGGGCGACCTCAGCTCCGACCCCGTGGAGAAGATCGGCGTCGGCGTCTTCACCTCCGCGCTGCGCGATGCGCTGGCGAACGACGAGGTCGACGTGGCCGTGCACTCCTACAAGGACCTGCCGACGGCCCCCGACGATCGGCTCGTGCTGGCCGCCGTGCCACCCCGTGAGGACTCCCGCGACGCCCTCGTGGCCCGCGACGGCATGGTCCTCGGTGAGCTGCCCGCGGGCGCCGTGATCGGCACCTCCAGCCCACGCCGGGCGACGCAGCTTACAGCACTGGGTCTGGGTTTGGAAATCCGCCCCCTACGAGGCAATCTTGATTCTCGGTTACGCAAAGTCGCGGATGGCGAACTCGACGCGATCGTGGTCGCACTCGCCGGACTCAAGCGAATCGGTCGCCATAACGAGGTGACGGAGGCGCTCGACCCGGTGCAGATGCTTCCGGCGCCCGCCCAGGGCGCGCTCGCCGTGGAGTGCCGCCGAGGCGATGCGAAGCTGCAGTCCGTGCTCTCGGAGCTCGACGATCACTGGACTCGCGCGGCGGTCACCGCCGAACGAGCCCTGCTCGCCGAACTGGAAGCCGGCTGCACCGCGCCCGTCGGTGCGATCGCGGAAGTCGTCGAGTCCCTCGACGACGACGGTCGGATCTTCGAGGAGCTGTCACTGCGCGGCATCGCGCTCGCGGCAGACGGCTCCGATTCGGTCCGAGCCTCCGCTGTCGGTCCGGTGGGCGACGCCGGCGCGCTGGGCATCGCGCTGGCACGGGAGCTGCTCGACCTGGGCGCACGCGACCTGCTCGCGTAGCACCTCGAACGAGCGCCCTGCCCGCAGCGCGCACGCGGTCTTAGGTCACGGCCGCGCGCACGCACCGCTAACAGGACTACTGGGAGCCGATACATGAGCCGCACTGCACAGTCCGCGAAGGCAGCCGACGCCGACACGGTGTCCAGCCGCCCCGCCGCCGCGAAGGCGAGCAAGCCCGCGCGGGGTAAGGCCGCCGCGCCGGGACGCATCACCTTCGTGGGTTCCGGCCCGGGCGACCCCGGACTGCTCACCCTGCGTGCACAGCAGACTATCGCGCAGGCGCGCACCGTCTACACGGACCCCGACGTTCCGGCCGCCGTGCTGGAACTGGTGGGCGTGGAGCTGCCGGTCGAGCCCGTCGAGGCCGACGGTGACGCCGCCGACGCCGATACCGCGAAGGGCCGCAAGGCCGAGCCTGCCTTCCGCAACCCCGCCACCGTCGCGCCCGCGCTGGGCGAGCCGGCCGAGGTCGCCAAGACCCTGCTCACGCAGGCCCGGCACGGCCAGGACGTGGTGCGGCTGGTGGCCGGCGATCCGATGTCCTCGGACGCCGTGCTCGCCGAGATCCACGCCGTGGCCCGCACCCAGATCGCCTTCGAGGTGATCCCGGGCCTGTCGACCGCCACCGCCGTGCCCGCCTACGCCGGTATGGCGCTGGGGTCGGCGCACACCGTCGCCGATGTGCGCGGTGAGGTGGACTGGGCGGCGCTCGCCGCGGCCCCGTCGCCCCTGGTGCTGGGCGCGACCGCCGAGCACCTCGCCGACGCCGCCTCCGCGCTGGTGGAGAACGGCCTGGCCCCGCAGACCCCGGTCGCGGTCACCACCCAGGGCTCGACCTGCAAGCAGAAGACCCTGGACGCCACCCTGGCCACGCTCAACGAGGTCGCCGCCGGCCTGCCGGGCGCGCTGGTGGTCACCGTGGGCAAGGTCGTCGGAACCCGCAACAAGCTCTCCTGGTGGGAGTCGCGCGCCCTGTACGGCTGGACCGTGCTGGTGCCCCGCACCAAGGATCAGGCCGCCGACATGTCGAACCGCCTGCGCGGTCACGGCGCCATCCCGATGGAGGTCCCGACCATCGCGGTCGAGCCCCCGCGCAGCCCCGCCCAGATGGAGCGGGCCGTGAAGGGCCTCGTCGACGGCCGCTACCAGTGGGTGGTCTTCACCTCCACGAACGCCGTGCGCGCCGTGTGGGAGAAGTTCATCGAGTTCGGCCTGGACGCCCGCGCCTTCTCCGGTGTGAAGATCGCCTGCGTGGGCGAGCAGACCGCCGCCAAGGTGCGCGCCTTCGGCATCGAGCCCGAGCTGCTGCCCACGGGCGAGCAGTCGAGCCTCGGCATGCTCGAGGTCTTCCCGCCCTTCGACGACGTCTTCGACCCGGTCAACCGGGTGCTGTTGCCGCGCGCCGATATCGCCACCGAAACCCTCGCCGAGGGCCTGCGCGACCGCGGCTGGGAGATCGACGATGTGACCGCGTACCGCACGGTGCGCGCCGCGCCGCCCCCGGCCTCGACCCGCGAGATGATCAAGACCGGCGATTTCGACGCGGTCTGCTTCACCTCGAGCTCCACGGTGCGCAACCTGGTGGGCATCGCGGGCAAGCCCCACTCGCGCACCATCGTGGCGTGCATCGGCCCGAAGACGGCCGAGACCGCGATCGAGTTCGGCCTGCGCGTGGACGTGCAGCCGGAGACCGCGTCGGTGGAGGACCTCGTCGAGGCCCTGGCCGCGCACGCCTCCCGGCTCCGCGCCGAGGGCACGCTGCCCCCGCCGCGCAAGAAGCCGCGTCGCTCGCGGTCCTAGCTGCGGCCCGCGCACTCCGCTTCCCGCGCCGAACGTAGGCTGGTGGCATGAGTTTCCCGCAGGTGCGGCCGCGACGGCTGCGCACCACGCCCGCCGTCCGCAGGTTGGTCGCCGAGGTCTCGCTGGAGCCCCGGCAGCTGGTGTTGCCGATGTTCGTCCGGGACGGGATCGACGCCGCGGTGCCGATCTCGTCGATGCCGGGCGTGCTCCAGCACACCACGGATTCGCTGCGCGCCGCGGCCGAGGAGGCCGTCCGCGCCGGTGTGGGCGGGCTGATGCTGTTCGGTGTGCCCGACGATGCCGATAAGGACGCCGAGGGCAGCGCCTCCTGGGATCCCGACGGTGTGCTCAACCGGGCGCTGCGGGTGCTCCGCGAGGACCTGGGCGATGCGACGGTGCTGATGGCCGACACCTGCCTGGACGAGTTCACCGATCACGGCCACTGCGGCGTGCTCGATGAGCGGGGCCGGGTGGACAACGACGCCACGCTGGAGCGGTACGCCCTGATGGGGGTCGCGCAGGCCGAGGCCGGCGCCCACACGCTCGGACCGTCGGGGATGATGGACGGCCAGATCGGCGTGCTCCGCGAATCGCTCGATGCCGCCGGGCACGAGGACGTCTCGCTGTTCGCGTACACCGCGAAGTACGCCTCCGCGTTCTACGGCCCGTTCCGCGAGGCCGTCGGCTCGTCGCTGGAGGGCGATCGCCGCACCTATCAGCAGGACGCCGCGAACCGCCGGGAATCGCTGCGCGAGTTGGAACTCGACCTGGCGGAGGGCGCCGACCTGGTGATGGTCAAGCCCGCCATGAGCTACCTGGACGTGCTCTCCGATGTGGCCGCCGCTTCGCCCGTTCCCGTTGCCGCCTACCAGATCTCGGGCGAGTACGCGATGATCACCGCGGCCGCGCAGAACGGCTGGATCGACCGTGACGCCGCGGTCCGCGAGTCGCTGCTGTCGATCCGCCGCGCCGGCGCCGACATCGTGCTCAGCTACTGGGCCGTCGAGGCGGCCCAGCGGATCGCGCGGGGTCAGTGGTGACGGGGCCGCAGCAGGGTCCGCAGCAGGGCGGCTGGCCCGGCCCGGTGTGGCCCGGTCCCGGCCCGCAGCCGCCGAGCTGGCCCGGTCCGCCGCCCGCGCCGAAGCCCGAGCGCGGCCCGCGGCCCGACGATGTGACGCTGTCGGTGCAGCTGTGGATCTTCGTGATCATCGCCTCCGTGGTGGCCCGCGTCGCCGAGGCCTTCTCCGTGCGCGGCTCCACCGAACTGCGCCGGGCCTACGACGAGGCCCGCAAGACCGAGGGCTTCAACCTGGACAAGTCGCCGGGGCTGGAGACCTTCGAGAAGTTCGACACCACGCTGTTCGTCATGGCGCTGGTGATCACCGCGCTGGTCGCGATCGGCGTGGCGGTCCTGGTGTACCTGAACTGGCTCGGCCAGTCCTGGACGCGGGTGGCGCTCCAGCTGGTCGCGGGATTCGTGGTGATGCTGGGGATCTGGGCCTTCCAGACCGATCAGGCGACGGTGGCGGTGCCGTCGATCCTGGCCGCCGTCGCCGTGGTGGGCGCGGTGATCGCAGGCAACTCCCGGGAGGCGCTGGCCTACTTCAAGCCCGGGACCGCCGCGTGAGCGAGCTGTACTCCGAGCGCGGACTGTCCCGCGTGTGGCTGTTCATCGCGCCCGTCTTCACCGTCGCGATGATCCTGACGCAGGGCATGCTCATCGGCCGCTGGGGTGACTGGTGGATGTGGCTGCTGCTGGGCGCGCTGGCCCAGCTGTTCGTCTGGCTGCAGGTGACGGCGGGGCGCACCCACATCAGCGTCGCCCTGACCGCGGAGGAACTGCGCTGCGGCGACGAGACGATCCCGGTCGCGGAGATCGCCGAGATCCTTCCCGGGAAGACGCCCGATCACCCCAAGAAGGCCACGCCGGAGGACTTCCCGGCCTGGAGCTCGGCCCGCACCATGGGCAAACTGGCGGCGGTCCCGCGGCGCCGCTACGGCGTGGGCCTGAAGCTGACCGACGGGTCCACCGTGCAGGCCTGGGCGCGCAACGATTACGCCCTGCGGGCGGCGCTCGAACCGCTGCTCACGCGATAGCGTTCCGGCGCTTCACGAATTCGGCTTCAGCTCGATGACGCGGCCGAATACGGGTGTGTGACCTCGTAGAACACGACATCGTGAGCGGTGCCCGTCCACAGCGATGGGTATGAAACCGCCTTCTCTCCACAGCGGAGTTCCAGGGACGAGGTACGCGGAGGAGCGGGCGGCACGATCGGGGCATGGACACTCTCGATCTGATCGCCCGGCACGCGGATGGCGGCGTCATCTCCCGCCGGCGGCTGCTCGGACTCGGGGCCGATCCGGTCGAGATCAGCAGGCTGCGCCATGCCGGAGCTTTCACCGTGATCCGTCCCGGGTGGTACGCGACATCGACTGCTCGCCCGCAGGTGGTCGCCGCTGTTCGTGCGTTCGCGACGGTGACGTGTGTCTCGGCGCTGGCCTTCACGCCGGTGTGGGTGCCACCCGATCGGCGTGTGCATCTGCGGTGGCCGGCGCATCGGGTCGCTCGCGGGGCGCCGTGCCGCGCGCACCGTCCGCTCGCCACTCCCGTTCGGGCGGTCGACCCGTTGCCCCTTGCGCTGCAGTGCGCCGCGAACTGTCTTGCGCCGGACTACCTGGTCGCCGTCCTCGACTCCACGCTCAGGATGCCCCGGCCCTACTCGATCGGTGATCTGCGGCAGTGTTTCGACGGTGCCCCACGCCGGGTGTCCGCGCTTCTGGATGCGCTCGATCCGATGGCGGGATCCGGCACCGAGTCCATCGTGCGGTTCCGGCTGCGACGCGCGCACATGGGCGTGCGGACTCAGGTGCAGATCGCTCACGTGGGGCGGGTCGACCTGCTGGTCGGCGACAAGCTGATCATCGAGTGCGACAGCCGGGCCCACCACAACGACGAGCAGCGCCGGGCGGACAATCGCCGGGACCGGGCAGCGACCCTGGGCGACTACCGCGTGCTGCGGATCGACTACGCCGATGTGATGTTCGATTGGGACGCGGTGTTCGCGGAGATCACCGCGATCGTGCGCACGGGGAGGCACCGGGGCCGGACTCGCTTCACGAATTCGGGCTGAGCGGGGCGACGGCGGCAGATGTGGCTGCGTGCGGCTTCAGAACCCGAATTCGTGAGGTCAGGGCTGCCAGGTGGGGTGAGTGTCGCCGCGCAGGGCGGAGAGGCCGCGGCGGATGCGCTCGGTCTGCCGGACGGACATCGGCGGCAGCGCCTCGGGGGAGAACCAGGCGATCTCCAGCGACTCGTCGTCGGCGACGTGCGCCTCGCCGGAGCGGTAGCGGCACAGGTACAGCAGCGTGAGGTACTGCGCCACATCGCCGTTGGGATAGGTGACCGGCTCGTCGGTGCGCACCGACAGCAGGTCGAGGACCTCGGCCTCCACCCCGGCCTCCTCGCGGATCTCCCGCACGATGGCCTCGGCGGGCTGCTCGCCGGGTTCGAGGATGCCGGCGATCGACGCCCACTCGCCGGTATCGGCGCGGCGGCCCAGCAGGACTTCGCCGGCCTCGTTGACCACCACGGCCGCGACGCCGGGGAGCCAGAGCAGGTCGGTGCCGATCTTGGTGCGGATGCTGCGGACGTACTCGGGGATGGGCATGGCCCCAGCCTAGTTGCTAGATACCCCTAGGGGGTATACCGTCGAGGGTGGAGCGCGCGACGATGGAGGTTCGCGGCCGACGAAGGAGACAACCATGGCAGTCGAGACCACCTACACCGTGACCGGCATGACCTGCGGGCACTGCGCGTCCTCGGTGCGCGAGGAGATCTCGGAGATCGGCGGCGTCACGGGCGTCGACGTGAACGTCGAGACCGGCGCCGTCACCGTCGCCAGCGAGGCGGAGCTGACCCGCGACCAGGTGGAGGCGGCCGTCACGGAGGCCGGCTACACGCTGGTCTGAGCGGTGCACGGAAACCGCCGCCGCACCCTTTACGGTTGAGACATGTCTGAGCAGGGTTTCGGGGACTTCGAGTTCGAGCGCAAGTTCTTCGTGTCCGAGGTCCCCGAGGCCGCTGCGCTCGACCCCTCTCCCACGCTGATCGTGCAGGCCTACCTCTTCGCCGCCGACGGCTACGCCGTGCGCGTGCGAGTGCAGGGACCCGCGCCGGTGGAACTGACCGACGATCCGGGCGTGCTGGTCGACGCGCTGGGCGCGGTGACCACCGGGACGATGGCCGCGAAGGGGCCCGCCGTGGCCGGCACCCGGTACGAGGCCGAGCGCGAGCTGGATCCGATGGTGGCCGGTCAGATCGTGCGCCGCGCCGAGCACGTGGTCGCCAAGGTCCGCTATTCCATGTGGCTCGGCGAGGACGGTTGGATCGTCGACGATTTCCTCGGCGCCAATGCGCCGCTGGTGATGGCCGAGGTGGAGCGCGGCGGCCCCGTGACCGATCTCGCCATCCCGGACTTCTGCGTGACCGAGGTGTCGGAGGACGACCGGTTCCGCAACGAGTACCTCGCCCACGTCCCGTTCGGCGACTGGGCGGAGCCCTACCGCCGCGAACTCGCGCTGCTGGGGCCCCGATTCATGCATTCGCTCGGCGAGAACCGGCTCGGCGGGGTCTGAGGGCGTCGTACCCGGTGAACCGCTCACCCCATTCCAGCAAGCGGGTCACCGGGCTCCTTCCGCGTACCGCGCGGGGTGCGAGGAGTTTGCCCGGTTGAACCATCGCATATCAACTGCGGCTCCTGTAGATGGGAAGCCGAGTTGTGATGAAACAGTGACCGTGCTAGCCCGCCCGGTGTGAACTGCCTCTCATTCCCGATGTCGGGCGGTTGACGGCCTAGACTTATCGACGTTAACTTAATGGCGATAACACACCTGGTTCGTCGAAGGAGCCGACCCATGATCGACGCCGTCACGCGGTTCGTCGCCCGCCGGGCCCGCCTCGTGCTCGTCCTGGCCATCGTCATCCTCGCGGGCCTCGGACTCGCGGGCGCGGGCGTGGCCGATCGGCTGCAGGCCGGCGGCTACGTCGACCCGCAGGCCGAGGCCATGCGGACCTACGACCGGATGAGCGGCGACTTCCATCGCGGCGGACTGCCCCTGGTGCTCGCCGTCGCCGTTCCCGAGGGCCAGACCCTCACCGACGGTGCCGCCGCCGGGCCCGCCACCGCGCACGCCCGCGCGGTGATCGACACGCTCCGGAGCGACGACCGGGTGGAGAGCGTGGTCGACGGATTCTCCACACCCACCCCCATGCTGCTCAGCGAGGACAAGCGCACCGCCCTGATCGTGGCCTCCATCGCCGGCGGTGAATCGAAGGCGCCGAAGAACTCGAAGGAGATCGTCGATTCGCTTCCTGCCCCGCCGGATTCGGTGACCGTCACCGCGGGCGGCCAGGGCTACAGCTACAACCAGATCAACGAGCAGTCCTCGCGCGACCTGCTGATCGCGGAGGCCGTGGCCATCCCGATCACCTTCCTCGTGCTGGTCTGGGTGTTCGGCGGCCTCATCGCCGCCGCGATCCCGGTGCTGATCGGCATCGCCGCGATCATCGCCACCACCGGAATCCTGCGCGCCTTCACCGATTTCACCGATGTCTCGATCTTCGCGCTGAACCTCACCACCGCCATGGGTCTCGCGCTGGCCATCGACTACACGCTGCTCGTGCTCAGCCGCTACCGCGAGGAGGTGATCGCCGGACGGCTGCGCGGCGACGATCCGGACACCCTGCGCGCGCAAGCCCTGCGCCGCACCATGAACACCGCGGGACGCACCGTGATCTTCTCCGCCGTGATCGTGGGTCTCTCGCTGGCCGCGATGGCGATCTTCCCGATGTACTTCCTGCGGTCCTTCGCCTACGCCGGTGTGGCGGTGGTGCTCTTCGCGGCACTGGCGACGCTGATCCTCACGCCCGCGATCCTCACCGTGCTCGGCGACCGCGTGGACGCCCTGCGGATCGGCCGCACCCGCACCGAACCGGATCCGCAGGCCAGCCTCTTCTACCGGATCACCCGCCTCGTGCTGAGCCGGGCCATCCCCGTCGGCGTGGCCCTCACCGCACTCCTCGTCCTCCTCGGAACCCCCTTCCTCAGCATCCATTTCGGATTCCCCGACGATCGGGTGCTGCCGACATCGGCGTCCTCGCACCAGGTGGGCGACACCATCCGCTCGGACTTCGCCGAGGACGCGGCCGGCCAGGTCACGGTGGTGCTCACCAGCCCCGTGGACGACGGTGCCGTCTCCGACTACGCCACCCGGCTCTCGCGGGTCGAGGCCACCGGCGCCGTCGTCGCGCCGACCGGCACGTACCTGCGCGGCGATCGCGTGGCCGACGGTGACCCCACCGCCCGCGCCGCGAACGGCACCACCCTGTTCACGGTGTCGTCCACGCTGGACCCGCTGTCCGCGGACGCATCCGACCAGCTCGACCGGCTGCACGAGGTCCCGGCGCCCACCGAAGCCTCGTTCGGCGGCTCCGCCCAGCTCAATCGCGACTCGGTGCAGTCCATCCTGGACACGCTGCCCACGGTGCTGTTGGTGATCGCCGCGACCACGTTCATCCTGCTGTTCCTGCTCACCGGCAGCGTGATCCTGCCGCTCAAGGCGCTGGTGATGAACGTGATCTCGCTGGCCGCCGTGTTCGGCGCGCTCGTGGCGATCTTCCAGTGGGGCTGGATCGGTGGTCTCGGCACCACCGTGACCGGGGCGATCATCGCCAACATGCCGGTGCTCATGTTCTGCATCGCCTTCGGCCTGTCCATGGACTACGAGGTCTTCCTGCTCTCGCGGATCAAGGAGTTCTGGGACCACTCGCCGGTCCAGGACCGGGACGCCAACGACGAGGCCGTCGCCATGGGGATCGCGCGCACGGGGCGGGTGGTGACCGCCGCGGCGCTGCTCATGGCGATCGTCTTCGCGGCCATCGGCTTCGCCGGTGTCTCCTTCATGAAGATGTTCGGCGTGGGCATGATGATCGCGGTACTGTTGGACGCCACCATCATCCGCATGCTTCTGGTACCCGCGTTCATGAGAGTGGCGGGAACGTGGAACTGGTGGGCACCGGCGCCGCTGCGGCGCCTGCACGATCGAATCGGCTTGCGGGAGTCCTAGATGACGGCGGAGAAGCGACGGCGTTCCAAGCGCGGTGACGGTGAGCGTCTGGGCACCGATATCCTCGACGCCGCAACGGATCTGCTGATCGAGACGGGCAACGCCGAGGCGGTGTCCATCCGCGCGGTCGCGAACCGCGTGGGCGTGACTCCACCGTCCATCTATCTGCACTACGCCGATAAAGAGGCGCTGCTCACCGCCGTGGTCGCCCGGTACCTCGGGCAACTCGACGAGGAGATGACCGCCGCCGAGGCGGATGCCGCGACGCCGCTCGACGCCGCCCGCGCCCAGGGCCTCGCCTTCGTGCGGTTCGCGCTCGCCACGCCCGAGCTGTACCGGCTCGCGGCGATGACACCCTCGGACTCCGCCTCCGACGTGGACACCGTGCTCAACGCCGCCGCGTTCAGCCATCTCGAGGACACCGTGCGCCGGCTGCAGGACGAGGGCTACTACCCGCCCGGCGATCCGCGACCCATCGCACTGCAGATGCTCACGATCGTGCACGGCGTGGCCTCGCTCCTCGTGGCCAAACCCTTCCTGCCCTGGGGCGACCCGATCGAGTACGCCGACCGGCTGATCGGCGGCGCCTGCCTCGGCATCGCGCTCACCACCGGCCTGGACGAGCTGCCCGCCGGCGCCGATGCGCTCGCGACCGTGCGCGCCCTGCGCGCCCACATCGACGAGCGATAGCGCCACCTGGATCGCTACCCTGAGTCCATGACCGAGCGTCCCGCGGTGAGCCTGTGGCCGAGCACCGACAAACGCGCCGAGTACCGCTGGATCGGCGAACCGATCGCCGACGACCGGCTGCGTGCACTCGCCCTCGGCGCCTACGTCGACCGCGATGCGCACTACGTCGACAGCATCCGCCGCGACTGCCTGCACCACCCGAGCGACCCCACCGGATGCGCCGCGGCGGCGCTGTCGGACTCCTGGGGGATCACCAGCGCGGTCGACCTGCGGCGCACCGTCGCCCGGCTGCTGGACGGGATGCACACCGCCGAGTACGAGGAGGTCTTCCCGCTCGCCGAGAAGGCCGGCGCCGCCGTGCGCGACGGGCGACAGCTCCCGGCGCCGCACTCCCGCGACGACCACCGCCGCTTCCTCGCGGTGCGCGAGACGGTCCTCGGGCGCACCCCCGGATCGCTGCTCACCGCCTACGAGGCCGTGTACCGGCTGTTCGCGATGAACCTGGTCACGCACCTCACCGCCGATAAGTACCTGCCGCGGCACATCCGGTCCTGGGACCTGGCCCCCGCGTGCCGATCGTGGTCCGCTCGGCCGTCACCGTGGGGATGATCGCCGAGGACGAGGGCTGGGAGCTGCTGTCCGCCGCGCTGCGCCGGGCGCAGGACGAGTACCACGACTGGGAGATGTTCTCCGACGGGATCCTGGCCGGCCGCGCCTACTGGCTGGCGCTCGGCGATATCGCCGAGGTCGAACCGGAGGAGAAGCGGCTCTCCCGGGTGATCCACGACCTGTTCGAGGCACCGTCGAGCCCGTGGCGCAGGGTGTCGCTACATCCCTGACCAGCCGGGCTCCGCCGGCGGATCGGCGGCGGCCACACCGAAGACGGCGGCCATCCGCGCGCCCATCTCGGACTCCGGCACCGTGCCCGCGTCGATCTGCGCGCGCAGCGCGGTGTAGGCCTCGAACTGTCCCTCGATCTCGCTGCCGCGCACCGGTTCCGGCGACGGGGCGGGGGAGAGCGGCAGCCTGCTGCGCGCCCACCAGAGCATGTCCAGGAAGCGGTAGTACCAGACGTCCGAGCGCACCCACACCGAGTAGTGGCCGGTGCGATCGACGATCTTCACCCGCACCAGATCGTCCTTGGTCTCCTGCTTCGAGACCCCGATCACCGTGCCCAGCGGCATCTCGTACACCGCGGGCTCCGGCTTGCCGACGGCGCGCAGCAGCCGCCGGTCGGTGACGATCAGCGTGTGCCAGCCCGCATCGGCCTCCAGCCAGATGTCGAACGCGCCGAGCACCAGCTCGTCCTCGCCGATCACCGCGAGCAGCCGACGGTCACCGTCGGGCAGCTCCGGCATCTGCCGGAACCAGTGGAAGGCCGCCTTGATGTCCGGACGGTCCCGCGTGGCCGGGCCGTAGCTCGGCCGCGCGGGCACCTCGGGCTCGGTCATACCGACAGGATAGTGCCGGTCAGGGCGCAGCGACGCTGTTGGCCGGGTTGAGCATCGGCACGTCCAGCGCCACGGCGGGGATGCCGAAGGCGTCCACGAGCGACTCCGCGATCGGACGCGCCTTGCCGCACAGCTCGTTGACGCCGCGGCGGATGGCCTTGGCCCGCTCCACCGAGACCTGGCGGTGCATCAGGTACCAGCCCAGATCGCGCTCCAGCAGCGAGTACACGTACAGGTTGCGCATCAGCTTGAGCGCATCGCGGGTCTCGCGGTCGGTCACATCGGTGATCACGTCCACGAAGGTCTCCAGCACGATCCGCTCGATGTGCGCCTCGCCCACCTTGATCAGGTGGTCCTGGGTCTCGGTGAACACCTCGAGCGGGTCCTCGTCGGGGTCCTTCGCGCGGCGCATCCGGTCGGCGGCGGTGCGCAGCAGGTGGTTCTCCCGGTTGCGCAGCAGGCGCAACTGGGTGCCCGGGTGCGTGAGGTCGCTCTCCTCGGTGTCCTCGTTCGAATCGTCGAGCAGCGTTTGCACCACCTGGCGCGCGGCGGTCTTCTCCAGCACCACATCGCGGGCCATCTCGGCGACGAAACGCACCCAGCCCACGGCGTCGAGGCCCTGGACATCCGCGGCGTACGCGGTGAGCTGCTCCTTGGCCACCAGCTGGGTGAGCACCAGGTTGTCGCCCTCGAAGGTGGTGAAGACGTCGATATCGCCGCGCAGCAGGGGAAGCCGGTTCTCCGACATGTAGCCGGCGCCGCCGCAGGCCTCGCGGGCCGCGCTGATGGCGTCCGAGGCCAGGCGCGTGTGCCCGGCCTTGATCCCGGCGGCCTTGCCCTCGATCTCGCGGCTGTAATCCGGGTCGATCGTCGCGGGATCGGCGGTCTGCAACTCGTGCAGCTCGGCGGTCAGCTCGTTCTGCGCCAACGCGAAGGCGTAGGCCCGCGCCACCAGCGGCAGCAGGCGGCGCTGATGGGTGCGGTAGTCGAGCAGCAGCAGCTCGCCCTCGCCGCCCGGCGCGTCGAACTGGCGCCGCACCAGCGCGTACTTGGTGGCCAGCGTGATGCCCAGGCGGCCGGCGGCACCCGCCGCCGCACCCACCGTGACCCGGCCGCGGATCAGCGTTCCGAGCATCGTGAAGAACCGGCGGTTATCGGATTCGATGGGGCTGGAATAGGTTCCGTCCTCAGCGACGTCCGCGTAGCGGTTCAGCAGATCGGCGCGCGGGATCCGGACGCGATCGAAGACGATGCGGCCGTTGTCCACGCCCGGCAGGCCGCCCTTGTAGCCGCAGTCGGAGGTGGTGACGCCGGGCAGGTCCTCGCCGTTCTCGTCGCGGATCGGCACCACGAAGCAGTGCACGCCGCGGCCCACCGGCTCCTCGCCCGGACCGCCCGTGATCAGCTGTGCGAACACGGAGGCGTACCGGGCGTGCTTGCCCGCGCCGCCGATATAGTCCTTGCGGGCGCTGGAGGTGGGGGAGTGGATCTCGAACTCGCCGGTCTCGGGCAGGTAGGTGGCGGTGGTCTCCAGCTCCTGCACGTTCGAGCCGTGCCCCGTCTCCGTCATGGCGAAACAGCCGAGGACGTCCAGGTCGATCAGCCCGCGCACGTACTTGTCGTGGTGGTACTGGGTGCCCAGGTTCTCCACGGCGCCGCCGAACAGGCCCCACTGCACGCCCGCCTTGACCATGAGCGACAGATCGCCGTAGCCCAGCGTCTCGATCGCGGTGACCGCGGCGCCCACATCGCCGGTACCGCCGTGTTCGGGGCGGAAACCGTCGGCCGGGAAGCCCAGCGGCACCATTTCTTTCATCTGTCCGAGCACCAGTTCGCGGTACTCGTCCAGGCTCAGGCCCGCGCGGGGGACCACGCCCTGGTCCTGGATCTGTCGCCGGACCACGTCCCTCGTCTCGGCCCACCGGCCGTCGAGGATCGCGCGCAGCGCTGCGGTCAGTTCGGGAGACGGTGCCGGATTCGTCATGTTTCCGACACTACCGGCCGGTAACCGGCCTGGCGAGGTCGTCGTCGGGCGAGACCGGTCACTCCGCGGGATCGAGGCGGTCCTGCGCGGGCACCGTGGTGCCGCGCAGCCCCGAGGCCTCCCAGGCGCGGCGCCGCGCACCGTCGGGGTCGTCCTCGATCCGGGACGTCGGGGCGAAGACCATCGTGCGGCGGGCGGCGGCGTCGTACGCGGGCCAGGCCGCGCCCGGGCGGCCCGATCGCGCGAAACTCAGCCAGTGGTCCTGCACCTGCGTCTCGATCCGGCGGGCGGTGGCTCGATCGCCCAGGGCGAGCACTCCGGCCCGGCCGCTGTAGGCGCCGAACACCGCCAGCAGCTCGGTCGCGTGGGTGGCGCCCAGGCGGGCCAGGCGCATCGCGGTGGGCACGTAGTCGTAGCGGTACATGAAGGTGGGCGCGAACCGGCTGTGCGCCTGCGCGATCGGCACCGACGGTGCCCAGAAGATCTGATCGCCGAACAGTCGCCGCCAGGCGGCGCGGCCGGGGAAACCCGCGTAGGCGGCGCCCACGGCCCGCAGTTGTTCGACCGTCGACTCGATGGCCCGCGCCATCGTCTCCTCGTCCGGCTTCGCGAGATCCCCACTGCGCGTGAACATCGTGCCCTCGTCGCGGTTCGTGCCGATGATGAGCGGCACGCGGGCGCCGCGACCCGCCGCGATCGCGGCGAGCGGATCCTCGGGGAGGTAGTCACCGTCGATCACCGGCCCGAAGGGCACCACACCGGGCTGCTGCCGTTCCGACTCACGCACCAGCCGGTGTGCGGTACGCGAGAGGGTGGTCGCATCCGTGCCGAGCCGGGACGGGCCGCCCAGCAGGTCGACGAAGGCGCGGCCCCGCGACCGCGCGAGCTCGCGGTCCACGGTGAGCAGCGGCGCGGAACTCTGCGCGATCGCGCGGTGGAACAGTCCGTGCGCGGCGGGTGTCGCGAGCAGCGTGGTGACGGCGTTGGCGCCCGCGCTTTCGCCGAAGACGGTGACATTGCCGGGGTCGCCGCCGAAGGCCGCGATGGTGCGCTGCACCCACTGCAGTGCCGCCACCTGATCGCGCAGCGCCAGGTTGCCGTCGATCGGCCGCTCGGCGGTGGAGAACTCGGTGAGGTCCAGGCAGCCGAGCGCGGCCAGCCGGTAGTTGATCGACACGAAGACGGTATCGCCGCGTTCGACGAGTGAATTCCCCAGGTACAGAGGAGTTCCCGAGCTTCCCATGAGGTACGCGCCGCCATGGATGAAGACCATCACCGGGCGCGGTGCGGCCGCCGGAGCCGCCGGGGTCACCACGTTCAGCGTCAGGCAGTCCTCGTCCACCGGTTGGAACTCGCGCAGGCCCACCGGCGTCTGCTTCGGATGTTGGATGGCCGCATTGCGGAAGTCGTCGGCCTCGCGCACCCCGGACCACGACGGTGCGGGGCGCGGCGCCCGCCAGCGCAGGGCACCCACCGGCGGCGCCGCGAAGGGGATGCCCCGCCACGACAGCACCCCGCCGCGCAGCACACCGCGAACGGCACCCGACTCGGTCTCCACCACGGTGTTCACGCCGCCGATTATGCCCGCGATCGGCTCGGCCCGGTTCTACGCGTGGAACTTCTCCCACGCCCGCCGCACCTCCGGAGCCGGGTCGTATTCGACCCGGCTGCGGTCGTCGATCACCAGCGTGGCGCGCGAGGTGCCGTTGTACGTGGGCCACTCGCCGGCCGGACGGCCGGTGCGCGCGAAGGTGATCCAGTCCCGCTGCATCCCGTCGGAGACCCGCATCGCCACCCGCCGGTCGCCCAGCGCACCCATCACCCAGCCGGTGATCCCGTGGTACACGCCGAACACCGCCATCAGCTCCGTGGCGTGAGTGGCGCCGTAGCCCAACAGGTCCAGCATCTTCGGGGCGAAGTCGTACCGGTAGAAGTAGGTGGGCTGATGCTTCGAATGCGCCTGGCCGATCCGTACCGAGGGTGCCCAGAACATGTAATCGCCGATCATCCGGTTCAGCGCGTTCACGCCCGGGTAGCCGGGATAGGACTTCGCCAGCTCGTCCGCCGTGGCCTGGTCCACGCCGAGCGTGTGCGCCACCCGGTCCGCGGACGGCTTGCCCATCCCCGGCATCTTCGTGAACAGCGTGGCCTCGGTGCGATTGGTGCCGATGATGAGCGGGACCTGCGCGCCCCGTCCGGCCGCGATCGCCGCCTCCGGATCCTCCGGGAGGTAGTCACCGTCGACCGTGGGACCGAAGGGCACCACGCCGAGCTGTTCCTGGTTCAACGCGGCCATCAGCCGATTGCCGGCCCGGCCCAGCTCCTCCGTCGAGGCGGAGTCGAGATTCTCCGCGCCGCCCAGTAATTCGACGAACTGCTGACCGCGGCCGCGGGCGAGGGCCGCGTCCACCGTGAGCCCCGGCGCGGAACTCTGCGCGATCGCCCGGTGGAACAGCCCGTGCGCGGCGGGCGTCGCGAGCAGCGTGGTGACGGCGTTGCCGCCCGCGCTCTCGCCGAAAACGGTCACGTTGTCCGGATCGCCGCCGAACTCGGAGATGTTGCGGCGCACCCATTCCAGCGCGGCCACCTGATCGCGCAGGCCCAGATTCCCGTCGATCGGACGCTCATCGGTGGAGAAGTCGGTGAGGTCCAGGTAGCCCAGCGAGCCCAGCCGGTAATTGATCGAGACGAAGACCACGTCGCCCCGCGTGACCAGGGAGTTGCCGTAGTACAGCGGCGTCGCCGAACTGCCCATCAGGTACGCGCCGCCGTGGATGAAGACCATCACCGGGCGAGGCGTGGTGGTGGGCCGCGCGGGCGTGACCACGTTGAGGGTCAGGCAGTCCTCGTCGGTCGGCTGGTACTCGCGGAAACCGATCAGCGTGTACTTCTTGTTCTGCGGCGCCGCCGCGGAGAACTCGGTGGCCGCGCGCACGCCGTCCCAGGGCTGCACCGGCTGCGGGGCGCGGTAGCGCAGCGGACCCACCGGCGGCTGCGCGTAGGGGATGCCGCGGTAGGTGTGCACGGCGCCCAGATCGAGGCCGCGCAGGGCGCCCGCGTCGATGCGGACCTGCGGGCCGTCGGCCTCGGCGCGGGTGGGATCGTCGGTGGCGGCGCTGGTCATGCGGAGTCTCCGTCGGTCGGGGACGCGGAACCGCCGGCGGCCGCCACGAGCGCCGCGATGTCCTCCTCGAAGGCGCGCACGATCGGCCACGGGTCGGGCACCTGCTTCTTGCAGGCGATCACGCCCACGTTCAGTGTGCCCTCCTGCGAGAAGACGGTGATGTTCAGGCCTGCCCCGTGGAAGACCGGGCCCAGCGGGTACATCGCCTGGATCCGCGCACCCAGGAAGTACAGCGGGAAATCGGGGCCCGGCACATTGGAGATCACCAGGTTGTAGATCGCCGGGTGCAGATCGGGCAGGTTGTTCTCGCCGTACAGCTTCGCGCCCACCCGCATGATCGTCGGCGGGGCGAACTGGGCCCACGAACGCAGCAGGTTGTCGTCGAGTTCGCCGTGATGCTCCTTCGACGTGGCCACCCGGTCGCGGATCGCCTGCAGCCGCCCGACCGGATCGTCGACATCGGTGGTGAGCCGGGTGAACATGCCCGTCACCTTGTTGGTGCCCTCGGTGAGGGTGGCGCCGATCTCCGCCTCGTGCACGGACACCGGGATCATCGCCACCAGCGGCTGCTCCGGCAGCTCGCCCCGGTCGTGCAGGAACCGCCGCAGGGCGCCCGAACAGGCCGAGAGCACCACGTCGTTGACCTTGGTGCCGAAGTGCTCCTTGATCCGCTTCACATCGTCGAGCGGGACCTGGGTGAAGGCGATCGACCGGTGCCCGGTGATCGCGCTGTTGAGCGACGTGCGGGGCGCGCTGAACGGCGCCGGCATCGCCTCGCCGCGGCGGGCCCGGGTGAACCACTTCACCGGCACCGGCAGCGTGCGGGGGAGCAGCGAGACCAGCGATAGCGGCCGCATCAGCACGTTCTTCGCACCGGAGGTGGCGAGTTCGAGCAGCGGGGCGCCGCCGGTGGAGCGGCCCACCATCTCCGGGTCCAGTGGGGGCGGCTCGGGGGTCAGCGAGCACAGCTGCGCCATCAGGCCCGCGCCCGTGACCCCGTCGACGCCCGCATGGTGCATGCGCAACATGATGGCGATCCGGCCGCCGGACGCCGGGAGCGGAGCGAGCGGGTCCGATTCAGTGCCGGCCAGGCCCTCCATCACCCACATCTCCCACAGCGGCTTGCTGCGGTCCAGGGGGAGGCCGGCGATGTGCGCACACAGCTCCGCCAGTTCCTCGCGGCCACCCGGCGCCGGCACGGCCACGCGGTGCACGTGCGCCTCGATGTCGAAGTTCTCGTCCTCGATCCACACCGGGTGATCGACGTTCATCATCGAATCGTGCAGCCGCCGACGGAAGGCGGGCATCGCGGTGATCCGCCGGGCCAGCTCCGAACGCAGGTCCTCGAACCGGTACCCGCCGTCCACCGTGCTCGGGTCGAGCTCGAGGATCCCCGAGACGTGCATGAGCTGTGACCTGGACTCCAGGTACAGGAAGGACGCGTCCAACCCGCTCAGGCGCTCCATCGAGACTCCCCTCACTCGCAGGTTCCCCCGATGGAACCTGTTCCAGCATAGTGGCGGCTTCGGCGGTGCCGAACCGATTGCGGTTCCCCGTCCGGATGGCGCAGGTCGGTCGCAATCGGGCGTTCTCCTACACCCTGTAGTTGACGACTTGCTTCGGTTTGGGACACTGGAGGTCGTGAGTTCTCCCCATACCCCCGAAGCGGTCCCGGCCAGCGCCGCGCTCTTCGCGCGCGCCGCACGTTCGATCCCCGGGGGCGTGAACTCTCCGGTGCGCGCGTTCTCCGCGGTCGGCGGCACCCCGCGGTTCATCGCCTCCGCGTCCGGATCGACCCTCGTCGACGCCGACGGCAACCGCTACGTGGACCTCGTCGCCAGCTGGGGACCGATGATCCTGGGCCACGCCCACCCCGCCGTCGTCGAGGCCGTGCAGCGCGCGGCCACGTCCGGCCTGAGCTTCGGCGCCCCCACCGAGGCCGAGGTCGCGCTGGCCGAGGAGCTCATCGCCCGGGTGGCCCCCGTCGAGCGCGTGCGCCTGGTGAACTCCGGCACCGAGGCCACCATGAGCGCGGTGCGCCTGGCCCGCGGCGTCACCGGCCGCAGCAAGATCATCAAGTTCTCCGGCTGCTACCACGGCCACGTGGACGCCCTGCTCGCCGACGCCGGCTCCGGCGTCGCCACGCTGGGCCTGCCGACGAGCCCCGGCGTGACCGGCGCGCAGGCCGCCGACACCCTGGTGCTGCCCTACAACGACCTCGACGCCGTGCGCGAGGCCTTCGCGAAGTACCCCGGCGAGATCGCGGCCGTGATCACCGAGGCCGCCGCCGGCAACATGGGCGCCGTGCCGCCGGTGCCCGGCTTCAACATCGGCCTGCGCGAGATCACCCGCGCCGACGGTGCGCTGCTCATCCTCGACGAGGTCATGACGGGCTTCCGCGTGAGCCGCGCGGGCTGGTACGGCCTCGACCCCGTGGACGCCGACCTGTTCACCTTCGGCAAGGTCATGTCCGGCGGTCTGCCCGCCGCGGCCTTCGGCGGCAGCGAGCACGTGATGAACCACCTCGCGCCGCTCGGCCCCGTCTACCAGGCCGGAACCCTCTCCGGGAACCCCGTCGCCGTGGCCGCCGGACTCGCCACCCTCCGTCACGCCACCGACGACGTGTACGCCACGCTCGACGCCAACTCGCAGCGCCTGGGCGGCCTGCTCGGCGATGCGCTCACCGCCGAGGGCGTGCGCCACCACGTGCAGTACGCGGGCAACCTGGTCTCGGTGTTCTTCGCCGACGGCCCCGTCACGAACTACGACCAGGCCAAGGCCGCGGAGACCTTCCGCTTCGCGCCCTTCTTCCACTCCCTGCTGGCGCAGGGCGTGTACCCGCCGCCCAGCGCCTTCGAGGCCTGGTTCGTCTCCGCCGCCCTCACCGACACCGATTTCGAGACCATCGCGGCGGCCCTGCCCGCCGCCGCCCGCGCGGCCGCCGCCGCCCAGCCGCAGAGGTAGAGGCCCCCATGACTGCGCAGCCCCAGACGAACCAGACGATCGTGCACGTGATGCGGCACGGCGACGTGTACAACCCGGAGGGCATCCTCTACGGCCGCCTCCCCGGCTTCCACCTCTCCGAACGCGGCCGCGAGCAGGCCCAGACAGTGGCCGACGCCCTCGCCGACCACGACATCACGCAGGTCTTCGCCTCCCCGCTGCAGCGCGCGCAGGAGACCGCCACCCCGATCGCCGAGAGCCACGGCCTCACGATCATCACCGACGACGAGCTGATCGAGGCCGGGAACCAGTTCGAGGGCCTCAAGGTGTCCGTCGGCGACGGTGCCCTGCGCCAGCCCAAGCACTGGGCCAAGCTGCGCGACCCGTTCACCCCGTCGTGGGGCGAGCCCTACCTGCAGATCGCGCACCGCATGCTGGGCGTGGTCGACATCGCCCGCGAACGCGCCGAGGGCCACGAGGCCGTGATCGTGAGCCACCAGCTGCCCGTGGTCACTCTGCGCCGCTACCTCGAGGGCAAGCGGCTGTGGCACGACCCGCGCAAGCGGCAGTGCTCGCTCGCCTCGCTCACCAGCCTGATCTACGAGGGCGAGGCGCTGGTCGACCTCGTCTACTCCGAGCCGGCCGGCGCGTCCGACCCGAAGGTGACCGGAGCGTGACGCCCGGCCGCCGAGCGGGCCGGCGGGTAGCGGCCGCCCTGCTGGTGGGGATGCTCGCGCTGTCCGGCTGCACGCAGTACAGCGACCGGTCCGCCGAGGGCGGCGTGATCGCGCCCGGCGGCAAGCTCGAACAGTTCTACGAGCCCGCCAAGCGCAGCACCGTCGGCGATCTGTCCGGCCGCAGCGTGACCGATCCGAACACCACGCTGTCGCTCAAGGACTACGAGGGCAAGGTCGTGGTCATCAATGTGTGGGGATCGTGGTGTGCGCCCTGCCGGATCGAGGCGCCCGAGCTGGAGAAGGTGTACGTGGCCTCCAAGCCGCGCGGCGTGGAGTTCCTCGGCATCAACGTGCGCGAGACCGCCGGCGACGACGCGGCCCGCGATTTCATCGACTCGTTCAAGCTCACCTACCCCTCGATCTACGATCCGCCGGGCAAGACACTGCTCGCGATCGGCGAGCAGTACCCCACCACCGTGGTACCGATGACCTTCGTCCTCGACAAGCAGCACCGGGTGGCCGCGGTGTACCTCACCACCGTCGGTGAGAAGGAACTCACCGGCACCCTCGACAAAGTGCTCGGGGAGCAGTGATGGGGCAGGCCTTCGCGGACGCGGCCGTCTCCGGCCCGCTGCTCATCGCGCTCGCGGCGTGCGCGCTGGCCGGGCTGGTCTCCTTCGCGTCCCCGTGCATCGTGCCGCTGGTGCCCGGCTACCTGTCCTACCTCGCCGGGCTGGTCGGCGCCGAGGCGCCCGCCGCCACCATTGACGAGGCGAAGGCGGGTGCCCGCGCCGGACGGTGGCGGGTGATGGGCGCCGCGATGCTGTTCGTGGGCGGATTCACCACCGTCTTCCTGTTGATGACGATGTCGGTGTTCGGGCTCGCCACGTCGATCCGGCTCAACGCCGATGTGCTGATGCGGATCGGCGGCGTGGTCACGATCATCATGGGCCTCGCCTTCATCGGCCTGGTCCCGATGCTCGAACGCGATGTGCGGTTCGCGCCGAAGCAGTGGACCACCCTCGCGGGCGCGCCGCTGCTCGGCGGCGTCTTCGCGCTCGGCTGGACCCCGTGCATCGGCCCCACGCTCGCCGGTGTGATGTCGGTGGTGGTGGGCACCGACGCCGAGCCCCTGCGCGGCGCCGTGCTGATCATCGCCTACTGCGCCGGTCTCGGCCTGCCCTTCGTGATCCTCGCCCTCGGGTCCACGGTGGCCGTGCGCGCCGTCGGCTGGCTGCGCCGTAACTCCCGGCGGATCCAGGTCTTCGGCGGCGTGCTCATGATCGCGGTGGGCGTCCTGCTCGTCACGGGCTACTGGGCCGACCTCGTCGACCTGGTACGCCGCCTGTTCGTCTCCAACACGGTGATGCCGATCTGATGACCACACCCACGAAGCAATCCCTGCCCGGACGGATCGTCGCGACGGTCCGCAACACCTGGCGCTCGCTCACGTCGATGAAGACGGCGCTGGTGCTGCTGTTCCTGCTGGCGCTCGCCGCGATCCCCGGCGCGCTGCTGCCGCAGCGCGACATCAGCCAGTTCAACACCAACGAGTACATCAAGCGGCACGGCTCGCTGGGCCAGCTGATGGACAAGCTGCAGCTGTTCGACGTCTTCAAATCGGTGTGGTTCACGTCGATCTACGTCCTGCTGTTCGTGTCCCTCGTCGGGTGCATCCTGCCCCGCATCCTGGAGCACTTCCGGGCCCTGCGCACCGCGCCGGTGGCCACGCCGCGCAACCTCGGACGGCTGCCGCGGCACACCGTCCGCGAGACCGATCAGGATCCGGAGCAGGCCGCGCAGACGGTGCTCACGAACCTCCGCGGGTGGCGCAAGATCAGCCGCCCCGGCGGGGCGAGCGATCCCGACGGCACCGTGACCGTGTCCGCCGAGAAGGGCTACCTCCGCGAGGCCGGCAACCTGGTCTTCCACGCCAGCCTGCTGGGCGTGCTGCTGGCCATCGCCATCGGACACCAGTTCGGCTACGAGGGCTCGCGCATCGTGATCCAGGGCGACGGCGGTTTCTGCAACAGCCCGTCGAACTACGACACCTTCCGCGCCGGGCCCCTCGTGGACGGCACCGGCCTGACCCCGTTCTGCCTGCAGGCCGATCAGGTCGAGGCCACCTTCCTGCCGAACGCGCAGCCCGACATGTTCCGCACCAAGGCCTCGTACCTCGATAAGGCGAGCATCGACACCAACGCCTGGAAGCAGTACGAGATCGAGGTGAACAAGCCGCTGCGGATGGACGGTGTGCGGGTCTACATGACCGGCCACGGCTACGCCGGCACCTTCACCGTGACCTACCCGAACGGCCAGACCCGCACGCAGACCATGCAGTTCGCGCCGCAGGACAAGATCTACTTCCTGTCGTCCGGCGCGCTGCGGTTCGATCCGCCCGGCGGGATGTACGGCACCGAGGACGAGCGCCGCACCAAGCAGCTCGGGATCGAGGGCCTGCTGGCCCCCACCAAGCAGCTCGACGGGACGCTGCTCACCTCGCGGTTCCCCGCCGCGAACGATCCCGCCGTGGCCATCGACATCTACCAGGGCGACACCGGCCTCGATACCGGTAAGCCGCAGAACATCTTCTCGCTCAGCCGCGATCAGATCGACTCGGGCCGCCTGGTGAAGAAGGCGCGCGTGAACCTGGACGCGGGCCAATCGACCACGCTGGAGGACGGCACGCAGGTGCGGTTCGACGGGGTGAAGAACTTCGCGGCCCTGCAGGTGAGCCGCGATCCGGCGCAGATGTGGATCCTGTTCTTCGCGATCGGGATGCTCGGCGGGCTGATCGTCTCGCTCACGGTGAAGCGGCGGCGGGTGTTCGCCCGGCTGACCCCGCGCGACGGCGGCGGTACCGTGGTGGAGATCGCCGGGCTCGCCCGCACCGATCTGGCCGGGTGGAATGAGGACTTCGATGCCCTGGCCGACCGGGTCGTGGGCAGCACGGCGAGGCCGGTCCCCGCGCGGGAGCCGGACGTGGAAAGGGCGAAGTAAATGGGACCCGTTATCGACGAGACCATGGCCGGATACTCCGACGTCATGTTCACCAGCGCCGCCGCGATCTACGCGTTCGCGATGGTGCTGCTGGTGATCGAGCTGGCGACCTCACGGGTGGACAGCAGCGCCGCGCGTGATCGCAGCCGGGAGCTGGTGGCCGCGGGCGGCGCACCGATCGCCACCGCCTCGACCCCGGGCGTGGTGGTCGACGACGGTGCGCGGCGCAGCAAGTCCGAGCGGTTCGGCCGGATGGGCTACGCGGTGGCCGCGGTGGGGCTCGTGCTGCAGCTGGCGTCGATCGTCACGCGCGGTATGGCCACGGGCCGCCTGCCCTGGGGCAACATGTACGAGTTCGTCTCGATCACGTGCGCCGGTGCGGTCCTGGTGGGCCTGGTGATGCTGCGGAGCAAGGAGACCCGGCCGATCCTGGTGTTCGTCCTGTTCCCCGTGCTCATCCTGATGTTCGTGGCCGAGGGCGCGCTGTACACGGACGCGGGGCCCGTGGTGCCCGCCCTGAAGTCGTACTGGCTCGCGATCCACGTCACGATCGTTTCGATCGGCTCCGGGATCTTCCTCGTGTCCGGCGTGGCGAGCCTGCTGTATCTGATGCGCCGCCGGTACGAGCGGCCCGACGGTTCGCTGGACGCCCCGGACAACGCCTACGGCCGGCTGCTCGCGGCGCTGCCGTCCTCGCAGGTGCTCGACCGCGTGGCCTACGGCACCGTGATCGTGGCCTTCCCGCTGTTCAGTGCCGGCGTGATCTGCGGCGCCATCTGGGCCGAGGCGGCCTGGGGCCGGGCCTGGGGCTGGGATCCCAAGGAGACCGTCTCGTTCGTCTCCTGGGTGGTGTACGCCGCGTATCTGCACGCCCGCGCGACGTCGGTGTGGCGCAAGGCTGCGCCGTACATCAACATCTTCGGTTTCATCACCATGATGTTCAACCTGTTCTTCATCAACTACGTCGTCTCGGGCCTGCACTCGTACGCCTGACGCCGCCCGGCCGAGAAACCGGAAAGGGCGCCGCCTCCCCGTGGGGGAGCGGCGCCCTTTTCCGTAGCTGTACGACTACTGGGTTGTGTTTTGATTCAGAAGAGCAAAGACCTCGGAGGCGCGGAAGCGACGGTGCCCGCCGGGGGTTCGGACGGAGCCGAGCAGGCCCGCGCCGGCCCATCGGGTGACCGTTTTGGGGTTCACGTTGAACAGCGCGGCCACCTGGCCAGGCGTCATGAGTCGTTCGGCCTGACGCGGCGCAGCAGCACGGGGATCGCCGGGGCGCTGGACGGTGTTCGGGTGTGCGATGGTCATGGTGCCCAGTATGCAGCGATTTGCCCGAGTACTCGAACCTCTATGCAAGTGTCAAGAATTGGTAAAATCGTATTTCGGACCTGGCGTATCCTGAGGGACGTGACTGACACCCCTGACGCCGCCGGCGCACCGTCGAAGGCGACGACCGACGCCGATGTGCGCAACGCCAAGCGCGCCCTTGCCCGCGACATGGTTCTGTACACGCTGTTCCGGCTCGGCCTGGTGGCGGTGATCGCGGCGGTCTTCTACGGGATCGGCACCCTGGTCACCGACGAGGTGCCTCTGATCCCGGTGTTCCTGTTCGCGCTCGTGGTGGCGATGCCGCTGTCGATGGTGGTGGGCAAGGGCCTGCGCAACCGTGTGGCGCAGAGCGCCGCGGTGATCGACGACCGGCGCCGCGAGCGGCGCGACGACTTCCGGCGGCGACTGCAGGGCGTCGACGAGTGAGCACCGCGGTCTGCGACCGGAGTGAGGACCGCACCTGGGTGCACAACGCGATCCGGCTGATCGAGGCCGATGCGCGGCGCAGCGCCGATACCCATCTGCTCCGATTCCCGTTGGGGGAGTGGGCGCGTGGCGTGCAGCTGTACCTCAAGGACGAGACCACGCACATCACCGGGAGCCTCAAGCACCGGCTGGCGCGGTCGCTGTTCCTGTACGCGCTGTGCAACGGCTGCCTGCGCGAGGGCACCACGGTGATCGAGGCCTCGTCGGGATCGACGGCCGTCTCCGAGGCCTACTTCGCCAAGCTGCTGGGGCTGCCCTTCGTGGCGGTGATGACGCGGTCCACGAGCGCGGCGAAGGTGGCGCTGATCGAGCGCGAGGGTGGCACCTGCCATTTCGTGGATCGGGCCGATCAGGTGTACCTGGAGGCCGCCCGGCTCGCCACGGAGACCGGCGGGCACTACCTGGACCAGTTCACGCACGCGGAGGCCGCCACCGATTGGCGCGGCAACAACAACATCGCCGAGTCGATCTTCTCCCAGTTGGCACTGGAGGATCACCCCGAGCCCGCGTGGATCGTGGTGGGCGCGGGTACCGGCGGCACCTCGGCCACGATCGGCCGCTACATCCGGTACCGCCGGCACGCGACGCGGCTGTGCGTGGTGGACCCGGAGAACTCCAGTTTCTTCCCGGCCTACGACAGCGGCGATTTCTCGGTGGAGACGGGGAAGTCCTCGCGCATCGAGGGCATCGGCCGCCCGCGGGTGGAGCCCTCGTTCATCCCGGCGATCGTGGACCGCATGGTGGCGGTGCCGGACGCCGGTTCGATCGCCGCCGCGCGCGTCGGTTCCGCGATGCTGGGCCGGCACCTCGGCGGGTCGACGGGCACGAATCTGTGGGGTGCGTTCGGTGTGATCGCCGAGATGGTGGCCGCGGGCGTTTCCGGCAGCGTGGTCACCTTGCTGGCCGACGACGGTGACCGCTACCTGGACACCTACTTCGACGATGCGTGGGTCGCGTCGAGCGGTTTCGACCTGATCCCGCCCACGCTCACCATCGAGCGCTTCCTCGCGGACGGCACCTGGCGCGAGTAGTCGTGGGCCCGCGGGCCGGGTGGGGCAGTATTGCTCTCCGGAAGTCATGCGTGGCGCGCATGGCTGAGATATCGCAGGCCAGAAGCTGTTTCGAGCGTCGATGTCATGCGTGGGACGCATGGGCTGGTATCGAGCCCGCGCGATGCTCGTCGGGTGGGCTCACGCCACCCATGCGTCCCACGCATGGGCATCGGGCCGAAAACAGCCGCTGAGCTGGTGTTTCCCTTCCATGCGTCGGGCGCATGACCTGTGGGTGGAACAGGTCCCTTGGAGGAGCGATCGAAACTCGTCGGTGGGCGGCGGTACCGTCTCGCCATGTCCGATATCGAACGTTTGCGGGTGGTGGCGACGGTGGCAGGCACCCACAGCATCACCGAGGCCGCGCGGGTGCACGGCATCGCCCAATCGACGGTGTCCCGGTCGGTGGCGGCGGCGGAGCGGCTCGTGGGCTTCCCGCTGTTCCGGCGGGACGGGGTCGGCGTGCAGCTCGCCGCGGGCGCGCGCCCGGCGATCGTTCTCATCGAACGGATCGTCGCGGAATTCGATGCGCTGCGCGGTATGAACGAGACGCGAGCGGCGGCGATCAGGATCGCGCACCGGGAGGAGATCACGCTTCCGGGCGTGCTCGACTCCGCGGTCGTGCGATGGAACAGGGAGAGCAGCATTCTCGCTCTTCCGGTGGTGCACACCGATCCGATCGCGGCGCTCCGTGCCGGCGATGCGGAGTTCGCCGCGGTGTGGAACTCGGCCGGACTGGTCGAGGGCGTCGCCACCGACGTCCTCACGCTCACGCGCGCAGGGAGGCTCGAGCTCCTCAGCCCGATGGACCCCTCGCCGGAGGGACGCGCATTCCTGCGGTTCGTGCGATGACCGGCTCCGCGAGCCGGGCCTAGCGGTTCCGGGCGCCGGATCTAAGCGCCGGATCTAAGCGCCGAGGAACAGCCCCACCGCATCGCCGATCGACCACACCAGCATCGCCAGGCCGGTCTGCGCGAGGGCGGGGATCAGAGCGGGACCCTGGCCGCCGCGCAGCACCGGCAGCGCTGCGCGCACGGCGAGGGGGAGCGAGAGCAGGCTGAGCAGCGCCCACGGGGTGGCGACGGCGGCGATCGCGAGCCCCAGCGCCGTGGGCACCGCGACCAGGATCCCGAACAGCACACGGGTCTTCGAGTCGCCGAGACGCACGGCGAGCGTGATCTTGCCCGATTCGGTGTCGGTGGGGATATCGCGCAGGTTGTTCGCGACCAGCACGGCGGAGCTGTACGAGCCGATCGCGCACGCCGACAGCACGCCGGTCACGTCGATCCTGCCGGCCTGCACGAACTCGGTGCCGAGCACCGCGACCAGGCCGAAGAAGACGAACACGGCGACCTCGCCGAACCCCTGATAGCCGTAGGGATTCTTACCGCCGGTGTAGAACCAGGCGCCGGCCACGCAGGCCAGGCCCACCAGGATCAGCCACCACGCCGAGGTGAGGCTGAGGATCAGGCCCGCCACTCCCGCGACGCCGAAGCACGCGAACGCGGCCCGCTTCACCGCCTCTGGCGAGGCCAGCCCCGAACCGACCAGCCGCAGCGGGCCCACCCGGTCATCGTCGGTCCCGCGGATGCCGTCGGAGTAGTCGTTGGCGAAGTTCACGCCCAGGATCAGCGACAACGAGACCACCAGCGCCAGCAGCGCCTTCCACCAGACGGCCTCGCCGAGGTACCCCGCCGCTCCCGTACCCGCGATCACCGGGGCGATCGCGTTGGGGAGCGTGCGGGGTCGTGCTCCTTCGAGCCACTGCGCCGGGGTTGCCATGCTTGCAACCCTATAGCGGGGCGGTGCCCCGTCGGCCTCGGGGCGGGCCGGTCAGAGGACCCCGGTCAGAGGACCTCGGTGTCCAAGTCCAGCGTGGTGCGGTCCAGCTTCGCGAGCAGGTCGAACTCGGTGAGCGCCTTGGGCAGCTCGTACGCGAAGAAGTACTGCGCCGCGGTCCGCTTGCCACGGTAGAAGGCATCGTCCTTGGCGGTGCCGTCCTCGTCGATCGTGGCCAGCGCCTGGTCCAGCCACAGCCACGCCACCACCACGTGGCCGAGCCCGTCGAGATAGGACGTGGCGTTCGCCAGCGACAGCGCGGGATCGCCGGCGCCGCCCACGGTCATCGTGACCTCCAGTGCCCGGCCCGACGCGGCCCGCAGCTGCGTGGCGAGATCGGCCAGCTCCGGCACCGCGGCGGCGCGGGCGGCGGTGGCCTCGATCCGGCCCAGCAGCGCGCCGAAGGAGGCGCCGCCGTGCTGCGCGACCTTGCGGCCGAGTAGGTCGAGGCCGTGAATCGCCTTGGCGCCCTCGTGGATCGCGTTGAGCCGGTTGTCCCGGTACAGCTGCTCCACGTTGTAATCGCGGGTGTAGCCGTAGCCGCCGTGGATCTGGATGGCGTACTCGTTGGCCTTGAGGCCGAACTCCGACGGCCAGCTCTTGATGATGGGCGTGAGGAAGTCCAGGAGCCGTTCGGCGGCCTCGCGGCTGGCATCGTCGGGCGCGGTGTTGGCCTCGTCGATCAGGCGCGCGGCGTACAGCGTGAGGGCGAGCCCGCCCTCGGCGAAGCTCTTCTGCGCCAGCAGCATCCGCCGCACGTCGGGGTGATCGATGATCGGCACCTGCGGACCGTCGAAGGCGGTCACGGGACGCCCCTGCACGCGCGACTTGGCGTACTCGAGCGACTGAAGGTACGCGGTGTACGCGATCGAGGAAGCGGTGTAGCCCACCGCGATCCGCGCCTCGTTCATCATCTGGAACATCTGGATCAGGCCGCGGTTCTCCGCGCCCACCAGGTAGCCGGTGGCGCCGCCGCCCGGCTGCGGATGGGTGCCGTCACCGAAGGCGAGCAGGCAGTTGGTGGTGCCCTTGTTGCCCATCTTGTGGTTCAGGCCCACCAGGGTCACGTCGTTGCGCTCGCCCACGGAACCGTCGTCGTTCACCAGGTACTTGGGCACGATGAACAGGGAGATGCCCTTCACCCCGTCGGGCGAGCCCGGGACCTTGGCCAGCACGAGATGCACGATGTTCTCGGTCATCTCGTGATCGCCGCCGGTGATCCACATCTTGGTGCCGGTGATGCCGTAGGTGCCGTCCTCGCGGCGCTCGGCGCGCGCGGTGATATCGGCGAGCGCCGAACCGGCCTCGGGCTCGGACAGGCACATGGTGCCGGTGAACCGGCCCTCCATCATCGGCTCCACGTACAGCCGCTTCTGCTCATCGGTGCCGAACGAGCGGATCACGTTCGCATTGCCCATGGTGAGGCCGGTGTACACGGCGGTGGGCAGGTTGGCGGCGTTGAGCCAGGCGAAGGTGGCCTTCGCGACCACCGAGGGCAGGCCGATGCCGCCCTCCTCGGCGGGGATCTCACCGGTCAGCAGGCCCGAGTCGAAGATGGCCTTGATGCCCTCGGCGGTCTCGGACAGCGTCACGACCTTGCCGTCGGGTCCCACGGTGGGCTCGTGGGCGTCGGCCTCGCGGTAGTGGTTGGAGAGCTTCTTCACCGAGACCTCGGCGGCGAGGTCCAGGGCGGCGTCGAAGGTCTCGCGGGAGTGCTCCGCGTACCGCTCGTGCTTGGTGAGTTCTTCGGCGCCGAGCCACTCGTAGACCAGGAAGTCGATGTCACGGGGGTTGAGCAGCGGGGTCTGCGCTGCGATGTTCTGCTTCAACTCGGGGCTCCTGTGGGTGAGTGGACGCCAGCAATTCTACACATTTGTAGATTCCTGTTCCGCCCAGCCGGAGCGCGTGATCTGCTACCGCCGGAGCCAGGCCTGCGACTGCTGCTTCGCGAGCGACACCAGCCGGTCGAGCCCGAAGTTCATGTCGAGCAGGTGGGTGCCGAACAACGGTAGCTCGTTGATCGACTGCGGCACCGTCATGGTGATCCGATACATGCTGTGCCGGTTCACGTATTCGCACGCGCCGGTCCCGCGGCCGCGGCTCACCGTCCACGTGCTCGCCGAGGTGGGTGTGCCGTCGGGGAAGGTGGTGTAGCCCATGAGGGTCGAGATGATCCCGAAGGCGTAGGGCTCGCTGGGGACCGTGACCCCCACGGGCCCCGTCTCCCCGGACAGTGGCCCGGGGTCGGTGCACGCCACCCGGTACCCCGGACCGCGCGGCAGGTCCATGGTCTGCGAGAGCAGATCGATGTCGGTGTTGCCGAACAGTGAGATCACCGGTGGCACCAGATCCGTGGAATAGCCCACCACGCAGCCGAACTGGCCGCGGCGCGTGCACAGGGGCAGGTTCTGGAAGTCGCCGCCGGTGGTCGATCCCTCGGCGGTGGTCACGTTCCCGCCGATCAGGAATGCGCCCACCACGCGATCCCGCACGGCGGGCGTGCGATCGACCTCCTCGCGCAACAGTTTGCGCAGCATCATCGTGCCCTGTGAGTGCCCGAGGAAGACCACGCCGCGGCCCTTGTTGTCGCGCGCCAGGTACTCGCGCCAGGCATCGCGCACCGCGGTGTACGCGGTCTGCACGGGCTGCTTGAGCTGCAGCAGCATGGCGGGCGAGAGGCCCGTGATCGTCATCTGCGGATAGATCGGGGCGAACACGCGGCACATGCTCGAGAAGCGCGCCGCCTGGAAGCGCGCGATCGAGTCGACCTCGGGCATGCGCACCGGATTCGCGTTGGGGGCCACCTGATTCGTGACCGTGGGATACACGTAGAAGCAGTCCACCTGCTGGTCCGCGGCGCTCGGCTTGGGCGGCGCGGTCACCCTGCCGGTGCCGAGGTCGGTGGTGTCCGTGGGCAGGGTGCACGGGTTCGCGGTGCCCGGGCGGCACATCCACACGGTCGACGGTGCGCCCTCCGCGACTCCGGCGGCGAGGCTCGTCGCCAGCGCGCAGGTGAGCAGTGCCGCCGCGATTCGCCGTCCGATACGTGTGAGGGACATGGGTTGATCGTATTCCGGCAGTATCCCGATTCTCTCAGTCTTCGGAGAATCGCGCCGCGAGCGCCCGGCGGTCGATCTTCCCCGGCCCGCGCCGGGGGAGCTCGTCCACCAGGTACACGGCCCGCGGAGCCGCCGTGCGGTCCAGCTCGGCCTCGACCGCCGCGCGCAGCAGTTCGACGGTGAGCGTCGCGCCGGGCGCCCCGGGCGCGGCGACCACGGCCGCGGCCACGCGCTGGCCCAGCCGCGGATCGGGTTGCGCGAAGACGGCGACCTCGGCCACGCCCGGCACCCGGGCGAGGACCGCCTCGACCACCTGGGGGAGCACCGTCAGGCCGCCGGTCGAGATGGCCTCGTCGAGCCGTCCGGTCACGGAAAGCGCACCGTCGGAGAGGGTTCCGGCGTCATCGGTGCGGAACCAGCCCGGCTCGGCGAACGCGGGGTGCTCGGGTGCGTTGCGGTAGCCGAGGGCCACCGTGGGGCCGCCGAGGACGATGCGTCCCTCGGGGCCGTCGAGCCGCACCCGCACGCCGGGGAGGGGCGCACCGTCGTACACGCAGCCGCCGGCGGTCTCGCTCATCCCGTACGTGCGCACCATCCGCACGCCCGCGGCGAGGGCGGCCTCCCGCACCGGCGGCGGGCAGGCGGCGCCGCCGATCAGGACGCCGTCGAACCGGGCCAGGGCCCGCGTCGCGGCGGGGTCGGCGAGGGTCTTGACCAGCTGCGTGGGGACCAGCGAGACGTACCGGCGGGGCGCGGTCATCGCCGCGTATCCACCGGCGAGATCCGACGGTGCGAAGCCCTGGGACACATCGAGTCCCACCGGCGTCCAGCCGGCGGCGAGCGAGCGGAGCATCACCTGGACCCCGGCCACGTGGTGCGGCGGCATCGCCAGCAGCCACTGTCCGGGCCCGCCGAGCCGCTCGGCGGTGCCCGCGGCGCTGGCGGCCAGGTTCTCGCGGGTCAGCATGGCGCCCTTGGGGGTTCCCGTGCTGCCCGATGTGGCCACCACCAGCGCGGCGCGCTCGTCGATGGCGCCGCCCGCGTCGAGCGCCGTGGTCAGCCGTTCGGCCTCACGCGGATCGCGTGCGGGCACGGGCAGCCATGCCGGGGCGGTGCCGTCGAGGAGTGCCGTCAGGTGCGGCACCGCGGATTCGACGGTGTCGATGGGCAGGGCCCGGAGGCGGTTCACTCCTGGGGCGGCGCGTCGGTCCGCAGCGGATCGTCGTCGAAGGGCCAGCCCTTGCGCTCCAGGCGCTCGCGCACGCGCGCGATGTCCTTCTCCAGCGGCAGCTCGTGGGTGTGCCCGCTGATCGCGACGCCGGCGTCGATCCTGGTGATGGGTTCGACGCCCTCGGGGGTCAATTGCACCTCGTCGATGAGCTCGCGGGTGACCTCCTTGACCTCCTCCTTGGTGAGCTGTCGATCGAGCAGCGCGAGCAGGGGCTGATAGTCGGTGCTGGGCACCCCGTCGGGGTAACCGGCGCGCAGCCAATCGACGATCTTCGCGATGAAGCCCTGACCGGAACTCATCTGCGGATCACCTCCGAAGTCGTACGGCACCATCGGGCGGCCCGGTACGGAAAGGGCCCCCTATCCTGCGACCAGGATAGGGGGCGCCTCGCCGACGATGGTGAACAGAAGGAAAGCGGTCTGTTTCAGTTGCTGGTGAAACCCGTCAGCGGCCAGCCGCCGGCGGCGAGCTTCGAGGCCACCTGGTTGAGGTCCTCGTCGCTGGGCTGAGACTGGGTGACCTTGGCGATGGCCGCCTCGATCTCGTCCTTGTGCACCTCGTCGGGACGGGCCGCAAGCAGGCGCCCCAGCACCGCGTTGACCTCGTCCTCGGACAGCGACCGCTGCAACAGCGCGAGCAGCGGGAAGTAGTCCTTCGGCGGCACGCCCTCGGGGTACCCGGCGCGCAGCCAGTCGAGCACCTGCGTGAGGACGCCGTCCTGGGTGTTCTCGGTGGTCATCGCGCTACTCCTACTTCTTGGTGAACGTGGGGTAGATGTTCTCGAAGCTCATCTTGTAGCCGTAGCCGGACGAGACGACCATGGCCACGGCGAGCACGATCGCGACGATCACGATGAGGAAGGCGATGGCGGCGATCACGTTGCCGAGCGGGTTCGGCTTGTGGACGGTGCCGTCCTCCTGCTCGTGGCCGTTGCCGATGGCGAGGCCGCGGACACCCACGGCGAACAGGGCGGGCAGGCCGGCGCCGAGGATGAGGCCCACGAGGAGGACCTTCCACACCGCATTGAGGGCGAGGGAGATGGTTTCCATGTCTTAGACCTTCGCAATCTTCTCGTCGGCGGGGACGACCGAGTTGCTGTCGTCGTCCCACTCGGCGTTGACGTTGTTGGAGTCGACCTTCTGCTGCTGTGCGCGCCAGTACATGTAGCCGGACAGGGCGCAGAGGATGAGGAAGGCGACCACCGGGCCGGCCAGGCCGGGGATCTTCGCGGCGACGACCCACATGATCGCGCCGACGAGGGCGGCGGCGGGGAGGGTGATGAACCAGGCGGCCACCATCCGGACGGCCACGTTCCAGCGCACCTTGGCGCCGGGCTTGCCCACGCCGGAGCCGAGGATCGAGCCGGTGGCCACGTGGGTGGTGGAGAGCGCGAAGCCCAGGTGGCTGGACACCAGGATGACGGTGGCCGAGGAGGCCTCGGCGGCCATGCCCTGCGGCGCGCTGATCTCGATGAGGCCCTTGCCCAGGGTGCGGATGATGCGCCAGCCGCCGAGGAAGGTGCCGAGCGCGATGGCGGCGGCGGCCGAGACCTTCACCCACAGCGGGACGCCGTGCGTGTTGTCCCAGAACAGCAGGCCGCCGCGGGCCTCGGGGGTGCCGGCGCTGTAGCCGATGAGGGCCAGGGTGATCACGCCCATGGTCTTCTGCGCGTCGTTGGTGCCGTGCGCCAGCGAGACCAGCGAGGCGGTGCCGATCTGGCCCCAGCGGAAGCCCTCCTCGGTGAACCGCTCGGCCACACCGGCGACGATCTTGAAGATCAGGTAGGTGCCGACCGCGGCCACGAGGCCCGCGACCACGGGGGCGAACAGCGCGGGGAGCACGACCTTGCCGATGACACCGTCGAGCTTGCCCTGGCCGATCCACACCACACCACCGGTGCCGAGGGCGGCCATCGCGGCGCCGATCATGCCGCCGAACAGCGCGTGCGAGCTGGAGCTGGGCAGGCCCAGCAGCCAGGTCAGCAGGTTCCAGACGATGCCGCCGATGAGGCCGGCGAGCACGATGATGAGCAGCGCGCGGCCGTGGTTGGCGGTGAACTCCGCCTTCGGCGAGCCGTCCTTGTTCTGGATCTTGATCACGGCGTTGGTGACGGTGAGCGCCACCTCGACCGACAGGAAGGCGCCGACCAGGTTCAGGATCGCCGAGAGCGAGACGGCGGTCTTGGGCTTGAGGGCGCCGGTGGCGATGGAGGTGGCCATCGCGTTGCCGGTGTCGTGGAAGCCATTGGTGAAGTCGAAGGCGAGGGCCGTCACGATCACCAACAGCAAGATGATCAGTTCGCTGTTCATGGTGAGAATCTTGCGGTCCGAGTGCCGATTCCACCAAACGGGTGAGACGGGGCTGACATCCTCCTGACCTGCAGTTTTCGTACGCCGTGTCCACAGTTCATCGAATGTTCATTCAGGCGGCTCTCAGAATAGGCTCAGCATGTCCGATCTGTCCGATTCACGCGCGTGTCGGTGAACTGGAAGTGGCACCGGATTAGGATTCCCCGCATGGCGTCGTTGGATATCCGAGTGCTGGGCCAGGTCTCGCTGTCGGTGGACGGCGCCGCGAACGAGGTGTCGGGCGTCAAGCCGCGGTCGGTGCTCGCGCTGCTGGTGATGAACCGGGGCCGCGCGGTCACGGTGGACTCGCTCAGCGAGCAGGTGTGGGACGGCAATCCGCCGGCGTCGGCACGCGCGAGCCTGCAGGTGTTCGTGAGCGGCCTGCGCAAGGCGCTGCGCGGGCCCGGTGCCGGTTCCGGTTTGGACGCGCTGCTGGTGACCTCGGGGTCGACCTACCGGCTCGATCTCGAGCCCGAACAATCCGATGTGGGGCGCTTCGACGCGGCCCGCCGCCGCGGCGCGGAACTGGCCGCCGCGGGCCGCTACGACCAGGCCTCGTTGATGTTCGCCTCCGCGCTCGCCGAGTTCCGTGGCGACGCCGTCGCCGATCTGCGCGGCCTGCAGTTCGCCGACAACTTCGCGATCGGGATGGCGGAGGAGCGCGCCGCGGTGCAGTCCGCGATGTACGACGCGGAGATCGCCGCGGGGCGTGCGGGTTCGGTGATCGGCGACCTGCGGCGCCTCGTCTCGGAGCATCCGCTCCAGGAGCCGCTGTGGGGCCAGCTGATCACGGCGTTGTACGTGACCGGCCGCCAGGCCGACGCCCTGGAGGCAGCGCGCGATCTGCGGCGCACACTGGCCGACGAGCTCGGCGCGGATCCCACGCCCGCGCTGGTGGAGTTGGAGGGCAAGGTGCTGCGGCAGGAGCAGCTCGCCTTCGCCCAGGCACGTCCCGCGCAGCCCGGGGGCGGCCGCGCCTTCGAGAAGACCGAGACCGATGCCGTGGTGGAGCCCGGCGGGCCCAAGGGGCTGCTCATCGCGCCCGACGGCACCGAGTACCCGGTGCACGGCGAGGTGCGCCTGGGGCGCCTGCCCGACAACGACATCAGCCTCGACGACACCAAGGTCTCGCGCGAGCACGCCGTGATCACGGGGGCCGTCAGCGGTTTCGCCGTGCGTGACCTGATGTCCTCGAACGGTACTTATGTCGGGGAGCGTCGGGTGGCCGGGCAACTGCCGCTGTCCGACGGTGACGAGCTCACGCTGGGCCGCACGACCTTCACCTTCCGTGTGATCGACGACGAGTAGCCGGCGCGGGGAGTCTCCGGCGCGGGGAGTCTCCGGGGGTGGGGTAGTCGTTCTCGGGAGTCATGCGCCGCGCGCATACCCATCCGTTCGGACCGGAGGATCATCCGTTCGGCCGGTCCGGCCGCCGCGCCCGCTCCGTACGCTGGTCCCATGATTGCGATGGTGAACTTCGGATGGTGATCGTGGCCTGGACCGCCGTGGTGATCACGGCCCTCGTCGTGGCGGAGTCGCTGCGCAGAGTCGTCACGGACCGCCGCCGGGTGACGAACGGGTTGTGGCTGATCGCGGCCACGATGTGCCTGTGGATCACGTGCGCAGTGTTGTTGTACGTGACGGGCCACCCGACGGGCGCCACCGTGCTCGTGCTCGGCCCCATCGCGCTCGGTGTGTTCGGGTTGGTGGTGATCGGTGTGGCCCTGCTCGTCAACAGCCTGGTGGTGATTCGGCGCGAGGGGCTCAGCCTGGCCACCCTGGTGCCGGCGGCGATGGGGGCGGCGCTGCTCACCGAGGTGGTCATCGGCGGCTACGTGCTGGTGACCGTGACCTCCGTCGATCCCGGAAGCCCGGTCCGTCTCGTGCTGCTCGTCGCGCTCCTCATTCCCGGGGGCATGGTGGTCTTCCAACTGGCCGCCTACACCGGCTACACCGTGGTGCACCGCCGGCTGCCCGGCACCCGCGACGGCGATGTGGTGGTGGTGCTCGGGTCCGGCCTGAACGGCGATCAGCTGACGCCGCTGTTGCGGTCGCGAATGGACCTGGGGATCACGGAGTTCCGGCGTCTGGTGGCCGAGGGCGGCGATCCGGTGCTGGTGTGCTCCGGAGGCAAGGGGGAGGACGAGCAGATCGCCGAGGGCGAGGCGATGGCGCGGTACGCCGAGGCGCAGGGGGTGCCACCGGCGCGGCTGCTGCGGGAGGTCCGGTCGACGACCACCGAGGAGAACCTGCGCTTCACCGCCGATCTGCTCGATGAGCGGGGTATCGAGTGGACCCGGATGCTGGTGACCACCAGCAGCTTCCACGCGCTGCGTGCCGGATCACTGACCCGCAAGCTGGGCCTGCCCGCGACCGCCCTCGGGTCACCGACCGCTCTGTACTTCCGTCCGGCGGCTTTCCTCCGCGAGTTCGTGGCCGTGGTGGTGCACTACCGGCGCGCGAACCTCGTCGTGTGCGGCATGCTCGTCGGGCTGTGGCTGTTGACGGTGGTCGCCGTCCTGATCGCCTCGTATCAGGTGGAACCGGAGTTCAGGGATCTGCTGATACCGGACTAGGCGGTGATGCCTCGGCGCAGCAGCTCCGCGGCATCGTCGGAGGAGCGGGGCTTGCGCCGCACGATCCGCCCGAGGATCGCTCCGCGATCGCCTGCATAGCGCGGAATCATGTGCAGGTGAACGTGATCGACGGTCTGGAACGCGGCGCGCCCGTCGTTGAGGACGAGGTTCGCCCCGTCGGCGGCGAGGGCTCCCTCGCGGGCCGCCCGGGCCAGACGGTGCCCCAGCCCGAACATGCGCTCGCCGAGCGCACCGTCGAGATCGCGGAGGCCGGCGGCGTGCCGCCTGGGTACCACGAGGGTGTGGCCGCGGCTCATCGGCCGCGCATCGAGGAAGGCGATCAGATCGTCCGTCTCGCAGACCACCGCCGCCGGTGCCTCGCCCGCGATGATGGCGCAGAAGATACATCGCTCCATGGCGTCAGAGTAGACCGCGGAGAAAGAGTGACGATCCCCACTTCCGCATGCGGTTCCGTACTGAAGGTGCGACAAACACAATAGATAGTGCGACAAAGCGCACACGGAGCGGGAGAACAGATGTGACGAAGGACAGCGGGATCGCGGGTCGGCGGGCCGTCGGGGGCGCCGTGGGCGCACTGTCGATGCTGGTAGCAGGGTTGGTGATGGCGGCGCCGGCCGCCGCGGCGCCCTCGTCCGTGCTCGGCGCCGACGAGCTGCCCGGGGGCTACGCGGGGTATCAGAGTCGCGAACAATCGGGGGAGATCGCGATGGTCCCGTCGGGGGATCTGTCGACCGCGTGCCTGAACGCGACCGCGGCCGCCGCGACCGCCACCCGCGGCGCGCGCAGCCAGGAGGCGTTCGCCTCGCGCGGGAGGTACACGCTCACCGTCGCCGTGCTGTCCAAGCCCGCCGCGGTCCAGCTCGGGAATCTGCTGGAGCGGTGTGCGCCAGGGGATTCGGAGCAGGCCTTCGCCGCGGTCGGCGTGCCCGCCGACCTCGTACGCTTCGCCCCTCGTCTGTACTGGAACGCGTCCGGTGAGCAGCGCGTGGCCTACGTGAACGTGCGGCAGGTGACCGTGGTGGTGCGCACTGTCGGGCCGGCGGAGCCGTTTTGGGAGACCCTGCGCAAGCAGGTTGCCAAAGCTGATCGCTGACCTCCGCCGCGAGCCGCGGTTGTGACAGTTTCGTGAAGGTATCTAGTGACCGGTGGTGGTGGTTGTTACCGTGACTCGAGAGGTCGCGAGCGTGGACAACGAGCGCCTGTCTCTAATCAGTAAATCTAACATTTGCAGTACTCATAAGAATCCGGTACTTGCAAAGTTGTACGAATTCACTTAACCTCCTCTTAGGTAAAGCAAGTTTCAACGCGACATCGTCGGGGTCGATCCCGGGGTGGTTACGCGGGGGAGCTCGCATACCCCGCCGGGTTCTCACGGGAGGTGAGGCCCGGTGTCGGCAGCCCCGCCGGTCATCGGCCTGCGGAAGACGGACCGCGCTCGCAGCGCTTGCACGTCGGGCTTCGTTCCACGGGGGGACGCGCCAGTGCAGCGGGCCGAGCCCGTGGGTTGCCGCGTCCGACAACCTGGAGGAAGCAGCACATGCCGTCTCGCACAACACATGCCCTGATCGGTGCGGCCGCGGCCGTCGCCGCGGCGCTCACCATGGCGCCGATCGCGACCGCGGCTCCCAACCCGGCGCCGAAGCCGGCCGCCGATACCAAGCCCAAGCCCGACGACGAGTTCGCCGACAGCTCGCGCACGGTGGTGACCCGCGACGGCTGGAAGATGGTGGTCACGAAGACCTCCGAGGCGTTGCGCTCGGTGCCGCCTCTGAACCGTTCCCCGCAGTCCTTCGAGGCCTTCTCGACCATCGGCGGCGAGGCCACGGTGTCCGTCGCCGATCCCAAGAAGCCGCCGAAGTCCAAGGTGAAGTCCGCGGTTCTCACCACGGGGCTCCAGGTGGGCTGCGCCGTGACCGCGGACAGCCTCACGGTGGGCGGCAGCATCTCGAACGCCACCAACGTGGGCGTGACGCCGTCGGTGACCGCGAACCTCACGGGCACCGCGACGGGGCAGGGCGGCACCACCGGTGGCAGTGGCGGCGGCAGCGTGTCCGCCGGTGTGACGCCGGGGATCTCGGCCACCGTGGGCAACACGCTCACCGAGACCGGGTCGATCTCGGGCGTGATCAAGCCAGGCACCAGCAAGGACATCCCGTACGCCAAGAAGAACCTCGAGGGCCCCGACGCCGCGACGTACACCCGCGAGGTGCGCGTGGCCGTCGACAACTGCATCGGCGGCGTTCAGGTGCGCTCGTACGCGACCATCGCGCTGCAGACCGACCGTACGGACGACTCGATCACCACGTACGGCAAGCCGATCTTCATCACCCGCCCGTAACGCGTGCCATGACGACGATCAACATCTGTGGAGGGGTGGACCGCAATGACTGACATCAATACGGCAGATACACAACAGATTCCGGTGCAGCGGAGTCAGGGTGCGGCGGGGGCGCAGGCCGATCCGCAAGCGGCGCAGCAACCGGGCAACGACGAAGCCGAGGCGATGCGGACCCTGGCGCTCAAGGCCCTCGGTTTCGTGATCGGGCTCGCCATGCTGGTGGGCTGCGGATTCGCGGTCGAGCACCTGAACGAATGGGGCGAGCGCTGGACGATGCCGGCCGTCTTCGTCGTGTTCGTCCTGGTGATGCTGGTTGCGAGCCAGCTCGTGGTCGGGGGATTCTCGGCCATCTGGGCAGCGGTTCGCGGCGGCCGCACCTAGTCCAGCCGGTCATGGTGGGCAAGCGCGACCGCAGCGCGGACGAGGAGGTCTTCGCGGCATCGCTGCGGCAGTTGTTCGTGGCGGCGGGCTCCCCGACGGTCGCGCAGGTCGCGCGTCAGGTGGGCGTCAGTGCGGGAACGATCTCGCACTGGCGCACAGGAAGGCATTTCCCCAGCGAGTTCGCGACGATCGAGCCGCTGCTCGTGCAGCTGACCGACCGTGCGCACCAACGCATCCGGACCGGTGCGAGCACCGCGCACGAAGCCGGTGTGCTGACGGTGCGCCAGTGGCAGGGCCTGTTCGATGCCGCCGCCGGCGAGGAGGTCAAGGCGCCCGCGCTCGAACAGATCGCCGCGTCCGGCGAGCGCTGGGCGCAGGCCTCTGATGCCGGGGCGGTCGAGGCGGCGAGGACCGTGCTCGTCGGTTGCCTGGAGACCTCCGTCGACGGGGCCGTGGTGCCCCGGGCGTGGGCGCCCGCGCACTCCGGAACCGGCGGCGTGGGCGACGTCGTGGCGGAGCTGATCGACCTGGGCGTCCTCGTGGAGCCCGTTGTTCGTTCGGTCGAGGACGAGGCCCGATCGGGGCACGTCGCGGTGGTGGACTCCGGCCTGATCGAGACGTGGCCGCGATTGTCCCGGTGGGTTGCGGACGCGTATCCGGCCCTCATCGTTCGGACCGGCCTGGAGCACGATGCGCAGCGCTGGAGCGCGGCCGATCGTCCGCGCGCGTGGCTGTACGACCACACGCGTCTCGAACTGACTGCGGATGCGCTCACAACCTTGGCTAGCGCGGATTCCGGTGATGCGGGCTTCCGATTCGGTGTGGCGACCGGGTCGCAGATCCCGGCGTCGGCGATCGAGTTCTGGGAGGCGTCGCAGTCCGCCGCGGTGTCGGAACTGCGGGTGCATCAGATCGTGATGGCCGTGATCGTGGTGCTGTCAGTGATGGTGCTCGGGCTCGGGGTTGCCCTGGGGGTGGTGGCGTGAGGTCCGGGCGGGTTCAGCAGCGTCGCGGCCAGTGGTCTTGCCCGCGACCTGGGAACGTTGGGATTGATGTAGGAAAGGGAGGGCTCGAATGTGGCTCGTTTCTTTTGATGCAAAATGCTCGGGGCGGATTCTACGACGTTCTGTTGCGGCCTCTGTGGTAACCGCGCTTGCAGGGTGCTCGTTCTCGGTTGGAGACACCCGGTCTGTCGGGCCGTCAGTGGGCGTAACCGTGAAGGCTTCGACTTCGGAAATTTCAAAGGAAAAACTGGAAAGTCGATCTTCTGAAATTCTCGCCAAAGAGGTCGGGGTTACACCAGATTCTGTTGTCTGCGACGGCCCATTGAAGGCCGAGATCGGCAGGTCGCAGAGGTGTGTTATCAACAAAGGTGGAGGTAGTATCGGCATGACTGCAACCATCACAAACGTCCAAGGCGATGAAGCGAAATGGGATGTAAAGGTCGACGATATTCCTGCCGGCAAGTAGTTCGACGATCATCAAGCCGTGCAAGACGACGAGAACCCTATTGGCCGACTCCGAATCGAAAAAGCCTTCTTTATCCGATGAGGTGAAGCTGAGTGTACGAAGACATCGCTAGCTCAAGAGTTGATGACTTAGGGAAGCTCCTGGATGAACCTGTCGACTTTCGGATAAGCGAGCAATTCCCTGGATGGTTGACGGCAGCTGTTGATTCGGGCAGTCGGATCTATGTGCGATGGGGAAGTTCATTTCCGGCTGAAGATCATTGGTCGCTGTGGCTCGGTGACGAATGGTTTGACTTCAACGAGGTTCCACAGAATTGGAGTATCTCCATGGGTGACTCGATATATCCATGGGGAGGAGTTCCTTTGGGCTTCAGGTTTCCTGACAAAGAGGAAGCTACCGAAATCTTGCTCAAAGGAGATGGCTAGTTTCGCGATTGATCAGCCTGTGTTCGGTGAATCGCAAACGTGAGTCACTTCGCGGCTTTCAGTCGGAGCGGGGTCCGAAAGCGTTGGAAGAGATGCTTCGGTCCCGGGAGAGTTGAGGTCGTGATGTTGATTGTGGTCCTGATCGCGGTGTTGGTGTGTGGGGCGATAGTCTTCGCGCTGGGATTCCCCTGGCCGAGGCCTGGGGTGCTCTTGCTGTCGGTCGTCGTGCTTCTCCTGGGGGCGTACCTCACCTACTTCGGTGTGGAGAAGGTGGAGCCGGGCAATGGTCGTGCAACCGCATTTTCTTATGTCGAGTTCGTTTTGGTGGCGGTCTTCAGGTACAAGGTCGGTGTCGAGGAGCCGTCCGCGCGGTTCGAGGAGTGGAGGGACGAGCGCAGACGGCGCCGGGAAGACCGGGCCTCTGAGTCGGGGAATTCTGATCGTGATCGCTGATTCCTGGCGGAGATGATCGATCGGTAGTACTGAGGGGATGGCGACTAGTCGGGGCGCGCTTCTCCTGGCAGGAATCCCGGTCTCGGCTGGGTGCTCTGGTGCCCGCGATTCTTTCTGACATACAAGACGGAAACAGTGACAGCGAGGCAATCGTGTGCGAAACAGTCGCTACGGCAGTTGGAATCGGATCCAGTGTCGCTGATCACTGTGATCGGTGCGGTTGGAGGGGCTATCGTCGGGATGGAGGAACGTCTTGGATTACGGCGAAGGGGATGGACTGGCTTTGGCAGAAGGAAACGAGTCACATTTCGTGTGGACCAACTATTCGAATCAGTGGAAGCCTCTCGCGGGACCGCTTTTAGGTGCGGCGCTCGGAACTCTTGGGCTGATCATCGGCATAGCTGGATCGATGCCGGGAGTGGTGATCTGTAGTATTGGAATGATTCTACTGTTTGTTGGTATGCTTTCTCCCCAGGTTGGATCACGCAACAGCACAATTTGTGTTCATGGGAGCGGTGTTCGAATAGGCCAGGCACCGTGGTGGAGAAACTCCGCTACCTATCTTGTCGCAAGCATTGCTGTGCTCGCAGTAGGACTGAGTGTCGGCGCAACTGACGGCACTCAAAGATCTGGGATGGTGCTGCCTGTGGCGCTACTCGGAACTGTAGTTGCGACGGTGATCGCATACATAATTTTTCGGAATCGAGGGGCATTCGTAATCGAGTCGCAGCACGTGATCACCGCGCGCGGTGTAACGATCCCATTCGAGAAACTCAATTACGGACTATTTGAGCCTCCACGAGGCGCCCCATCAGTTCGATTCTCGAGCGAAGATATTGGGAGTGCTTCTGAGTACATGACGGCGTTTGGATATCTCATCGATACCAACAATGTTCTCTCAACCCTAGATGCACTCACTTCCCTACCTGAAGCAGCTTCTCCGCAGCGGATATATTCAATGTTGACCGTGCGTCCGCCCGAAGATATCCCAATTGGATCGAGTGTATCCGTGACGATCTATTCGTGCGCTTGAAGGAAGTTGAGGGATTGAAAGTGGTCGCTGATTCCTGGCGGAGATGATCGATCGGTAGTACCAGGGGGATGGCGGCCAGTCGGGGCGCGCTTCTCCAGGCAGAAGCCCCGGCTTCGGCTGGGTGCTGCGGCCGCGGTGCGCTGGCGCCAAGTGGGGGATCGAGTTCTGGACGAGGCCGGGGCGTCTGGCTGCCGAGTAGCGCGACATGGCGTGTTGTCAGCGATGACCTGGGCATATAGGGGACCGCTATATGCCGTTGAACGGGCTGATGCCGTTCAACCGGGGCGCTATATGAATTGCTCGGATATGTCCCGTGAGCAGCGAATATGCGCGGATCGGAGCGCCAATGCCGGTTGACCCGGTTGTGGATCGGTGGCGAACTGGGTCTATCAGTGCCCGCGTCGGGCGCAATCCCTCTTTCCGGCCTCATGGTCGATGGGGCTGGTGTTCGTGAAGATGGAAGGTGAGTGAGGTCTGTGGCAGCGCATGCTCGGGGGAAGCCCGTTGGTGCCGCGAACGGCGGCACCCGCGACGGTAATGACGGCTCGGTGGCGCAGCAGCGCTTGCAGGGTGCGTTCCTGACGGTGATCGGGTTGGCGGGGATGGTCGGTGGGGTGATGTTCTCCATCGAGGCGCCGCGGTTCACGCCGGTGCCGGTGGTGTTTCTGACGTTCTGGTTGATCATGGTGATCGTCGGGCGGATCTTCTTCACCGGTCTGAGCAAGCTCCGCTCGGCGGGGGTGGGAGCGCCCGCGCCGGAGCAGGTGCGTGCCGCGGCTGCGGTGGCTGGGATCGTGGTGGCGGTCGGGATGATGGGCTTCGCCGCGACCGGTCCGGGTGCGGGGGTTGCTTCGGCGGCGCCGTGTCCGGGTGGTGGTCCGGCGACCTGTGGTCCGGGGCCGGGTCCGGATTTAACGATCACTCCGCCGGCGCAGCAGACGACCGCGCCGGGTGGTCAGCAGGGCAATCAGGGCAGCGGTCAGGACAACAATGGGATCGCGACCTCGCCTGCGGGCAGCGGCGGCAATAGCGGTGACGGTATTCAGGCGCAGACTCCGCAGTTCGGTACGCCGGGTCAGCAGGCGCCGAACATTCCGGGGAACCCGACCGGTCAGGGCCAGCAACCCGGCCAGGGACAGGGGAATCAGCAGCAGAGTCCGGTGCGCACCACCGCGCCCGGTCAGCCCACGCAGTCGGGGCAGCCCACGCAGTCCGGTCAGCAGACGTCGGGTCAGCCGACGGTGACGGTGACCCAGACCCAGTCGCAGTGCCCGGCTCCCGGCGCCGCGGGTAGCGGAGCTGCCCCGGGGAGCGGCGGTTCGGGCTCCGACCATGGCGGTACCGGCCCCGGCGGCGGAGACAGCAAAGGCGGTGCCCCGTCGTGGGCCTACCTAGTTGGTGAGGCGGCCGCCATCGCTGCCGGCCGCCGCAAGCCGGGTGCGGCACCGGGAGTCAACGGAACAGGCGGAGAAGCCGGTCGGGCTGAGCCTGGTGATCACGGTGGTGTTGCTGTCGGGCGACAAGCGACTCCGGCATCTCAGCGAGACGTCGATGGAGTGCCGAGGGCGCAGACATCGCAGCGCGGTTCAGAAGGGGGACAAGATTCGTATGACGATGCGCCTTCTGACGGAATCAATCGTCAGGACGTCTCACTTATGTCAGACACCAGTATGTTTGCGTCCGGCAACAAGGTGACCGACAAGGGGAAAGAAGCCGTGGAAAATGCGGTCAACTTCGCAGTTGACTCAGCTAAGAACATCGGAGCGGATGGCAATCCTATGTCCATTGCCAATTCTGCCCTCACTGCTGCTGCGCCGGCAGCTAAGAAGCTGACCCCGCAAGTGATTGCGGCAGAGCGCGCGGCGAGCCAGAAGGCAACGATGGCGGCGGAAAGGGCTGCACAGAAACCGTGGTACAACCCGACCAAGATCGCCGATCGAGCGTCATCGGCTGTCAACGGCGTTAAGGCCAATGCGCTAGGCAAGGCAGGAAATCTGCTCTCCTCTGCATCTAAGCGTCTGCCTGGAATTGGTGCGGCGACGACCATGTATCAGTCGTATCAAGAGGCCAAAAGCGGCGCGCCGGCAGACAAGGCGTTCGCAAAGGGGCTGGGAAGTCTAGGCGGAGCGGCCGCGGGTGCGGCGATCGGGACGATGCTATTTCCAGGGGTAGGGACTTTGGCCGGCGCGGGAATTGGCGCGGTAGGCGCCGTTATCGGATCTGGCGTTGGTACGGAAATTGTCAATAGAGGGTATGATGGGACGAAGAAGGCTGTCCTGTCGGCAGCGAGTGGAATTGGAAAAGCTGCGTCGAAACTGAAATTCTGGTGAGCCATGATCTCAAGGTCTGAAGCGATTGATTCGAGCTGGCCCGTTGAGTGGCCGGTTTGGAAGATTCGATTGTGTTGGTTCGTTGCAGCAGTTCTGGCGACATTTCTATTGCTAGGTGTTGTGGGATTGACCGTCGAAATCGTCGGGCCAAATGGGTCGCTCGACGACCTAAATGATTGGTTTGCGCTCTCACTCATGGTGACAGGTTTCACGATCGCATTGGCTGGCGTGTGCAATATTCGGGTGCGACGTAACGCGCCCCCGCTAGTTGATTGGACTGCAGCATCTCCGGACCGAGGTCCGGAGATTGCGATACGATCGGCGATCTCGGTTACAAAACTCTTTCCTATGGCAGTCGCAACACTAGTTATCTTAGACGGTTTTCTCGGGGTTGCCACACTCGGAGGCGTAGAAAGCCTAGGAAGCATATTCCTTACGCTATTCTGGTTTTCGTGGATTGTTGGTGGAATGTTGGGTCTATGGAATACTAGCAGAATAACAGACCCTGAATTTATGTTCACAAAGCAGAACCTGTGGGTGCGTAATACAATGGTTCGATGGAGTGAAATAGAAGATATCAGACCCATCCTCCGAGGCGCATATCCGATAGTCGAACTGTTGGTTGATCGAGAGTCTGGCTCAAATTGCGGCACGCAAATCAGGGTTGAAGTGCATCCTGTTCGCTATCACGTAGACAGTGAAGCGATGCTGGTCGCAATTGAGAATTTGTGCGATGACGAAGATACGCGAATTGCCGCGCTTAGTTCACCCGTTGTGGCAACGGAGCTTTTCGCAAGATTCGGAAGGTTTACCTTTGGAGAAAATGAGAACGGGAGTGACAGATGATTTACCAGGAGGCGGGTTTATGAGTGAATCGATCGGTGATGTGCAACCTGCGGCGGATGCGAATGGAGAGACCTCCGGGCCTGTATTGGCAGTCCTCATGATCGTCTCGGGCGCACTCACGCTGACTATGGTTACTATGGCGTACGTAAACTTTGGGAGCATCCCTCAGCGATGGCAATTTGGGTTCGTTGTCCCGGTTTCATTTTTTGCGATTTACTACGGAGTTGTGTGGGTTGTGCGAGGTGTGAAGATGGCGCGATCGCAGCTCATGTGATCGATCTGCACTAGCTTTAACTCTGCACTAGCGTCGGCTAGTAGTAGTAGGGGAACGGTGACCAGTCGGGGGCGCGCTTCTCTAGGAAGGAATCCCGGCCCTCCACAGCCTCGTCGGTCATGTAGGCCAGGCGGGTCGCCTCACCGGCGAAGAGCTGTTGCCCCACGAGGCCGTCGTCGGGAAGATTGAAGGCGTACTTCAGCATTCGCTGCGCCTGCGGGCTCTTGCCGAGGATCTTCGCGGTCCACTCCAGCGCCACGTTCTCCAGTTCGTCGTGATCCACGACGCGGTTCACAGCGCCCATGCGGTGCATGTCTTCGGCGCTGTACACATCGCCCAGGAAGAAGATCTCGCGCGCGAACTTGTTGCCCACCTGCTTGGCGAGATAGGCGCTGCCGTAGCCGGCGTCGAAGCTGCCCACATCGGCATCGGTCTGCTTGAACTTCGCGTGCTCCCGCGAGGCCAGCGTCAGATCGCACGTCACGTGCAGCGAATGCCCGCCGCCGGCGGCCCAGCCGTTCACCAGCGCGATCACCACCTTCGGCATGAACCGGATCAGCCGCTGCACCTCCAGGATGTGCAGCCGGCCGCCCTCGGCCTTCACCCTGGCCTCGTCGACGCCGTCCGCGGTCGCCCCCGCGACATCGGAGTCGTGGCTCGTCGCGTACTGGTACCCGCTGCGCCCACGAATCCGCTGATCGCCACCGGAGCAGAAGGCCCACACCCCGTCTTTCGGTGCCGGACCGTTACCGGTCAGCAGCACCGCGCCCACATCGGCCGACCGCCGCGCGTGGTCCATCACCGAGTACAGCTCATCCACGGTGTGCGGTCGGAAGGCGTTGCGCACCTCCGGGCGGTCGAACGCGACGCGCACCGTGCCCTGGCTGATGTGCCGGTGGTAGGTGATGTCCGTCAGGTCCTCGAAGCCCGGGACGGGCTTCCACAGCTCGGGATTGAAAGTCACCCGTCCGACTCTACTGTCGGCCGCCACCGGGTGGCGTGAACCGGGGCCGTCCACCCGGAGTACGATTACTTAAGTGATCGAATCAACTTCGATGATCGGCAGCCCGGCCACCGCGACCCGCGGTGCAGCCCGCGCCTGACTTCCCTCACCCATCAGGAGTAGCCATGAACTACGCGTACACCTTCGACGCGATCAAGAACCGCCCCGTCGCCGTGATCGGCGCCGGAACACTGGGCCGTCGCATCGCCCTCATGTTCTGCAGCCGCGGTGGCGAGGCCCGCGTCTACGACCCCGACGCCACGCAGGCACAGGCCGCCGTCGACTATGTGGCGCAGACCCTTCCGGGCATCATCACCGAGCGCGGAACCGGTGCTGTGGGGCGCGCCGTGGCCCACGACGATCTGGCCGCCGCCGTCCGGGACGCCTGGCTGATCATTGAGGCGGTCCCCGAGCGGCTCGACATCAAGATCCCGTTGTGGGGCCAGATCGACGAGGCCGCACCCGCCGACGCGATCTTCGCCACCAACTCCAGCTCCTACGCCTCGCGGCTCATGGACGAGCGGATCACCGACAAGACCCGCTTCCTCAACATGCACTTCTACATGCCGCCCACCGCGAACGCGGTCGACCTCATGTCCGACGGCGAGACCTCCCGTGAGCTGATCGACTCGCTCCTGCAGATCCTCCCCGAATTCGGCGTGATCCCGTTCGAGGCCAAGAAGGAGAGTACCGGCTTCATCTTCAACCGGGTGTGGGCCGCCATCAAGCGCGAATCCCTCGCCGTGGTGGCCGAGGGCGTCGCCACCGCCGAAGACGTGGACGGCATGTTCAAGGTCAACTGGCACATGCCCGTGGGCCCCTTCCAGATGATGGACAACGTGGGCCTCGACGTGGTGCTCGACATCGAGAACCACTACGCCGCCGAGAATCCGAACCTGCCCGAGGGGCCGCGCCGCCTGCTGCACGAGTACGTCGATTCGGGCCGGCTCGGTCGCAAGACGGGCGCAGGCTTCTACGACTACAGCGCCTAGCACTCGCGCCCCCTACCCTGGGGGCATGGTCGACGTCGACGAACTCCTCGCCTCCGCCCGCGTGGTCCGGCTGCCGATGCGGGTCCGCTTCCGCGGCATCACTGCTCGCGAAGCCGTTGTCTTCCGCGGCCCCGCCGGCTGGGGCGAATTCGCCCCGTTCGCGGAGTACGACGACATCGAATCGGCCAACTGGCTGCGGGCCGGCATCGAGGCGGCGTACGAGGGCTTCCCGGACCCGGTGCGCACCGTCGTGCCCATCAACGCGACCGTGCCCGCCGTGACCGCCGCGCAGGTCCCCGAGGTGCTGTCCCGGTTCCCCGGCTGCCGGGTGGCCAAGGTGAAGGTGGCCGAGAAGGGGCAGAGCGCCGAGGACGACGTGGCCCGCGTGGCCGCCGTGCGCGCCGCCCTCGGGCCGGACGGTGCCGTCCGCATCGACGCCAACGGCGGCTGGACGGTGCCCGAGGCGTACGCCGTGATCAGCCGGATCCTGGAGCAGGGGCCGCTGGACTACGCCGAACAGCCCTGCCGCACCGTCGAGGAACTGGCCGAACTGCGCGCCCTCCTCGCCGGCGCCTGTGATGTGGCCGCCGACGAATCCATCCGCCGCGCAGACGATCCCATGCGCGTCGCCGAGCTGGGTGCCGCCGACGTCGCGGTGGTCAAGGTGCCGCCGTTGGGCGGGGTCCGGGCGGTGCTCGACGTGGCGGCCAAGCTCCGCGCCGCCGCCGGCGTGCGCGTGACCGTCTCCTCCGCGCTCGACACCGCTGTCGGCCTCACCGCCGGTATCGCCGCGGCCGCAGCGATTCCCGAGGGGAACGCGGCGGGGCTGGGCACCGGCGGCTTCTTCACGGCCGACCTCGGCACGCACCCTGTGGTCGACGGTGCGCTGCGCGTGGCCGCGGTCGACCCCGACGAGGCCACCATCGCCGCCGTCGAGGAGACGGGTGAGCGCCGCGACTGGTGGCTCGACCGCCTGCGACGCTGCGCCGCACTACTTCCAGGGAGCGTGGGCCCAGCCCAGTAGCCGGTGCGGCCGCGGATTCGGCGCATCGATGATCTGGATCTGACTGCCGTCCCCGAGCCCGCGGGCCAGGCCCTGCACGGCGCCGCTGAGATAGGTGCCGTCGCCGAGCGAGATATCGACGTGGAAGCCGTAATCGCTCTCGGTGAAGACCAGCGCGCCGCGCGGTGCCGGAAGCTCGGGATGGCCCAGCCCCTTGGCGGCGAGGGCCTCGTAGAACGACCGCGCATGATCGCGGGGGATGCCGTTGGCGGTGGTGCGGCCGTAGGCGAAATCGACGAAGTCCTCGCAGCCGTACTCGCCGAAGGTATCGGTACCCACCAGTGTCATTCCGCGCGCGATCGCGGCCTCGACGTCCGCGGCGTACGCGGCCGGGACGGTCCCGACGGACAGGGTGAGCAGCACGAGGAGGGCCGATGCCAGAATTCGTCTCACCTCCCCTTTGTAGCGGTGCCGGTGCCCCGCCACACCCGGAACGGCCGACGAATCCGCCCGCGCTGAGATTGTCGGTGGCGTGGTCTAGGGTCCGGAGCGTGGAGAACCTGATGACCGAACTGAACGCCGCCCTCACCGCGGAGCCGGATTCCCGGAAGCCGAAGCTGGACGCGCTCTGGGCGGAGATCGACCCCGCCGATCACGCCTCCCGCTGCATCGCCGCGCACTTCATCGCCGATCTGCAGGAGGACCTCGACGATGAGGTGGCGTGGGACGAGGTCTCGCTGCGGGAATCGGTGAACGTCTCCGACGCCGATCTCCAGGCCATCCACCCCACCCTCACGGTCGCCGGGTTCATGCCCTCGCTGCATCTGAACCTGGCCGACGGTTACCGCAGGCAGGGCCGCTTCGCCGAGGCCGCCGACCGGTTGGGCACCAGCCGTGAGTTCGACTTCGTGCTCACCGACGGCACCGCCGACGAGAAGCTCTACGCCGATGGAATCCGCGAGGCGCAGGAACGGGTGCAGCGGCTGATCGCCGCCGAGGACCGCACCAAGCTGGCGCCGCCCACGCCCACCGACGACCGCGGCTAGCGGAACCAGGGGAGCCTGCGGCGCGTGGCGGTCGGCTCCTCGGCGGTGTGACCGGCGCACCAGTCCTGCGGCGCGACCATCGCCCGCACCGCGTCGACGTGCGAGCCGCACCCGGCCCAGGTGGTCTTGCCGCACGTACGGCAGGGGACGGCGTGGCACATGGTCTCTCCTCTGGCTCCGGGGCGCCGGCGAACTCGCGGAACTCCTCGAAAGCGCGCGCTAGTGAATGGTATCCGCCGCCGGGGCCGGATCGCCCGCGTCGTGCGCGAAGCTGATGTCCGGGAGCACCCGCGCCAGGGGAGCGGGGCAGGCCCACGCACGGCGCCCGGTGAGGCGCAGCAGCACCGGCAGCAGGATCAGCCGCACCAGGAAGGTGTCGAGCAGCACCGCGACGCCGAGGATCACGCCCATCTCCTTCGGCGGCAGCGGCCCCGACAGCGCGAAGGTGAAGAACACCGCCACCATCACGCCGCCCGCGGCGAAGATCACCCGACCCGATTGCGCGACCGCGCCCACCATCGCCTGCTCGGGATCGCCCGTGCGTTCCCAATGCTCCTTCGCCGACGACAACAGGAACACCGTGTAGTCCATGGCGATGGCGAAGATCATCGCGAAGAAGAAGACCGGTGCCCACGCGTCGAGGAATCCCTGCGATTCGAAACCCAGGAACGACGAACCGAATCCGTTCTGGAAGATCAGCCGGGCCACACCGAAGGCCGCAGCCGTGGACAGCAGGCTCACCCCGGTTCCGAGCAGCGCGATGAGCGGTGCCCGCAGCGCCACCACCAGCAGTACGAATCCCAGGATCAGGATGATGCCGATCACCAGCGGTGTCGACCTGTCGAGCTGCTTCTTCAGATCGATGTTCTCGACCGCGGCGCCGCCGACCAGCGCACCGTCGGGCAGGGTGGTGCGCAGCCGGTCGACGGTGCCCGCGAGCGCCGGATCGGACGGGTCGACGCCCGGCACCGCGGAGATCAGGCTCAGCCCGCTGCCGTCGGCTGCGGGCATCGCGGGCATCGCGCCGGCGATCCCGGGGTCGGTGCCGAGCACCTGTGCGGCGGCGGGAGCCTCGGCGGTGGGCACCACGATCTGCAGGGTGCCCGGAGCGCCCGGCCCGAAGGCGCGTTGCACCTCGTTGTAACCGATTCGCGCATCGGCGCTCTCGGGAAGCACCGTGATCGAGGGCATCGCGGTGCGGAGTCCGATCACGGGCACGGCCAGTGCGATCAGGACGGCCAGTGCCCCGCCGCCCCACGCCAGCGGATTGCGCCACAACCGCGCGCCCCAGCGCTCGAATCGCGGCGACCGGTGGGTGGCGGCCTGCGCCCACGGAATCGGCAGGTTGTTGATCCGCATGTCGAGGACGAACAGCACCACCGGCAGCAGCGTGAGCGTGGCGGCCAGGATGAACACCACCGACACCATGATTCCGCCCGCCATGGAGCGGAACGACGGGGAGGGCACCAGCATCACCGCCGACAGCGAGACGAGCACCGTGATGCCGGACAGGAGTACCGCCTTGCCCGCGGTATCCATCATCTGTGCGATCGAATCCCGCCGGGACAGGCCCTGTTCCATTCGCGCGGCGCGGTAACGCACCACCAGGAACAGGGCGTAGTCGATGCCCAGGGCCAGGGAGAACATCATCGCGAAGTTCATGGCCCAGATCGACACCGGGACGATCTCGTTGATCAGCACCAGCGAACCGGCCGACGCGACCAGGCCCGCCAGGGTCAGCGCGAGTGGCAGGCCCGCCGCCACCAGCGTGCCGAAGGCGAGTACCAGGATCGCGAGTGTCACCGGCCAGGAGAGCATCTCGGACGTGAGCATGGCGGAGAGGTTGGCAGCGTTGAAATCCGACCACAGCATCGACGAGCCGGTCGGGTTCACGGAGATGTCCGCCGTGGACGCCGCACCCAGCGACTCCGTGAGATCCGTGGCGGTACGCACCATCTCGTTGGTGTCGGCCCCGGCGCCGCCGAGCACGACGGCGGTGCGGCCGTCGGCGCTCAGTCCGGCACCCGGCTGCGGCGCCACGACCTCGGCGATCCGCGCATCGGCGCGCAGGATCTCGGTGACCCGCGCGAGCACCCGCGGACCGTCGCCCTGGTCGAGCGGGGCGCCCGCGCTGCTGACCACCACCTGGATCGCATGACTGGCGTTGCCCCCGAAGTGCGCCTGCGCCAGCTCTCTGGCCTGCACCGATTCCGATCCGTTCGCCTGCCAGCCGGCACCGGACAGGTTCTTCTCCACGAACGGTGCGAACAGCCCCAGCGCGATGATCGCGAGCAGCCAGGTGACGGCGACCGAACGACGATGGTCGATCACCCAGCCGCCGAGGCGCCCGAGCGGGCCCGGGCGCGGCGTTCGCGGAGTGGTGGACGGTGCGGCCCCGTCGGCGGTGTGCGACACGGAAGACTCCTCTCGTATCCCCCCGGGGGGATATGAGGAACGTAACATCCCCCTAGGGGGTTGTACAATGGAACCGATCTCCGGCCGACCGGCGGCGGGAAGAGGGGAACGGCATGGCGCAGCACGCCCGCACGGTCGCGAACATCAAGATCCGCACCGCGGCGGTGACGCGATGAGGATCCCCGACGAGGGTGCGAAACCCATTGTGACCCGGCTCAAGCGGGCCCACGGCCACCTCGCCACCGTGATCCGGATGCTCGAGGAGGGCGAGGAGTGCGAGGACGTACTCACCCAGCTCGCCGCCGTCAACAAGGCGCTCGGCCGCAGCGGCTACGCCCTCGTGGCCACCGGCCTGCAGCACTGCATCGCCACCGAGGGCCCCGAGAACGTGGACCAGCAGAAGCTCGAGAAGCTCTTCCTGGCCCTGGCCTGAGCTACGACAGCTCGTCGACCTTCACGGTGAAGCCCTGCGCGCGAAGGCGATCCGCCAGCGCATCGCCCAGCGCGACCGCGGGAGTGAGCACGCCGCCGCGGTCCGGCAGCTTCGCGCCGCCGCGGGCCGCGTCACCGTCGAGGGCGAGCGCGAGGCTGGACTCGCCCAGCATCACGGCCGTGCCGCTGTAGCCGGGGTCCAGATCGGCGCCGATCGTCGACCGGTAGCGCCGCCCACCCGTGGTGCGCGAGTAGACATCGGCGATGAAATTGCCCTTCGCCTGCGACTTCTCGCTGGGCCCCTGGCCCGGCTGCGGCAGGATGCGATCGAGCACGGGGCGCAGCGGCTTGATCGCCAACGCGCCCATCCCCACCGCGAGCGCACCCTGCACCAGATGCGAACCGACCTTCGAGACCACCGAGGGGCCCGGCACCGCCATCGTCTCGCGGTAGCTGAAATCGGGGCCGTACGCGAAGTCCAGCAAACCGTTCGAACGCCGCACCACACGAGTGTTGTAGCTGGCCATGAAGAACGGCGCCAGCGTGCCCGACAGTGACGGATCGACCGAGGCGGCGTTCACCACCGACAGGTCGCCCGGCTGCTGCGGCGCCTCGCGCGTGGGATCCACGCTGAGCGAATGCGGCCGGCCCGCCACCCGCCGCGCCTCGCGGTCCGCGGTCACCTCGTCCGCCAGGCCGATCGCCGAGGCGATGGTGCCGCCGCTCGCACCGCCGCGGATCGAGCGGATCACCAGCGTGGTGGGGCCGAGCGTGCCGGCACCGTCGGACTTGGCGCGCTCGTACACCAGGTACGTGCCCAGATCCGAAGGGATCGAGTCGAATCCGCAGGAATGCACGATCTTCGTTCCGTTCGCGGCGGCCTGCTCATGGAACTTGTCGATGGAGCGGCGCGCGAACAGCACCTCGCCCGTGAGATCGGTGTAATGCGTTCCCGCGTTCACGCACGCACCCACCACGATCTCGCCGTACTTCGCGTACGGGCCCACCGTGGTGCACAGCACCGTGGTGCGCGCGACCATCGCATCCACCGTGGACGGGGCATCGACATCGGCGGTCACGATGCCCCAGCCGGCGGCGTCGCCACCCAGGCGATCGCGCAGCCTCTCCAGCTTCTCCTGCGAACGCCCGGCCAGGGCCACCTTCACCCCCGCGGGTGCGTGCCAGGCCAGATGCCGGGCCGTGAGCTCACCGACGAAGCCGGTGGCGCCGAAAACGATGATGTCGAATTCCCTGGTACCCGCAGTCATGGCGCCATGTTAGCAGTGTTCGCGCGGCGCCGCGGGGGCGTTCGCGGTGCACCGCCACCGCTGGTCGGTCGTAAGGTGGTCGCCATGCACAACGCCGCACCCAACCCGTCCACGCTGCAGGCGCGCGTGATCGTGGACGAGCTGGTGCGCGGCGGCGTCACCGACATCGTGCTCTGCCCCGGCTCCCGCAATGCACCGCTCGCCTTCGCCGTGCACGCCGCCGACATCCGCGGCGACCTGCGGCTGCACGTGCGCATCGACGAACGCACCGCCGGCTTCCTCGCCGTCGGCATCGCCTCCGCCACCCGCCGACCGGTGGCCGTGATCATGACCTCCGGCACCGCCGTCGCCAACCTCAGCCCCGCCGTCTACGAGGCCAACTACGCCCGCGTCCCGCTCCTGGTGATCAGCGCCAACCGCCCGTACGAGCTGCTCGGCTCCGGCGCCAACCAGACCGTGGAACAGTTCGGCATCTTCGGCACCCAGGTGCGCGCCAGCCTCTCCCTCGGCCTCGCCGAACCCGGCCTCGACCGGAACTCCCAGTGGCGCAGCGCCGTCTGCCGCGCGCTCGCCGCCGCCCGCGGCGCCCGCACCGGCAACGCCGGCCCCGTCCAATTCGACATCCCGCTGCGCGAACCCCTCGTGCCCGACGACCCGTCGCCCGCCCTCGCCCAGGGCCGCCCCGACGGCGGCCCCTGGACCGTGGCCCCCGTCGCCACCCTCGACGTACCGCTGCCCATCGACCTGAGCCCCGACACCGTGGTCATCTCCGGACACGGCGCCGGCGAGAACCCCGCGCTGCGGCACCTGCCCACCGTCGCCGAACCCACCGCGCCCCGCGCCGAGAACCCGCTGCACCCCTGGGCGCTCCCGCTGCTGCGCCCCCGGCAGGCCATCATCTGCGGGCGGCCCACCCTGCACCGCGAGGTGAGCGCACTGCTCGCCGACCCCGACGTCACCGTCTACGCCGTCACCACCGGCCCCCGCTGGCCCGACGTCTCCGGCAACGTCGCCGCCACCGGCACCCGCGTGGTCCCCGTCGGCGACCCCGACGAGGCCTGGCTCGCCCGCTGCGCCGAAGCGGACCGTCTGGCCCGGGCGGCCGTCGCCGACGGACTCGACGCCGAACCCGTCACCGGACTGCACGTGGCCCGCGCCGTGTGCGCCGCCCTGCACCCCGGCGACCAACTCGTGGTGGGCGCCTCCAACCCCGTGCGCGATGTGGCCCTCGCCGGCGACCTCCCCGCCGGCGTCACGGTGCTCTCCAACCGCGGCGTCGCCGGCATCGACGGCACCGTGAGCACCGCGGTCGGCGCCGCCCTCGCCCTGCCCGACCGCCGCACCGTGGCCCTCATGGGCGACCTCACCTTCGTGCACGACGCCTCCGGCCTGCTCATCGGCCCCGACGAGCCCCGGCCCCGCGACCTCACCATCGTGGTCGCCAACGACAACGGCGGCGGCATCTTCAACCTGCTCGAACAGGGGGAGGAGCGGTACTCCGGCGCCGAATACGACGGTGCCGCCGCCCGCGTCTTCGGTACCCCGCACGGCACCGACCTCGCCGCCCTCTGCACCGCCTACGGCATCGAATACCGGCTCGCCGAGATCGACGAACTGGCCGCCATCGCCGCCGAACCCGGCCTGCGGGTGGTGGAGGTGCGCACCCGACGCACCGGCCTGCGCGCCCTGCACGCCGGGATGCGCGCCCGCATCACGGGGGAGGGCCGGTGAGCCGTACCGCCCTGCGGCGCGTGCAGCTCGTGCTGCTGTGGACCGCCATCCTCATCACCGGCCTGTGCGTGGTGCTCGTGCTCGCCGCCTGGCGCGACGACCGCACCATCGAGAAGAACCTCGGCGCCGCCACCGCGGAGGTGCTCTCCGCCGGACCCCGCCGCTCGACCATCAGCTTCTACACACCCGACGGCGTCAACCACAATCCGCCGCTCGGCGTGCTCTACCCCAGCGGACTCACCGTCGGCGACCGGATCCAGGTCGAATACAGCCGCGACGACCCCGAACTCGTGCGCGTCGCCGGACGCGACGCCCACGTCGCGATCCTCCCCGCCGCGTCCGTCGCCGGCGTCACCTGGCTCGTGGTCGGATCGATCATGACGCTCATCGCCGTGACCTACCGGCGCACCGCCGACGCGGAACCGGCCGCCCCGGTGACCGACAGTTCACCCGACGTTCCGACGACCGACAACCGATAGGCCACGTCGCGGCACCGGGTCCGGCCACACTGACCTCGTGCGTATCGCCATCGTCGCGGAATCCTTCCTCCCGAACGTCAACGGAGTGACCAACTCGGTGCTGCGGGTGCTCGAACACTGCCGGCGCACCGGCACCGAGGCCATCGTGATCGCGCCCGACTCCGTCGCCGGCTCGGACCCCGCCCCACTGGAGCACCTCGGCTTCCCCGTGTACCGGGTGCCCGCGCGCATGCTGCCCGGCATCTCATCGCTGCCCATCGGACAGCCCGGCATGCTCATGGTGGACGTGCTGCGCGACTTCCGCCCCGACGTGGTGCACCTCGCCTCGCCGTACTTCCTCGGCGCCGGCGGCCTCGCCGCCGCCAAGCGACTCGGCATCCCGACCGTCGCGATCTTCCAGACCGACGTCGCGGGCTTCGCCGGCTCCTACGGGTTCGGCCCGCTCCAGCGCGCCGCCTGGTGGTGGACCCGGCAACTGCACAAGCAGTGCGACCTCACCCTGGCACCGTCGTCCGCATCGATCCGCGACCTGCGCGACCACCGCATCCCCCGCGTGAAGACCTGGGCCCGCGGCGTGGACGCCGAACGCTTCGCACCGTCGCACCGCAGCGCCGAGCTGCGCGCCCGATGGCTCGGCGAACACCCCGATCGGATGATCGTCGGCTTCGTCGGCCGCCTCGCCGCCGAGAAGCACGTCGAACGCCTCGCCGGACTGTCCGGCCGGGACGACGTGCAGCTCGTTATCGTCGGCGACGGTCCCGAACGCGCGCGCCTCGGCGAACTCGTGCCCGACGCCGTCTTCACCGGACAGCTCGGCGGGGCCGACCTCGGCGCCGCCTACGCCTCCCTCGACGTCTTCGTGCACCCCGGCGAGCACGAGACCTTCTGCCAGGCCGTGCAGGAGGCCCTCGCCTCCGGCGTCCCGTCCATCGCGCCCGACCAGGGCGGACCCCGCGACCTGGTCGCGCACTGCCGCAACGGCTACCTGCTGCCCACCGCCGAATTCGCCGATCTGCTGCCCGGCGTGATCGACACCCTCGCCGATCCCGCCCTGCGCGCCCGGTTCGGCGAGGCCGCCCGCCGATCGGTGCTCGCCCGCACCTGGCCGGCGCTGTGCGATCAGCTGTTCGCGCACTACGAGAGCGTGATCACCGGAGCCCCCGACGTCGCCGTCGGGCGGGCCGTCTGACTTCGTGTAGCTTTCGGGGCATGGGACGAGCATCGCTGGAAAAGCAGGCCGGCGAGGTGGCGTCGATGTTCGACGGTGTCGCCCGTCGATACGACCGCACCAACACCTTGATGACCGGCGGCCTGGACCGCTACTGGCGCCGCCGCACCCGGCAGACGCTCGAGCTCAAGGCGGGGGAGAAGGTGCTCGACCTCGCCGCCGGCACCGGCGTCTCCACCGTCGAACTCGCCCGGTCCGGCGCCTGGGCCGCGGCCTGCGACTTCTCCACCGGCATGCTGCACGCCGGCTCCTTCCGGCCCGTGCCGATGGTGGCCGGCGACGCGATGGCACTGCCCTTCGCCGACGACTCCTTCGACGCCGCCACCATCTCCTTCGGCCTGCGCAATGTGCAGGACACCGCCGCCGGCCTGCGGGAAATGGCCCGCGTCGTGCGGCCCGGCGGCCGGCTCGTGGTGTGCGAGTTCTCCACCCCCACCAACGGCGCCTTCCGCGCCCTTTACGAAAACGTCGCACTCCAGGCCATCCAACTGGTCGCCCGCGGCTCGTCCAACCCCGAGGCCTACTCCTACCTGGCCGAATCCATCAAGAGCTGGCCCGACCAGGCCGCCCTCGCCGACATCATCCGGGAGTCCGGATGGGGCGACGTGCGCTGGACGAACCTCACCGGCGGCATCGTCGCGCTGCACAGCGCCGTGCGCCCGCTAGGCTGAACTCGTGGAGAAGACGGTGACCGGAGTCGACCTCGGGTCCGAGGAGTTCGCGGCGGGGGTCCGTGCCGATCTGGCCCGGGTCGAGCAAGTGATCGCCGACGGCATCGCCGAGGCGAACGGATGCGTGATCGAGGAGGCACTGCACCTCTTCGAGGCCGGCGGCAAGCGGTTCCGGCCCATGTTCACCCTGCTGTCCGGGCGCATCGCGGGCAGCCCGTCCGACCAGGTGATCACCGCCGCAGCAGCGATGGAACTCACCCACCTCGCCACCCTGTACCACGACGACGTGATGGACGAGGCCGACGCGCGCCGCGGCGCACCGTCGGCCAACGCCCGGTGGGGCAACTCGATCGCGATCCTCGCCGGCGACTTCCTGTTCGCCAAGGCCTCCGGATTCGGCGCCGACCTCGGCCCCCGCGCCGTCGGCGTGATCGCCAAGTGCTTCGGCGAACTCGTCACCGGCCAGATGCTCGAACTCAAGGGCGCTGGTGATTCCGACCCGGTGCAGCACTACCTCGACACCATCTGGGGCAAGACCGCCAGCCTCATCGCCACCTGCGGCCTGCTCGGCGCGCTGCACGGCGGGGCGTCCGAGGAGCTGGCGCAGCGCATGTACCGCATCGGCGACGCCATCGGCATGGCCTTCCAGATCAGCGACGACATCATCGACATCAGCTCGGTGGCGCAGCAGTCCGGCAAGACTCCGGGCACCGACCTGCGCGAGGGCGTCTGGACGCTGCCGGTGCTGCACGCCCTGCGCGACCCGGGCCCCGACGGTGACCGGCTCCGCGAGATCCTCGTGGGCCCCGTCACCGACGATGCGCTCGTCGCCGAGGCCATCGAACTCCTCGGCCGGTCCGAGGGCATGAAGCAGGCCCGCGTCACGCTGGAGGGCTACGCCGACACCGCGCGCTCCGAGCTCGCGCAGCTGCCCGAATCGGAGGCGCGTCGCGCGCTCGAGTCGCTGGTCACCTTCACGGTCGCCCGCCTGGGCTGACCCGGCACCACCCCCAGTGCACGCCCACGCCAACCAGATCCGCACCGCGCTGCTCATGGCGCTGGTCGCCGGGTTCGTGCTGGCCACCGGCGCCGTTTTCGGGCAGGAGGGGTTCATCGTCGCGATCGTCGGCGCGGCGGGCCTGTGCACCTACCTCTACACGTCGGGACCGTCGCTGCCGCTGCGCGCGATGCACGCCCGCCGCGTCTCCGAACTGGAACACCCGCTGCTGTTCCGGCTGGTCCGCGAACTGTCCACCGCGGCCCGGCAGCCGATGCCCGCGATCTACGTCTCGCCGACCGACGCCCCCAACTCCTTCGCCACCGGCCACAACCCCGCGCACGCCGCGGTCTGCTGCACGCAGGGGCTGCTCGACCGGCTCGACGAACGCGAGCTGCGCGCCGTGCTCGGCCACGAACTCGCGCACATCCACTCCCGCGACACCCTCGTCTCCTCGGTGGCCGGCGCCGTCGGCGCGGTGATCGTGGGGCTCGCCGGGTTCGGCTACCTCCTCGGCTTCGGCGACGGCGGGTCGCGCCGCAGCCGGGTGGTCGACGCCATGCTCTCCGTGCTCGCCCCCATCGCCGGCGGCATCATCCGGCTGGGCGTCTCGCGGACCGCCGAGTACCGCGCCGACCACGACGGTGCCCTGCTCACCGGCGACCCACCGTCGCTCATCCGGGCGCTCCGCAAAACCGCCGCCGGTGTGGTCACCGCGCCCCTGCCCCCCGATCCCGACATCGCCGTCCACGCCCACGCCATGGTGGTCAGCCCCTTCCGCGAGGGCGAGCGCTACGCCCGCGCCTTCCGCATCCATCCGCCGTTGGAGGAGCGGGTCCGGCGGTTGGAGAGTCTCACGGACTAGGCACCCGGCCGCGGTCGTCCCCCGCGCGGCACCGTCGGGCGTGCTCAAGGTGTGGTCCCCCACCTGACGACGTTCCTGCAGTGGGGGACGAAGCCGGATGCGCGCGGATCGGCGCGGCGAGGGGGACGAACAGGGCTGTGGAAACAGCTCCGGCCTGTGGATAACCCCGCAGTCGCGGGACGGCCGCCCAGTTCCGCCGGGGTTGAATTCACGCATGGGGGAGATTCTGTCGAGGGCGTACCTGCTGGCCACCGGGTGGAACAGCGCGGAGATCAGCCGCGCGGTGACGCGCGGCGAACTGCTCAGGCTGGCGACCGGGGCCTACGCCCGCGCGGGGGACTACCCGCCGTGGGCGCTGTACCGCATGCGGGTGCTCGCGGCCGCGCGGTCGTGCAGCGGTGTCATCAGCCACGAGAGCGCCGCGGCGTTGCACGACATCCCGGTCCTGCAGCCGGCCCGCAAGGACGTTCACTTCACGGTCGACCGGCGACACGGCGGCGGCCGCAGGCCGGGTATCCACGTGCACCCGCGGCCGCTGGCGGAGACCGAGATCACGCTGGTCGACGGTGCGCGGGTCACCACGCGCGCCCGCACGGCGCTCGATGTGGCCATGTCGGGCGACCTGGTGCGCGCGGTCGCGGCGCTCGACAGTGTGCGATTGGTCCGCCGATTCCCGACCGCCACGGACCCGGTGCCCGTGAGCATCGGCGAGCTGAGGGCCACGCTCGACGGACTCGGCCGGCGGCGCGGCTCCGCAGTGGCGAGACGCGCGCTGCACCTGTCCGTCGACTGCAGCGAGTCAGCAGGTGAGTCCTGGTCCCGGATGCTGATGCACGCCTGGCGGATGCCGGTACCCCGGCTGCAGACCGGGTACGAATTCGGCGGCCGCACGCACTACGCGGACTTCGAGTGGGGAGCGCTGGTCGGAGAGTTCGACGGCCGGGGGAAGTACGGCGAGTCGGCCGATCGCCGCGCGGCCACACTCGAGGCGGAGAAGGAGCGGCACGCAGCCTTCACCGCGCACGGGATCGAGATCGTCCGATGGGGGTGGCAGGACTTGATCGATGACACCTTGCTCCGCCGCAAGCTCGTCGCGGCGTTCGCCCGCCACGGTCTCGCCGCCGCGTGACGTCCCCCACGCGGCACCGTCGGGCGACTCAAACGTTTCGTCCCCCACCGGACGATGTTCCTGCGGCGGGGGACGAAACGTAGAGCTCGCGGGCTGGCGCAGCGTGGGGGACGAACCCCGCAGCTAGCGGTAGTTGACGAACTGGACGGCGATGTCGAGGTCGGCGTTCTTCAGCAGCGACTGGACGGCCTGCAGGTCGTCGCGCGACTTACTGGAGACACGGAGCTCGTCGCCCTGGATCTGCGGCTTGACGGACTTGGGGCCCTCATCGCGGATCAGCTTGCTGATCTTCTTGGCGTTCTCGCTGGTGATGCCCTCCACCAGGGTGCCGGTGATCTTGTAGGTCTTGCCCGAGGCGACCGGATCGCCGGCGTCGAAGGCCTTGAGCGAGATGCCGCGCTTGATCAGCTTCTCCTGGAACACCTCGAGGCCCGCCTTGGCGCGCTCCTCGGCGTCGGAGGTGATCACGATCTTGTCCTCGCCGGAGCTCTCGACCGTGGTGTTGGTGCCGCGGAAGTCGTACCGCTGGCTCAGTTCCTTCGACGCCTGATTGAGGGCGTTGGCGACCTCCTGGCGGTCGATCTTGCTCACCACGTCGAACGACGAATCGGCCATGGGGCTGAAGCTCCTTATCAATTGACCTGCGGGTTTGATCGCCCCAGTGGGGGCGTTGTAGTGTATCGTCCGCTGCCCTTCGGGGAAGCGAAAGGCACGTTGCCCGAGCGGCCAATGGGAGCGGACTGTAAATCCGTCGGCTTATGCCTACGTAGGTTCGAATCCTACACGTGCCACCTGCTCCGGCCCTCGACGATCGGCTCGTCGAGGGCCGGAGCGATAACGGGAGTGACCAGCGGATTTGTTCAAACTCTTCCGCGGTGTGTAGTCTCGTTGAGGCTCTGGAACGCTGTCACGGCGAGCCGGAACCCGCCCCCTTAGCTCAGTCGGTAGAGCGTTTCCATGGTAAGGAAAAGGTCGACGGTTCGATTCCGTCAGGGGGCTCGCTAGACCAGTGCGAAGTGCTGATAGCTCAGGGCGGTGTAGCTCAGCTGGTTAGAGCGCACGACTCATAATCGTGAGGTCGGGGGATCGAGCCCCCCCACCGCTACAACTGATATCGATCGTGAAAGAGGAACCGACGTGGCTTCATCGACAGATGTTCGCCCCAAGATCACCTTGGCGTGCGAGGTGTGCAAGCACCGCAACTACATCACCAAGAAGAACCGTCGCAACGATCCCGATCGTCTCGAGCTGAAGAAGTTCTGCCCGAACTGCGGCTCGCACCAGGCGCACCGCGAATCGCGCTAAGACCAACGACGAAGGGGAGGGCGTCCGCGAGGATGCCCTCCCCTTTGGCATACTGCCTTCAGCCCCAGTACGTTAGGTAGGTTCGACACGTGAGCCATGAGATCGATGTTCCGGGTGGTCCGGTCACCGAGCAGCTCAGCCCGGAGGAAGTGGCGGCCCGTACCGCCGCCGCCGTCGGCTACAACTACGAGTACAAGGACAAGTACTTCGTCAGCCGCGAGAAGGTCCGCGAGTTCGCACAGGCCAGCCAGGCGCACGACCCCATCCACCACGATGTGGAGGCGGCCCGCGCCGCCGGGTACGCCGATCTGGTCGCGCCGCCCATCATGTTCTCGCTGATCGGCATCATCGCGCACCGCCCCCTGTTCGAGGAGGCGATCGTCGGGTACGGCCGCCGGCCCGTGGTGCAGTCCGAGCAGAAGGCGCACTTCCACGCCCCGGTCGTGGCCGGTATGACCCTCACGACGCACGTCCACTTCGACGCTTTCCGGCAGGCCGCCGGCGTCGATCTCATCGTGACGCGCAACGTGATCACGGATCAGGACGGCAACCTGCTGGTCACGTCCTGGACCACCCTGGCCGGACGCTCCGGCGAGGGCGAAGACCCGGCGTTCATGGATGCCATGGAAAAGGTGATGATGTATGGCACTTCGTAACTTCGCAGACGTGACCGTGGGCGAGGAGCTCCCCGAGCGGACCTTCGAGCTGACCCGCGGCGACCTCGTCAACTACGCCGGTGTCACGGGCGACCCGAACCCCATCCACTGGTCGGATCACATCGTGAAGATCGCCGGCATGGACGACGTGGTCGCGCAGGGCATGCTCACCATGAGCCTCGGTTCGAACTACGTCACCGAGTGGCTGGGCGATCCGGGCGCGCTCAAGGAGTACAGCGTGCGCTTCACCGCGCCGGTGTACGTCCCCGCCGACCAGAAGGCCGAGCTGCAGTACGCGGGCAAGATCAAGTCGCTCGATCCGGAGACCAAGACCGGCGTCGTGCTGCTCACCGTGAAGCAGGGCGACCGCAAGATCTTCGGCAAGCCGATCGCCACGGTCCAGTTCGCCTGACCGCCCGTTTTGAGGTGCGGCGCGTCTGTGCCGTACACTGAACTGTCCGCAACTTTGACGGGTGCTTGAACGCGCCCCGAGACAGTCGCGGGTGCAGAACCTCCTGGTTCTGCAAAGGGGTGTAGCTCAATTGGCAGAGCAGCGGTCTCCAAAACCGCAGGTTGCAGGTTCAAGTCCTGTCACCCCTGCAGAGGCGGGCTCCTCGGTTCGCCGGACGACCAGTGGAGGGATTTGCGTGAGCGACGAGCACGACGACGCGACCACCGGCACCGCCGGCGACAGCGCCGCCGAGGACGGCGCCAAGCAGGCCCGCCCCACGGGCAAGCGCGGCGGTCGTCGCGGTGGCACCGCGCTGGCCGAGCAGGTCAGCAAGGACGTCACGCAGTACACGTCCCGCAACGAGCCGGAGAAGCCGCCGCGGCGGAACCCCTTCGCCGCCATCTGGCTGTTCCTGCGGCAGGTGGTCGCCGAGCTGCGCAAGGTCATCTGGCCGACCCGTAGCCAGATGATCAACTACACGATCATCGTGCTCATCTTCGTGGTGGTCCTCACCGCGTTCGTGAGCCTGCTGGACCTCGGCTTCGCCAAGCTGATGCTCTGGGCGTTCGGCTGATATTCCAGGCACGAGAAGACGAGACGGAAGGAACTTCGGCGCTGTGAGCACCCCGGAGCACAACGAGGCAGACCAGAACTCCCCTGAGGACGTGCTGGTCGATGACGCCGCCGCGGCCACCGAGGTCGAGCAGGCCGAGGACGCCGTCGATCAGGCCGACGAGGCCCTGATCGAGGTCGAGGAGAGCGTCTTCGGCACCCCCGAGGAGGACGCGGCCGCCGGTGACGGCGCCGAACTCGTCGAGGAGGAGGCCGAGGCCGAGGAGATCGACCCCGTCGAGGAGCTGAAGGCGCAGCTGCGCACCGCCCCCGGCGACTGGTACGTGATCCACACCTACGCGGGCTACGAGAACAAGGTCAAGGCCAACCTCGAGACCCGTGTGCAGAACCTCGACGTCGGCGACTACATCTTCCAGGTGGAGGTCCCCACCGAGGAGGTCACCGAGATCAAGAACGGCCAGCAGAAGCGGGTCAACCGCAAGGTGCTGCCGGGCTACATCCTGGTGCGCATGGACCTCAACGACGAGTCCTGGGGCGCCGTGCGCAACACCCCCGGTGTCACCGGCTTCGTCGGCCTGACCAGTAAGCCCTCGCCGCTCACGATGAACGAGGTCGTGAAGTTCCTGCTCCCCGAGAGCGCGCGTCGCAAGCCCGCCAAGGACAAGGCCGGTGCCGAGGGTGCCGCCGCCACGTCGGGCGGTGCGGTCTCGCAGGGTCCCGCGGTCGAGGTCGACTTCGAGGTCGGCGAGTCGGTCACCGTCATGGACGGCCCGTTCGCCACCCTGCCCGCGTCGATCAGCGAGATCAACGCCGAGCAGCGCAAGCTCAAGGTGCTCGTCTCGATCTTCGGTCGTGAGACGCCGGTTGAACTCGCGTTCAACCAGGTCGAGAAGATCATCTAGCGAGAAACAGACTTCCCGCGCCGGTGCAACGGCGTGGGGTGATGAAAAAAGGAAACTGAGGATGCCCCCGAAGAAGAAGAAGGTCGCCGGGCTCATCAAGCTGCAGATCCAGGCCGGGCAGGCCAACCCTGCTCCGCCCGTGGGTCCCGCGCTTGGTCAGCACGGCGTCAACATCATGGAGTTCTGCAAGGCGTACAACGCCGCGACCGAGTCGCAGCGTGGCAACGTCATCCCGGTCGAGATCACGGTCTACGAGGACCGTTCTTTCGACTTCAAGCTGAAGACTCCTCCGGCCGCCAAGCTGCTGCTCAAGGCAGCGGGTGTGCAGAAGGGCTCGGGCGAGCCGCACAAGACCAAGGTCGCCAAGGTGACCTGGGATCAGGTGCGCGAGATCGCCGAGACCAAGAAGGAAGACCTGAACGCGAACGACATTGATCAGGCCGCGAAGATCATCGCCGGCACTGCTCGCTCGATGGGTATCACCGTCGAGTAAGTCGCCGGGACGCCCTGGTGCGTCCCGTGGGAGGGCCGGCTCGGCCCGCAGAACCACTCACTGCCCACTAGCCGGGCAAGAAACGAAAGAGTTTTCATGAGCAAGAACAGCAAGGCCTACAAGGCCGCTGCCGAGAAGGTCGACAAGGACAAGCTGTACAGCCCGCTCGAGGCTGTCACGCTGGCCAAGGAGACCTCCTCCACCAAGCAGGACGCCACCGTCGAGGTCGCCATGCGACTCGGCGTCGACCCCCGCAAGGCCGATCAGATGGTGCGCGGCACCGTCAACCTGCCGAACGGCACCGGTAAGACGGCCCGCGTGATCGTCTTCGCCGTCGGCGACAAGGCCGAAGAGGCCAAGGCCGCGGGTGCCGACGAGGTGGGCGCCGAGGACCTGATCGAGAAGATCCAGGGCGGCTGGCTCGAGTTCGACGCCGCGATCGCCACCCCGGATCAGATGGCCAAGGTCGGTCGCATCGCTCGCGTGCTGGGCCCCCGTGGCCTGATGCCGAACCCGAAGACCGGCACCGTGACGCCCGACGTCACCAAGGCCGTCGGCGACATCAAGGGCGGCAAGATCAACTTCCGCGTCGACAAGGCGTCGAACCTGCACTTCGTGATCGGCAAGGCTTCGTTCACGGAGAAGCAGCTGGTGGAGAACTACGGCGCCGCGCTGGACGAGATCCTGCGCGCGAAGCCGTCGGCGGCCAAGGGCCGGTACCTGAAGAAGGTCACCGTCTCGACGACCACCGGACCGGGCATCCAGGTGGATCCGTCGCGAGTGAGCAACCTCGCGGAGGAGGAGGCCTAGCCTCCGTCCCCATTCAGGGCCTGTAACCACGACAGCCCCCGACCTCACCGGTCGGGGGCTGTCGCGTTTTCCGGACCGGGTCGACGGTGCGCCTCAGGCCACGAGCAGCAGCACCAGGAAGCCGAGGTAGACGAGCGGCAGCAGGGTGCCGACACCGCCGATGATCGCGCCGACCAGGGCGATGGTGTTGCGGTAGCCGCGCCGCTTGGAGTTGTTGAGCGCGATCAGCGAGACGATCAGCCCCGGCAGCCCGCAGAACAGTGCGAGCACCAGGCCGACGATGCCCAGAGTGGACTCGGGATCGTCGAACCGCTCACCGTTCGGCCCGGTGCCGGGCGTGCTCGGACCCGCCGGATACCGGGGGATCGGGTACGGGGAGACCGCCGGGTCGAGGTCGTAGACCGGTGGGTACGGGCCGTGCGGTGTCGACATGTTTCCCCTCTCCGGCGGTGGATCCGCGATTGCCGCCCAGGCTACGAGCGGCGGCCTGCCGGGCACTTTTCGTTCGCTTGGCGCCGCGGCCTGCCGTCTCGTGTCGGTGCGGGTGGGTAATCTCGCGTCCATGGACGACGACAAGCTGCTCGCCCGGATCGGCGCGCTGCTGCGGCAGGCGGAGGGCACCGACAACGAGCACGAGGCGGCCACCTTCACCGAGGCGGCGCAGCGGCTGGCGACGTCGGCCTCGATCGATCTCGCGCTGGCGCGTGCGCATCAGCGCGGCCGGGAGCGGGCCCGCGCCACGCCGGAGCAGCGCACCGTCCGGATCGGGGAGGCGGGGCGGCGCGGGCTGCGCACCTTCGTCGAGCTGTTCGTGGCCATCGCCGGGTCGAACGATGTGCGCTGCGATATCGCGTCCAACTCCACGTTCGTCTTCGCCTACGGCTTCGCCGAGGACATCGATGCGTGCGAGGCGCTGTACGCCTCGCTGGTGATCCAGATGGTGCGCGCCTCGGACGCGTACATCCGGTCGGGCGCCTACAAGTCGGAGACGGTGCAGCAGCTCTACGAGGATCGGCGCACCCGGCGCCGGTGGGTCGAGACCAAGCCCGTCGCGGGGGTCACGGCGCGGATCAACTTCCAGTCGGCGTTCGCGGCGCGGATCGGCGTGCGCCTCGCGGAGGCGCGGGCGGAGGAGACCAAGGAGCACACCCGGCGCGACGAGCCGGGAACCACGATCGCGTTGCGCGACAAGGAACTCGAGCTGGTGTCCTTCTACGAGGCCGAGTCCACGGCGCGGGGGAGTTGGCGGGGCGCGGCCGCCTCGGCGGGCTACTCCGACGGTGCGCGGCGCGCCGGCGACCGGGCCGGTCGGTCGGCGCGGTTGGGTGCGCACCAGGAACTGCCGGGGGCGCGGGGCGCGCTCCGTCCGGGGGCCGGCCGATGACGGGGCCGTACCCGGGGCCGACGGGGCCGCAGTACCCCGGCCCGCAGAATCAGGGCCCGCAGAATCAGGGCCCGCAGTATCACGGCGCGCAACCGCCGAATCCCTACGCGCAGTACAGCGCGCCCGCCGCCGGTCCTCCGCCGCAGAAGCCGAACCGCACCGTGTGGTGGGTGGCGGGCGCGGCGGTCGTGCTGGTGCTGGTGGTCGCCGTGGCCGCGGTGGCCGTGGTGCTCACGCGGGACACGAAGGGCGGGACCGACGCGGCACCGTCGACCGTCACGACGGAGGCGTCCTGCGGCCTGCCCGGGGAGAGCCCCACCGTGCCGATCACCGACCGCGTGGTGGCCGGCCCGCTGTCCTTCCCCGTGTCGGCCGCGCCCACCTGGATCCCGCAGGACTACACCGCCTATGCGCAGAGCGCCCTGGCCCAGGGGCTGCGGGATTCGATCCCCGGGCAGTCCTGGCAGGCGCACGCCGAGATCGGGCTCACCACCTTCACCTCGAAGATCACCAGCGCGGAAGCCGCGCGGCGCATGGTGCCGTGCATCGCCGCCGGCGCGGGCTACGCCCGGTATTCGCCGCGGGTGGAGGGCCTCACCGAACCGCAGGCGGTCACCGTGGACGGGGTGGCGGCGTCCCGCGTCACCGCACGGGTGCTGGTGCAGAAAGAGGGCCTGAATTTCCCGGGCGACATCGTGACTGTGGTGGTCATCGACTCGGCTCCGCAGGCATACTTCATGTCGGATACACCGATCGGCGACGAGGCGCGCGCAGCGGTGGCCCAGCAGATCTTCGACCAGCTGAAGGTGGCGCGAGACGTATGAGCAACCCGCAGGATCCGTACGGGCAGAACCCGTCTCAGGACGGCTACCAGCAGTACCCGCAGCAGCAACCGTACGGCGGCCAGCAGCCCTACCAGCCCTACGGACAGCAACCCGGTTACGGCCAGCAGCCGGGATACTCGCAGCAACCCGGCTACGGTCAGCCCGCGTACGGCTACCAGCAGTACCCGGGGCAGCCCCCGCAGAAGCCGAACCGCACCCCGCTGTACATCGCGATCGGCGTCGCGGTGGTGCTGGTGATCGCGGTGGTCGTGGCGGCGGTCGTGCTCCTCACCGGACCGTCGGGCTCGTCGGATTCGTCTGCGAACCCGAGCGCCGGTGCCGCCACGTCCGCGCCGTCGGGGGAGATCGACTGCGGCCTGCCCGGCACGGGTAAGGCGTCCGACGTGAGCGACCGGGTGGTCTCCGGTCCCCTGTCCTTCCCGATCTCGGCGGCGCCCGGCTGGGTCAAGGAGACGTACACGGTCTACGCGCAGAGCAAGGCCGCCGCGGGACTGCAGCAGGCGATCCCCGGCCAGAACTGGCAGGCGGGCGCCGAGGTGGGGCAGACCAACTTCAGCTCCAAGCTCGACCCGAAGGACGCGGCATCGCGGATGATGCCGTGCATCGCCGCCGGCGCCGGTTACAACTCGACGAACCCGCGGATCACCGATCTGTCGCAGCCCGAGGCGGTCACGGTCGACGGGGTGCCGGCCGCGAAGGTCTCGGCGAAGATCCTCGTCTCCACGCAGGGCGTCACCACCCCGGGCGACATCGTCACCGTGATCGTGGTGGCGTCGGCGCCGCAGACCTACGCCCTGCTGGTGGAGCCGATCGGCTTCCCCGACATCTCGGCCGTCCTCAAGTCGGTCACCGAGCAGCTCAAGGTCGCGAAGGACGTGTGACGGAGAGGGACTCGCAGCGGGCCGCGGTCTACGCGGCCGAGGAACTGATCCGCGGTCTGTTCGAGCACGCGGCCGGCGGGCGCACCGTCGACGTTCTCGGCGTGCCGCTCACGCTGCCGCCCGAGGCTCGGTTCGGCTCGACCGCCTCGGTGCAGGCCTACGTCGACCGGGTGGTGCCGCCGGGTCAGGTGCGGGTGCGCTCCCGGGCGGGCGCCGCCGGGGCGCACTACGAGCGGGGCGCGGGCCGGGTGCCCACCATCGCCGTCCCGGACGGGCGCGACGGTGCCTGGGCCCTGCGTGAGCTGGTGATCCTGCACGAGCTCGCGCATCACCTGGTGGCCGAGAGCGACGGTGACGCTGCGGCGCACGGTGGCGTCTTCACCGCCGCGTTCGTGGACCTGGCCGCGCGGGTGATGGGGCCGGAGGCGGGCCTGGCCCTGCGGATCGTCTACACCGAGTCCGGGGTGGCCGTGGGGTAGGTCCAGCCTCGATTTTGTGGCGTGCCACTTTCCGAGTACTCTGGACTCTCGGAATCCGGTGCCAACCGGATCGTTCCACCACAGACCGTCGGTCATCGGGCGCGAGCCCGATCGAAGGTTCGGCCCCGAGCCGGCGACCCACGCAGGAGGACGAGGCTTCCGCCACATGCCCCGGCATGTGTCATACGAACCCCGTGCGCCCTGCGCCGGGGTTCTCGTCGTTTCGGGCCCGAACCTTCTCCGTCGGAAGACACGTAGAGAGGAGGCGAAGTATGGCAAACGCCGAAAAGGTCGCAGCAGTCGCTGAGATCGCCGAGCAGTTCTCCAAGTCCACGGCCACCGTGGTCACCGAGTACCGCGGGCTGTCGGTCGGTTCCATCACTGAGCTGCGTCGTTCGCTCGGGGCGGGGACCACCTACTCCGTCGCCAAGAACACCCTGGTCAAGCGCGCCGCGGCTGACGCCGGCGTCGTGGGCCTGGACGAGCTGTTCGAGGGCCCGACCGCGATCGCCTTCATCGAGGGTGAGCCGGTCGACGCCGCTAAGGCGATCAAGAAGTTCGCCAAGGACAACAAGGCCCTGGTCATCAAGGGCGGCTACATGGACGGCAAGGCGCTGTCCGTGGCCGAGGTCGAGCGCATCGCCGATCTCGAGTCGCGTGAGGTGCTCCTGGCCAAGCTCGCCGGTGCCATGAAGGGCAACTTGGCGAAGGCCGCAGGCCTGTTCAACGCTCCCGCCTCGCAGGTGGCCCGTCTGGCCGCCGCGCTGCAGGAAAAGAAGGCCGCCGAAGAGGCTGCCCAGTAATACCGCTGATCCAGCGAACCCCCGGACGTTCCGCGCCCGGGACCACATCCCTTGCCTCGCGGATCAGCGAGCAAGACTTAACGGAAGGACGCCACCATGGCGAAGCTCACCACCGACGAGCTGCTTGACCAGTTCAAGGAGCTCACCCTGCTCGAGCTCTCCGAGTTCGTGAAGGCTTTCGAGGAGACCTTCGAGGTCACCGCTGCTGCTCCGGTCGCCGTCGCGGCTGCCGGTGCTGCCCCGGCTGCCGGCGGCGACGCCGGTGCCGCTGCCGACCAGGACGAGTTCGACGTCATCCTGGACAGCGCTGGCGACAAGAAGATCCAGGTCATCAAGGTCGTCCGCGAGCTGGTTTCGGGCCTCGGCCTGAAGGAGGCCAAGGACCTCGTCGAGGGCGCGCCCAAGGCGATCCTGGAGAAGGTCGACAAGGAGCAGGCCGACGCTGCGAAGGCCAAGCTCGAAGAGGCCGGCGCCACCGTCTCGGTCAAGTAAGACCGTACGCGTACGCCTGAACGGCCCCGTCGCCTCGTGCGACGGGGTCGTTCTGCGTTTTCTGCGGGAGAACGCCCGCGAACCTTTGCGGTAGCGAAACGCAGGTCAGATACCACGGCGCTGTACCACTGAGGTACTGTCGTCGAGAATGTCCGTGTGGCGCGAGCCACACCTTCGGTGCGACGGCGTGGACCGTCGACGGGGTGCGTGAAGAAAGGGCTCGACAGTGGGTGTCGAAGTTACAACCAGGAACCTGACCAAGTCGTTCGGCTCCCAGAACATCTGGACCGATGTCTCGCTCACCCTGCCCGCCGGCGAGGTCTCCGTGCTCCTGGGACCGTCGGGTACCGGTAAGTCGGTGTTCCTGAAGTCCCTGATCGGTCTGCTGCGTCCCGAGGAGGGCGAGATCATCATCGACGGGACCGACATCCTCACGTGCTCCAGCTCCGAGCTGTACGAGATCCGGAAGATGTTCGGCGTGCTGTTCCAGGACGGCGCCCTCTTCGGCTCGATGAACCTCTACGACAACACCGCCTTCCCGCTTCGTGAGCACACGAAGAAGAAGGAGAGCGAGATCCGTCAGATCACGATGGAGAAGCTCGAGATGGTCGGTCTGATCGGCGCCGAGGACAAGCTCCCGGGTGAGATCTCCGGTGGTATGCGCAAGCGCGCCGGTCTGGCCCGCGCCCTCGTGCTGGACCCGAAGATCATGCTGGTCGACGAGCCGGACTCCGGTCTGGACCCGGTGCGTACCACCTACACCAGCCAGCTGCTCATGGACATCAACGCGCAGATCGACTGCACCACGCTGATCGTGACGCACAACATCAACATCGCCCGCACGGTGCCCGACAACATGGGCATGCTCTTCCTCAAGCGGCTCGTCATGTTCGGCCCGCGCGAGGTGCTGCTGACCTCGGAGGAGCCCGTGGTCAAGCAGTTCCTCACCGGTTCGATGATCGGCCCGATCGGCATGTCGGAGGAGAAGGACCAGGCGCAGATGGAGGCCGAGGCCGAGCGCGTCGCGGCCGGCCACTCGCACGGTGGTGTGGAGCTGATCGAGGAGATCGCCCCGCAGATGCAGCCGACGCCGGGTATGCCGGTGCGGCAGGGCGTGGCGCGGCGCAAGGCACGCGTGCGCGAGATGCTGCCGTCGCTGCCCCCGAAGGCGCAGGCGGCCATCCTCAAGGACCTCGGCGACGAGGATGTGCAGGACGCGCAGAACACGGTGCAGGCGCACATCGTCGCGGCGGGACAGGGCGCGGGCGATACCGCCACCGTCCCGATCCAGACGCAGCAGGCGCAGGTCGCGGAGTACCCCGCGGGCACCGAGTCCACGGGCTACGAGGTGATCGTCCCGCTCGATTCGGATGAGAACCCCACCGATCACCTGCCGAAGGTCGATCCCCAGAACTGACGCCCGTCCCGAACGCCGAGCGCACCCGATGCGGGTGCGCTCGGCGTTCGACTGTCCGGCGCCGTCGAACACGGGTCCGCTCTCACGTGATTTTCGAAGAGAACGGCGGTTTCGCTTGACGTTCGCCAGAATCCGGGTCACAGTTATCGGCAGGACGTGCACCGCGACGTCGGATCTCCATGGCGGCCAGCCCGGAGATCCGATGCATCGGATGTTCGATGGAATCTCGCGCACGGTCCTTGCGTCAGGCCCCATCGGGGCCTAGTGTGGACTGCCCCTTGCAGCCCCAGTCTCTCTCTGCTAATGTTGGACGTTGCGCTGGCTGCCTCCTGCCCATCTGAATATCTGTTCCTCTACGAGGGCGTTTTCTCTGCGGGTTGCCGTCAGCCTTGTTGGCAACGTAACTAGGCACAGCAGAGGACGCATCTTGGCAGTCTCCGTCTCCAGCCAGACTCAGAACGATCAGAACGCCGTGGTCCCGGGGGCCCCGAAGCGCGTCTCGTTCGCGAAGCTCTCCGAGCCCCTCCCGGTTCCCGGCCTGCTCGACGTGCAGACCGATTCCTTCGAGTGGCTCGTGGGCTCCCCGGAATGGCGTGAGAAGGCCGCGTCGCGTGGCGAGGCCAACCCGACCGGCGGTCTCGAGGACATCCTCGCGGAGCTCTCCCCGATCGAGGACTTCTCCGGCTCGATGTCGCTCTCCTTCTCCGACCCGCGCTTCGATGAGGTCAAGGCCTCCATCGAGGAGTGCAAGGACAAGGACATGACGTACGCGGCGCCGCTGTTCGTCACCGCTGAGTTCATCAACAACAACACCGGCGAGATCAAGTCGCAGACCGTCTTCATGGGTGATTTCCCGATGATGACGGACAAGGGCACGTTCATCATCAACGGCACCGAGCGCGTGGTCGTCTCGCAGCTGGTCCGTTCGCCCGGTGTGTACTTCGACGAGACGATCGACAAGTCCACCGAGAAGCCGCTGCACAGCGTCAAGGTGATCCCGGCCCGCGGTGCGTGGCTGGAGTTCGACGTCGACAAGCGCGACACCGTGGGTGTGCGCATCGACCGCAAGCGCCGTCAGCCGGTCACCGTGCTGCTCAAGGCGCTCGGTTGGACCAGCGAGCAGATCCTCGAGCGCTTCGGCTTCTCGGAGATCATGCGCTCCACCCTGGAGAAGGACGCCACCGCCGGTACCGACGAGGCGCTCCTGGACATCTACCGCAAGCTGCGTCCGGGCGAGCCGCCCACCAAGGAGTCGGCGCAGACCCTGCTGGAGAACCTGTTCTTCAAGGAGAAGCGCTACGACCTGGCCCGCGTGGGTCGGTACAAGCTGAACAAGAAGCTGGGCCTGCCCGCGAACCCGGACGGCACCCAGTCCTACGTGCTCAACGAGGACGACATCGTCGCCATCGTCGAGTACCTGGTGCGTCTGCACGACGCTCCGGCGGAGCAGCTGACCTACATGACGGTGCCGGGCGGCGTCGAGGTGCCGGTCGAGGTCGACGACATCGACCACTTCGGCAACCGTCGTATCCGCACCGTGGGCGAGCTGATCCAGAACCAGCTCCGCGTGGGCCTGTCCCGCATGGAGCGCGTGGTGCGCGAGCGCATGACCACGCAGGACGTCGAGGCGATCACCCCGCAGACCCTGATCAACATCCGCCCGGTTTCGGCGGCGATCAAGGAGTTCTTCGGCACCTCGCAGCTCTCGCAGTTCATGGATCAGAACAACCCGCTCTCGGGCCTGACCCACAAGCGTCGTCTCAACGCGCTCGGCCCCGGTGGCCTCTCGCGTGAGCGCGCCGGCCTCGAGGTGCGCGACGTGCACCCCAGCCACTACGGCCGCATGTGCCCGATCGAGACCCCTGAGGGCCCGAACATCGGCCTGATCGGTTCGCTGTCGGTGTACGCGCGGGTCAACCCGTTCGGCTTCATCGAGACCCCGTACCGCAAGGTCACCGACGGTGTCGCCACCGACGAGATCACCTACATGACCGCCGATGAGGAGGACCGTTTCTTCATCGCGCAGGCCAACGCCGCGACCGACGACAAGGGTCGTCTCACCGACGAGAAGGTGCTCGTGCGTAAGCGCGGCTCCGAGGTGGAGTTCGTCCCGGTCTCCGCGGTGGAGTACATGGACATCTCGCCGCGTCAGATGGTCTCCGTCGCGACCGCGATGATCCCGTTCCTCGAGCACGACGACGCCAACCGTGCCCTCATGGGCGCGAACATGCAGCGTCAGGCCGTGCCGCTGGTCCGTTCCGAGTCGCCGCTGGTCGGCACCGGTATGGAGCTGCGCGCCGCGGTCGATGCCGGCGACGTGATCATCACCGAGAAGGCGGGCGCGGTCGAGGAGGTGTCGGCCGACTTCATCACCGTGATGGCGGACGACGGCACCCGCAAGACGCACCGTCTGCGCAAGTTCGCGCGCTCGAACCAGGGCACCTGCGCGAACCAGCGTCCGATCGTCTCCGCGGGTCAGCGGGTCGAGATCGGCCAGGTCCTGGCCGACGGCCCCTGCACCGACAACGGTGAGATGGCGCTGGGCAAGAACCTGCTCGTGGCGATCATGCCGTGGGAGGGCCACAACTACGAGGACGCGATCATCCTCTCGCAGCGCCTGGTGGAGGAGGACGTGCTCACGTCCATCCACATCGAGGAGCACGAGATCGATGCCCGCGACACGAAGCTGGGCGCCGAGGAGATCACCCGGGACATCCCGAACGTCTCCGATGAGGTGCTGGCCGATCTCGACGAGCGCGGCATCATCCGCATCGGCGCCGAGGTCCGCGACGGCGACATCCTGGTCGGCAAGGTCACCCCGAAGGGCGAGACCGAGCTGACCCCGGAGGAGCGCCTGCTCCGCGCGATCTTCGGTGAGAAGGCGCGCGAGGTGCGCGACACCTCGCTGAAGGTGCCCCACGGCGAGACCGGCAAGGTCATCGGCGTCCGCGTGTTCTCGCGCGAGGACGACGACGAGCTGGCTCCCGGCGTGAACGAGCTGGTCCGCGTGTACGTGGCCCAGAAGCGCAAGGTGCAGGACGGCGACAAGCTGGCCGGCCGCCACGGCAATAAGGGCGTCATCGGCAAGATCCTGCCCGCCGAGGACATGCCCTTCCTGCCCGACGGCACCCCGGTCGACATCATCCTCAACACCCACGGTGTGCCCCGTCGTATGAACATCGGCCAGATCCTGGAGACGCACCTCGGGTGGGTCGCCAAGACCGGCTGGGACGTGCGCGACGAGAAGGGGAACATCCCGGACTGGGCTTCGGCGCTGCCGGAGGAGATGTACAGCCAGCCCAAGGACACCAACACCGCCACCCCGGTGTTCGACGGTGCCCGCGACGAGGAGCTGGCCGGCCTGCTCGGCTCGACGCTGCCCAACCGTGACGGCGACGTCATGGTCGGCGCCGACGGCAAGGCGACCCTGTTCGACGGTCGCTCGGGCGAGCCCTTCCCGTACCCGGTCGCGATCGGCTACATGTACATCCTCAAGCTGCACCACCTGGTCGACGAGAAGATCCACGCTCGTTCCACCGGCCCGTACTCGATGATCACGCAGCAGCCGCTGGGTGGTAAGGCGCAGTTCGGTGGTCAGCGCTTCGGTGAGATGGAGTGCTGGGCGATGCAGGCGTACGGCGCCGCCTACACCCTGCAGGAGCTGCTCACCATCAAGTCGGACGACGTGGTCGGCCGCGTGAAGGTGTACGAGGCGATCGTCAAGGGCGAGAACATCCCCGAGCCGGGTATCCCGGAGTCGTTCAAGGTGCTTCTCAAGGAGCTGCAGTCGCTCTGCCTGAACGTCGAGGTGCTGTCGAGCGACGGTGCCGCGATCGAGATGGCCGACAGCGACGACGAGGATCTCGAGCGCGCTGCTGCCAACCTCGGCATCAACCTCTCGCGCAACGAGAACGCCTCCGCTGAAGACCTCGCGAACTAGCCCACGCCAACCGAACGAATAAGGAGAGAAGTGCTCGACGTTAACTTCTTCGACGAACTGAAGATCGGTCTGGCGACCGCCGATGACATCCGTAACTGGAGCTACGGCGAGGTCAAGAAGCCCGAGACCATCAACTACCGCACGCTCAAGCCCGAGAAGGACGGCCTGTTCTGCGAGAAGATCTTCGGACCTACTCGCGACTGGGAGTGCTACTGCGGCAAGTACAAGCGTGTCCGCTTCAAGGGCATCATCTGCGAGCGTTGCGGCGTCGAGGTCACTCGCGCCAAGGTGCGTCGTGAGCGGATGGGCCACATCGAGCTCGCGGCTCCGGTCACCCACATCTGGTACTTCAAGGGCGTTCCCTCGCGCTTGGGCTACCTGCTGGACCTGGCGCCGAAGGATCTCGAGAAGATCATCTACTTCGCCGCCTACGTGATCACGGAGGTCGACGAGGAGCAGCGGCACAACGAGCAGTCCACGCTCGAGGCCGAGATCGAGTCCGAGAAGAAGGTCCTCGCGGACCAGCGGGACGTCGATCTGGAGAACCGCGCCAAGAAGCTGGAGGACGACCTGGCCGTCCTCGAGGCCGAGGGTGCCAAGGCCGACCAGCGCCGCAAGGTCAAGGACGGCGGCGAGCGGGAGATGCGGCAGATCCGCGACCGCGCGCAGCGTGCCATCGACGAGCTCGACGAGATCTGGACGACCTTCGTCAAGCTCGCGCCGAAGGACATGATCGTCGACGAGAAGCTCTACCGTGAGCTGCAGGACCGCTACGGCGAGTACTTCAAGGGCGCCATGGGTGCCGAGGCGATCAAGAAGCTCATCGAGAACTTCGACATCGACGCCGAGGCCGAGATCCTGCGCGAGGTCATCCGCAGCGGCAAGGGCCAGAAGAAGCTGCGCGCGCTCAAGCGACTCAAGGTCGTGGCGGCGTTCCAGCAGTCGGGCAACTCGCCGCTGGGCATGGTCCTGGACGCGGTGCCGGTGATCCCGCCGGAGCTGCGCCCGATGGTCCAGCTCGACGGTGGCCGGTTCGCCACGTCCGACCTGAACGACCTGTACCGCCGCGTGATCAACCGCAACAACCGCCTCAAGCGACTGATCGATCTGGGTGCGCCCGAGATCATCGTCAACAACGAGAAGCGGATGCTGCAGGAGTCGGTCGACGCGCTGTTCGACAACGGCCGCCGCGGCCGTCCGGTCACCGGACCGGGCAACCGCCCGCTCAAGTCGCTGTCCGATCTGCTCAAGGGCAAGCAGAGCCGGTTCCGTCAGAACCTGCTCGGTAAGCGCGTGGACTACTCGGGCCGTTCGGTGATCGTCGTGGGCCCGCAGCTCAAGCTGCACCAGTGCGGTCTGCCGAAGCTGATGGCGCTCGAGCTGTTCAAGCCCTTCGTGATGAAGCGCCTGGTGGATCTGAACCACGCGCAGAACATCAAGTCGGCCAAGCGCATGGTCGAGCGGCAGCGTCCGCAGGTGTGGGACGTCCTCGAAGAGGTCATCGCCGAGCACCCGGTGCTGCTCAACCGTGCTCCCACGCTGCACCGTCTGGGCATCCAGGCGTTCGAGCCGCAGCTCGTGGAGGGCAAGGCCATCCAGCTGCACCCGCTCGTCTGTGAGGCCTTCAACGCCGACTTCGACGGTGACCAGATGGCCGTGCACCTCCCGCTGTCCGCGGAGGCGCAGGCCGAGGCCCGCATCCTGATGCTGTCCTCGAACAACATCCTGTCGCCGGCGTCGGGTCGTCCGCTCGCCATGCCCCGTCTGGACATGGTGACCGGTCTGTACCACCTGACCACCGAGAAGGCCGATGCGAAGGGCGCCTACACGGCGGCCAAGAAGGATCAGCCGGAGACGGGTGTCTACTCGAGCCCGGCCGAGGCGATCATGGCGGTCGATCTGGGCGAGCTGTCGATCCAGGCGCCGATCAAGGTGCGGCTCACGCAGCAGCGTCCGCCGGCCGAGGTCGAGGCCGAGCAGTTCGACGGTGCCTGGGAGCGCGGTCAGGCCTGGACGGCCGAGACCACGCTGGGCCGGGTGCTCTTCAACGAGCTGCTGCCGATCGACTACCCGTTCGTCGACGAGCAGATGCCGAAGAAGCGTCAGGCCGTGATCATCAACGATCTGGCCGAGCGGTACCCGATGATCGTGGTGGCGCAGACCGTCGACAAGCTCAAGGACGCCGGCTTCTACTGGGCCACGCGTTCGGGTGTCACGGTGTCGATGTCCGACGTGCTCGTTCCGCCGAGCAAGAAGGAGATCCTCGACCGCTACGAGGAGCGTGCCGACGGTATCGAGCGCAAGTACGCCCGCGGTGCCCTCACCTCCGGTGAGCGTCGCGACGCACTGGTCGAGATCTGGAAGCAGGCCACCGACGAGGTCGGTAAGGCGATCGACGATTACTACCCCGAAGACAACCCGATCACGATGATCCCGAAGTCGGGTGCCACGGGCAACATGACCCAGGTGCGGAACCTGGCCGGCATGAAGGGCCTGGTGACGAACCCGAAGGGTGAGTTCATCCCGCGTCCGATCAAGTCGTCCTTCCGTGAGGGCCTGACGGTGTTGGAGTACTTCATCAACACCCACGGTGCTCGTAAGGGTCTGGCCGATACCGCGCTCCGTACCGCCGACTCGGGTTACCTGACCCGTCGTCTGGTGGACGTCTCGCAGGACGTCATCGTCCGCGAGACCGACTGCAACACCACCCGCGGCATCATCGTGCCGCTGGCGGAGGTGCAGGCCGACGGTTCGCTGATCCGCGATGCGCACGTCGAGACCTCGGCGTACGCCCGCACCCTGGCCGAGGACGCCAAGGACGCCAAGGGCAATGTCATCGTCGAGCGTGGCCACGATCTGGGTGACCCGCAGATCGAGGCGCTGCTCGAGGCCGGCGTCGCCGAGGTGAAGGTGCGCTCCGTGCTCACCTGCACCACCGGTACCGGCGTCTGCGCCACCTGCTACGGCCGCTCGATGGCCACCGGCAAGCTCGTCGACATTGGCGAGGCCGTCGGTATCGTCGCCGCGCAGTCGATCGGTGAGCCCGGCACGCAGCTGACCATGCGTACCTTCCACCAGGGTGGCGTCGGTGACGACATCACCGGCGGTCTGCCGCGAGTCACCGAGCTGTTCGAGGCCCGTGTCCCCAAGGGCAAGGCCCCGATCGCCGAGGTCTCCGGCCGCATCCGCCTGGAGGACGACGATCGGTTCTACACGATCACCATCACGCCGGACGACGGCAGTGAAGAGGTCGTGTACGACAAGATCAGCAAGCGTCAGCGCCTGCGCGTCTTCAAGCACGACGACGGCACCGAGCGGCTCCTGGCCGACGGTGACCACGTGCAGGTCGGTCAGCAGCTCCTCGAGGGCGCTGCCGATCCGCACGAGGTGCTCCGCGTCATGGGGCCGCGTCAGGTGCAGGTGCACCTGGTCAACGAGGTCCAGGAGGTGTACCGGTCGCAGGGTGTGTCCATCCACGACAAGCACATCGAGACCATCGTGCGCCAGATGCTGCGTCGCGTGACGATCATCGATTCGGGTTCCACGGAGTTCCTGCCCGGTTCGCTCACCGAGCGTGCCGAGTTCGAGGCCGCGAACCGTCGGGTCGTGGCCGAGGGCGGCGAGCCCGCGGCCGGTCGTCCGGTGCTCATGGGCATCACGAAGGCGTCGCTCGCGACGGATTCGTGGCTGTCGGCGGCCTCCTTCCAGGAGACCACCCGCGTGCTCACCGACGCCGCGATCAACACCCGCTCCGACAAGCTGGTGGGCCTCAAGGAGAACGTGATCATCGGTAAGCTCATCCCGGCCGGTACGGGCATCGCCAAGTACCGGAACATCCAGGTGCAGCCGACCGAGGAGGCCCGTGCGGCCGCGTACTCGGTGCCGACCTTCGACGATCAGTACTACGGTCCGGAGGGTGCGTTCGGCGCCCCGTCCGGTGCCGCGGTGCCGCTCGACGATTACGGCTTCTCCGACGGTTACCGGTGAAGTAGCTAGCTGAATGCGGCCCCCGACCCTTGCGGTCGGGGGCCGTTTCATGTCCGACGGTGCGGGGGCTCGCGCTGGTCTGGGGCGTCGCCGTTCGCTGGGCTTCGCCCACTTCGCTAGCGCTTCGGGGGCTGCAGAATCGTTCGCGGCGACGCCCCAGCCCTTGTCCCCGCTGCCGGTAGTGCTATCCGCGGCCGGTAGCCGGCAGCGGATGAGGCCGGCGGAGGGGAGTGGCCGCGGGTGAGGTGCGGCGACATTGTGCAGCTTTCTGCGGCCGGGGACCGGCTGCCGCCGCAGCAAGCTGCAAAAGATCTGGGCCGGACGACGGTTCGCGGGGTTCCCGCTGCCGCCAGTGCCATCCGCGGCCGGTTACCGGCGGCGGATGAGGCCGGCGGAGGGGAGAACCCTGCTGCTGTCCCGGTTAGGGGACGCCTCGCCATTCGTAGTCCATCTGCTTGGCCACCCGTGCTGGCAGATCAGGGGCGATCAAGCCGACGAGGTGGAGCGCGAGGTCCAATCCGGCAGAAATCCCGGCGGACGTGTAGATGTTCTGCGCTCGCACCCAGCGTGGGCCAGCCACCACGGTGAGCCGGGGATAGCGAGCGGCTAAGCCTGTTTGGTCTTCCCAGTGGGTCGTCACTGTCTGATCGATGAGGATTTCGGCCGCCGCCAGGAGGAAGGCGCCAGTGCACACGGACGCGATGACCGGCGTCGAGGCGCGTTCAGATATCCAGGCGATCGTGGCGGGATCGTTCTCGACGGCGGTCGTCACGCCGCCGGGAACGATCAGCACATCGAATTCAGGAGCGTCGGCGATGGTCGCGTCAGCGGTGAAGCGCAGGCCCCCGCGCGCCACGACCTGTGAGCGGTCCGGGTAGGCGGACACCAGGCAGATCGCGATCGGCTCGCCTTCGACTCGGTGCGCATGGAGACGTCTGGCGACCGAGAGAACTTCGAACGGTCCGAACACGTCCAGAACTTCGACCTCGTCGAATACCAGGATGCCGAATCTCATCCGGCCACACTATTGCCCATTCTAGACGTTGTGCAGATCGCTGCGGTGCCTCGGCTGCTCCTGCCGCACTGGCTGCAGAAGGTCGGCTCTGTGGGGGAAGGGGCTTGTTCTCGACGACGATCATGTCTACGGTGTGAACATGCAGATGTTCACACCGTGAACACGCGAGGTGAGGAGCCGACGATGGCAACCGGGACCGCTACTGACACCACCGCCGCCAAGCCCTGGGAGGGGCGCTCGAAGTCCTGGATCGCGGGCATGGTGCTCACGGTGCTGATCTGGGCGTTCCTGGTCTTCGACGTGATCGGCAAGCTCACCAAGCCGCAGGCGGTGATCGACGGGACGCTGAAGCTGGGATTCCAGGAGAAGCACATCGTGGTGATCGGCCTGGTGCTGCTGGTGGGCGTGATCCTGTGGACCATCCCGCGCACGGCGGTGATCGGCGCCATCTACCTCACCGGCTACCTGGGCGGCGCGGTGGCGATCAACCTGCGCGCCGAGCAGCCGATCGCCGGTTACGTGCTCTCCGGCGTCTACGTGGGCGTGCTCATCTGGATCGCGATGTTCCTGCGCCGGCCGGACCTGCGCACGGCGGTCCTCGGCTCCTAGGCCTGGCCGCCCACGGGGCGGCTTCCTCGCTCTCCCCTTCGTCGCGCGTCCTCCCCCCACCCGCGGCGGAGGGGAGAGCCCGTTCTACAGGCGGTAGACGCGCGCCGCGGTGCCGCCCAGCACCGCGTCCCGTTCGGCGTCGGACGCACCGTCGAGCAGGTCGACGGTGAGCTTCCGCACCTGCTGGTACGACGCCTCCAGGAGGCACACCGGCCAGTCGGAGCCGAACAGCACCCGGTCGGCGCCGAAGGATTCCAGCACGTGCCGGGCGTAGGGCGCGATCAGCTCGCGGCTCCACGGCCGCGGCGGACACTCGGTCACCAGTCCGGAGAGCTTGCAGGCGACATTGGGCAGGGCGGCGAGGTCGAGGATCCATGCGGCCCACGAGTCCCATTCGCCCGCACCGATATCCGGCTTACCCGCGTGATCGACCACGAACGAGGTTCCCGGCAGGGCGCGCGCCAGGTCCAGCGCCGCGGCGCGCTGCGGTCCGCGTACCAGCAGATCGAAGGCGAGGCCGCGGTCGGTGGCGGCGGACAGTCCGCGGGCGACGTCGGTGCGCGTCAGCCAGCGCGGATCGGGCTCGTCCTGCGCGAGATGCCGCAGCCCGCGCAGCTTCTCGCCCCCCGGGGCGGCGGCGAGGGCGTCGAGCTCGTCGCCGCATGCCTCCGACGTCAGGTCCGCCCACCCGACCACGGCGGCCACCGGGCCACCCGCGGCGAGGAGGTCGCGGGTCTCGGCGGCGGAGTTCAGGGCCTGCACGGCGACCGTCGTCGCAGTGGTCTCCGCGGCGAGGTCGGCCGGCGTGAAGTCGCGCCGGATCGCCTCCAGGCCCGGTGAATCGAGCCAGCCGTGATCGTGCCGGTTCCGGTCCCAGAGGTGGTGGTGCGCGTCGACGATCATCGATCCAGGGGGAGCGCCCACACCAGCGGGATGCCGCGGTCGTCGCCGGAGTAGTCGTCCTCCACCTCGAGCAGTTCGGCCATGCGGGCCTGCCAGGGCACGTTGGCGGGGTGCTCGGCGAGGTGCAGCCGCATGGCGCGGTAGTCGTCGACCTCCACGAGATGGAACAGGTCGCGGCCGTCGCGCCAGATCCGCCACGAGCGCACGCCGGCTTCGCGCAGCGCACCGTCGAGCTCGGTGGGGATCACCGCGTGCACCCGGTCGTACTCCGCCTCGGCACCGGGCTTGAGCCGGGTGTGCAGGGCGATGGTCTCGGTCACGACCGCACCGCCTGTCCGGGGCGGGGGAGCGGCTGCACCCGCGTGAGCTGGGTGACGTGCTCGGGGCCGAGCTCGTCGAGCGAGTTGGCGCCCAGCAGGCGCATGGTGCGGCGCACCTCGTCGCCGAGGATGGTGATGGCGCGGTCCACGCCGGCCTCGCCGCCCGCCATGAGGCCGTAGAGGTAGGCCCGCCCGACCAGCGTGCTGCGGGCGCCGAGCGCGATGGCGGCCACGATGTCGGCGCCCGACATGATGCCGGTGTCCAGCAGGATCTCCGTCGTATCGCCGAGTTCAGCCGCGGCACTGGGCAGCAGGTGGAACGGAACGGGGGCGCGATCGAGCTGGCGGCCACCGTGATTGGACAGGATGATGCCGTCCACGCCGAGTTCGGCGCAGCGTCGGGCATCGTCGAGGGTCTGCACGCCCTTGACCACCACCTTGCCGGGCCACTGCTCCTTGATCCACGCCAGATCGGTGTAATCGACGGTCGGGTCGAACATCGAGTCCAGGAGCTCGCCGACGGTGCCCGACCAGCGGTCGAGCGAGGCGAAGGACAGCGGCTCGGTGGTGAGGAAGTCGATCCACCAGTGCGGTCGCGGTACGGCGTCGAGGATGGTGCGCAGGGTGAGCGCGGGCGGGATGGTCATGCCGTTGCGCTTGTCCCGCAGGCGCGCCCCGGCCACCGGCACGTCGACGGTCACGAGCAGTGTGTCGTATCCCGCCTTCGCGGCGCGGTCCACGAGGGCCATCGACCGGTCGCGGTCGCGCCACATGTACAGCTGGAACCACTGCCGGCCGCGCGCTCCGCCGGGTTGCGCGGCCGCCGCCGAGGCGTCCGCGACTTCCTCGATCGATGCGGTGCCCATGGTGGACAAGGAGAACGGGATGCCGGCGCGGGTCGCGGCGCGGACGCCGGCGAGTTCGCCCTCGGTCTGCATCATGCGGGTGAAGCCGGTGGGGGCGATCGCGAAGGGCAGGGCCGACGGTCCGCCGAGCACGGTGCGTGCGGTGTCCACCTCGGCCACATCGCGCAGGATCTGCGGATGGAACTCGATGTCGGCGAAGGCCTGCCGCGCGCGGGCGAGCGAGAGTTCGGCCTCGGCGGCGCCGTCGGTGTAGTCGAAGGCGGCGCGCGGGGTGCGGCGTTGCGCGATGCGGCGCAGGTCTGCGATGGTCTGGGCGTCGTCCAATCGGGCCGATCGACGATTCAGCCGGGGTGCCTTGACGCGCATGAGGGGCGCGAGGTCCCGCACCTTGGGTACCTGACGGCGCATGATTCCTCCGATCACTGTGAATGCTTGTTCCCGACTGTACGGCCACCACGCCGAGTCGCGCAGCCGGTTGACCAACAGACCTCCGATGTTTAAGGTCTTGGTTTGTGACTCAAGCCACAACACCGCCGATTCCGAAGGCGGTCTATGCGATCGCCGTGCTGGGCGGCATGTCGGGCATCCTGTACGGCTACGATTCCGGCTCGATGTCGGGTGCGCTCCCGCTGATCACCGAGCAGTTCGGGCTCGATGCCGACGGCCAGGGCATGTTGACCAGTATGTTGTTGTTCGGCGCGCTGCCCGCCATCGTGGCCGCGACGCTGGCCGCCCGTCGCTACGACCGCCGGCACCTCCTCATCCTGTGCGGGGCGTTGTTCATCGTCGGTTCGGTCGGATGCGCCTTCGCGCCCGATCTGACCACGCTCACGGTGTCTCGATTCATCCTAGGATTCGCGTGCGGCATCGCCAATCAATTCGGCCTGATCTACCTCAGTGAGCTGGCACCGAAACGGGTGCGCGGCATGCTCACCGCGCTGTACCAGCTGTCGGTCAACATCGGCATCCTCACCGCCTACGTCGTGGGCAGCGCGTTCACCGCGTCCGGGCAGTGGCGGTGGATACTGGGGCTCGGCGCGGTGCCGGCGCTGATCTTCATGGTGGGCATGGTGATCGCGCCGTCCAGCCCGCGCTGGCTGATCATGCGCGGCGAGACCGAGCGCGCCGAGCGGATCCTCGAACGTCTCCGCGGCGGCCCCGGTGAGGCGGGCCGGGAGGCGCGGGAGATCGGCGACAGCCTGCGCGAGCAGTCGGCGGGGTTCCGCGAACTGTTCAGCGGCACCTATCGTCCCGCGCTGGTGATCGCACTCACGCTCACCTTCTTCCAGGTGTTCACGGGCATCAACTCGGTGGTCTACTACGCGCCGATCATCTTCGAGCACACCGGCAACGGCTCGGCCGGAACGGTGGCCAACTACATGGTGGGCATCGCACTGGTGGTGTCGACGGCGCTGTCGCTGCCCCTGGTCGAGCGGATGGGGCGCAAACCGCTGCTCATCATCAGTCTGCTCGGGCAGGTGCTTCCCACGGTGGGCATCGCCCTCTTCCCGGACGCGCAGGCCTTCGCGATCGCGTGCGTCTTCCTCTACACCTTCGCCTTCGGATTCGGTCTGGGGCCGGTGTTCTGGCTGATCTGCCCGGAGCTCCTCCCGCTGCGCGCGCGGGCGCTCGGCATGGGCATCATCACCTTCAGTCAGTATCTGCTCAACGCCGTCTCCTCCCGGTGGTTCCCCAACTTCCTGGAGGCGGCCGGCACCAAGTCCTTCCTCTTGTTCGCGGCGCTCTCCCTCCTCGGCGCCGCCTATGTCTGGCGCTGTGTGCCGGAGACGCGGGGTAAGTCCCTCGAGGAGATCGAAGATTACTGGCGCGAGAAGGAATCGGCGACCGCCGATTCGGGCGCCATCAGCACGAAAGGACGTCGATGAGACTGCGACGAGTCGGTGAGGCGGGGCACGAACGCCCGATCGTCTCCACCGGAGATGGACGATGGTTCGACGCCTCGGGCGTGGTCCGCGATTACGATCCGAGCACGATCGCGACGGCGCGAACCCTCCTGCAGGAGGCGCTGTCCGGTGGTCGGCTCCCGGAGGTCGACCCGACGGGGCTGCGCGTCGGCGCACCGGTGTCGCGACCCGGCAAGGTGGTCTGCATCGGTGTCAACTACCTGGCGCACGCGCAGGAGACGGCGCACGAGACGCCGGCCGAGCCGGTGATGTTCCTCAAGACCTCGGGCACGATCGTGGGGCCCGAGGACGAGGTGCTGATCCCGCGCGGCTCGGTGGCCACCGACTACGAGGTGGAGCTGGCCGCCGTGATCGGTAGCACGGCAAGGTATCTCGACGATGCCGCACAGGGTCTGGCCTGCGTGGCCGGGTACACGGTGTCCGACGACGTCTCCGAGCGCGATTTCCAGATGAACCGCGGCGGCACCTGGGACAAGGGCAAGAACTGCGAGACCTTCAACCCGCTCGGTCCCGAGCTGGTGACCGCCGACGAGATCCCGGATCCGCAGGTGCTCGACATCCGGCTCACGGTGAACGGCGAGGTGCGCCAGGAGGCGAACACCGCGCAGATGATCTTCGGTGTGGGTGAGATCATCCGGTACCTGAGCCAGTTCATGGTCCTGGAGCCGGGTGATGTGGTGAACACGGGCACCCCTGCCGGCGTCGCCTTCGGCTACCCGGACCCCAAGCCCTACCTGCGCCGCGGCGATGTGATCGAGACGCACATCGACGGCCTGGGTGGTCACCGTTCCGTTCTCGGGGAGGCCTGAGATGTCCGCGGTGTTCACCGATTTCCGCACGCTGGACGTGCGTTTCCCCACCTCCGTCGATCTCGACGGTTCGGACGCGATGAACCTCGATCCGGACTACTCGGCGGCGTACCTGATCCTGGGCACCGACGCCGGTGACGGCCACGAGGGCCACGGCTTCGTCTTCACCATCGGCCGCGGCAACGACGTGCAGCGTGCCGCGATCGAGGCGCTGGCGCCGTACGTGCTGGGCCGCGATGTGGAGGCGACCCTCGCCGATCTCGGCGGCATGTGGCGCGATCTCGTGTACGACGCCCAGCTCCGCTGGCTGGGGCCCGAGAAGGGCGTCATGCACATGGCGATCGGCGCGGTGATCAATGCGCTGTGGGACCTGCGGGCCAAGCGCGAGGGCCTGCCGCTGTGGCAGCTGCTGGGCGAACTGAGCCCGGAGGCGATCGTCGACCTGGTCGACTTCCGCTATCTTACCGATGCGCTCACCCGCGACGAGGCCCTGGCCATGCTGCGGGACGCGGAGCCGGGACGGGCCGAGCGCATGGCCGCGCTGCGGGCGAAGGGCTATCCCGCGTACACCACCTCGCCGGGGTGGCTCGGCTATTCGGACGAGAAGCTCGAGCGCCTCGCGAAGGAGGCGGTGGCCGAGGGCTTCACGCAGATCAAGCTCAAGGTGGGCGCCGACATCGACGACGATGTGCGCCGCTTCGCGCTGGCCCGTTCGGTGGTGGGCGACGACATCCGGATCGCGGTCGACGCCAACCAGCGGTGGGACGTCTACGAGGCGGTCGCCGCGATCGAGCGGCTCGCCCCCTTCAATCCGTGGTGGGTCGAGGAGCCCACGGCGCCCGACGATGTGCTCGCGCACGCCGCGATCCGGCAGCGGGTGTCGCCGGTGCGGATCGCCACCGGCGAGCACGCGCACAGCCGCGTGCTGGTCAAGCAGTTGCTGCAGGCGAAGGCGATCGACGTCCTGCAGCTCGATTCCACGCGCGTCGCCGGCGTCAACGAGAACATCGCGATCCTGCTGCTGGCGGCCAAGTTCGGCATCCCGGTGTGCCCGCACGCCGGCGGTGTGGGACTGTGCGAGCTGGTGCAGCACCTCGCCATGTTCGACTTCATCGCGGTCTCGGCCACCATGGCCGACCGCAATATCGAGTACGTCGACCACCTGCACGAGCACTTCCTCGATCCGGTGCGCATCGTCGACGGTGCGTACGCGGCGCCCGTGAAACCCGGTTTCTCGGCGCAGATCTTCCCGGAGACACTCGAGCGGTACGGCTTTCCCGACGGACAAGCGTGGAAGGAAGCATAATGAGCGGCGGAGGCGAATTCGCGGGGTTCCGGGCGATCGTGACCGGCGGTGCCTCGGGTATCGGTCGGCGGACGGCGGAGGAACTCATGGCGCGCGGAGCGGCGGTGGCGATCCTGGACCTGCAGCCCGACGGTGCGCCGTCCGGATCGCAGGGCTTCGCCTGCGATGTGGCCGATGACGATTCGGTGGTGGCGGCGGTGGCCGCCGCGGCGGAGGCGCTGGGCGGGCTGGACGGCCTGGTGAACAACGCCGGCATCGGTGCGCAGGGCTCGGTCGAAGCCGGCACGCTCGATGATTGGCGGCGGGTGCTGGACGTGAACGTGCTCGGCACGGTGCGGGTCACCCGCGCGGCGCTCGCGCACCTGCGGGGATCGGCGAATCCGGCCGTGGTGAACACCTGCTCGATCGCCGCCACCGCGGGGCTGCCCGGCCGCGCCCTGTACAGCGCGTCGAAGGGCGCCGTGGAGGCGATGACGCGGGCCATGGCCGCCGATCATGTGCGCGAGGGGATCCGGTTCAACTGCGTGAACCCCGGCACCGTCGACACGCCGTGGGTGCGGCGCCTGCTGGACGCGGCGGCCGATCCGGAGGCCGAGGCACGGGCCCTGCAGCAGCGGCAGCCCACCGGCCGTCTGGTCACGGATGCCGAAGTGGCGGGGGCGATCTGCTACCTGCTGAGCCCCGCTTCGAGCGCCACTACGGGCACCTCGCTCGCCGTGGACGGCGGCATGAGCGGCCTTCGACTCCCGGCTCCGCGGTGACGGCGCCCGGCGGCGCCGTGCTCGCGGCGGATCGCGCCTTCGGGCGCGGCGGGCTCAGCGTGGCGCCGCTGGCCTTCGGGGCGGCGGCGATCGGGAACCTGTACGCGGAGGTCGACGATGCCGCGGCGGCGGAGGCGGTGCAGACGGCCGCCGACGCCGGGGTCCGCTACTTCGACACCGCCCCCCACTACGGTCTGGGGCTCTCCGAGCGCAGACTCGGAGCGGCACTGGGTGATCGGGCCGATGTGGTGATCTCCACGAAGGTGGGCCGCGTGCTGCGTCCGGCGGTGTCCGGCGGTTCTGCTGATTCGGAGGGCTTCGCGGTGTCCGCCGATGTCGAGCGGGTGTGGGACTTCAGCCGCGACGGTGTGCTGCGTTCGATCGAGGCGAGCCTGGAACGGCTGGGCCGGGACCGGATCGACGTGGTGTACGTGCACGATCCCGATGATCACTTCGCGGAGGCGATGGATGGTGCCTTCCCCGCCCTGGACGAGCTGCGCCGCCAGGGCGTGATCACCTCCTACGGCGCGGGGATGAACCAGTCGGAGATGCTCACCCGATTCGTCCGGGAGACGGATCTGGACGCCGTGCTCGTCGCGGGCCGGTACACCGTGCTCGATCGCAGCGCCGAGGAGGATCTGCTGCCGGCGTGCCTCGAGCGCGAGGTCTCGGTGGCGGCGGGTGGCGTCTTCAACTCCGGGATCAGCGCCTCGGCCGATCCGCGACCGGGGGCGATGTACGACTACGCCCCGGCCACGCTGGGCGTGCTCGACAGGGCCCGCCGGATCGCGGGGATCTGCCGCGATCACGGCACCACGTTGCCGCACGCGGCGGTGCACTTCCCGCTGCGGCACCCGGCGGTGCGCACGGTGCTGCTCGGCATGCGTTCGGCGCAGGAGGTGCGCGACGATCTCGATCTGCTCCGCAATCCTCCGCCCGAGGCGCTGTGGGCCGATCTGGAAGCCGCGTCGTGAGTCCGCGCAGGCGGCCACGCCGGTACCATTGACCGATGTCGACCAACGAGGGTGCCGGGCGGATCTCGCGGACGGACGACGCGATCCTCAAGCTCAAGGCGATGATCACGGACGGCGAGCTGCCCGCCGGGAGTCGCCTGCCGCGTGAGGCGGATCTGGCCGCTCGCCTGGGGTTGTCGCGGAACTCGCTGCGCGAGGCGATCCGCGCGCTCGCCATGCTCCGCATCCTGGACGTGCGCCAGGGCGACGGCACCTACGTCACCAGCCTGGAACCCACGCTGCTGCTGGACACGATGGGCTTCGTGGTCGATTTCCAGCAGGAGGATTCGGTCCTGCACTTCTTCGAGGTGCGGCGCATTCTGGAGCCGGCGGCCACGGCCCTGGCCACGCACAAGATCACGGACGAGAAGCTGGCCGTCCTGGAGGAGACCCTGTCTCTCGGTGGCCCGGACGCCTCGGTGGAAACTCTGGTGCAGCAGGACATCCTGTTCCACCAGACGATCGCCGACGCATCGGGTAATCCGGTGCTGCGGGCCCTGATCTCGGGGCTCTCGGCCCCCACGCTGCGGGCCCGGATCTGGCGCGGCTACGACGAATCGGATGCGCGGGCGCGCACCATCGCCGAGCATCGTCAGATCTTCGACGCCCTGGTGGCGCGGCAGGCGGATGTGGCGTGCGCCTGTGCGACGGTGCACATCTCGGGTGTGGAGAACTTCGTGCGCAAGGCCATGGAGGACGAGGCCGCGAACCGCTAGACCGGCACGATCTCCGAGCCGAGCGGCAGCAGCGACAGCCGGATCATCTTGAAGTTGGCCACTGCCATCGGGATTCCGATGATGGTCAGGCACAGGGCGATCCCCGTCACGATGTGCCCGATCGCCAGCCAGATCCCCGCCACCAGCAGCCAGATCACGTTGCCCAGCACCGAGGCCGCGCCCGCGCCCGGGCGGTCGACCACCTTCCGGCCGAAGGGCCACAGGGCGTAGTTGGCGATGCGGAACGAGGCGAGGCCGAACGGGATGGTCACGATCAGCAGGCAGCAGATGATGCCGGCCACGGCGTAGCCCACGGCCATCCAGAAGCCGCAGAAGACCAGCCAGATGATGTTCAGGATCACCTTCATGGGTCCAGTATGCCCAGTGCGGTGAAAATTCCTTCGGTACCTGCGTCGCCGCTGCGTAGCCTGGGTGCATGAACCTCTTCCAGCGCACCGCCAAGGTCTTCAACACCGCCTTCACGCCGCTGCTGTCGCTGCCGGTGATCGGCCCGGCCCTGGGCAAGAGCATGGTCACCGTGAGCTACACCGGCCGGAAGTCCGGCAAGCAGTTCTCGCTGCCCGTCGCCTACCAGCGGCGGGGCGACGATCAGGTGGTGATCGGTGTGGCGATGCCCGATCAGAAGCAGTGGTGGCGCAACTTCGTCGGCGAGGGCGCCGATCTCACGCTGCGCTTTCCCGACGGTGACCGCACCGGTCACGCCGTCGCCACCCGCGCCGACGACGGCTCCGTCGCGCTGAAGGTCGCGCTCCGCTGACCCCGTAGAATCCGTGTTCATGAAGCGCGGGTTCATAGGGGCGATCTTGGTGGTGGCCGGCGTGGTCGTGCTGGTGCTCTGGGCTCGCGCGGCGATCGACTCGGGTATCCCCGAGGAGTGGCCGCCGTCGCTGGTGTCGGGGCAACTGCTCGCGATCGGGGCGTGGCTCGCGCTCATCGGCGTGGGCTCGTCGGTGCTGTACTCCGCGGTGAGGTACACGAAGCTCTTCCGGACCGGTGACCGGCTGCACGCCCGGGCGTCGGTGTTTCCCGTCGCCGGATACTCCGCTGCGGCGATCGGCATGACCGCGGTCGCGTGGTCGGCCGTCTTCGACCTCTTCTGGGGCGACGGTGACCGGGCCCTGGTGCCCGCACTCGCTGCGCCGGTGCTCATCGCGATCTGGGTACTCGTCTCGATCAGCGCACTCGCGGGGCGCATCTGGTGGCCCGCGATCGAGGCGGACGCCGAGCGGGTCGTCGTATCGACGGTCTTCGAGCGCACCACCTTCCGTCGAGGGCTGGCACAGTTCGATACTGACCGCGGCACCACCGTCGTCCACGGACCGCCTCGGCAGCGGGACCGGTCTCCGCTCTCGGTGTTGTTGCGGTATCGCGGAAATTCCGTCCACGTGCCCACCATCCGCCTGCGTGCTGAGGCGCTCGCTGCACTCAACGAGGGCTCCGCGCCCGGCGAGTCGCGGCGGTGGGATCCGGGGATCGCAGTCCCTCCCCGCTGACCGTCAGGCGTGGAGAGCGTGTGCCGCGTCGTTGACCCGAGCGCGTAGGGCGTCGACGATCTCGGGAGGGCCGAGCACAGCGACACCGGGGAGCGCCGCCCACAGCACGGCCGCCGCTTGATCGAGGTCCCGGAAGGCGATGGTGCCGGCACCGTCGGGCCCAGATTCGATGTGAGAGGTGAACTGCCGGAATCGCTCCCAGATCTCGTCGGTCGCCCGGATGGTGACGACGAACTCGGCGTGCGCACCCCGGAACGACGCGCGGGAGGCTTCGAACTCGGCCGCGAGATCGACGTCCACGGGGCGTTGTGCGTGCTCGGGCAGTACGGTCACGGCGGAGAATCGGGACGTGCGGTAGGTGCGGCGTTCGCCGTCGCGGAGCGCCAGCAGGTACCAGGTGCGGCCGGCGTGCACCAGGCCGATCGGGTCGAGCATGCGTTCCGACGGTGTCCCGCCGCGCGGTTGGTACACGGCCCGGATGCGCAGTCCGTCGATCACGGCGTGCTGGAGATCGCCGAGGAAGGGATCGGGTTCCGGTGCGCGGACGAAACCGTCGGGGCGCACGTGGATTCGCTGCGCGGCGGCCGCCGCCTCCCGACGGTGCGCCTCCGGCAGCGCCGCGGCCACCTTGCGCATCGCGCTGGCGAAGGCGGGGGACACGGGTGCGCCCGAGAGGAGTGCCTTCGCCTCGTCGAGGGTCAGTCCGGTGAGGTCCGTGCGGTAGCCGGGGAGCAGGCTGATGCCGCCGCCGCGGCCCCGGTCGGTGTACACGGGGATGCCGGCGGTGGACAGGGCCTCGACATCACGGAGCACCGTGCGGGTGGACACCTCCAACTCGTCGGCGATCTGCGCGGCCGTCATTGTGCCGCGGTGGCGCAGCAACATGAGGAGCGAGAGCAGGCGGTCGGCGCGCATGGACGAACTCTCTCAAACAAACATGACAGGAGGTGTCATGTTCAGCCTGTTGACTGCATTCCATGACCAACACAGCCACAGACCCGCGCCCCTCCTACGCCGCCGTATCCGCCTGGATGCAGTCCCTGCTCGCCGGTATCGCGGACGAGCAACTCGCCCTGCCCACGCCCTGCGACGAGTTCGACGTCCGCACCCTCGCGCAGCACATCAACGCCGTCGGGCTCCGCGCCGTCGCCCTCGCCGAGACCGCCACCGTCGAGGGACAGCCCTTCCTCGCCGCCGATGCCAGTGCCGACGCCTATGCCGCCACCCGCGAGCGCGCTCTCGCCGCGTGGGACGCCGCCCCGCTCGACCGCGAGGTCACCGTGCCGTGGGGCGTGGTCCCCGGTTTCGCCGCGCTCGGCATGTACGTCAACGAGACCCTGGTGCACGGCTGGGACCTGGCGGTCGCCACCGGCCAGTCGGCGGAGTTCCCGGACTCTGCGCTGCCCGAAGGGGTGCTCGCGGTGGTGAAGCAGGTGCTGCCCGCCGATTTCCGAGGCGGCGAGGTGCCCTTCGGCCCCGTCGTCGAACCCCGGGAGGGCGCCGGCGCCACCGAGCGCCTGGCGAACTGGAACGGCCGCAGCTCCACCAACTGGATCGCCTAGCCCGACCGTCGGCAGCCGACGGTAATCAGGACGGAAACTGTCACTAGTGCCGGGTTGACTCATCGCCATGACCAACGCCGCCACCGATCCCCGTTCTCACTACGCCGCCGCCGCCCGCTGGGTGCACGCCCTCCTCGGGCACGTCACCGCCGATCAGCTCGATCGCCCCACCCCGTGCGGCGACCTGGACGTGGGCACCCTCGCGCGGCACCTCGTCGCCCTCGGTCTCCAATCCGTCGCGCTGGCCGAGGCGGCCACCGCGGAGGGGCAGCCGGTACAGGCGGACGAGGGCACCGCGGAAGCCTTCGCCGCGGCCCACCAGCGCGCCGCCGCCGCGTGGGCCGCGGCGTCGCTCGATCGGGAGGTCATCGCGCCGTGGGGTCCGGCGACCGGCGCCGTCGCGCTCGGGATGTACGCCAACGAGTTGCTGGTGCACGGCTGGGATCTGGCGGTCGCCACCGGTCAACCCGCCGAGGTGCCCGACGGTGCGGTCGCCGCAGCGACCGAGACCGTCGCCCGGGTGGCGCTGCCCGCGGAGCTCCGCGCTATCCCGGGGTTCCCGTTCGGCCCCGTCGTCGAGCCGCGCGACGGTGCCGGCCCCACCGAACGCCTCGCGAACTGGAACGGCCGTGATGCAGCCGCCTGGGTTCGAACCGCGAACCGTTGACATGAAGGGATGTTGAGGTCCTAGCGTCGAGGCATGAGCATCGAACTGAACCACACCATCGTCGCCGCCACCGACAACCTCGAGACCGCGCGGTTCCTCACCGAAATGCTCGGTCTCGAGGGTCCGGTCGATGTGGGCGGTGGCCACTTCCAGCAGGTGCGCCTCGCGAACAGCGTGGTGCTCGACGTGATGACCAGGCCCGCGCCGATCCACCCGCAGCACTACGCCTTCCTGGTCTCGGAGACCGAGTTCGACGAGATCCTCGCGCGGATAAAGCAGCGCGGCCTCGCCTTCCACGCCGAGCCCGACGGTTCCGGTGTGGGCGAGATCAATCACCGCTTCGGTGGCCGCGGCGTCTACTTCCCCTCGCCCGACGGACACGCCCTGGAAGCTCTCACCGCAGCCTGACGAGACCGGGGCATGCGCCGCACGCATGGGCGACGACGCAGAAATGCCGCTGACCTGGTCGTTCGGGGATATGCGTCGCACGCATGACCATTCGCAACGACCATCCGCCGACCGGCCCGGGGCTCGGCCCGCCCTCAGTTCTCGAACAGCGCGCGAATGTCCGAGGCCGCGAGCCGGGCATCGAAACCGCCCTCGCCGCCGACGACCGACTCGAAGAGCGCGGCCTTGCGCTCCTTGAGCTCCATCACCTTGTCCTCGATCGTGCCCGCGGAGACGAGGCGGTACACCATCACGCTGCGGGTCTGCCCGATCCGGTGCGCGCGGTCGATGGCCTGCGCCTCGGCCGCGGGGTTCCACCACGGATCCAGCAGGAAGCAGTAGTCCGCCTGCACCAGGTTCAGGCCGAATCCGCCCGCCTTCAAAGAGATCAGGAAGACCTGCACCTCGCCGGAGGTGAACTTCTCGATCGCCGCGGCCCGGTCGGTGGTGGACCCATCGAGGTAGGCGTACTCCACGCCCTCCTCGTCGAGCCGCTCGGCCGCCTTGCGCAGGAACCCGGTGAACTGGCTGAACACCAGCACCGCGTGCTTCTCCTCCAGCAGCTCGTCCAGCTTCTCCGCCAGGTAGTCGAGCTTCGCCACGTCCTCGACGGCGAGCTCCTCGTCCACCAGCGACGGATCGAGCGCAAGGCGCCGCAGCATCGTCAGCGACCGCAGGATCTCGAACCGGTTGCCGTCGAAATCATCCAGCAGCCCCAGCAGCTTGGCTCGCTGATCGGCCAGGATCCGGTCGTAGGTGTGCCGGTGCTCGTCGCTGAGCTGTACCTGCACCACCGATTCGGTCTTCGCCGGCAAGTCCTTGGCCACCAGATCCTTGGTACGCCGCAACATGAACGGCCGCACGCGCCGACGCAGCCGGGACAGGCGATCGTCGTCGCCGCCGCGCTCGATGGGGCGGCGGTACTCCTCCGCGAACCACGTGCGGCCGGGGAACAGACCGGGCACCGTGAGCGCCGTGAGCGCCCACAGCTCCTCGAGATGATTCTCCATCGGGGTGCCGGTCACCGCGAGCGTGAACTTGCGGTCCAGCACCGAGACAGCGGCGAAAGCCTTGGAGCGCGGATTCTTCACGAACTGCGCCTCATCGAGGATCACCCCGGCCCACGAGACGGCCGCGTACTCCTCGGCGTCCAACCGCAGCAGCGTGTACGAGGTGAGCACCACATCGGCACCGGCCACCACGGACCGGATCGACGCACCGGACTTGCGTGAGGTCTCGGTCACCGTGGCCACCGTCAGATGCGGTGCGAACCGGCGGCACTCGGCCGCCCAGTTGCCCACCACCGAGGTGGGGGCCACCACCAGGAACGGACCCGGTGAACCCAGTAGATCGGGCTCGGCGTTCTCGTGCGCGCGACAGATCAGCGCCAGCGTCTGCACCGTCTTGCCCAGACCCATGTCGTCGGCCAAGATGCCGCCGAAATCGTTGTCCCACAGGAAGGAGAGCCAGTCCAGGCCGTCCCGCTGATACGGGCGCAGCTCGGCCCGCAGTGTCGACGGTGTCTCCTGCCGCACCAGATCGCCCGCCGTCAGCGCGCCCACCCGGCGGCTCCAGTCACCGTCGAAATCGGTGGCGTCGGCAAGGTCCGCCAGATCGTCCACCAGGCCCGCCTGGAATCGGCTGATGCGCAACCCGTCCCGGTCGCCCGCGGCACCACGCGGGGTGCGGCGACCGCCACGGCTGGGCAGATCGCGCGCCTCGCCGATCAGCTCGCGCAGCCGGTCGAACCGCTCACCGTCGATCCGGGCCAGCACGCCGCCCGGCGTCACGATGGTGTCGAGACCGCCTGCGACGGCGGTGAAGACGTCCCGGAAGGGAACCTCCTCGCCGTCCACCTCCACGGCCACCTCGAGGTCGAACCAGTCCATCGACGGGGAGTCGGAATCCTCGCCGCGCACCCGGACCGACACCGTGGCCGCCGATTCGGCCCAGCGGAAACCGGGATCGTCGGTGACCTCGACGATCAACCCGGGCACGGTCCGCAGCACGGGTGCGGCCTCGGCGAGCCACACCGCGGCCTCCGTGCCGCGGTAGAAGCCCTGCGAATGGTCCACGCCCACCTGAGCCTCACGCAGCGCGCCCGCCATGGACCGGGTGATCCGCTGCTGGCCCACCGTGTCGGCGATCCCGGCGGGCTCCGTGCCCACCGCGTAATCGCGGGCCTCACCGCCCACGCTGTAGCGCCACTTCCAATCGACCTCGAGCTCGCCGGCCTCGGGGTAATACCGTGCGGTGCACACGAGTTCGGGTCCCAGGACCTCGATCTCACCCACCAGCTGCTCGGGATCGCGCACCGGGGCCACCGCCGCCAGGTACGGAAGGTACTTCTCCCGCAGCTGCGGCACCGCCTCCTCGGGCACCCGCACCGGGGTGAACCGCCGCAGTGCGGCCGTGTGTGCGGTGGACAGCGGGGGATCGAGCGGGGCGATCCGCAGCTCGTCGCCGTCCTGCTGGAAGAGGCCCAGCGCGCGGTGCGCGCCGAGCAGCCCGCCGGTGAAGCGCCGCGGACCGTCGCCGAAGTCCACCTCCCGGTCCAGCTCCACTCCGCCGGATTCGGGCCGGGCCACGAGACCCAGGCGCGTGGGGGCGGCCAGGATGACGGTGCCGCGCGGCCGCTTGGTGAGCAGCGGGACACCGGCGTCGCGCACGGCGCGCAGCTGGTCCCACAGCAGCGGAGTGTCGATCATCCCGAGGTCGGCCCACGCGTCCACGCCGTACAGGTTCCACAGCACGAGCTGCGCCAGGGGAGTGAGCGCCTCGCGCTGCGCCGGGGAGACCCGCGGGGCCGAGGCGATGGTGCGCCACCGCACATCGCCCGCCACCCAGGTGCCGTCGCGCATGCCGGGCGTGGCCAGCCGCACCTGCAGTCGCTGGCCGGAGGTCACGCCGCGCTCATCGACGTCGAACTGCAGGGCCACCGGCAGGGTGGCCACGGTGCGCGGAGTCTCGGGCAGCAGCGCCTCGAGTTGCCGCTCCCACGGATCGGGCTGTTCGACGGAGGCCTCTTCGACGTCCTCCGCGGTGAGTTCGAGCAGCAGCGCCGCGCCGTGTTTGCAGTTCAACGCCACGGGGCAGCTGCACAGGCTGCGCACGGGGCGCCAGCCGCCGCCGACGGGCTCGATCCACACCCGCGCGTCGTACTCGCGGGTGCCCGCCACCACGCCGGTCACCAGGCGCTTCTCGTCGTCCCACTCCAGGTCGCCGATCAGGCCGGTGCCCACGTACTCGCCGGCACGCCGCACCGTCGGTGCGCCGAAGAATCCGGTCAGGTCCTCGGGCGTGAACGAGGGACCGCCGTTGGTAGTCGATGCGCTCATGGTCAAGCGGACAGTCTACCGCCAAACGGAATGGGCCGGCAGCCGCGAAGGCTGCCGGCCCGGCCGTCGGGTGCGGGTCACAGGTTGAGGGGGACCGGCGACCCACCCGTCCGCGGTTGCGCACCGCCCAGCCTCAGCGCAGACCCAGTAGTTCGCCCCGCATCGCATCCACGCGCTCGCGCAGCGCCCCGGCCACGGCGGCAACCTCACGCCGCCGAGCGGCCTCGGGGCGCACCACCATCCAGTACTCCAGGTCCACCGCCACCTCCTCGGGGAGCACGCGGACGAGATCGGGGTGGGTATCGGCCAGGAAGCACGGGAGCAGGCCCAGTCCGGTGCCGGCGCGGGTCGCCTCCACGTGCACCAGTACGTTGGTCGAACTGAGCCGGTCGGCCATCTCGGGGACCACCACCCGCGCCTGGTCGAGATCGTCCACGGTGAGCATCGACTCGATGAAGTAGACCAGCGGCCGGCCGCCGAGATCGGCGCGGGTCCGGGGTATGCCGGTGGCGGCCAGGAAGTCCTCGGATCCGTAGAGCCCCAACCGATACGGCGCCAGCAGGGTGGGTTCGACCCGGTAGGTCCCGGGCCGTCCGACCACCACCTCGATGTCGACGCCGGATCGGGTCGACGGTGCCCGGCGGGTCACCGTCAGCAGGTCCACCGACAGCCGCGGGTGGGCGCGGCCCAGCCGCGCGATGGCAGGCGCCACCACCCGGGCGCTGAAGCCGTCGGTGGCGGCGATGCGGACCTTGCCGTGCAGATCGTCGTCGGTGTCGGCGTGCAGCCCGAGGAGCGTGGCCTCGATCCGCTCGGCCGCGCCCACCGCGGTGCGGCCGAGGTCGGTGAGTTCCCAGCCGCCGGCCCCGCGGGCCAGCAGCGGCCCGCCGAGCGCGTGCTCCAGGGCGGCCACCCGACGTGATGCGGTGGTGTGGTTGATGCCCAGCAGATCGGCGGCGGCGGTGTACCGGCCGGTGCGGGCCACGGCGAGCAGCGTGAGCAGGCCGTCGGCGCTGGCCTCAGGACTGTGCACCTCAGGACTGTGCATCGATGCAGATCGGATGGGCGTGAGTGGTCATTGTGTCTGCAATTCTATGCATCCATACTTCCTTCGGTCATGACCTGCATCACATCAGGTGCTCGATCGTGACCTGAGACACGAGGAGTGGGTATGGCGGAGTCCGACCTGGAGAAGCCCAGCGGCTTGCGGAAGATTGTCGCGGCGTCGATGGCGGGCACCGTCGTCGAGTGGTACGAGTTCTTCCTCTACGGCATCGCCGCCACGGTGGTCTTCAACAAGATCTTCTTCAAGGCCGGCGCCAGCGAGTACGACGCGATCATCGCGGCCTTCGTCACCTACGCCGTGGGCTTCGCGGCCCGCCCGGTCGGCGGCATCGTCTTCGGCCACCTGGGCGACAAGCTCGGCCGCAAGAAGCTCCTCCAGGTCTCGATCCTCATGGTCGGCGTCGCCACCTTCCTCATGGGCTGCCTGCCCACCTTCGATCAGATCGGCTACTGGGCGCCCTTCCTGCTGGTGGTGCTGCGCTTCATCCAGGGCTTCGCCGTGGGCGGGGAGTGGGGCGGCGCGGTGCTGCTCGTGGCCGAGCACAGCCCGAACAAGACCCGCGGCTTCTGGGCGTCATGGCCGCAGGCCGGCGTGCCGGGCGGCAACCTGGCCGCCACCGTCGTGCTGCTGATCCTCACCAACGCGCTGTCCGAGGCGGACTTCCTCGCGTGGGGCTGGCGCATCGCCTTCTGGCTCTCGGCCGTGATCGTGCTGGTGGGCTACTACATCCGCACCCAGGTCGACGAGTCGCCGATCTTCAAGGAGGCCCAGCAGCAGATCGCGGAGGAGAAGGCCGTCTCCTACGGCGTCGTCGAGGTCGTCAAGCGCTACCCCCGCGGCGTGCTCTCGGCGATGGGTCTGCGGTTCGGCGAGAACATCTTCTACTACCTCGTCGTGACCTTCTCGATCACGTACCTCAAGACGGTCGTGAAGATGGACACCTCGGACATCCTGATGTGGCTGCTCATCGCGCACGCGGTGCACTTCGCCGTCATGCCGCTGGCGGGCGCGCTCACCGACCGCGTCGGCCGCCGCCCGGTGTACTGGGTCGGGGCCGCCCTCGCCGCGACCTGGGGCTTCTTCGCCTTCCCGATGTTCGACACCGGCCACGGCGTGGTGGTGGTCGCGGCGGTCACGATCGGCCTGATGTTCCACGCGCTGATGTACGCGCCGCAGCCCGCGATCATGGCCGAATCCTTCCCGACCCGGATGCGCTACTCGGGTGTCTCGGTCGCCGCGCAGGTCACCTCGGTCGTCGCCGGCTCGCTGGCGCCGATCATCGCGACCAAGCTGCTCAAGGACTTCGGCTCGTCGGTGCCGGTCGCGGTGTACCTCGCGATCGCGTGCGGCATCACCTTCCTCGCGGTCTTCTTCGTCCGCGAGACCAAGGGGATCGACCTCGCCACGATCGACGAGGAGGACCGGGCGGCCCTGCAGGCCGAGCAGGCCGCCGGGGCCCGCGCGTGAGGGCGATGGTGACCGGCGGCGCCGCCGGGATCGGGGCGGCCGTCTGCCGCCGGCTCGCGGCCGACGGTGCGCAGGTCACCGTCGTCGATCGCGACGGTGCCGCCGCGCGCGCCCTGGCCGAGGAGATCGACGGGCGGGCGCTGGAGCTCGACCTCACCGATACGGGGGCCCTGGCCGGTCTGGCGCTCGATGTGGACATCCTGGTCAACAACGCGGGGGTGCAGCACGTGGCGCCCATCGAGGACTTCGATCCCGCGTGGTTCCGGCGGATCACCACGCTCATGCTGGAGGCGCCCTTCCTGCTCACCCGCGCGGCGCTGCCCGCGATGTACGAGCGCGGCTTCGGCCGGATCGTGCACGTCTCCTCGGTGCACGGGCTGCGGGCGTCGAAGTACAAGGCCGCCTACGTGGCCGCCAAGCACGGCGTGGAGGGGCTGTCGAAGGTGACGGCGCTGGAGGGCGGCGAGCACGGCGTCACCAGCAACTGCGTCAACCCGGGCTACGTGCGCACCGCGCTGGTGGCGAAACAGATCGCCGAGCAGGCGGCCGCGCACGGCATCACCGAACAGCAGGTGACCGACGAGGTCTTCCTCGCGCGCCCCGCGATCAAGCGGCTCATCGAGCCCGACGAGGTCGCGGGCCTGGTGTCCTGGTTGTGCAGCCCGGCGGCCGCGATGGTCACGGGTTCGTCGTACACGATGGACGGCGGCTGGACCGCGAACTGACCCGCATCGTGTCGATCGGCGGGAGGCACGCGCGCCGAGTTGGACCCTTGCAGACCCACCGGTTACGGTACCTAGGACCTGTGACCAGGTATTAACTGGCTGTATAAGGGATTCAACTCAGTGAGCGTGGACCGAACCATGAGCGATGGCGTCGAACCGGAGACGGAGGCGCAGAAGCCGCGACGCAAGCGTGGTTACGTCCCCAGCAAGACCAAGGGCGGGCACCTCTACCAGCTCGACATCGTGCGCATCGTCACCTTCGCGGGCGTGATCTTCGACCACTGCGTCTCGGGCACCACGTTCCCGTTCAGCGTCGCGTCGAACGCCGTGCAGACGGTGTTCCACTACACCCGCAACGCCTTCTTCGCGCTCACCGGTTTCGTGCTGGTGTACCAGTACAAGGATCGGCAGCTCAAGCCGTTCGAGTTCTGGCGCAAGCGCTACAAGGCGGTCGGACTGCCCTTCGTGGTGTGGACCGTTTTCTACTGGCTGTACCACATGTACATCATGTGGCCGCCCTCGTTCTCCAACGTCTGGCGCACGTTCGAGACCTGGGAATCGACGAAGACCGCGTTCAAGGTGCTCGGGTACGACCTGCTCACCGGCGACGCCTGGTACCACCTCTACTTCGTCTTCGTGACGCTGCAGGTGTACCTGCTGTTCCCGTTCCTGCTGAAGTTCCTCCGCTGGACCTGGGGCTATCACAAGTACCTGCTCGCGGTGAGCCTGGCCTTCCACCTCGTGCTGCTCCAGTACATGACCGAGGTGCGCCCCGAGATCTTCAACTACGGGCTGCTGGCGAAGCTGTGGAACCACCTGCCCGCCACGTTCATCCCGTACCAGTTCTTCACGCTGCTCGGCTGTGTGGCGGCCATGCACCTGGACGGCGTCAAGAAGTTCATGTCGCGGTTCCGCGGCTGGGTGATCGTGCTCGCCGGCATCAGCATCGCCGTCTCGATCATGTACTACCTGGGTCTGGTGGACGACGGCATGTTCCCGGTGACCGCCGCGAACGTCTTCCGCCCCTTCTACGCCGCGATGTTCGTCCTGATCATCATGGCCCTGTACGCCGCGGGCACCATCTGGTCCGAGCGCCGCACCCCCGGTTCGTTCTGGGACCGGTTCCTCAAGACCGCCTCCGATCGCTCCTTCGGCATCTTCCTGGTGCACGGCTTCGCCCTGCAGGAGTTGGCGCCCACCATCCAGCGGTTCCGGTTCGAGGTGTACGCGCCGATCGTCACCGCGATCACCTTCGTCGTGACCTGCTTCCTCACCGTGGGCATCGCGGAGGTGCTGCGCCGCACCCCGGCCAGCCTGTACACGACGGGGCGCGCGATGATCCCGATGGCGCAGCAGAGTGGGCGCAATTCGCTGCTGATCGGCGGCGCCATGGTCGTGGTGGGTGCGATCGCCTTCTGGCCGCTGGACGTTCCGGCGGGCGCCTCGTCGATGATCTTCGGCGCGATCCTGCTGATCTGGCAGCCGCTGGGCCGCACCGTCTTCGCCGGGCCCGCCGGTGCCCGTCCCGCTGCGGCGGCCGAGCCGAGCAGCCCCGAGGCGAAGTAGCCCGAGACCGCAGAGCCCGAGACGACGGAACCGGGGCCGGCATCGCGCCGGCCCCGGTTCTCGTTTCCGCGTCTAGATCCGTTCGATGACGGTGGCGTTGGCCATGCCGTTGCCCTCGCACATCGTCTGCAGTCCGTACCGCCCGCCGGTGGCCTCCAGATGGTTGACCAGGGTGGTGAGCAGGCGGGTGCCGGAGGCGCCCAGCGGGTGCCCGAGCGCGATGGCGCCGCCCCGCGGGTTGAGCTTCGCGGGGTCGACGTCGAATTCGGCCGACCACGCCAGCGGGACCGAGGCGAAGGCCTCGTTGACCTCGAAGGCGTCGATGTCCGCGATGCTCAGGCCCGCGCGCTGCAAAACCTTGTGGGTGGCGGGGATCGGGCCACTCAGCATGATCTCGGGATCGGAGCCGACCACCGCGAAGCTGTGGAACCGCGCACGGGGCGTCAGGCCCAGGGCCGCCGCCTTCTCGGCGCTCATGATGAGCGCGGCCGAGGCGCCGTCGGTGAGCGGCGAGGAGTTGCCCGGCGTGATCGACCACGACGTGATCTCCGGGTAGCGCTCCGCCCACTTCTGCTCCTCGAAGGCGGGACGCAGGCCGGCGAGCCCCTCGGCGGTGGTGCTCGCGCGGACGGTCTCGTCGACGGTGTGCGTGGCACCGTCCGGCAGAGTGACGGGCACGATCTCGGCATCGAAGCCGCCGGATTCGCGGGTGGCCACGGCGCGGGCGTGCGAATCCGCCGCGTACCGGTCCAGGCTCTCGCGGTCGAGCTTCCAGCGGGCGGCCATCAGCTCGGCGCCGATGCCCTGATGCGGCAGGCTGGGGAAGCGGGTCTCGAGCGTGGCCATCGGGGCACCGCCCACCGAGGTCGAGCCCATGGGCACGCGGCTCATCGATTCGACGCCGCCCGCGATCACGATGTCGTAGGCGCCCGCGATCACGCCCTGCGCCGCGAAGTGCGCGGCCTGCTGCGACGATCCGCACTGCCGGTCGATCGTGGTGCCGGGCACCTCCACCGGCAGGCCCGCGGTGAGCGCCGCGATCCGCGCGATGTTGAGGGCCTGGTCGCCCACCTGGTGCACGCAGCCCGCGATCACGTCGTCGACCAGCGCGGGGTCGAGGTCGTTGCGCTCGACGAGCGAGCGGATCACGCCCGCCAGCAGGTCGGCCGGGTGCACTCCGTGCAGGGCGCCGCCGGGCTTGCCCTTGCCGGATGCGGTCCGGACGATGTCGACGATCACTGCTTCGGTCATGGACTTTCCTCTCGACGGGCTCGGTGCGGCCGATGCCCTGACAGAGGTGTCGGCCGCCGGGCGTCGTCACCCGTGGTGACGACGCCCCTCAACCGACTATAAGTTAGTGACCGTTCTTGGTGGGGGGAACCCCGGAACTGCCGTTACAGGTGCTGCGCGGCCGCCTCGAACAGCCAGGACATCACCAGTGCGCCGGGATCGGGAACGCCCTTGACGGTGTCACCGAGGTAGGAGGCGCGCCCCCGCGAGGCCGCGCTGTCTGCCGTGGCCGCCACGCCCTGCGCCGCAGCCTCTGCGGCCTCGGTGAGGGAACCGCCGCCGTCGAGCACATCGGCGGCGGGGGAGAGGGCGTCCACCACGGTCTTATCGCCCACCTGTGCGCCGCCCAGCTCTTGCACCGCATCGAGTCCCGCGCGCACGCCGGTCACGAATCCGGGCTTGCCGGGCGCGGCCTCCAGGGCTCGGCCGAGCTCGGTGAAGAAGGTGCCGAAGACGGCACCCGAGGTGCCGCCGGCGCGCACCAGGTACGAGGTGGCGACCGCTTCGAGGACGTCACCGTCGGTGCCGCGCAAGGGGATCGGGTAATGGCCGAGCGCGGCCTCCATGTTGGTGCCGAAGTCGCCGTCGCCGGCCTTGCGGTCCAGTTCGGTCAGCTCGTCGACGGCGCCCTGCACCCGCTCCACGAAGGCCGAGATCCAGGCGTTCGGCGCACCGTCGTCGGCGGAGTCGTCGGGCCGCGCGGTGGTGAGCTCGGGCACGGCCGACGGTGCGGTGGCCGCGTGCGGCCAGCCGGGGGCGGCGGTCGGCGCGTCCCACAGGCGGATCCGCTCGTCGTCGAGCGGCACCACGGTGATCGAGGCGCCCGCCATGTCGAGGGCGGTCACGAACCGCCCGACCAGCGAGCGGGCCACCTCGATGCCGCGGTCGGCGAGCTGCTGCACGGCCTCGCCGAACAGCACGCCCAGTTCGAGATCGGTGACGCCGCCGAGGTTGTTCACCACCACCAGGGCCCGGCCGCCGGACTGCAGGCCGGTGCCCGGCAGGATCCGGTCGAGCAGGTGCGCCACCAGCTCCTTCGCCGGCACCGCGTCGCGCTCGTCGCGGGCGCGCTCGCCGTGGATGCCCACACCCACCGCCATCTGGCCGGGGGCCAGCTCGAACGACGGCTCGGTGGCGCCGGGCACCGTGCAGGCGGAGAAGGACACGGCCATCGACCGCGCGGTCTCGGCCACACCGCGTCCCAGATCGGCGACCTCCGTCAGGGAATGTCCTTCATCCGCTGCTGCGCCGCAGAGCTTTTCGACCACGATGGTGGCGCCGGTGCCGCGGCGGCCCGGCCCCTTGGTGTCTTCGGTGGCCACATCGTCGGCCACCAGCACCACATCGGTCCGCACCGCGGGACGACCCTCGTCCTCGGCGCCCACCAGGCGTCGGGCCACGGCGAAGTTCATCACGTCGCCGGTGTAGTTCTTCACGATGTGCAGCACGCCCGCGCCGGTGTCCACCGCGCGCGTGGCCGCCGCGATCTGCACCGCGTTGGGGGAGGTGAACACCAGCCCGGGGCACGCCGCGTCGAGCATGCCCGCGCCCACGAAACCGGCGTGCATCGGCTCGTGCCCCGAGCCGCCGCCGGAGACGAGCGCCACCCCGCCGGTGCGCGGCGTGCGCCGCGCGACGAATCCCTCGGGGTGCCACGCGGCGTCGGGATGGGCGGCGAGGAGGCCCCGCAGCCCGTCGGTGAAGAGTGTCTGCGATGAATTCTCGAACTGCGCGCGTACGGTCACGGCTCCCAGAGTAGGCGTCGCAATCGGTGCGCTACTCGAAACGTGTCTTCGCGACGTCACAGACCTTCCACGTGTCGTCTTCCTTCGTGAGGTACAAGGTCCCTCTACTGACCGGTTCCGACCGAGAGAATTCGACGGCGGCAACGTCGTTGAGGACTTGGACAGACTGGACTTGGAACGGACGAGGGATGAGGCCGACTTCGGCCGACGAGTTGTCGGGGTCGTAATCGTCGTCACTTGTTACTTGGTCTGCTTCCTCGCGGCAGAGCAGCTTGAGCATCGTCGTTTGATCTCGGGTGTCGACAGCGTGAGCGAAACTGCGAGCGGTCGATGCGATCTGAGCTTCCGCGCTCGGACCGAGAAGGCTGCCCCCACGCCAGATGGCCACCGCCATGAGCGACACGGTCACGAGCGTGATGACGGCGATCCCACACAGCAGAAGGCGCCAGCGGCGGCGATTCTGCTCCGGTGTGAGGCTTGGTGGGGTCATTAGGCCTCCCACGCTTGGATCATGAGTCGGTCGAGATGAGGAAGGTACGGAGCGGCAGTATCGAAGTTTCCCTCAGATTCTAGGATTCCTTCCCCGGTTGCGGGTGCCAAGCACAGGAAGAGTGCACCGGAATACTTCGCCGTAACGAGTAGGTCTCCGGTGTTCATCGTTCGGCCGTCGTCGAGGACGACATCGTCGTCGTCTGGAATCCGTGATTCAAATCTGAGTTCGTCGTACTGCTCAGGCGGAAGTATCCCGTTCGACATCCAATCTTCGGCTGTGAACTCGGAGTGGGTGCTCTCAAAGAAGGCTCGTAGTGGTTCGAGCGCCTCAGGTAGATCCTGCTCGCCGGTCGTCGGAATTCTTCCGATCCACACAATAGGGAAGTTCGAGCTAGTTCGACCACAGATGTAGATGAGCGCAGAAATGTTTTCGTTGTCCAGAGTGAGTGTGAAAAGTCGAACGTCGTCGAGGCGGGTTTCAAGATTGTCGAAGTACTGTGGAATTGCTTGCCGGATGGCGGGCCCCCACAGATCCAGAGCGAGTTCGGTTCTGCGTCGGGGATCGTGACTCTCGTGAATCAAGACCCATTGGTCAGGCATGTTGCTATGGAGGACTTCTGAGTCGGTAGCGACTCGGGCGGTTACTGCCTCTGTCGAAAGTGCGTCTTCGATCTCTTCGATACGGTAGGGCATTCCGTCATCCATTCGCTATCACCAGCTTGTCGATTGCATCCTGCAATGCAGCTCGAACGCGATCTTCGAGTGCGACTTGAGCGCGTATCCACCCCGGATCTGGTGGCGGGTTGACGGAAGCGGCACTTCCGGATTGTTTTGATTGGTTGGGCCCAGTGGGTAGCCATTGAAAGTTGATGGGAGTGGTGGAAAGTAGATACATCTGATCAGGGGTGAGCCTCCAGAAATTGTTGAGTTGGACCAGTTCGGCTAGTGAAACGATGTGGTCGGGAGACACGGCGGGAAGACCTGATCTATTGCGACCAATAGTCTGCCCTGGGTAGGCGGGGTTCGGGTCGCCGATCTTGGGCTTCGGTTCGTTTTGGAGAATGACATTTCCGAATTCCTTCGGCTTCTTAGGTGAGGCGCCGCGAAGGGAGTCATAGATCGATCTGAGTGGCGATGTCTTCGGAACCTCGGGTTTTCCTGAGGGCTTCCGACTGATCGGTGGGGTCTGCCAGTTCGGCGGTATTGCTCTCTTACCCGCGTCAAGTTTGTCGCGGATGGCATCTGGTGCCCGTGTCTCCACCGGTGCGCCGCCGGGAACCGTCTTCGCGACCGAGGCTGTAGCTTCTGTGCATGCGATCACCCTCGATTTGAGGGCTGCTTGCTCGGTGTCGAGCTGGGCCTTCTCTGCGTTGTACGCGTTGTACTGCGCCATCTGATCGGGGAGAAGGAACTGGTGTGGCGCCGCATTGTGTGCGGCGATCCTATCGCCCAGCGACCGCATCGCCGCTTCTACGCCTGGGCAGACATCGCCCGGGCCTGCATTGGCAACCGTTGTTGGAAAGACGCTCAGCAGAACCAGGCAGAGCATTCCTGCCACCGCTGCCAGCACACGTTTCACTCGATACACGACATCCCCCAATGTCTTGACCGATGATTCTGCGGCACACTATATGCGAACGATTGCTCGGGCGCGCGGGGTCGGGTGTGTGCCCGGAGCTGCCTGGTCAGCGAGGGATGTGAAGTTCCGCGTGACCATCCTCGACAACCGCGAAGGCGGATGTGGGGAACTTGGTCAGAGTGAAGGTGGGATCGAGCAGCTGCGCCGCATCGGCGACGCCCGGCTCGTGCCCCACCACCAGCACGGTCTCCGCCTCGCCGCGCTCGGCGTCGACGATCGCGAGGATCTCCTCGCCCGACGCGCCGTACAACTCGCCCAGGTACCGCACCGGCGCGTCGACCTCGGTCTGCGCCAGCGTGGCGCGGGCGCGTTCGGCGGTCGAGCACAGCACCAGATCCACGGTGTGCCCGTAGCGGCGGATCGCCGTGCCCGCGAGCTTGGCCTGGCGCAGCCCGCGCGGCGCGAGCGGCCGGTCGTGATCCTTCACCTTGTCGGGGTAGGCGGACTTTCCGTGCCGCAGCAGGATCAGGGAGGCCATATCGGGCATCCTACGGGGTGAAGGCGTCGCGCAACCGGCCCGAACCGGGCGTCACGGGACCGTCGTCCAGGTCGAGTAGCACCACGGTGCCCGGCGCGAACCCGGGCAGCTCGGCACCCGGGTCCAGCAGCGCCGCGGCCTCGGGGAGCCCGGGGAAGTGGCCCACCACGAGCAGCACGGGCACATCGCCCGGCACGCCGTTGATCTCGTCGAGCACGGTCTGCCCGCGGCACTCGTACAGCGCCTCGGTCGCGGTCATCGGACAGTCCAGTTCCGTGGCCCGGAAGGTCTCGACGGTGCGCCGCGCGGCCGAGACGAGCGCCTGCGCCGGGACCAGCCCCTGATCGCGCAGCCAATTCGCCGAGCGGAGGGCCTGCTCGTGGCCGGTCGCGGTGATCGGGCGGGCCTCGTCGGGCACCGACATCCCGGCCTCGCCGTGTCGCATCAGCGCCAGCACCGTCATGCCCCCATCCTGCCCGATATGTGCCGGTACATTGGTGTCATGGCAGGAAAACAGCTGGACCCGGCGCGCAAGCAGGCCGCACTGGAGGTCGTGAAGCAGCACCCCGGCATGGTGGCCGCGATCGCGGCGCCGGCGGCGATCATCGTGGTGATTGGATTCGTCGTCAACCCCGCGATCGGCCTGCTGCTGCTCGTCGCGTTCGGCGTGCTCGGAGCGGTCGGCGTCTCGCGGCTGCTGCGTAAGCGCTAGGCCCGTGCGCGTCGACGCCTGGCTGTGGGCGGTGCGGCTGACCAAAACGCGGTCGGCCGCCGCCACCGCGTGCCGGGGCGGCCACGTGCGGGTCAACGGCGCCACGGCGAAACCCGCCCAACACATCGTGGTGGGAGACGAGGTGCGGCTGCGGCTCGGCGGCCGCGAACGGATCGTGGAGGTGGCCACCCTCATTCCCAAGCGGGTGGGCGCCCCCGTGGCCGCCACCTGCTACCTCGACCACAGCCCGCCCCCGCCGCCGCGGGAGATCGTGTTGTCGATGCCGCAGCGCGAGCGCGGCGCGGGCAGGCCCACGAAGCGCGAACGCCGCGAGACCGACCGCCTGCTCGGCCGATAGGCCCGATTTCTCCACCGACGTCCGAATCTGGTAGAGCTGAGAAGATCTACTGATACGGAATGTGGTGGCGCGGATGACCGAACTGGCGAGCTGGACCGAGGCGGGCCCGCACGAGGTGGCCCCCGGTCTGTACCGGATTCCGCTGCCGCTGCCCATCACGGGGCTGGTCGCCGTGAACGCCTATCTCGCCGCCGGACCCGACGGTGTGGTGCTCGTCGACCCCGGGTGGGCCACCGACGAGAACGAGCGCGCGCTGACGCAGGCGCTCGGCGAGCTCGGCTTCGGGCTCGACGACATCGCGCTCACCGTGGCCACCCACCACCACGGCGATCACTACTCGCAGGGATGCCTGTGGAGCGACACCCGCGGCACCCCGGTGCTGATCGGGCGGGGTGAGGCGCCGAGCATCCTCGACTACTCGCGGGATGCGCCGGTGCGCTTCCCCGTTCAAGTCGGGCAGCTGCGGGAGGAGGGCGCGCACGAGCTCGCCGACGGGATCGCGGGCAGCGGCGTGCCGAACGTCGAATCCAACGCCCGGATGGCCGCCCCCGACGGCTGGCTCGACCACGGTGACCGCATCGACCTCGCCGACGGCACCCTCGACGTGATCGCCACACCGGGACACACCCGCGGCCACGTGATCCTGCGGCACACCGCATCCGGCGCCCTCATCACGGGCGATCACGTGCTGCCGCGGATCACCCCGTCGATCGGTTTCGAGTGGTCGCCCGAGGAGTCCCCGCTGAGCTCGTTCCTGGCCTCGCTCGACGCCACGCTGGGCCTGGCCGACGGCGTCATGCTCCCTGCGCACGGTCCGGTGCTGCCGGGCACGCACGAGCGGGTGCGGGAGCTGATCCTGCATCACGAGGAACGGCTGGCCGAGGTGCTGGACCAGCTGGGCGACGGCCGGGACACCGCGTTCGCGATCGCCGGGGCGATGCACTGGACCCGTCGCAAGCTCGCCCTCGACGAGCTGCCGGTGGAACACCGGATGATCGCGGTCGGCGAGATCCGCGCCCACCTGGAGGTGTTGCGCGAACGCGGCGATGTCGCCGTGGTCACCGACGACGGCGTGCGCCGGTACGTGGTGGCTCGTCGATAGGCTCCATCGCGTCGCGGGTCCGCGACGCTCGCCGTACAGGAGGAACGCCCATGTCGCCGACGGTCCGCACCGCGACCCCCGCGGACGCCGCCGCGGTCGCATCGCTCGCCGCGCGCACCTTCCCGCTGGCCTGCCCGCCCGAGCTGGAGCGCGAGCACATCGACGCGTTCATCGCCGCACACCTGGGCCCGGATCGATTCGCCGAGCACCTCGCGAACGCGGATCACCGGGTGCTCGTGATCGACGGTGCGCGGGGCCCGCTCGGCTACGCCCTGGTGCTGCACGGCACGCACCCGGAGGGGCCGGAGCAGTGGCGCGAGCGGCCCTCGTCGTACCTGTCCAAGCTGTACGTCGACCCGGAGCAGCACGGCGGCGGCGCCGCGCGGGCGCTCCTCGACGCGGTCCGTGCCGATGCCGAGGCGATGAGAACGGCGGGCGTCTGGTTGAACGTGAACCGGGACAACCTGCGCGCCAAGCGGTTCTACGCCAAATCCGGATTCGTGCGCGCGGGGGAGAAGCCCTTCACCGTGGGATCGACCACCTTCGTCGACGACATGCTGGTGCTCGCGCCGGGAGCGTAGAGCCGGGTGGGCACCTCGCGCCCGCGGAGCGTGACCGCGTCGGTGAAGGCCCAGTGCTGCGATTCGGATTCGCGGGCCGCGGTGATCGCGGCCTCCGCCGCCACCGGCAGTGTGGTGTCGCGCTTGGCCACCTCGGACAGCCGGGCGGATTCGTTGACCGGATCGCCGATCACCGTGTACTCGTAGCGTTCGATCGCGCCCACGTTGCCCGCGACCACCGTCCCGAAGGAGACGCCGATGCCCGCCGTCAGGTCGGGGACCGCGGAGGGCAGCCGGGCGGCGATACCGCGCGCCGCACGCAGCGCTCCGCCGGCCGGATCGGGATGGGGGAGTGGGGCGCCGAAGACGGCGAGCACGGCATCGCCCTCGAACTTGTTGACCAGCCCGTCGTTCGCTTCCACCTCGGTGACGATCACCTCGAAGAAGCGGTTGAGCAGTTCGACCACCTCGGTGGCGGGCTTCTGCCGGGCCAGGGTGGTGGACCCGACCACGTCCACGAAGATCACGGCCACCACCTGCTCGGAACCGCCGAGCTGGACGCCCAGGCCGAGTGCCGCATCGGCCACATCGCGCCCCACGTGCCGGCCGAACAGGTCCCGGAGTCGTTCGCGCTCGGCCAGTCCCGCGGTCATGGCGTTGAAGCCGGCCTGCAGTTCGCCCATGTCGGAGCCGTCGAAGATGCGTACGGAGACGTCGGTGTGGCCGTCGCGCACCTGCCGGATGGCGTTGCCCAGCACGCGCAGTGGCGCCACCAGTGTGTCGGTGTTGAGCAACGTGAGCAGCGGTCCGGTGAGCAGTGCCACGCCGCCGAGGGCGGCGACGGCGATGAAGATGTCGAGCTTGGAGGTGTCGTCGCGGAAGGTGCCGAAGGCGGCAACCAACACGATGCCCAGGATGGGGACGCCCGAGCCGATGGCCCACGCCGTGGCCGCGCGCATGCGCAGCCGGCCGCGGCGCGGTGCACGGAACCCCGCCTCGAGCGCCTGGGCGGCCGCGGGGCGCAGCGCGAATTCGGTGATCTGATAGGAGATCGCGCAGACGACCACACCGCTGAGTCCGGTCACCAGCGCGATCTTGGGGATGAGCTCGGGGTCGATGGAGCCGTACCCGACGGTCATGACCACGGTGCCAACGGCCCACAGCGCGGCCTGCAGCGCGGTGAGCCGCCAGGGCGCGGTGAGTGCGGCCTTGGCCTGGGCGGCGGTGGGCTCTTCGCGCCGGATGGACCAACGCAGCGATTGCACGATCTTGACGGTGCCGATCGTGGCGCCGAGCACGAAGGCGATACCGATGTAGAGCGGCACCACCAGGAAGTTCATCCACCACGCGTCCCACGGGATGGGCGGCTGGGGGATGCCGACCACGGACAGCGTGATCGCCAGGCCCACCCCGATGAGGTTGGCCACGATCACGCCGACCGTGATCACCAGTTGCACGCGCAACCGCGTCAGACGCGAGCTCTCCTCGGTGGAGCCCAGGAGGATCGACCCGTAGTCGGCGCGCAGCCGCGGCAACTTCATAGACCAGAAACTACAGGTCTCCGGCCTCGAGGAGGTCGTCCAACTTGGCGTAGCCGTCGACGATGCCCACCTCCATGCCGCTGGCGAGCATGCCGTCGCGGCTCTCGAAGCTGTCGAGCAGCGAGGTGGAGCGCAGCCGGGTGCGGCCGTCGCCCAGGTCCTCGAAGGTCATGGTCTCCAGGGAGACCGACTCGGGCATCCCGTCGTAGGTGAAGGTCTGCACGATCCGGTCGGGCGTCACGTCGTGGAAGCTGCCGTGGAAGCAGAACTCCTCGCCGTCCTTCTGACCGTGGCGCACGCTGCGGTACGCGTAGCTGCCGCCGGTGCGCGCGTCCCAGTGCACGATCTCGGTATCGATGTCGGACGGGCCGACCCACTTGGTGTAGACGTCCGGATCGGTGTGTGCGCGATGCAGCTGCGCCGGGGTGGCGCGGAAGTCGCGGGTGATGGTGATCGACGGGACGGTGGTCGAGGCCTCGATGCCGGTCTCGGCGTTGGTGGTGGTCATGATGCTGCTCCTCGTTGTTCGGTAGTGGTGGTGGGGTTCTCTTCGTCGTTCATGTCGGCCAGCACGGCGTCGAGGCGCTGGTAGCGCTCCTCGGCGCGGCGCCGGTACCGCTCGATCCACCCGTTCATCAGGTCGAAGACCTCCGCTTCCAGGTGGGCGGGGCGCGCCTGTGCGCGCCGGGTCCTGCTGATCAACCGGGCGTTCTCCAGCACGGTGAGGTGCTTGGACACGGCCTGGATGCTCACGTCGTAGTGTTCGGCGATCTCCGTCAGGGTGGCGTCGCCGTCGGCGAGCCGGGCCACGATGTCGCGCCGGGTGGGGTCCGCCAGGGCGGCGAACGCCTTGGACAGGTCGTCGATGTCGTCGTTCGTGGTCCCGCCTCCTTCGTATTCAACCAATCTGTTGAATACGACGGTACGCCCGCCTCGCGCCTAATTCAACCCCTTGGTTGAAAAAGGTTCGTTGTCCGGGACGGACCCCGCGGTGCTAAGAACAACGCATGCGTGTCACCGCTTACACCGACGATGCCCTCACCGGATTCGACGCCCTCGGGGCCGCGGAGGCGGTGCGCAGCGGGGCGGTGGACCCGCGCGAACTCACCGCCGCGGCGATCGCCCGGGCCCGCGCGGTGGAGGAGCTCGGCGCGGTGGCGTACGCCGCCTACGACGATGCCGAGCAGGCGACGCCCCGCGGCGGGCTCTTCGGCGGCGTTCCCACCTTCGTCAAGGACAACGTGGACGTCGCGGGCATGCCCACCTGCTTCGGGTCGGCGGCCTTCACCCCGAAACCGGTGAAGCGCTCCTCGCCGCCCGCGAAACAGTTCCTGGCACAGGGATTCACGGCCCTCGGCAAATCCCAGATGCCCGAGTTCGGGCTCACCGCCAGCACCGAGTTCGCCGGCGGGCGGCCGCCCGCGCGCAACCCCTGGGACACCGACCGGTCCGTCGGCGGATCGTCCGGCGGCACCGCCGCGTTGGTTGCCGCGGGCGTGGTTCCGATCGGGCACGGCAACGACGGTGGCGGCAGCATCCGCATCCCGGCCGCCTGTGCCGGGCTGGTGGGGCTCAAGCCCTCCCGCGGCCGGATGGAGGATCAGCCCGGTGTGCGCCAGCTGCCCGTGAACCTGGTGACCGAGGGCGTGCTGACCCGGACGGTGCGCGATACCGCGCACTACCTCGCCGCCGCGGAGGCCTACGCCCCCGCGGCGGGCCTGCCCCCGATCGGGCTGGTGCGCGGACCGTCGGACCGGCGGCTGCGGATCGGCGTGATCACCCGCGACATCCGCGGGCGGGAGGTGCATCCCGAGGTCCTCGACGTGGTGCTCTCCGCGGCACGGGTGCTCAGCGACGCCGGGCACACCGTGGAACCGCACGCGCTGTCCATCGACGAGCGGTTCATCGACGATTTCACGCTGTACTGGTCCGCCATGGCCGGCGCCGAGGTGGGGATCTCCAAGGCCGCCAACGGCCGCGGCTTCCGGCCCGCCGAACTCGACCCGATGACCACGGGCCTGCTGGCGATGCTCAAATCGTCGGCGCTGCGGCTCGGTCCCGCGATCGCCCGGCTGCGCCGCACCTCCGAGCTGTACGCCCGCCAGCTCGACACCTACGATCTGTTGCTCAGTCCGGTGCTGGCGACCCCGGCCCCGCTGCTCGGCGAGATGTCGCCCGATCAGCCCTTCGAGGAGCTGATGGCGAAACTGGTGGACTACGTGGGCTTCACCCCGGTAAACAACATCGCCGGCGCGCCGGCGATCGCCGTCCCGCACACCCTGATGCCCTGCGGACTGCCCGGATCGGTGCAAGTGTGGGGCGCGGGCCCCGGCGACGAGGCCACCCTGCTCGACGTGGCCTATCAACTGGAGGGCCTCTCGCCCTTCCCGACTCTCGATCCGAGGACCTGACGATGCCGATGCTCCGGCGCGTGCTCGCCGCGCTGTTCGCCCTGCTGGTGGTGGCGGGCCCGCTGCCCGCGAACGCCGAACCGGCGCTTCCCGATCCGGGTGTGCTGCGGGTGGGCACCGAGGGTGTGTACCAGGTGTACAGCTACCACGATCAGGACGACAAGCTCACCGGCTACGACGTGGAGATGATCACCGCCATCGCCCAGAAGATCGGGTGGCGGGTGGAATTCGTCGAGACCCCGTGGGATTCGATGATGGCCGCGCTGGAGGCGAACCGCTTCGATCTGGTGGCCAACCAGGTGACCTACAGCGACGAACGCGCGGCCAAATACGCCCTGTCCGATCCGTACCTGCAGACCGGCGGCTCGATCCTGGTCCGCAAGGACGACACCTCCATCACCTCGCTCGCCGATCTCAAGGGCAAGACCACCGCCCAGAGCGTCACCAGCAGCTGGTCCGGCGTGGCCGAGAAGGCCGGCGCGAAGATCGAGGCGGTCAACAGTTTCACCGACGCCGTCAACGTGCTGGCCCAGGGCCGGGTGGACGCGGTGGTCAACGACACCGGCGTGGTGCGCAACTACCTCGCCGTGAACCCCGGTGCCCCGGTGAAGATCGCCGCCGAGACCCCCGACAAGTCGCAATCGGTGTTCGCCGCCCGCAAAGGGTCGGCGATCATGACCGAGGTCAACCGCGGACTCGCGGAGATCCGCGCCGACGGCACCGCCGAGCGGATCTCGCAGAAGTACTTCGGCGCGCAGGCCGAGAGCCGCGCCGCTGCGGGCGGATCGTCGAGCACCTGGGACATGGTGCGCCGCAACCTGGTCCCGCTGGCCGAGGCCACGGTCACCAAGACCATTCCGCTCACCGCGATCAGCTTCGTGATCGGGCTCGCGATCGCCCTCGGGGTGGCGCTGGCGCGGATGTCCAAGCGCCGCGCGGTGAGTGGTCTCGCCCGCGCCTACATCTCGATCATCCGCGGTACCCCGCTGCTGGTGCAGCTGGTGATCATCTTCTTCGGCCTGCCCCTCGCGGGGATCTCGATCGATCCGTTCCTCGCCGCGGTGGTGGCCTTCTCGCTCAACGTGGGCGGCTACGCCGCCGAGATCATCCGTGCCGCGATCGGCGCGGTGCCGCGCGGCCAGTGGGAGGCGGCCACCACCATCGGCATGGATTACCGCACCTCACTGCGGCGCATCATCTTGCCGCAGGCCTCCCGGGTCGCGACGCCGCCGTTGGCGAACACGCTGATCTCCCTGGTCAAGGACACCTCGCTGGCCTCGACCATCCTGGTCACCGAACTGTTCCGCACCGCGCAGATCGCCGCCGCGCCCACCTACGACTTCTTCGTCATGTACGTGGTGGCGGCCTGCTACTACTGGGTGATCTGCCAGGTGCTCAGCTTCGTCCAGTCCTCGCTGGAGACCCGATTCGAAAGGTACGTGGCGCGATGACCGACCTGATCTCGGTATCCGGCCTCACCAAGTCCTTCGGCGATGCGCAGGTGCTGCGCGGGGTCGACTTCACCGTGCCGGAGGGCACCGTGACGGTGATCATCGGACCGTCCGGTTCCGGCAAGACCACGGTGCTCCGGTCGCTCAACGCGCTCGAGATGCCCGACGGGGGCACCGTCACCGTCGGATCCGAGACCGTGGACTTCGACGCCGGCGCACCCGATAAGGCGTCCCTCGCGCGGTACCGCGCGCAGAGCGCCATGGTCTTCCAATCGCACAACCTGTTCCCGCACAAGACCGCGCTGCAGAACGTCACCGAGGGCCCCGTCGTGGTGCAGAAGCGTCCGGCCGGTGAGGCGGACGCCGAGGCCCGCGAGCTGCTCGCCCGGGTGGGCCTGGCAGACCACGCCGACAAGTACCCGCACCAGCTCTCCGGCGGGCAGCAGCAGCGCGTGGGCATCGCCCGGGCCCTGGCGCTGCGGCCGAAGGTCGTGCTGTTCGACGAGCCGACGTCCGCGCTCGACCCCGAGCTCGTGGGCGATGTGCTGTCCGTGATGCGCGATCTCGCCACCGAGGGCCGCACCATGGTGGTGGTGACCCACGAGATGGCCTTCGCGCGCGATGTGGCCGACCAGGTGCTGTTCGTCGACCGCGGCGTGGTGCTGGAATCCGGACGGCCCGCGGACGTGATCGGGGCGCCCACCCAAGAGCGCACCCGCGAATTCCTCGACCGCATCCTCAACCCGCTCTGAAAGGCGTTTCCGTCGCGGGGGCCGCGCCGCCTATCGTGGACGCATGGAGCACGCCCGTAGGCAGGTGACCACGGAGGTCGAGCTGCGCGAGCTGATCCCGCAGCCGATCGACCGGGTGCGCGACAAGGTCCGCACGGAGCTCACCGATGTGCATCGCGCCTTCCTCGCCGCATCGCGGCTGTACTTCGTGGGCACCTGCGACGCCGGCGGCAACCTCGACGTCTCACCCAAGGGCGATCCGGCGGGGTCGGTGTTGGTGCTCGACGAGCGCACCGTCGCGCTGCCGGACCGGCCGGGGAACCGGCGCGTGGACGGCCTGAAGAATCTGCTGCAGGACCCGCACATCGCGGTGGAATTCGTGGTGCCCGGGCGCGGCGACACGCTGCGGATCAACGGCACCGGGGTGGTGCTCGCGGACGCCGAGTACGCCCCGCTGATGGCGGTGCAGGGCAAGCTGCCGCTGATGATCACCGAGGTGGCGATCGACGAGGTCTTCTTCCACTGCAGCAAGGCCTTCCTGCGCTCGGAGGCCTGGGACCCGTCGAGCTGGCCCACCGAGGACGACGATCACGGGGTGCCCCGCCGCGCCGTGATCGCCAAGAAGCTGGAGCGTCCGGAGGAGCCGATGGAGGAACTCGACCGCTACTACGGGGCCGGGTACGGACGGGACCTGTACTGACATGCACCGCTTCCGACAGGTCGACGTCTTCTCCGCCGAGCCGCTGCTCGGCAACCCCGTGGCGGTGGTGCACGACGCCGACGATCTCACCGACGCGCAGATGGCGGCCTTCGCGCGCTGGACCAACCTGAGCGAGACCACCTTCCTGTTGCGCCCCACCGATTCCGGTGCCGACTACCGGTTGCGGATCTTCACCCCCGGCGGCGAGCTCCCCTTCGCCGGGCATCCCACGCTCGGCAGCGCGCACGCCTGGCTGGAGGCCGGGGGACACCCGGCCGGGGCCGGCACCGTCGTACAGGAATGTGCGGCCGGGCTCGTCCGGCTGCGCCTCGGGGACACCCTGGCCTTCGCGGCACCGCCCCTGCGGCGCAGCGGATCCGTCGATGCCGCGACGGTGGCGCGGATCGCCGCCGGCCTGCGGGTGCGGCCTGACGAGGTGCGCGCCGCCCAGTGGGTGGACAACGGCCCCGGCTGGGTGGCGGCCCTGCTGCCCGACGCCGATGCGGTGCTGGCCCTCGAACCGGACTTCGCCGCGATGGGCGACCTGAAGATCGGCGCCGTGGGCCGGTACCCGGGCGGAGCGGACTGCGCCGTGGAGGTGCGTGCCTTCTGCCCCGGCCTCGCCGTCCCCGAGGACCCGGTGACCGGCTCCCTCAACGCGGGCCTGGCGCAGTGGCTGATCGGTGCCGGCGCGCTGCCGGAGTGCTACATCGCCTCGCAGGGAACCGTTCTCGGACGCCGCGGACGGGTGCACGTGGAGCGGATCGACGGCGACATCTGGATCGGCGGCGCCACCCGCACCACGATCACCGGCGACCTCGACCTCGCCTGAGTTCAGCCGACCCTCCACAGGGGTGGCGTGTCCCTAGGGAGGCGTCAGACGATCTCGATGCCGGCGCGCAGCACGCGGCGCAGCGCGAGATCGGAGCCGAGCTCCAGCACGTCCGCGCGCAGGCCCGGGGCCAGCTCGCCGCGATCGGTGAGGCCCAGCAGCCGGGCCGGCGTGGTGGCACCGGCGCGCGCCGCATCGGCGAGGGGGACACCGGAATCGCGGACCGCGCGCACGGCGACGTCGAGCACGGAGGCGGTGCCGCCCGCGATGGCGCCGGGCGTGCCGTCGGTGGTGGTCAGGCGCGCGACCCCGCCGCCCACGGTCACATCGAGCGGACCGAGCGTGTACTGCCCGTCGGGCATCCCGGCCGCCTGCATGGCGTCGGAGATCAGGGCGATGTGGTCGGCGCCCACGGTCGCGAAGACCATGGCCACCGTGCCCGCCGCCAGGTGCACGCCGTCGCCGATCACCTCGGCCACGGCCCGGCCCTCGCCCGCCACGGCGAGCGCGGCGCCCACCGCGCCCGGATGCCGGTGATGCATCGGGTGCATGCCGTTGAACAGGTGGGTGATGCTCACCGGACCCTGCGGCGCGGTGAGCGCGGAGGCCACGGTGTCGTAATCGCCGGCGGTGTGCCCCACCGAGACCACGGCGCCGCGCTCGGACAGCAGCCGAGCCAGCTCCGCGAAGTGCGGGGTCTCGGCGGCCACCGTCATCGAGGCGATCCGGCCGTCGGCCGCGTCCAGCAGGCGGCGCAGCAGGTCCGGATCGCCGTCGATGATGTACCGCGGATCCTGTGCGCCGCACACCTCCTGCGCGAGGAAGGGGCCCTCCAGGTGCAGGCCGGCCACGGTGCCCTCGTCCACGAGCGGCGCCAGCACGGCGATCCGCTCCAGCAGCTTCTCGGGCGCGGCCGAGACGAGCGAGGCAAGCAGCGTGGTGGTCCCGCGCAGCAGGTGGTGCCGTGCGGCCGACCGTGCGCCGTCGGCATCGGAGTCCGGGAAGCCGAAGCCTCCGCCGCCGTGGCAGTGCACGTCGATCATCCCGGGCAGGTACACCAGATCCGACGGTGCGGGGAGGTCGGCGGCGGGGAAGGCCGAGGCCGGTCCGACCTCGGTGATCGTCGGGCCGGTCAGGGCCACGACACCGTCGTCGATGGTCCCGGACGGGGTCACGACGGTGCCGCGCAGCAGCTCGGTCAAGCGGTCACCTCGGCCTCGTCGTCGTCCTCGCGGCCGGGGGTCTTCAGATTCCGCCGCTTGATGATGAAACTGAACGAGAAGTAGTAGATCACGGCGTAGATCAGGCCCATCGGGATGATCCACAGCGGGTTGGTCGCCTTGCCGAAATTCAGGACGTAGTCGATGAATCCGGCCGAGAAGGTGAAACCGTGATGGATGTCGAGCCAGTTCGAGATCAGCAGGGAGCTGCCGGTGAGCAGCGCGTGGATCAGCAGCAGCGGCCAGGCGACGAAGATGAAGGAGAACTCCAGCGGCTCGGTGATGCCGGTGAGGAAGCTGGTGAGCGCGACGGAGACCATGATGCCGCCCACCGTCTTGCGGTTCTCCGGCTTGGCGCAGCGGTAGATGGCGAACGCCGCGGCGGGCAGGCCGAACATCATGATCGGGAAGAACCCGGTCATGAACGTGCCGGCGGTGGGATCGCCCTGGAGGAACCGCGAGATGTCGCCGTGCACCACTTCACCGGTCGACGTCGTGTAGTCGCCCAGCACGAACCAGACCACGGAGTTGATGATGTGGTGCAGGCCGAGCGGGAGCAGCAGCCGGTTGACCGCGCCGAAGACGCCGCCGCCCACCACCGAGTTCTCGGCCACCCAGGTGCCCAGGCCGGTGAGCGCCCAGTTGAACACCGGGTAGGCGAAGGACATGATCACGCCCACAACGATGGCGCCGGACGCGGTGAGGATCGGCACCAGGCGGCGGCCCGAGAAGAAGCCGATGTAATCGGGCAGCTTGGTGCGGTAGTACCGCTGCCACAGCACCGCCGACATGATGCCGATGACGATGCCGCCGAGCACTCCGTAGTCGACCACGGCGGGATCGCCGGCCTTGTCGACCTTGCCGGCGAGCACCACCGGCGACATGGCCTTCTCGACCGCCTGGAAGGAGAGGTACCCGACCAGCGCGGCGAGCGCGGTGGAACCGTCGGCCTTCTTGGCCCAGCCGATCGCGATGCCCACCGCGAACAGGATCGGCAGGTTCGAGATGAGGGCGTTGCCCGCGCCGCCGATCACCGCCGCGACGGTCTTCATCGAATCGAAGCGGCCCAGCATGTCGTCCTGGCCGAGGCGCAGGAGCAGTCCGGCCGCGGGGAGGACCGCGATCGGCAGCATCAGGCTGCGGCCGAGTTTCTGCAGACCGCTCAGATCGAGCCGCCGTGCTGATATACCGGATCCGGATGAGGAACTCATTTTTCGCTCCTGTCGCGTGCAGGCCCACTAGGATGACGACAGGTTATAACCAGTTGGGGCTGCGCGAGTCGCTTTCCCCACAACTCTCGATCAGGAGGCGGCGATCATGGCCACAGCGCAGGACATCGTGGACGGGCTCGGCGGTGCGGACAACATCGAAGAGGTGGAGGGCTGCATCACCCGCCTGCGGTGCGAGGTGAAGGACACCTCCAAGGTCGACCAGGCCGCCCTGAAGAAGCTCTCGCACGGCGTGATGGTCGCGGGGTCCGCGGTCCAGGTGGTGGTGGGACCGACCGCCGACGCACTCGCCGAGGACATCCAGGACCTGCTGTGACGGACGTGCTCGCCCCGGTGACCGGGCGGCTCGTCCCCCTCTCGGCCGTGCCCGACCAGGTGTTCGCGGGCCAGATGGTGGGCTCCGGCGTCGCGATCGAGCCGACCGACGGTGCCGACGGTGCCGACGTGGTGGTGGTCTCGCCGATCGCCGGAACCGTGCTCAAGCTGCATCCGCACGCGGCCATCGTGCTCGGCGCCGGTGCCGGAATCCTGGTGCACGTCGGGATCGACACCGTGAATCTGCAGGGCGAGGGATTCACTCTGCTCGCCGCCGAGAAGGCGACCGTGGCCGCCGGGGATCCGCTGATCTCGTTCTCGCCCGCACTGATCCGCGAACGCGGACTCAGTGCGATCTGCCCCGTGGTGCTCATGGATTCGAAGCCGGACACGATCGCCGCTCCGGCGGAGCGCGATGTGGCCGCCGGAGATGTGATCTTCTCGGTCTGAACCCGAAAATGCCTGCCGGGGAATCGATCTCCACGTCGACAGCGTCGAAACCGACGATGTGTGATCGACAGACGGTCCAAACCTCTCACTTCATTGAGTACAGTTGCCCGCGAAGTGTGGTGATTGGCGGTCGGGAATGATTCGTGGGACGGATTGTTTCGCGGTCCGGCGGCGGTACGGAGGATATGTGGTGAGCGGGGCGAAAGCGGTCTACGGACCGATCGGGTGCGCGTGGTGAATTGGCACCTGATCGAGCAGTTGATCACCATTCCGCTGTTCACCGGCATCATCGGTTACATCACCAACTGGACCGGCATTCTCATGCTGTTCGAGCCGAAACGTTTTTACGGCGTCAAGGTTCCCGGGGTGGCCACCCTCTATCCGTTCCTGCCCCGCCGGGTGCAGGTGATCCCGGCCATCCGGGCCGACGGCAGGGTGGGCTGGCAGGGCATCGTCCCCTCGCGCGCCGAGAAGATGGCGAGCATCGCCGTGGACAAGTCGTTGTCCAAGGTCGGAAGCATTGCGCAGTTCTACGAGGTGATGGATCCGGAGTACATCTCCGAGCAACTCACCCGCGCCGCGCTGCCCGAGATCCCGTCCATCGTCGAGGGGATCATGCGGCGCGAGAATCCGCGGCTGTGGTACTCGCTTCCCGAGGACGTGCGCCTTCTCGTGTACCGCCGGGTGGCGGCCTCGTTGCCCACCGACGTCCGAAAGATCACCTCCACCATCGGCGAGAACATCGACGATTACATCGACGCGAAACTGATGGTGATCCGCTACCTCTCGGCGAATCCGAAGGTGCTCAAGGACATCTTCTACAACGTCGGCCGCAAAGAATTGTTGTTCATGCAGAACTTCGGATTCTATTTCGGATATCCGATGGGTTTCGTTCTGGTTGGTCTACTCCATTTCTTTCCCTACTGGTGGCTGCTGCCGGTGGGCGGGATCGTGATCGGCTACGTGGTGAACTACGTGGGCCTGACGATGATCTTCGAACCGCTGCATTCGAACCGCTGGGTGCCGTGGCGCCAGGGACTGTTCCTCAAGCGCCGCCAGGAGATCGCCGAGCAGTACGCCACCGTCATGGCCGATCAGGTGGTCACCGTGGAGAACATCTGCGACGAGTTGCTCCACGGCCCTCGCTCGGACCGCACCCGCGCCACCGTCGAATCCGTGCTCCGCGATTCGGTCGACAAGGCCTCGGGCTGGGCGCGCGGCGTGGTCAAGCTCTCGGTGGGTTACGACACCTACGAGCGGGTGCCGCAGCTGGCCGGAGCGGAGGCCATCAAGGTGGCCGAGCAGACCGTGAGCGATCCCGAGTTCGCCGCCCAGCAGCAGACCAAGGTCCGCGAGTTCGTGGTCGCACGGATGAGCATCCTGCGGCCCGAGGACCTCAGTGAGCTGCTGCGCTCGGCCATCAAACAGGACGAGTGGCTGTTGTTCCTGCACGGCGCGGTGCTGGGCTCGGCGGCCGGGTTCCTCCATCTAGCGATTTTCGGAGTGTGACAGACGTGAGCGAGAAGTCCCGGTCGACCACGACCCCCGCGGCCGACGCCGAGGGGCGCGAACTGGTGGCGCGCGATGCGCAGGTCCCCGAGACCGCGGATCGGCCGGAGGAATCCGGCGGGCTGCTCGGCCTCGTGGGCCGGGCGTCGAACTCGGCGTTCAGCTTCGGCCGCGAGGTAGGCGGCTCCGCGCAGCGCCTCACCCGGCACTTCGTCTCCGAGGCCGAACATCTGGTGGACGTGGCGCGCACCGTCGAGCAGGTGCCGCACGTGGTGGTGCACGGCGAGGTGGTCGACGACGACGATCCCGACGACGAGCCCACCGGCCCGAGCCGGGACGAGCTGCGGCGCGCCGGCGACCGACTGCTCGCACGCTCGGCGGCGAAGGCGTGCACCGAGGGGCCGCACCCGGCGTACGCCCACATCCTCGAGCAGATCGCGCCCGACGAGGCCCGCATCCTGCGACTGCTGCACCGCGAGGGCCCGCAGCCCGCCGTGGACGTGCGCACCAACCGGCCCTTCGGGGTGGGCTCGGAGACCGTGGCCGCGGGCCTGTCGATGATCGCCGAGGTGGCCGGCTGCCGGCACCAGGACCACATCGCCGTGTACCTCGGCAACCTGCACCGGCTGGGCCTGATCTGGTTCTCCAAGGAGCAGGTGCAGGTGCAGCGCTACGAGCTGCTGCAGGTGCAGTCGATGGTGGTGGAGGCGATCGGCAACGCCGGACGGTACGCCAAGACCGTGCGGCGCCGGATCGAGATCACCCCGCTGGGAACCGATTTCTGCGCGAACTGCTTCAGCTTCGCCTAGCCGCTACTGGGCCGGATCGGTCACCGTCATCTGCACCCGGTACCGGTCGGATCGGTACCAGGAGTACGAATGCTCCACCCGCACCGCGCCGGAGAACGAGACGCGGTCGAAGGCCAGCAGGGGAGCGCCGGCGGGCACGTCGAGCAGGCGCGCCAGCTCGCCCTTCGCCGCGATCGCGCCGATCGACTGCTCGGCGTGGTCGATCGGGCGGCCGTACTCGATCCGCAGCAGTTCGTAGATCGACTGCGTCAGTTCGTGTTCCGTCAGGTCCGGCGCCACGAACTCGGGGTACCAGGCGTCGTCCACGGACATCGGCACCCCGTCGGCGATCCGCAGCCGCTTGACGTGGAAGGCGCGGTCGGCCGCGCGCAGGCCGAGGGCCGAGGTGGTCGACGGTGGCGGCACCCGCAGCTCGGTCTGCAGCACCGTGGTGGTGGGGACGCGGCCGAGCCGGCGCATGTCCTCGTGGAAGGACGCGAGGTGCAGGTGCGAGCGCGCGGGGTGATCGGCCACGAAGGTGCCCTTGCCGCGGATCCGCACCAGGGTCCCCTCCGCGACGAGCTGGCGCAGCGCCTCCCGCACCGTGATCCGCGAGACCCCGTACTCCTCGCACAGTTGCCGCTCACTGGGGAGCGCGGACCCCGGAGCCAGCTCCGCGGCGCAGCGCTTCTCGATGAGCGCGCGCAACTGCTCGTGTTTGGGGACCGGGCCGTCCGAGATCGCGACCGTCCGGGCATCGTTCGCGGACATAACCACATCTTGGCACACGAGGTAATGACCAGTATGCGATTGGTGGGGTTGCCCGTCAGCGCACCCCGGCCACCCGGAACTGCACGCTGATCCGGGGCCCCGCATCGGGCACCTTCGGGACGGCGTGCTCCCACGTGCGCTGCGCCGAACCGCCCATCGCGAGCAGATCGCCGTGCCCCACCGTGAGCCGCTTGCTGGCCCCGCCGCCCCGCGGGCGCATCAGGAACGGGCGGGTGGAGCCGAGCGAGACGATCGCGACCACGGTGTCGTGCGTGGCGCCGCGACCGATGGTGTCGCCGTGCCAGGCCACCGAATCGGACCCGTCCCGGTACAGGCACAGGCCCACCGAGGTGAAGGGCTCGCGCAGATCGTCCCAGTACATCTCGGTGAGCCGGTCCCTCGCCGCGCCGAGCGCGGGATGCGGCAGCGCCGCCCCGGTGTCGTAGTAGCGCAGCAGCCGCGGCACCGGGAGCGTGCGGTCGTACATGCGGCGGCGCTCCTCGACCCACGGCACATCGCGGGCGAGCGCGGCGAACAACTCGTCCGGCTCCGGCTGCCAGCCGGTGCGCACGTCCAGCCACGCCCCGTCCTTCAGTTCCCGGCGCTGCGCAGCCACCTCGAACAGACCGTCCTGCATGCCGCCGACGGTACGCCGACCCACTGACAGGTCCGAGCGACATCCGTAGGGTGGACCCGTGCGCTTCGGACTCTTCATCCCGCAAGGCTGGCGACTCGATCTCGTCGGCATCGACCCCGCAGACCAGTGGTCCACCATGAACGGCCTCGCGCAGCACGCCGACGCCGGCCCGTGGGACTCCGTCTGGGTCTACGACCACTTCCACACCGTGCCGGTGCCCACCCGCGAGGCCACCCACGAGGCGTGGAGCCTGATGGCCGCGTTCGCGGCCACCACGAACCGGGTGAAGCTCGGCCAGATGTGCACCGCCATGAGCTACCGCAACCCGGCCTACCTCGCCAAGGTGGCCGCCACCGTGGACCTGATCTCCGGCGGCCGCACCCAGATGGGCATCGGCGGCGGCTGGTACGAGCACGAGTGGCGGGCCTACGGCTACGGTTTCCCCTCCGCGGGCGAGCGGCTCGGCCGCCTCGACGAGGGCGTGCAGATCATGCGCCAGGCCTGGACCGAGGGGTCGGCCACGCTGGACGGCAAGTACTACCAGGTGGACGGTGCGATCTGCGAGCCCCGCCCGCTGCAGGACGGCGGCATCCCGCTGTGGATCGCCGGCGGCGGCGAGAAGAAGACGCTGCGGATCGCCGCGCAGTACGCGCAGTACACCAACTTCGACGGCACCTACGAGGGCTTCGCCCACAAGTCCGAGATCCTGCGGCAGCACTGCGCCGAGGTGGGCACCGATTTCGATGCCATCACCCGCTCGGCGAACTACAACATCGCGATCGCCGAGAACGCCACCGATGTGCAGGCCCGGCTCGACGAGGTGCGCCGCCGCTACTCCGAGTACGCGCCCATCGAGGCCGCCGACGCCTCGATGGGGGCCTTCGCCGGTATGCCCGGCGTGGGTACCCCCGGTGAGATCGTGGACAACCTGCGCAAGCTCGAGGCGCAGGGGATGACCTATGCGATCTGCTACTTCCCCGAGATCGCCTACGACCGTTCGGGTCTGGAGCTCTTCGAACGCGAGGTGATCCCCGCGCTCAGCTGATCCGGTGGGGGAGCGTCGCCAGCCGGCGCACCCCTTCGGCCAGCACATCGGCCTGCTTGCTGAAGGCGAACCGGATCAGGTGCCCCCAGCGGTCGTGGTCGTCGGCGAGCGCACTCACCGGTACCGCGGCCACGCCGATCTGTTCGGGCATCGCGCGGCACAGGTCGCCGGCATCGTCGTAGCCCAGGCCGCGCGCATCGGCGCACACGAAGTACGTGCCCTCGGCCGGGTGCACGGTGAATCCGTTGTCGCGCAGGGCCGTGGTGAGCAGGTCCCGCTTGGACTGCAGATCCGGTGCGAGCTGCTCCAGCCAGGCGCCCTCGGTGTCGAGGGCGTACGCCACCGCGTGCTGCAGCGGGGCGGCACCGGTGAAGGTGAGCCACTGCTTCGCGGCCCGGCAGGCGTCCGCCAGCTCCCGCGGCGCCGTGATCCAGCCGACCTTCCAGCCGGTCACGTTGAAGGACTTGGCCGCTCCCGAGATCCGGACGGTGCGCTCGCGCATGCCCTCGAAGGCCGCCAGCGGGCGGTGCACGCGGCCGTCGAACAACAGGTGCTCGTACACCTCATCGGTGAAGCACAGCAGATCGCGCTCCACGCAGAGCGCGGCGACGGCGGCCAGATCCTCGTCGGAGAGCACGGTGCCGGTGGGGTTGTGCGGGGAGTTGATGATGATCGCGGCGGTCTTGTCGGTGACCGCGGCCCGCAGCAGTTCGGGGTCGAGGCGGTACCGGTCGCCGTCCTCGATCAGCGGCACCACCACGCGGTGCGCACCGGCCAGCGCCACCGTGGCGGCGTAGGAGTCGTAGAAGGGCTCGATGAGGATCACCTCGCGGCCGGGCTCCACGAGGCCGAGGACGGCCGCGGCGATCCCCTCCGAGGCGCCCACGGTCACCAGCACCTCGCCGTTCGGGTCGTAGCTCAGTCCGTAATCCCGCTCCACCTGCGCGGCGACGGCGCGGCGCAGCTCCGGCAGGCCGTCGCCCGGCGGGTACTGGTTGAGGCCGCCGTCGATCGCGTCCTTCGCGGCGCGCAGCATGCCCGCGGGACCGTCGGTGTCCGGGAAGCCCTGCCCCAGGTTCACCGCATCGTGCTCGGTGGCGAGTGTCGAGATCTCGGCGAAGATCGTGGACATGAAAGGCTGGAGCCGGTGCACGGTGCGCATGCCCTCACGGTATCGCCGCGCTGGATAGTGTGGGGGCATGACCTCCGCCGTCGTCGTCGGATCCGGACCCAACGGGCTCACCGCGGCCGCCGTCCTGGCCCGCGAGGGCCTGGACGTGACGGTGCTGGAGGCCGCGACCACCCTCGGCGGCGCCTGCCGGTCCGACACGCTGCACGGCACCGTGATCGATCGCTTCTCCACCGGTCACCCGCTCGCCTACGCCTCGCCCGCGCTGCGCGACGTGGGGCTGGACATTCAGTGGGCGACCGCCCCGATCGACGTGGCGCACCCGCTGGTCGATGCGGTGGGCACTCTGGCCGATGTCCCCGACTGCGGCCCCGAGGTGATGCCGGCGTTCTTCGGCCCGCTCCCCGAGGTGCCGCAGCACCCCGCGGCGGCGCTGCGCTGGGGCCCGCGGTTCGCGCTGCCCGCATCGGTCACGGCGCGCGCCCTCGGCCGGGTCGGCGGCGCCGTCTTCGCCGGGGTGGCGGCGCATTCGATCACCCCGCAGCACCTCCCGATGACCAGCTCGATCGGCTACCTGCTGTCCGGGGTGCGCCCCTGGCCGGTGCCGGTCGGCGGATCGCAGATGATCTCGGACGGTCTGGCCCGGATCGTGGAGGGGCACGGCGGCACCATCCGTACCGGCGAGCGCGTGGACCGGTTGCCGGATGCCGATCTCGTGGTGCTAGACACCGGGCTGCCCGCCGCGCGGGAGCTCTTGGGCTCGCGCGCGCCCGGGTGGCTGCGCCGCCGCGCCCGACGGTGGCGGTTCGGCCCCGCCGCGTTCAAGGTGGACCTGGTGTTGGAGGACGGGATCCCCTGGGCACAGGAGGAATTGCACGCCGCGGCCTTCGTGCATCTGGGCGGGACCGCGTCCGAGATCGCGCACAAGGAGCTCATGGTCAACCGCGGGCGGATGCCCGAGCGGCCCGTGATGATCCTGTCCCAGCAGTACCTCGCCGATCCGTCGCGGTGCTCGGGGGCACTGGTGCCGGTGTCGATGTACGTGCACTGTCCCAACGGTTTCCCCGGCGATCTCACCGAGTCGATCATCGCCGAGGTGGAGCGGCACGCCCTCGGGGTGCGGGAGCGGATCATCGAGGTCCGGTCCGTGGGTCCGGCACAGCTGCAGGCCTCGAACGCCAACCTGGTGGGCGGCGATATCGCCGCCGGCGCAGCGATACCCACGCAGCTGGTACGGCGGCCGAGGCTCTTCGATCCCTACCGGCTCACCGACCGGGTGTACCTGTGTTCCTCCGCCGCCGGCGCACCCGGCGTGCACGGCATGGTGGGCTGGCACGCGGCCCGCGCCGCCCTCCGCGCACTGGGGTAGCGGACTACCGCCGGAGCTGGTCGATCACGGCCTTGCTGAACTCGTCGGTGCCCGCGGTTCCGCCGAGGTCGCGGGTGCGGGTACCCGACGCGAGAACCGCTTCCACGCCCGTCATCAACGCGGCCGAGGCGGCGTTCTCCCCGAAGTGGTCGAGCATCATCGCCGCTGCCCACATCTGGCCGACGGGATTGGCCAGGTTGCGGCCCGCGATATCGGGTGCGGACCCGTGCACGGGCTCGAACATCGACGGGTACCGCCGCGCGGGGTTGAGATTGCCGCTGGGGGCGATGCCGATCGAGCCGGCGATGGCGGCCACGAGGTCGGACAGGATGTCGCCGAAGAGATTCGATGCGACGATCACATCCACGCTGTGCGGCTTGAGCACCAGGCGGGCGGCGAGCGCATCGATGAGCACCTTCTCGACGCTCACCCCGGGAGTGGCGGCGACGACCTCGGCCACCACCTCGTCCCAGAAGGGCATGGTGTGGATGATCCCGTTGGACTTCGTCGCCGAGACCAGCTTCCCGCTGCGTGCGAGGGCTTGTGCCGCGGCGTATTCCGCGACCCGAGTGACGCCGGCGCGGGTGAACACCGCCTCCTGGATCGCGGTCTCCTCGGGACGGCCCCGGTGGAACCGGCCGCCGATCTCCGAGTACTCGCCCTCCACGTTCTCGCGGACCACCACGATATCGAGTTCCTCGACACCGGCGAGCGGCGAATCGACGCCCGGCAGGATCCGGATCGGTCGCAGATTGATGTACTGGTCGAATTCGCGCCGGATCGGGATGAGCAGGCCCCACAGCGTGACATCGTCCGGGATGTCCTCGGCCCCCACGGCTCCCAGCAGCGTGGCATCGCCGCTGGCGAGCTGGTCGATCCCGTCGACGGGCATCATGCGTCCGTGGGCGCGGTAGTAGTCCGAGCCCCACTCGCGGTGTCGCCAGGTGACCTGGAAGTCGAACCGGGACGCGAGGGTGTCCACACAGTCGATGGCCGCGGGCATGACCTCCAGGCCGATGCCGTCGCCGGCGATGACATCGACGGTGTACGAAATGGGTGCGGTGCTCATGGACTGGTCTCCTGATCGATTCGGTGAGGGACGGTGCGCCGGCTGCATCCGGCGGCCGGAGGATCTGCTGGTCTCAGACGGTGCCGCGCCGCGCGGCATCGGGATCGCTACTGCGGCGGACCACGAGTTCGGGTTCCATCAAGACCGATTCGGGGGTGCCGCCCGACAGCACCTCGGTGAGCAATCGCATCGCTTGGCGGCCCATCTCGTGCATGGGTGAGCGCACGGTGGTCAGAGCGACGGCGCCGCCGTCCGCGAGCGGGGTGTCGTTGTAGCCCACGAGCGCCACATCGTCGGGAACGCGGATACCGCGATCGCGGAGCGCGCCGAAGGCGCCCAGGGCGGCGAAGTCGTTGGTCGCGAAGACCGCATCCGGAACCGGGCCGTTCGCCAGGATGCGCTCCATCCCCGCGCGGCCACCGGCGGGATCGAAACTCGAGTACACGACGCGATCGTCGGGAACGTGGATTCCGTGTTCGGACAGTGCCTGCCGTGCTCCCGAGGTCCGGTCCTGTGCGGTGGACGCGAATTCGAGTCCGGCGAGGATCGCGATATCGCGACGGCCGGTCGAGGCCAGGTGTTCGCCCACGAGGCGTCCGCCCTTGACGTCATCGACGGTGGCCGCCGGGTAGTCCCCGGAGTGCCGGGATGTGAGGACGAAGGGGAGCCCGTGCCGGTGCACCTCGTCGAGGAAGGCGTGGTCCAGATGCGCGTCGCCGAAGATCATCCCGTCGACCCGTCGGTCGATCATCATCTGCGTCCGGGCGCGCTGGTTGTCGATGAGATCGAGCGAGTTGGTGACGAAGGTCGACTGCCCGGATTCGCTGGCGGCCTCTTCGATGCCCTCGTAGATGGTGGCGAGCACGTAGTCCTGCAGGCGGGGAACGAGCACGCCGATGAGCCCGGAGCGGCGGGTGCGCAGGCTGGAGGCCTGCGGATTGGGGGAGTAGCCCTGCTCCTGTGCGAGGGCGCGGATGCGGGCCACGGTATCGGTCGATGCCCAGCGCAACGCATCGTCGCCGTCGGCGTTCAGCACCCGGGACACCGTCGACGGGCTCACACCGAGCTCGTCGGCGAGCATCCGGAGGGTCAGCGTGCCTCGCCGTGCTGCTTTCACGGGTGCTCCTCCCTGGTCATGGACGCCAACACTACAGACGCACCGCTGGGCGCGAGGCGTTACACAAACGTTTGAGCAAATTTACACAAACGATTGCCGCAATCGTTTGTGACGTGGTTCACTCGTCGTCATGCAAGCACGAGTAGCGGTCATTGCGACCGGCGGGACGATCGCGTCGACGGCCACCGAGGGCGGTGTGGTCGCCAATCGAACCGGCGCGACCCTCCTGGCCGACGCCGGTGTCCGGGACGTCCGCACCGACACCATCGACCTGATGACGGTGGGCTCCTACCGGCTCACTCTCGGGCACATGCGCGAGATCAGCGATGCCGTTGCCGAGGTCTTGGCCCGGGGTGGGGAGGACCGCGTGGACGGCGTCGTGATCACGCACGGCACCGACACCCTGGAGGAGACCGCGATCCTGCTCGACCTGGTGCACGACGATCCGCGGCCGGTGGTGCTGACCGGCGCACAGCGACCGCAGGATGCCGCCGACGGCGACGGCCGGCGCAACCTCGCGGACGCGGTGCGCGTCGCGGCGTCCCCGGACGCTCGTGACCTGGGGGTCCTGATCGTCTTCGCGGGTCGCGTCCTGCCGGCCCGCGGAACTCGCAAGATCCACACAACGGCCCTCGCGGCCTTCGATTCGGTGCTCGGCGCGGGAGTCGGCGAGATCCGCGGCGACACCGTGGTCATCGCCTCGGCGCCGCGCCGGCCCAAGCCCCTGCCGCGCCCCACCAGCGACTTCGATCGCACCCGGGTCGACCTCGTCGAGATGTATCCGGGCGCGGACGACGCACTGCTGCGCGCCGCCGTGGCCGTGGGCGCCACCGGTGTGGTGATCGCCGGCACCGGCATCGGCAACGCGAACCCCGATGTGGTCTCCGCGGCCACCGACCTCCTGGCGGCGGGCACCGCGCTGGTGCTGTCCACCCGGGTGCCCGAGGGGCCGGTGGCGGGCGTCTACGGCAACGGCGGCGGGGCCGATCTCGTGGCCGCCGGCATACCCGCCGCATCCGGACTGCCGGCCACCCAGGTCCGGATACTGCTGGCGCTCTTGCTCTCCCATCACATGCTCCGGGCGGACAACGCCACTTCCCTGATCGACGTCTACGCGAACAACCAGGAGGACTGATTCATGACCAAGGAGATCTTCGTCGCCTTCGGCATCGATGTCGATGCCGTCGGCGGATGGCTCGGCTCGTACGGTGGAGAGAACTCACCGGGCGACATCTCGCGCGGCATCTTCGCCGGCGAAGTCGGTGTGCCCCGGCTCAACTCGCTGCTCGCCAAATACGAGCTCCCCGCCACCTGGTTCTGGCCGGGCCACTCGATCGAGACCTTCCCCGAGCAGTTCGACGCGGTGGTGGCCGCCGGCCACGAGATCGGGCTGCACGGATACAGCCACGAGAACCCCATCGCGATGACCCGCGAGCAGGAATCCGAGATCCTCGACCACTGCATCGATCTCATCCAGACCCGCACCGGCAAGCGGCCCACCGGGTACGTCGCGCCGTGGTGGGAATTCAGCAAGGTGACCAACGAACTGCTCATCGAGCGCGGCATCGCCTACGACCACTCCCTCATGCACCGCGACTTCGAGCCGTACTACGTGCGCGTCGGCGACACGTGGACCCCGATCGACTACGACAAGCCCGCCGCCGCCTGGATGAAACCCCTCGTCCGCGGCGAGGAGACCGATCTGATCGAGATCCCGGCGAGCTGGTACCTCGACGATCTGCCGCCGATGATGTTCATCAAGGGCAGCCCGAACAGCCACGGCTTCGTGAACCCGCGCGATATCGAGCAGATGTGGCGGGACCAGTTCGACTGGGTCTACCGCGAGAGTGACTACGCCGTCTTCACCTTCACCATCCACCCGGATGTGGCGGGCCGCCCGCAGGTGCTCCTCATGCTGGAGCGCCTGATCGACCACATCAGCTCCCACGAGGGCGTCCGTTGGTCCACCTTCGACGCCATCGCCCAGGACTTCCGGACCCGCCGACCCCGCGTCTGAGCGAGCACCCCGTGCCGGCATCCGGCGCACCCCCCTCCCACCTCATCAGAGAGCACGACTATGTCTGAATCAGCCAACCCCCCGGTTCCGGGCCTGCGTCGGGTGACCGGTGCGGAGACCCGGCGTGCGTCGGGAATCGCCTTCTTCGCGTGGACCATCGCGGTGTACGACTTCATCCTCTTCGGCACGCTGCTGCCGCGGATCGAGGCGTCCTTCGGGTGGAGTACCAGCTACGCCCTGCTCATCTCCACCTTCGTCAGCATCGGCACCGCCATCGTCGTGCTGCTCGTCGGCCCGATGGTCGACAAGCTGGGCCGGCGCAAGGGAATGATCATCTCGGTCGGCGGTACCGCGGCATCGTCGCTGGCCACGGCGGCGGCGTTCAACGCGGCCTCCCTGGTCGGCGTGCGGTCCGTGAGCGGGCTCGGTCTCGCCGAACAGTCCGTCAACGCCACCTATCTCAACGAGCTCTACGAGGTGACCGAGGACGAGCAGATCAAGAAGCGCCGGGGCTTCGTGTACTCGATGGTCCAGACCGGCTGGCCCGCGGGCGCCTTGCTGGCGGCGGGATTCGTCGCCCTCGTGACCGCGGTCTTCGGCGTGGACTCCTGGCGGATCGCCTTCCTGCTCGCCGCGATTCCCGCCGTGATCGTGGCCCTGGTGTGCCGGACCCTCAAGGAGAGCCCGCAGTTCGAGGCGCAGCAGAACGTCCGGCAGCTGCGGAAGGCCGGCAAGAACGACGAGGCCGACGCGCTCGCCGCGGCCACCGGCACCGTCGAGCAGACCGCCGCACCGCTCAAGCGGATCTTCACCGGTAAGCACCTGAGGAACACCGTGGTGCTCTCGCTCGCGTGGATGCTGAACTGGTTCGCCATCCAGACCTTCTCGGTCCTGGGAACCACGGTGCTCGAGAAGGGCAAGGGCATCGACGCCTCGAGCACACTGCTGCTGGTCGTGCTGTCGAACGTGGTGGCCGTGGCGGGGTACCTCGCCCACGGCTGGGCGGGCGATCGGTTCGGGCGTCGCAACACGATCGCCGTCGGCTGGTCGCTCGCCGGCCTGTTCTTCGCCGCGATGATGCTCGGTCCATCCGACCAGGCCTTCGTGCTCGTGACCTACATGATGGGCCTGTTCTTCCTGCTCGGGCCGTATGCGGCGATCATGTTCTTCCAGGCGGAGTGCTTCGATACCGATTGCCGCGCAACGGGGAGTTCGTTCATCGGAGCCATGTCGCAGCCCGGCGCGATCATCGCCGGCATCCTGCTGACCGCTCTCACGGCCGCCTCGGTCGACTACTCCACGGCGGCACTGTGGGTGGGCGCGGCCGGAGCCCTCGCATCGGCGCTGATGGTTCTCGGTGCACGCAAGGTGACAGATCCGCCGGCTCCGGGCGGGACGCGCACGCAGGGCCCTTCCGACGGCGTCGAGGTGGCGGCATGACCGAGCGGCCCGTCGCGATGATCACCGGTGCGGCGTCCGGAATCGGTGCCGCGACCGCGGTGTGCCTCGCCGAACAGGGTGTCCGCGTGGGAATCGGCACGTTCAGTGGTGATCCGCACGATCCCGAGATCACCCTGCGCGCTGTCCGGGAGGCCGGGGGAGAGGGCCTGATCGTCGAGGTCGACGTGTCCTCGACCGAGTCGGTGGACCGATTCGCCCGGACCCTGATGTCGGAGTGGGGCCGGATCGACCACGCGGTCGCGAACGCGGGAATCCTCCGCGAAGCGGCATTCGACTCGCTGACCGACGAGCAGTGGCACGCGATGATGGATGTGGACCTGCACGGGGTGATGCGCACGGCACGAGCAGGACTGCGGCACATGGGTAGTGGTGGCTCGGTTACCGCCATCTCATCGATCGCCGGTGGCGTGTACGGCTGGCAGGAACACGCCCACTACGCGACGGCCAAGGCCGGCGTGATCGGGCTGATCCGCAGCCTGGCCGTCGAATACGGCCCGCGCGGCATCCGCGCCAACGCGGTGATCCCGGGTCTGATCCGCACGCCGCAGTCGAGCGATGCCGTCAATTCTCTGGGGCCCGAGGGGCTCGACCGCGCCGGCGGCTACATCCCGTGGGGACGCGTGGGCCATCCGCGCGAGGTCGGCGAGGTCATCGCCTTCCTGTCCAGTGCCCGGGCGTCGTACGTGAGCGGTCAGGCGATCGTGGTCGACGGCGCACTCACCACCGCCATGCGGGATTGACGAGGAGAACGAGATGACCGATGTCTTGCAGGGGCGTAGTGCCATCGTCACCGGTGCCGCGTCGGGGATCGGCCGCGCCATCGCGGAGGCCTTCGTCGCCGCCGGGGCGGCCGTCACCGTGGTCGATCGCGACGAACGGGTGGTCGCGGTGCGCGACGAGGTCGGTGCGCTGCGGAGCGAGGTGCTCGACGCCACGTCCGAGGCCGATGTGGAGCGGGCGGTGTCCACCGTTGCGACCGCCGACGGCGGCCTCGACATCCTGGTGTGCGCGCACGGCATCCTCACCCAATCGCCGGCGTCCGAGATGACGGCGACACAGTGGCGCGAGACCCTCGACGTCGATCTGACCAGTGTCTTCCTGTTGAATCGGTCGGCGCTGCGCCCGATGCTTGCGCAGCGACGCGGCCGGATCATCAACATCGCCTCGCAGCTCGCGATCAAGGGCGGGGCCTCGCTCGCGCACTACGCGGCGGCCAAGGCGGGGGTCATCGCGATGACGAAGTCGATCGCGCTGGAGGCGGCACCGCACGGCGTCCTGGTCAACGCGATCGCGCCCGGACCCATCGACACCCCGATGGTGGCCGGCATCGACGACGACTGGAAGCGCGCAAAACGCGCCGAACTCCCGCTCGGCAGGTTCGGAACGCCCGCGGAGGTCGCGCCGACCGCCGTACTGCTGGCATCCGATCCGGGAGGCAATCTCTACGTCGGACAGGTGCTCGGCCCCAACTCCGGCGACGTGATGCCCTGATGTGCGGCGGATGCGGTGGAGCCCCGCCGGAGTGGGCCGCCGATCGGGTGACCGGACCGCGCAACCGGGCCGCCGTGGCCCGCAGGCTCTCGGGTGTCCTGCACCGGGACGTGGTCCGGCCCATCACGATGGGCTGGGTGGTCAGCGGTCCCACCGGCGTGACCAGCGTGTGCCGCACCTTCGATTCCCTGGTCCACGAGGTGAGCATCCGCTCGGGGCTGCCGACGGCCGACATCGTGAACGCCGGACTCGCCGAATCGGACTGAGCCGCTCGGCGAGTGGCGCCCGCGAGGTTAGTACAGGTCGCGGCGGCGATCGGTCAGATACGGATTGGCCGCCTGCGCCGCGCTGACCGCCTCCGTATCGACGGTGGCGGTGATCAGCCGGGTTCCGCGCCCGGCCGAGGCGAGCACCTCGCCGTCGGGCCCGACGATACTGCTGCGCCCCACGTAGGTCAGGTCCTGGTCGTGGCCCTCGTGGTTGACGTACGCCAGGTACACCTGGTTCTCCCACGCCCGGGTGCGGACGACCACGTCGGCGACGATGGCGAAGGGCTCCATCTGTGCGGTGGGGACCGCCACCAGGTGTGCGCCGGCATCCGCGGCGAGCCGCACGTTCTCGGGGAACTCCACGTCGTAGCAGATGAACATGGCGATGCGAACCCCCTGGAAGTCAACGGGGTTCACCGCCGTCTCGCCGGGAGCGAACATCGACCGGTCGAGGTCGCCGAACAGGTGCGTCTTGCGGTGCCTCGCCAGGATCTCGCCCTCGGGTGAGAACAGGAAGGCCGTGTTGTAGACGGCGTCGCCGTCGGCCTCGGGGAGCACCGCGATCACCCCGATCCCCACGCCGCCGGCGATCCCCGCGACGCGGTCCGCGAGACCGACGTGGGCGAAACCGCGCATCGGCTCGGGACCCAGAACGTAGCCCGTGGTGAACAACTCGGGCGTGATCAGCAGCTCGCAGCCCGCTTCCCGCGCCTCCTCGGCGGCCCGGGCGATCACGGCGAGGTTCTCCTCCGGGCTTCCGGGAACCGATTCCGCCTGCAATGCGGCGATCTTCACGCTGCTCATTCGATCATCCTGTCAGTTCTCGCCCGCGGAGTCGACGGCCAGGCGGCGCGACGACCGCGTCGCGAATCCGATCACGAAGGCCACCACCGGCACCGCGGCGAGCACCGCGCTCAGCCCCGCGGACTGGCCGGTGACGAGGGTGAAGTTGTCGAGCACGATCACCAGACAGGCGAGCAGTGCCACCACCGCGATCACCGGAAGGACGTAGGTCTGCAGGACCCGGCCCGCTCGATCGTGCGGATGCCGGAAGAAGTAGGCGGGCACGGCGATCGAGGTGAGCAGGAGCAACAGGATCATCCCGACGGTCGACACGCCCGCCATCGATCCGAAGACCCCCACCAGGGGGCTCACCCCGGACACCGCGAAGGCGGCGACGCAGGCCGCTGCGGTCACCGTTTGGACTCCCGACGACAGGTGCGGCGAACCGTGCCGCCCGTGCACCCGGGCGAGCGGGGCGGGGAAAACGGTCTTCCCGGCGAGGACGAACTGGTAGCGGGCGATGATGTTGTGGAAGGACAGTGCACACGCGAACAGACTCGTGACCAGGAGCACCTGCGTCACATCGTGCAGGATCGGCCCGAGATAGTCGCGCACCGTGGTGAGCAGCATGCTGTCCCCGCTCGCCAGGGAGGCGTTGGCGACGTCGCGTACCTTCGACGGCCCCCACGCCTCGACGACGGCCCACGCCGAGATCGCGTAGAAGACACCGATGATGGTGACCGCCGCGTAGGTGGCCCGGGGAATGGTGCGCGCGGGATCGCGTGCCTCGTCGCGGAACACGGCCGTGGCCTCGAAGCCGATGAATCCGGTGAGGGCGAACAGGACCGCGATTCCCAGTGGGCCCGAGGTGATCGCGGACGGCGAGAAGGAGCTCGCGCTGATGCCCTCGGCGCCGCCGCGCGCGACGACCACCACGTCGAGCACCACGACCACCGCGATCTCCAGCACCAGCGCGACCCCGAGGACCTTCGCGCTGAGATCGATCTGGCGGTAGCCGAGCGCTCCGACCACGAGGATCAGCCCGGCGGCCCACAGCCACCAGGGCAGTTCCGGCCCGCCGTAGTACCGCATGAGATTGTCGGCCGCCCAGCCGAAATAGCCGTAGATCCCCACCTGGATGGCGGTGTAGGCGACGAGCGCGGTGTAGGCGGAGCCCAGCCCGGGACGCGGGCCGAGGCCCGCGGTGACGTACGAGAAGAATGCGCCGGCCTCGGCGACGAACGGGGTCATCGCGACGAAACCCACCGAGAAGACCAGCAGCACCGCGGCGGCGATGAGGAAGCCGACCGGCGCACCCGCGCCGGGGCCGAGGCCGATCGCGATCGGGACGTTGCCGGCGATCACGGTGAGCGGCGCCGCGGCCGCGATCACCATGAAGACGATCCCCGTCACCCCCAAGGTGCCGTTGAGGCGAGCACTCGGGCGGGTGGAGTCCGTGGTGTCTGGTGATGGCATCGGTGCAGCCCTCCGGTACGGACCGGTCGTGGATTCCGGTGCGCGGTGGCGCTCATTGTGCCCGACGATGCTCTGGTCCGCTTGCCGATTCATCCTCAGAACGGCGGCGCCCGCGGCGGCTCCGGCGGTGGAATCCCGAGCCGCTGGGCCGTGCGCTGTGCCGCTTCGTGGCTCGCCTCCTCGCGCTGGGCCGCGCGCTCGCTCCGGCGGGCGTGGCGGAGGCGACGATGCAGCGCGCGGAGGCGACGGCGCTGTGCGGCCCGGCGGCGGGCGTGGTTCTCGAAACCGTTCGGCGCGGACGATGCTCGCCCGGTGGTGCGCGCAGGCGTGTCCCAGACCAGGGAGCCGAGCCCCGGGATCAGATCCGTCGCGGAGCCCGGCGGCACCACCCACACGGCGCCCGTGGGATGGCGCCACTCGACGCCACCGCCGGGCAGCACATCGGAGATCCACCCGCCCTCCGTCTTGATCCTGTGGTGGAAGCCGCAGAGCGGCACCAGGTTCCCGATCTCCGTCTGCCCGCCCACGGCCGGCGCGCGGTGGTCGTACTCGGTGACGTGGTCGATCTGGCAGGCCGACGACGGCACCGAACACCCCGGGAAGACGCAGGTGGGGTAGGTGAGACGCAGCACGAGGAGCTGGTACTGCGTGGGCCGGTACCCGGTGGCGCCGGTGGCGTGGATCTTCCCGGTGGTGGGATCGCGGCGGCCGAGCACCCGCACCGAGGTATCGCAGGTACCGATCAACGCCCGCGCCTGATCGGCGGTGACGGGGCCGGAGAGCCCCGGATCGTCGGTGACGACGACGGCGCCTCCGGGCGCGGCCGGGGCAGCCGGTGTCGGCCGCCCGCCGGGCGTGATCGCGGCGGACTCGTTCAGCACGATGACGGCGAGAGCCTTGAGGTTCTGCGCGACCGCGCCGGTGCGGGGGCGCGCCTCGCGGTGGGTGCACTCCTCGTTCCCGCATCGGCAGCCCAGCGTCTCGTAGCCCTCGGCGAGTGCGACCAGCGCGTCGACCTGTCGCTCGGCGAGGGTCCGGCCGTCCCGGCGGCACACCGTTCGGGCGACGTCGTTGATCGGCTTCGACAGCCGGATCGCCTGCGCCCTGTCCAGCACCACCTCCAGGTCGACCGCTCCGTCGCTCCGGGCGTGGAAGTCCAGCCGGGCCGACGGGGCGGTGGGTGGCCGCTCGGGAACCGCATCTCGATCGAGCTCGACCAGGATCTGCGTGGCGGCCTGTTCCACCGCCGGGCCCGTCACCGTGGTGCCCTCGCGCGCGAGGAGCCAGGCGGCGAGCCGCGTGTCGAGTGCCGCGGCCACCTCGTCTTCCAGCACCGCGACCGCCGCGCGGAGCGCCGCCCGCACCTGCACCATGCCGATCGCGCCGCGCGCGAACAGTGCGAACACCCGCGGGAACCGTTCACGCAGGTCCAGGCTGCGATGGAGGGCGGCGGAGGCCGCACCGCGACCAGTTCCCAGGGCGGCACCCGCCTCGGCGACCAACTCGTCCCAATCGTCGACGAACCGACGATCGGACTCCACCCGCACGGCGCGGGCCTCCTCCCGCAGGGCGTAGAGCTGAGAGAGCACCGCGTGCCGTTCGGCCTCCAGACGATTGACCTCGGCGGTGATCCGGCGGAGGCGGGCCAGCGCCGAGGACGGAGTGTGATCCGATGCGCCGGCGATCTCGGCGGGCACGGGGCGTGTGACCCGCCGTCCGAGATCGAAAGCGTCATCGTAGCTCATATGTTCGATATTACCCCCGATGAGCCTGCATTGCAATGGCATTCGCGAGGCTCTCTCGCTGGTCGCGGCGCTCGCGGCGATTGTTAAGCGAACACACCGAATGGCGGTAGAAATACTCGATGGACCTATCGATTCGAATGTCCGAAGATCGATTCGGATCACGCGGTGCGCATCGGAAAGGGGCGAGTGTCATGGGATTCCAGGACTGGATCACGAGCGCGGGCGAACTGCTGCGCGCCGCGGCACGCAGCTTCGGCGAGTACCGGCGCACGCACGTCGAGATGCTCGAACGGCATCACATCCTGATGGAGCCCTGGACGCACGACGTCCTGCACTGGGGCGCCGACGGCACTCTGCACGGCACCGTGCTCGCCGACCGTGCGCGCACGCCCGTCACCCGCGGCGGCTGGTGCCCGTGCCGGCCCTTCGACGCTGCGGTGCACCCCGTCCGGATCGATCCGGAGAACCCCGACCTCGCCGATCGCGGGCTCTAACGCGGAGCCGCCGATCCGCCTGGTCAGTCGGCGGTCTCGCCGATCGCGGGGCCGAGCAGATCGTCGGCGTCCACGATGCGGTAGGCGTAGCCCTGCTCGGCCAGGAAGCGCTGACGGTGCGCGGCGTACTCGGCGTCCAGGGTGTCACGCGAGACCACCGAGTAGAAGTGGGCGGTGCCACCGTCGTGCTTGGGTCGCAGCAGCCGGCCGAGGCGCTGCGCCTCCTCCTGGCGGGAACCGAACGTGCCCGAGACCTGCACGGCCACCGACGCCTCCGGCAGATCGATCGAGAAGTTCGCCACCTTGCTCACCACCAGCGTGGAGATCTCGCCGCGCCGGAAGGCGTCGAAGAGCGCCTCGCGCTCGCGGGTCTTCGTGGAACCCTGGATCACCGGCGCGTCCAGTGCGGCGCCCAGCTCCTCCAGCTGATCGATGTACGCGCCGATCACCAGCGTCTGAGCGCCCTTGTGGCGCTCCAGGATCGACTTCACCACGGCCGATTTGGCGGGCGCCGTCGAGGCCAGCTTGTACCGCTCTTCGGGCTCGGCGGTGGCGTACTGCATGCGCTGGTTCTCGGTGAGCGTCACGCGCACCTCCACGCAATCGGCCGGGGCGATCCAGCCCTGCGCCTCGATGTCCTTCCACGGCGCGTCGTAACGCTTCGGCCCGATCAGGGAGAAGACATCGCCCTCGCGGCCGTCCTCGCGCACCAGCGTGGCGGTCAGGCCCAGTCGGCGCCGGGACTGCAGATCCGCCGTCATCCGGAAGACCGGTGCGGGCAGGAGGTGCACCTCGTCGTAGATCATCAGGCCCCAGTCCCGGGAATCGAACAGGTCGAGGTTCTTGTACTCGCCCTTCGACTTCCGGGTGAGCACCTGATAGGTGGCGATGGTGACGGGGCGGATCTCCTTCTTCTCGCCCGAGTACTCGCCGATCTCCTCCTCGGTGAGGGACGTGCGCGCCAGGAGCTCGCGCTTCCACTGCCGCCCGGCCACGGTGTTGGTCACCAGGATCAGCGTGGTGGCCTGCGCACGGGCCATCGCGGCGGCGCCCACCATCGTCTTGCCCGCACCGCAGGGCAGCACCACGACACCGGAACCGCCCAGCCAGAACGAATCCGCGGCGATCTTCTGGTAATCGCGCAGCTCCCACGGGTCGGTCTCCGTGTCCAGCGCGATCGGATGCGATTCGCCGTCCACGTAACCCGCGAGATCCTCCGCCGGCCAGCCCACCTTGAGCAGCAACTGCTTGAGGTGGCCGCGCTCCGACGGGTGCACCACCACGGTGTCGTCGTCGATCCGGGCACCCACCATGGGCGCGATCTTCTTGTGCCGCAGCACCTCCTCCAGCACTGCGCGGTCCAGCGAGACCAGGGTGAGCCCGTGCACCGGGCTCTTCACCAGCTGCAGCCGCCCGTATCGGCTCATGGTGTCGACCACGTCCACCAGCAGCGGCTGCGGCACCGGATACCGCGAGAAGGTGACCAGGGCGTCCACCACCTGCTCGGCATCGTGCCCCGCGGCCCGCGCGTTCCACAGCGCCAGCGGCGTCACCCGGTAGGTGTGCACGTGCTCCGGAGCGCGCTCCAACTCGGCGAAGGGCGCGATCGCGGCCCGCGCCGCATCGGCCTGCTCGTGGTCCACCTCCAGCAGGAGGGTCTTATCGGACTGGACGATGAGGGGTCCGTCGGTCATCTATCCATTGTGCCGCGCGAGACGGAACTCCTGCTTATCGCCGCGGCCATGCGGGTCGCCGCACCATCGACTAGCGAGGGCCGAACAAGCGCCTAATCGAGTCTTCGCAGGTCTTGCGGTCCGCTATATGGGTCTCCACGATCTCATCGAGATCGGCGACTGCCTTGTCGTAGTTTGCTTGGGTGCCAGAACGAAGCGCCGCTACTACCTCTGCCATCGCATCCCGGACATGTTCGGCGGACTCCTCGAGCGAAACGAGCTTGGACAGGAACTCGCCAGCGAAGAATGAGTTCTTCCACGTGCCCGCAGCGTTCCCGGCCCGCGACCACGCCAACTTGAACTCGTCGATGGCTTTAGCGTGCTCCGCTCGGAAGGTCGTGTTCACTGGGAGGTTGTTGGGCAGGTGTGCCCGGCGAAGACGGTTGAATGACGACTCGTGCAGAGCGATTTCGACGATCGCCTCGCTTCCCTTCTTCAGGCGCGTTTCGTCTGCAGCACGGCGATTGGTTTCGAACGTGCCCAGAAGCGCGACCCCTACCGCCAGTGCAGTAGCGAAGGATGATGCCCAGGCCGGCTCAATGCAAAGCGCGCTCGCGCCGAACAGGATTAGGGCTACCGCACAGGCATAGACCGCCAGGATTACCAGGAACAGTGCTACGCGGCTGCGGCCAATCGCTTGCCGATTCCGTCCGTCGGTCATCTATCCATTGTGCCGCGCGAGACGGAACTCCTGCTCATCGCCGCGGTCGCGCACCACCACGCCCCGCTCACCGAGCCGCAGCCGCAGGTCGCGGGCGGTGGGTCCGCGCTTCTCCGCGCGGGCCACCGCCCGCTCGCGCAGCAATTCCTCGACCTCGGGCTCCGCATCGCCGCGGCCCTGCACGAAGCGCACGTACTCGGATTCGTACGGGTCGGCGTCGCCGCGCCACGGATAGCCCGCCTCGGTGAGGGCCTGCGCGATCCGGGCCCTCGGCACCCCGTCGGTGCTCGCCGCCGCGAGCAGGCCGCCCCCTCGGTCCAGGATCGTGAGCTCGCCGCCCCGGCCGAGGAAGGCCTCACCCACCTCGCCGGATTCGATCCATCGGCGGTGCCCACCGGCCTCGACCTCCAGGTGGTCCCGGGCCACCGTGAGCCGCGCGACCTCGTGCTGCCACATGCCGACGAGCACGACACCGCCGATCAGGCCGAGCACCGCGAGCGCGCCGACGGCGACGCCGGTGGGGAGCTGCGCGGCGATCCGCAGCGGGCCGGGCGAACCGTCGACGGTGCGCTCCAGCCAGCCGACCAGCCCGCGCACCACCAGGCCGAGGGCGGCTCCGGCCGCGGTGGTGGTGACGACGACCGCTGCCTGCAGGGTGCGCGGTAGCCCGATGCGGATGCCGGCGGGGGAGGCGGTCGTGGTCATGACGATCCTTCCGGTGCGAGGTAGGCGAAGGCGGCCCGCCGCACGTCCGGCCGGACATCGCCGTCGGCGAGGTGCGCACCGTCGGTGAGGGAGATCAGGAACATCGCCGCGTGCGCCGGATCGAGTGCGGGATCGACGACGCCGGACTCCTGACCGCGGGCGATCAGCTCGGCGAGCGTGCCGCGGGCGATCCCGTCCGAGGTGGCCACGATCTCGGCCAGCTCGGGGTCGGCGGCGATGCGGCGGATCAGCTCGGCCATGAGCCCGGGCGCCACCGGATCGGTGGCCGTGGCGGCGAGGGTGTCGAGCACGAGGCGCACGCCCTCGGCCGGGTCGGATGCCGCGAGGGCGCGATCGCGCAGTTCCTCGTTCCGCTCGATATCGGTGCCGAACAGGGCGCGGAAGAGTGTGGCCTTATCGGTGAAGTAGTAGAAGACGGTGCCCGAGCTGACCCCGGCGCGGGCCGCGATATCGGTGGCGCGGGCGCGCTCGAAGCCGGCGGCGGCGAATTCCGCGGCCGCGGCCTCCAGGATCGCGGCACGGCGGCGAGCGGTGAGTTCGGGGTCGACGGTGCGGGCCATGCCCCAGGTTAACCAATAACTGATTGGTCAGTCAATGAATTCGGCGGTGGTCACGCGATGCAGGGCGAACCGGCGCGGCGCGTCACCGTCGAGCGCGGCGAGCTGCCCGTGCCGCACCGACTCGGGCACCACCACGTGCCGGGTGTACACCCCGTTCGCATCCACGTACCCCAGCCGCACCGGCCGGCCCTCGCCCGCGGCGGACTGCAACAACGCCATCAACTCGGGCCCCGTGGTCCGCGGCTCACCCGCGGGGGAGTCCTGCCGGCGGATCTGCTCCGCCGCCTCCGCCAACTGCTCCAGCGTGGCCTGCGCCGCCGGCGGTCGCGGCCGCGGCATCGGCAACCGGATCGCGCTCGGCCGCAGGTCCACCACCACGCCCCGCGAATCCTCCGCCGCCGCAGCGAAACCCGCCGCCGACAGGCCCGCCACCAACTCCGCCAGCGGGGCCTGGCACACCAGCACCGTCGGGGCCACCGACCGCAGCGCCAGGGCCTGCGCCGCCGGCGAGGCCAGCACGGCCGCGATCAGCGCCGGATCGTCCGACCGCAGGAACGACGCCGCCATCCCCGCCCGCAGCGCACCGTGCCGCCGCGCCACATCGTCGACCAGATAGGTCAGGCCCTGCGGCACCGGCGTCACCGAATGCGCCACGAAGAAGGCGTGCACCTCCGCCGCAGTCCGCCCCGCATCGAGCGCCCGGCGCACCGAGGCATCCGTCACCCGGTACACCGCCGCCCCGCCCGCCGACTCCAGATCCGCCACCAGCGCCACCGACTCCGCGAAACCGTGCGTCGTGGGCCCCGGGATGGTGAGTGTCAGATCGGCCTGCAACAGGAACTCCTCGACCGGCGCCGGAAGCGCCGCCGCCATCGCCGACTCCAGCTCCGATTCCGCGAGCGCCGCCCGGCCCGCCGCCGTCAGCGCACCACCCGCCACCAGGCCCACCGTCTGCGCCTGCTCGACGATCCCCGCGATCGCCTCCAGCGTGAGCCGCCGGTACCAGGACGGATGCGCGTACCGCGCCGCCGCGTGCAGCTCCGGCAGGGGAGGGGCCACCCCCGCGGGCGCGGTCGCCAACGCCTCCAACACCGCCCGGCGGTCCTGCGGGGCCACCGAACTGCGCGCCGCCCGGTGCAGCGGCCCCACGATCCCGTCCTCGCCCCGGGAGCCGATCAGGGCCGGCTGCCGCCGCAGCTCCAGCCAGGTGCGCGCCAACACCGCCCAGCGGTCCGCCGGCTCCGCCCGCGACCACTCGTCCACGGTCACCGTGGGCGCGAACACCGAATCCTCACTGTCCGCCAGCTCGCCCTCCGCGATCAGTCCCGCGGCCGCCAGCACCTCCAACAGCAACGCCGCCCGCTCCTCGGGCAGATCGGCGGCCTTCGCCACCCGCCGCAACTCCCGGATCCCGATGCCGCCCGCCTTCACCCGCGCCGCCGGGGCCTGTCCCAACACCGCCAAGAGATCGTCGGCGTGCCGCAGCAGCTCCAGCGCCGCGACCGCCCCGGCACCGTCGAGCCCGGGGACCGGCGCACCGTCCGGCACGGGCCGCTTGAGCGAATCACCCAGCGGCAGCTCGCCCCGCAACCGCGCCCGCACCTCCCAGGGCAGCTCGACCGTCTGATGATCGACCCGCGTGAGCAGACCCGCGGCCAACAATCGCTGCACGGGATGCTCGGGCGAGGTGCCGGGCGCCGCCGCCGCGGTCCGGCCCAGCGGCGACCCCTCGGCCAGCCGATCGAGCAGCCCGCGCTCCTCGCTCCCGGGCTCGGGGAGCTCCGCCCGGTCCGGCGCGTCGACGGTGAGCTGCGGCATCCGCCAGGGCATCGCCTCGCGCACCGCGGAAACCGTGCGCAGGTCGGACTCGCCCCAGACCAGCGCGAGGTCGATGAGTGCGGCGACCGACGCACTGACCTGCTTCTTCAGGGCCCGGCCGCGCAGCGCCCGCGCCACCGAATCGACGGTGCCGCCGTCCGCGAGCACCAGCTCCAGCACGGCCAGATCGAGCAGGGTCAGCCGCTCGGCCACCCGGCCGAGCGAGGCGGGACTGAGGAGGCGGGTGGCCAGCACCCCGAAACCCGCCGGAATCGGCGTCGCGACATCGCGCCGCGCATCCAGAAGTGCCGCGATCCACGCATCGTCGCGGCTGCGCAGCCACTCCGCGAGGACGGCCGCCGGGGCCGCCCCGGACGCTTTACTGCTCACCGATACAGCCTAGAGGCCGGGGCATGTCAGAATAGCGACGTGTCTGAGACCACGAACGACAAGAAGAAGGCCGGCTACGTCGACAACGGCTGGCCCGCCGCAGAAGGCGACCACGCGGTGTCCGAGTTCGCCGCCCCGCTGGTCGGCGCGCTCTCGCCCTTCGGTGATGTGCAGTTCCCCGAGGCGCACATCCCCTACGTGCACCCGAACACCCGCATCAATCGCTGACGTGGACCTGACGCACGTCGATCACACGGGCGCCGCCCGGATGGTCGATGTGACCGGCAAGGACGTCACCGCGCGCACCGCGGTGGCGGCCGGCGTCTTCCGCACCACCGCCGAGGTGATCGAGAAGATCGCCGCGAACGCGGTGGCCAAGGGCGATGTGCTCGCCACCGCCCGCATCGCGGGCATCATGGGCGTCAAGCGCACCCCCGACCTGGTGCCGCTGTGCCATCCGCTGCCCGTCTCCGGAGTGCAGGTGGACCTCGAACCGGGCGACGCCGAGATCGCCATCACCGCCACCGTCCGGTGCACCGGGCGCACCGGCGTCGAGATGGAGGCGCTGACCGCCGTCGCCGTCGCCGGACTCACCCTGCACGACATGGTCAAGGCGATCGACCCCGCCGCCGTCCTCACCGACATCCGCGTCCTCACCAAGGAGGGCGGCAAGACCGGCCCGTGGTCGCGCGATGACTGACCGCGCCGCGACCGTCGTGGTGGCCTCCACCCGCTCGGCCGCCGGCGAGCGCGAGGACCGCACCGGACCGCTCATCGCCGCCTGGCTCACCGACCGCGGCTTCACCGTGACCGGCCCCGTCGTGGTGCCCGACGGCCGCGAGGTGGGCTCCGCGATCCGCTCCGCCATCCGGCGCCGCGACGCCGTGATCCTCACCACCGGCGGCACCGGACTCACCCCCACCGACCGCACCCCCGAGCAGACCCGCCCCGAACTGGACCGCGAAATCCCCGGCCTCGCCGACGCGATCCGCAACGCCGGGCTCCCGGACGTTCCCACCGCGGTGCTCAGCCGCGGCCTCGCGGGCATCGCCGGGGCCTCGCTCGTGGTGAACCTGCCCGGATCCACCGGCGGCGTCCGCGACGGGCTCGGCGTGCTCGACGGTGTGCTCGACCACGCGCTCGACCAGATCCGTGGCGGCGACCATGGCTGATGTGGTGCTCGCGCAGGTCACCGAGGAACCGATCGACCTGGCCGCGCACGAGGCCGCCGTGATCCGCGCCGAAGCCGGCGCGGTCGTCGGCTTCATCGGCGCCGTCCGCGATCACGACGGCGGGCGCGGCGTCACCCGGCTCGAATACTCCGCGCACCCCACCGCCGCCCGCGTCCTCGCCGAGGTCGTGGCCCGCGAGGCCGCCGCCGCACAGGGAGTGCGCGCCGTCGCCGTTTCGCACCGCGTGGGCCCGCTGGCCATCGGCGACGCCGCCCTCGTGGTGGCCGTTTCCGCCGATCACCGCGGCGCAGCCTTCGCCACCTGCGCGCGCCTGGTGGACGCGGTCAAGGAGGCGCTGCCCGTGTGGAAGCACCAGATCTTCGCCGACGGCACCGACGAATGGGTGGGCAGCGCCTGACGGACCCGGCCGACCGATCTCACCTATAGTTAGCAATGTGAAGATACTGGTCACGGGAATCGCCGGATACTCCCACCTCGTCCCGTTCGTCCTCCCCGCGGCCGCCGCGCTGCGCGCCGCCGGACACGAGATGACGGTGGCCGTCCCCGCCGACGGCGCCGACCTCGTCACCGGCTACGGCCTCGACGTCCTCCCGCTCGACGGCGTCCCGACGATGGCGCAGATCGCCACCGATCCCGCGCTGCGGGCCGAGGAGTTCTCGGTGGCGGACTACCGGCCCCCGGTCACCCCGTACCCGTTCCAGGGCTTCAGCGCCGCGCCACAGGGCGCCGCGCGCGCCTTCGTCGGGGTCCTGGGGCACCGTCTGGCCACCGTCCTCCTGGAGGAAGTCGATGGTGCCGTCCCCGACCTCATCGTGCGCGACAACACCGAGTTCGGCGGCTACCTCGTGGCGGAGCGACTCGGATGCCCCCGCCTGGACCTGGACGTGGCACCGATGTTCGAGTCCGACGCGCCCGAGGTGATGGCGGTCGTGAACGAGGTGCGCGGACTGCACGGTCTGCCGCCCGTCGAGTCCGTGACGGACGGGAACCGGATCGCCCAGACCCCGCTCGACTTCTACCCGCCGAGCCACCGCGTGCCCGGACTGCACTGCTTCCGGCCGGGCCCCCGGAGCCACGCCCCGCTCGACCCGCGGATCGCCGACCTCCCCGCGGATCGTCCGCTGGTGCTGGCGAGCCTCGGCTCGGTCGCGCCCGCGCTCGGGGTGAACGGCGGCCTGCTCGGCAGCATCGTCACCGGGCTGGGCACGCTGGACGTCTCCGCGATCGTCGCCACCGGCGGCGCCGAGATCCCGGACCCGCCCGCGAACGTGATCCTCACCGATTTCGTCGACCAGCAGACCGTCCTGCCCACCTGCGACGTCTTCGTGACCCACGGCGGCTTCAACAGCGTGCGGGAATCGCTGCAGGCGGGCGTGCCGATGGTGCTACTGCCGCTGTTCGGCGATCACCCGCCCAACAGCGCGCAGGCCGAAGCGCTGGGCGCGGGCATCACCCTCGACCCGCAGACGGTGACCGCGGGCGAGGTGGCCGCCGCCGTCGAGAAGGTGCTCGCCGACCCGGGGTACGGCCGCAACGCCCGCCGGTTCGCCCGCCGCAGCCGGGCGCTGCCCGACCTCACGACCTTCCCCGAGCAGCTCCCGCAGATCCTCGGCCGGAGCGACTAGCGGCGGGTGTCCGCGGGCTTGGTGTCCGGGCACGTGGTCACGCGCGCCGGATCGCACGGCCGCGGCGTGAACAGGGGCACCCCGAGATGTCCGGGGATCACCGGGATGCCGAGCGCACCGTCCGGCACGGTGGGGCCGGGGTTCGACGGGCGGGCCGGCACGTTCGCCTGCGGGTTCTCCACGCGCGGGTTCGACGGTGCCGGGGTGCCCGCGCCGGGGACGCCCGCGATGCCGGGCACGCCCACGCCGGGGAGGCCGGCGGCGCCGATGCCGAGCCCACCGGGCACGGCGACCGCGCCGAGGCCGGGGACCTCGACGGTGCCGCCCGGTGCGGCCGGGCGGGCGGGTGCGCCGGGGGCCGCCGGACGGGCCGGTGCCACACCGGGGGCGGCGGGACGGTTCGCCGACGGCGGGTTCACGCCGGGGGCGAGCTTCTTGATGTCGTTCTCATCGATGCCGGGGACGCCCGGGACCGGGGCCGGCTTCGCGGGTGTGCTGGGCACCGGCGAGGTGGTGGGCGAGGCCGACGCGGCGGGCGCGACGAGGGCCATGCCGAGGCCCCCGAGGAGGGCGCCGAGCGCGGCGAGTCCGGTGGCGGAGCGAGCGATCATCGGGAGGTCTCTTCTCGTGCAGGTCGAACGGCCGCGAGTGCGGCCGTTGGCACGGTAGCAGACCGTGTGGGATCGCAAAGGATGTACCGGTATGTCCGGCTCGGTCCGAGGCGGATCGTCCCGGCCCCGAAACGCCGAACGGGCCGACGGCCGAAGCCGTCGACCCGTTCGGATCGTGGAGTGCGTGGGGGTCAGTAACCCTTGGCCGCAGCCTGCTGCAGCATCGCCAGCACGGCGGGATCGACCTGCTGGCCACCGCTCTGCGCCTGCGAGATGACCTGCTGGATGTACTGCGAGTTCACCGACTGGCCGGGCTTGACGGCCGGCTTCTGGGCGGCGGGGGCCTGTGCGGCGGGCTTCTGCGCGGCCGGCTTCTGCTCGACGGGCTGCGCCGGCTTCTGCGCGGGCTTGCCGAGGGCGGGCTTCGCGACGGCGGGCTTCTGCGCGGCGGGCTTGGTGGGCACCTCGGTCGGGACGGTGCGCGGCGTCGAGGCGCCGAGGCCACGGCCGCAGGACGGCCAAGCGCCCTTGCCCTGGCCGGCGAGGACCTTCTCGGCGATCGCGATCTGCTGAGCCTTGCTGGCCTGGTTCGCGGTGGGCGCGTACTGCTGGCCGCCGTAGGAGTTCCAGGTGGAGGGGCTGAACTGCAGGCCGCCGTGGTAGCCGTTGCCGGTGTTGATCGACCAGTTGCCGCCCGACTCGCACTTGGCGACCTGATCCCACTGGGAATCGGGCGCGGCGTTCGCCGCGGGCGCCGAGAAGGCGAGGGTGGCACCGCCCAGGAGGGCGCCGGTAGCGGCGACCTTGGCTGCGGTACGGCCGGTGGTGGACTGCTTACGGTGGCGACCGGACATGCTGAGGGGTTTTCCCATCTCTCGTGCCTGCAAAGGATCTGTTCGGTACGAACGCGGGATGAAACCGTGGAGCTTCATCCGGTCCGAGCTGCTGCTATGACCGTCCGCGACGCTAGCAGAATCCTGCCCGTTGCCCAACCGTTACCGCTTCGTGATTTATGAGTGTGATCGAAGTCACTCGGGCTGTCAGCCGCCCGCGAACGGGGGGAGTACGTCGAGCATCACGCCGTTCGCCAGCGCATTCACATCCCGCACCGCGATCTCGTCGAGCAGGAAGCTGCACCGGGTGAGCACCGCCGCCAGATCCGGATGCCGGTTGCCCAACAGAGCGGCCACCTCGGCCACCGACGCCCCCTCGGGAACGTCCACGATCTCCTCGTCGAGGCCCGTCGCCGCGCGGGCGGCGGCGAAGTACCGGATCTGCACGCTCTAGCCCCCGATCGCGCTCATCGGGCGCGGGGGTTGCAGGAAGGTCGGATCGTCGATGCCGTGCCCGGCCTGCTTGCCCAGCATCGCCGTGCGCCACGCGTCGGCGATCTCGGCGTCCGAGCCGCCCCCGCGCAGCAGCGGCCGCAGATCGGTCTCCTCCGTCGCGAACAGGCAGGTGCGGATCTGCCCGTCGGCCGTGAGCCGCACCCGGTCGCAATCGCCGCAGAAGGGCCGCGTGACCGAGGCGATGATCCCGACGGTGGCGGGACCGCCGTTCACCAGGTACCGCTCCGCGGGCGCGCTGCCGCGGGGCGCACCGTCGGGCGTCAGCGTGAACTCGCGGCCGAGCTCGCCCAGCAGGTCCTCCGCCGTGATCATCGACGAGCGCTCCCAGGTGTGCCCGGCGTCGAGCGGCATCTGCTCGATGATCCGCAGCTCGTACCCGGCGTCCAGGCACAGCCGCAGCAGCGGCACCGCATCGCCGATGCGGCCGGGACCGAGCACCGCGTTCACCTTCACCGGGGTGAGTCCGGCGTCGGCCGCGGCGCGCAGTCCGGCGAGCGCATCGTCGAGGCGGTCGCGACGGGTCACCTGGGCGTAGGTATCGCGGTCGACGGTGTCGAGCGAGACGTTCACCCGGTCCAGACCGGCCTCGGCGAGCCGCTGCGCGTGCCGCGCCAGGGAGAGCCCGTTGGTGGTGATCGACAGTTCCGGACGCGGCGCCAGGGCCGCGGCGTGCGCGACGATCGCCGGGAGATCGGCGCGCAGCAGCGGCTCACCGCCGGTGAACCGGATCTCGGTGATGCCCAGATCGCGCACGGCGATGCCGATGAGGCGCTGGATCTCCTCGGTGCTCAGCACGTGCGCGGAGGCGAGCCAGTCCAGGCCCTCGGCCGGCATGCAGTAGGTGCAGCGCAGATTGCACCGGTCGGTGAGCGAGACCCGCAGGTCCCGCGCGACGCGGCCGTACCGGTCGACGAGGTCGCCGGCCCCCGGGGAGGTGGATGCCGTCATCGCGACCTCAGTCCTTCCCGATGTTGCCGAGGACCACGCCGACGATCCCGATGATGAAGCCGATCGGCGCCAGCGGAGTGAGCGCGTACACCCATGTCGGGGCGGTCACGCCGCCGTCGATCATCGGTGTGAGGAACAGGGCGGCCAGCGCGATCAGGCCGACCGCGAAGAGGATCGCCGCCACCGTCACCACAACCGATTCCCACTTGCCCACACAGCTAGACTAGAACAGTTGCGCCTCGCCCTCGCGGGGCGCGTTTGTTGTTCAGTACGCAGGAGCAGGTGACAAAGTGCCTACCGGCAAGGTCAAGTGGTACGACGCGGAGAAGGGTTTCGGCTTCCTGTCGCAGGAGGGCGGCGAGGACGTGTACGTCCGTTCGTCCGCGCTGCCCGACGGGACCGGGGAACTCAAGCAGGGTCAGCGCGTCGAGTTCAGCATGGCCGCGGGTCGCCGCGGCCCGCAGGCGCTGACCGTCACGGTGCTCGAACCCGCCCCGAGCGTGGCTCGCGGCGCAGCGCAGCGCACCCGTCGCCCGGCGGCGAACCGTCGTCCGGCCGACGAGCTGCACGGCATGATCGAGGACATGATCCAGCTGCTGGACGGCAGCGTGCAGCAGGAGCTGCGCAAGGGCCGCTACCCGGACCGCAAGGCCTCGGAGCAGATCGCCAAGGTGCTGCGCGAGATCGCGCGGGAGCTCGACTCCTAGAGCTCGTCGATCCGCCGCACGTTCGCCCGGTCGGGTGAGGGCGGCGGCGGGTCGTTGAACTGCCGGGCCGGGTTGTTCGGGTCCTGGAAGGGCTGGACGCCACCGCGCCACAGGCCCTTCTTCTTCCGGTAGACCACTACGGCCACGGCGATGATCGGGAGCAGGAAGAGCATCGCGGCGACCGCGACGGTGACCCACTCGGCCTCGTCCACGGCTACACGTTCTGCTTGCTGACGAGCCCGTCGGGCAGGGTGTCGATGCCCCACACGGCCTGCGCCACGAGGTTGCCGAAGGCGTCCTGCACCGTGGACGGAACCCGGATCTCGACGGCGCCGAGGATCAGCTGATCGGTCGACTTGAGCACCAGCGTGGCCTCGGTGGGCCGCACGTGCGTGCGGGTCTCCAGACTGGCCTTGCCGGTGGTGGTGTCGAAGCGCTGGATCGTCACGTCCCAGGGACGGTCGGTGATGTAGTCGGGCAACGAGATCACGAGGGCCTTGCCGGGCTCGACGGCGACCCGGGTGGGCCGGGCCGGGGCGTCGCACTTGGGCTGTGCCACCTCCTCGCAGTACTGCAGCGGGGCCACCTTGATCAGCGCGGTGCCCGAGGCCGCCGACAGCGCGGGGCGCGGCTTGGGTTCCTGGTTCTTCTTCACGGCCGCGTTGATCGTGAAGGCGAACAGCACCGCCACCGCCACGAGGAAGACGGCGCCGCCGATCACCAGGTTCCGGCTGGGCTTGATCATCTAGTCCCCGTTCGTCGTGGGTGGGATGTGCTCCGGACGCTTGCCGCCGAAGCCCGGGATCAGGGATCCGCCCCGGTAGGTCAGCACCGTCTGCGCCGTGCCGACGGCCATGATCGCCGCTACGGTTGCAAACCCGATCCACAGCGTAGGCGGTAGCAGCACGCCGAGCGCGGCACCGCCCACCCAACCGAGCTGCAGCGCGGTCTCGGACCGGCCGAAGGCCGAGGCCCGCGACTCGTCGGGCAGATCGTCCTGGATCGACGCATCGAGCGAGACCTTGCCGATCGCGGAGGCGCCGGAGGCGATGAACGTGATGACGGTGACCACCACGAGGTTGGACAGGACGGCCGCGACGACGGCGCCGATGGTGGCGGCGATCGTGGCCTGGACCACCACCCGGGCGGGCTTCGGCAGCTGCATGCGGGCGCCGATGCCGTTGCCGATGAAGTTGCCCACACCGGCGGCGGCGCCCACGGCACCGACCATCGCCAGCGCGGTGAAGGCCTGCGCACCGGCGGCCTGCTCGGCCTTGGAGTAGAAGGCGATGAACAGGGTGAGGAAGCCGGTGAGCACGCGGATCGTGGTGTTGCCCCAGATTCCGGTGACCACGTTGCGGCCCAGCGGCACGCGCAGGTTCTTGAAGGCCGCGCCCAGGCTGGCCCGGCGGCCGGCGTCGTCGCGGCGCATGGCGTCGGTGTACGACAGCGTGGTGGGCACCTCGCCCGCGGTGCTCTCGACCCACTTGGGGATGCGCATGCACATCACCGCGCCGCCGACCGCGAAGATCATCAGCACCACGATCGCGCCGGGGATGTGCAGCGAGCGGCCCAGCCCGAACTCGGCGGCCGCGGCGATGGCGCCGCCCACGCCGGAGCCCACGACCAGGCCGAACAGCGTGAGCCGGGAGTTCACCCGGGCCAGGTCGATCTGCGGTGGCAGCACGCGGGGGGTGACCGCGGATTTGAGCACCGAGAACGATTTGCTCATCACCATCATCCCGAGCGCGGCGGGATAGAGCACCCACGGATCGAAGTTCACCGTGTTCGCGACCGAGTCGTAGGTGCAGTTGGTGATCAGCAGCACCGCCAGGCCCACGCGGATGCCGAAGGAGGTGGCCAGTGCCACCCGGCGGCCGTGCTGGATGCGGTCGATGAGCGGGCCCATGAAGGGCGCGATGATCGCGAAGGGCGCGATGTTCACCAGCAGGTACAGCGCCACCTTGGACTTGGACTCGGCCTGCGCCGCGGCGAAGAACAGGGTGTTCGCCAGCGCCACCATGAGCGCCGCGTCGACCGCGTTGTTGAGGATCACGGGGTAGGTGAGTGCGGTGAGGCCGGACTTGTCGGCGCCGTCGGCCTTGGTGGCGCGGTGCCACTTGGCGATGCCGGCCTCGGTGATCTCGCGGCTGCGCATGGCCGCGACCCTGGTCACGGTGATCTTGCGCGGCATCTTGCGCCGCTCCTCGTCGGCGGCGCGCCGCTCACCGGGGCTCGGCGTCTCGTCGAGGGGCGGCAGGTGATGGTTGGCGCGGTACTGCGGGCGCGACGGTCCGCGCTCGCCGCCGGTACCGGTCCGGCCCTCGTCGGTGTCCGACGGTCCGCCGCCCACGTGGGCATGCGGAACCGGCCCCGGGCGTCGCCGGGGCTCGTCGGGGGGATAGTGCTGCTGCCCCGGATGACCGCTCACTCCACCCATTGTTCCGTATGCCGCCGACAGGTGTCGGCACCACCGCCCGCCCCCGGTGCCGATCGGGTGCATCGATACGGCACACTTGAGGTGTGACTTCCGCATTGCAGTCCGGCGCCGCGATCGATCTCGCACGCGCCGCGCTGGAGGCCGACGAGGGCGCCGCCGTGGGCGCGCACGTGGCGACCGTCGTCGAGGACGAGTTCGCCGTCGCCCATTACTTCGAGGCCGATCTGCCCGCGTACCGCGGCTGGCAGTGGTGCGCGGTGCTGGCCGGAACCCCCGGCGGCGAGCTCACGGTCTCCGAGACGGCGCTGCTGCCCGGCCCCGGTTCGCTGACCGCTCCCGAGTGGGTGCCGTGGGATCAGCGGGTCCGCGCGGGCGATCTGAGCCCCGGCGATGTGCTGCCCCCGCGGGAGAACGATCCGCGCATCGAGCCCGGCTACCTGCTCTCCGGTGATCCGGAGGCCGATGCGGTGGCGGGCGAGATCGGCGTGAACCTCGAGCGCGTGATGACGCGCGTCGGCCGCCTGGACGCCGCCGAGCGCTGGACCCTCGGCCCGTACGGCCCCGATTCCGAGATGGCGCGCTCCACCCGGTTCCACTGCGGCGACTGCGCCTTCTACCTGCCGCTGGCCGGGGCGCTGCGCGCCTCCTTCGGCGTGTGCGGCAACGAGTACTCGGCCGACGGGCACGTGGTGCACGCGCACTACGGCTGCGGCGCGCATTCGAGCGTGCCGGCACCGTCGGGCCAGGGCAGCCCCGCGTACGAGCCGTACGACGACGGCGCGGTCGAGAAGGTGCCCGCCGAGCGGGCCTAGCGTGCCCCTCGTCGCCGACCCCTTCGGCACCGCCGCGCTGCGGGACGCCGTGCTCGCCGCGTGGCGGGACTCGCCCACGCGCGCCGCCGAGGATCTCGCGGTCGAACGCGATCTGGTGACCGTCGGCTACCGGGACCGGGTGCCGGTGGAGCTGGCGCAGAACGCCGCCGATGCCGCCGCCGCTGCCGGAGTCCCCGGCGAGCTGGCGGTGTGGCTGGATGCGGACGGCGTGCACGTGGCGAACACGGGTGCCCCGCTCACGGTGGACGGTGTGCGGTCGCTGTCCGCGCTGCGCGTCTCGCCCAAGTCCGACGGTGCCGCTGTCGGACGGTTCGGGGTGGGTTTCGCCGCGGTCCTGACGGTGACCGACCACGTGCAGATCCGCTCCACCGCGGGCGGCATCGAGTTCTCCGCGGACCGTTCGCGCGCCGATGCCGGTGCGCCCGCGGTCGCGACGATGCGGCTGCCGTACCCGTGCGCGGTGCCGCCGCGGGAGGGTTTCGCCACCGAGGTGGTGCTGTTCGGCGCCGGACCGGAACTGGTGGCCGAGTTCGCCGCGGAGGCCGGGGATCTGCTGCTGGACCTGCCCGCGCTCACCGGGATCACGGTGGCGGGGGAGCGGATCACCGCGCCGGATCTGCCCACGGGCACCGGGCCGCACGCGCGCTGGGTCCGCGGCGCCGATGCGCGGTTCCTGCACTCGCCCACCCGCACCGATGAACCGCTCACCCTCCCGGTGCGGGTGATCGCCGACCTGCCCACCACTCCGGACCGCCGGCACCTGCATCCCGATGCCGAGATCGCCCGGGCCGCGCAGGGTTACGCCGAATTCGTGGCCGCTCAAGCCGATCCGATGGACCTGCTGCCGCCGCGCCGCCCGCCCGCCGGTGCGGTGGACGGTGCGCTCCGCGCGGCGATCGAGGAGCAGCTGCGGTCGTACCCGTGGCTGCCCGGCGGGTTGCGGCCCGATCGCGCCGCGGTGCTGCCGGGGCTCACGGACGAGCTGTACCGGCTGCTGTGCGAGTCGCTGCCGATGGTCCCGCCGGAGTTGTCGGCCGCGCCGGACGCCGCGCGGTTGGAGGCCCTGGGCGCCCGCGGGCTGACCGCCGCCGATCTCGCCGATGCCGTGCCCCGGGATCGCGAACCCGCCTGGTACGCGGAGCTGTACGCGGCGCTCGACGCGGCCCGGCTGCCCGCCGACGAGCTGGGCGCGCTGCCCGTGCCCCTCGCCGACGGCCGGGTGGTGACGGGGGCCCGCGGCGCCACCGTGGTGGCCGATCGCACCGATCCCGCGACGCTGGCGCGGATCGGCTGGGCCCGGGTGGTGCATCCCGAGGCCGCGCATCCGCTGCTCGATCGCGTGGGGGCGCGCCGCGCGACCGCCGCCGATCTGCTCGCCGATCCGGCGCTGCGTGCCGAGGTGGACCGGATCGACTGGGAATCCGGCGCCACCGACGACGATCTCGCGCTGACCGAGGCGGTGTTGGCGTGCGCGGGGGAGACGGGCGCCGTGGGTCCGGCGTGGCTGGGCGCGCTGCCGGTGCCCGACACCGCCGGTGAGCTCGTGCCCGCCGACGAGCTGCTGACGGCCGATGCGCCGCTGCGGGCGGTCCTCGGCGACGATCATCCCTACGGCACCGTCGATCCGGAGTTCGCGGCGCGGTATCCGGCGGCGGCGCTGCGCGCGATCGGCGTCGGCTGGACCTTCGGCGTGCTGCGCGAGGAGTACCCGGAGGGGCCCGATTCCACGCTCGACGGTGCCGAGGACTGGTGGGCGGCGCTGGGGTCCGAGCCGGACGAGCTGATCGCGGTGCGCGATCTCGACCTGGTGGAGCACTGGGAGCCCGCGCTGTCGTTGATCGCGGATCTGCCGGGGGTGCTCGACGATCCGGACGGGTACACGGCGTGGTGGCTGCGCACCCGCACCCCGCTGGGGCGGCTGCGCTCGCTCGACGATCCGACCTTCGCGGGTCTGCTGGATCCCTGCGAGCACCCCGATGCCGGACGTCTGCGCTCCGCCCTGTTCGCCGGGGTGCGAAGCGATTCCGACGCCCAGACGATGGCCGACGCCCTCGCCGATCCGCGGCGCACCCCCGCGCCCGGCGTGATCGCCGCGGCCTATCGCGCGCTCGCCGGACGGCACATCGAGGACCTGCCCGCGCGGGTCCGCACGGCCGACGGCGAGCTGGTCCCCGCCGAGGCGGTGACGGTGCTCGACCGGCCGCATCTGCGATTCCTGGGCACTCCCATCGTCTTCGGCGGCATCGAGGAGGCCGCGGCGCTCGCGGCCACCCTCGACCTGCCGTGCACCGGTGAGGTGCACACGGCGGCCGTGACGGGCCGCGGGGCACGGTTCGCGCGCGGTGCGCACCCGGGCGTGACGCTCGCGCAGCTGCTCGGCGCGCTGCCCGAGGCGCCCGAAACCGAAGTGCACGAACGACTGACCGTCCGGACGGATTCTGGCGAACGTGCCGTGCCGCACTGGGTCGACGACGCGGGCGTGCTGCACGTCGACGCCGCGGAGGCAGGGGAACGATGACCGATCAGTGGCCCAATCCGGTGGACTCCGGCGTTCTCGACGCCGTGGTGTCGATCCGCTCGGACGCGCTCACCGCGGTGGTCCGTGTGATCACCACGGTGGGAAACACGGTCTCGCTGATCGCGATCGCAACGATCGCGGTCCTGGTGTTGCTCCGGCTTCGTCACCGCGTCTGGGCGGCCTACTGCGCGGCGACCTCACTGCTCTCCTGGGGAGTGATGTTCGTCACCAAGATCGCTTTCGGTCGGGAGCGGCCGAGCATCCCGCCCCGGTTGGTGGAGATCGACTCGCTGAGTTTCCCGTCGGGGCACGCGCTCAACTCCGCGGTGGTGCTCGGGTGCATCGCGGTGTCCGCGTGGGCGATCACCGGTCGGCGGTGGCCGCTCGTGGTCGCGGTGATCGCCAGCGCGCTCATCGGACTGAGCCGGGTGTACCTCGCGGCGCATTGGCTCACCGACGTGCTGGCCGGCTGGTCGATCGGTGCGGCGATGGTGGCCCTGGGGCTGCTGGCCACGCGAAAGGCGGTCGCCGCGAAGGGTGCGGTACCGGTCAGGACAGACCGCGCTGCGCTCCGCGATCGCCCCGGCGGGCCGCCCGCCGCTGGGCGGTGAGCACCGCCGCGCCGAACAGTCCCACACCCACGCCGCAGGCGCACGTGATCCAGGCGTCGCCGAAGGTCTCACGGGCGGCGAGGGTCACGATGAGGGAAATGGCGAACAGCACCGTGCCGATGATCACCACGGGCCGCGGTTCGGTCAGAGAGCGCGGGAGTTCCGGCGGGGTGACCGCTTCTTCGGCGGGTCCCGGCGAAACAGACATGACATTCTCCTCGGGGTTCATGCGCGCAAAACATTCTCTCGGATGTACTCTAGCGCCGTGACTGACAATGACGACCGTCTCGCCGGTGACCTCTCTCTCGCCACCGTGCGATTCGCGCGCCATCTCCGCGGCCGGCGGCGCGACTCACTGGTCTCGCTGACCCAACTGTCCGCGCTCAACGCCCTCGCGAACGACGGGCCGCTGACGCCCGGCCAGCTCGCGGCGCGTGAACGGGTGCAACCGCCGTCGATGACGCGCGTGATCGCCACGCTGGCGGACCTCGGCCTCGTCCGGCGTGCGCCGCACCCCACGGACGGCCGCCAGGTGATCGTCAGTCTCTCCGAAGAGGGTGAACAGGTGATCACTGGAGAAGCGCGCGCCCGTGAGGCGTGGCTGCGGGGCAAGCTGGACGAGCTCACCCCCGCGGAGCGCCAGACCCTCGACGGTGCCGTGAACATCCTCAACCGGCTCATCGCCGGCGAAGAGTCGCAGTCCTGATTTCCTTCAGTGTGAAGATTTACGCACACCGTGTGAATTCATAGGACGAAAGAGAAATAGCATCGGCCCGAAAAAGCGGTACGCCGGTTACTGATGCGTACCCAATTCGGTGCTGATTGCCATTCCGGGTCAGAAAGCCGTGCCGAGTTCCGGCTGTCGCTCCGTGCGGAACACCGATAGCGCGCGGAAATCCCCGTCGATCCGGCCGGCCCGCGCCATCGTGCTCGGGGAGGTCGCGCCCAGATACAGGCCCGCCAGCGTGGCCCCTGAGAGCGCCACCACGGGTTCGGCGTCCACCGGCGTGCACCTGGCCGCCCCCGCGGTGATCTGCAGCCGGTACGGCGCACCGTCGACCGCGAGCACCAGATCCGCGTCCCGTTCGTAGGTGCGCGCCTCCAGCGCCGCGGGAACGTCGATGAACTTGAGCCACAGGCGATCCTTGTGCCCGGTCACCGTGACCGACCGGGAATCCACGAGCATCTCGCGGAGCGGGTGGTCGGTGGGCAGGTCCGCGGTGACCGCGTCGAAGATGTCCAGTCCCAGGACGGTCTGCCACAGGTCGGCCGCCGCCTCGTCGGTGAGTGCCTTGACGTCGTCGAGCTGGGCGCGGTCCTTCTCGTCCACCCGGTAGGTCACGTAGCCGTCCGGATGCAGCAGGTAGCGGCGGGCCGAGCCGCCCCACCGGCACCACTGCGGGTCGGCGTGGAAGAGCTCCCACTGCCACTGCGCCGACGCCGAACCGGGGGTGGCGGCGTGCCAGCGCTCGTACAGCTCCTCGATCCGCTGCTTCGCGGCCTCGGCTTCCACGGCGCGGGTCCGGGTGGGGCCGGGCATCGGCGCCCGTAGCCGCGCGGTCCGCCGGTTGATCGTCACCTCGTCGATGAACGTGGCTGTGCCGTAACCGAACCGCTCGTAGATGGTGCCCTCGCTCGCGGTGAGGATCGCCACTGCCGCGCCCTCGGCGGCGTACCGGGAGTGCAGCTCGTCGAGCATCATCCGCAGCACGCCGAGCCGGCGGTGGCTGGGCGCCACCGACACCCAGGTGACGCCCGGAGCGGCGAGCTGCGCGCCGCCCGGCACCGTCAGGGTGAGCGCGAAGGAGCCGGCCACGCCGGCGAGCGTGCCGTCCTCGGTGTCGCGGGCCACCACGAACCGGTCGAGGTCGAGGGTGCGGCGGATGAGGTCCGCGGCCTCCGCCTCGAAGGGGGAGCCGAAGGCGCGGACGTCGTGGGCGAACATCTCGGGCCAGTCGGCCTCGGTGGCGGTACGGATCTCGATCACGTGGATCGATACTAGGCTGGACCCGTGGCGGCGCAACCGAATTATCCCATTCACGATCCGGATGATCAGCGGCTCAATGATTTCCGTGATCTCTCGACGGCCGACAAGCGTCCCGACCTGGCGCGCGGGGTGGTGCTGGCCGAGGGGGTGCCGGTGGTGGAGCGGATGCTCGCTTCGCGGTTCCCACCGCACGCGATCATGGGGACCGCCGGGAAACTGGAACGCCTCGCGGACCGGTCGCCGCAGGTGCCGCGGTACGAGGTGACCGCCGATCTGATGGCCGAGGTGGTGGGCTTCCACCTCAACCGCGGGGTGCTCGCGGCCGCCGAACGCCCCGCTCCGCTCGACCCCGGCCGCCTCCTCGACGAGGCGCGCACCGTGGTCGTACTGGAGGGGGTCAACGATCACGAGAACCTGGGCTCGATCTTCCGCAACTGCGCCGCCCTCGACGCCGATGCGGTGCTGTTCGGGCCGCGCTGTTCGGATCCGCTGTACCGGCGGGCCGTGCGGGTCTCGATGGGGCACGTGCTGCTGGTGCCCTTCGCGCACCTGCCGGCGCAGAACTGGCCCGAGGCGGGGCTCGGACTGCTGGCCGAGCGGGGCTTCCGGGCCGTGGCGCTCACTCCGTCGGGGGAGGCGACGGTGGCGGGCGCGCTCGCCGGCGCACCCGAGCGGGTGGCGCTGATGGTGGGTGCGGAGGGCCCGGGGCTGAGCCCGGAGGCGCTCGCCGCCGCCGATGTCCGGGCCGCCATCCCGATGTCGCGCGGCACCGACTCGCTCAACGTCGCGACCGCCACGGCCGTCGCCTTGTACGAACGCATGTCACAGTGAACGGGTGCGATACACACCGGCCTTCACGGGCACCGCGGTGGCGGTGCTCGTCGCGATGCTCGGTGGCACGGTGCTCTCACTGCTGTTCGTGACGGTCATGCTGGTGAACATGTGGCTGGGGCTCGGGCTCCTGGCCCTCGGCACCGGCGGCGCGGCACCGGTGCTGTACGGCTACCGCCACCGGCCGGTCACGCGCTGGTTCTGCGCCGGCGGCGCCGTCGCGCTCCTGCTCACCTGGCTCTGCGCACTGGCGGCCATCGGAAACGGCGTGGTCGGATAGGCGGGCGGGGCTTCAGAGCTCGCGCAGCGCGTAGAACTCGTCCCGTTTGAACGGGGCGGCGGCCGTCGCCACGGCCCGTCCGACGTCGGCGAACTCGGCGTCGAGCGGTGCGATCGTGACCCGGACGTGGTCGGTCTCGGGCGTTCCCACGACGAACGGGGTGCCGGGCGCCACCCGGATGCCCTCCGCTGCCAGGTGGATCAGGGCCCGCCGCTCGTCGTCCACGGGGATCCAGAGGTTGAGGCCCTCGGCGGTGGCCGCGGCGGCGTCGATTCCCTCGATCGCGGGGACGAGGGCGTCGCGGCGGCGCGCGTACTCCTCGCGGGCCCGGGCCACCGTGCGTTCCGCCGTCGGATCGGAGAGCAGGTCGTAGAGCAGGCGCTGCAGGATGCGCGGCGTCCAGCCGGGGCCGAGCGCGCGCCGGGTCACCACCCGGTTGATCACCTCGGCCGGGCCGGACATGGCCGCGATCCGCAGGTCGGGGCCGTGCGATTTGGAGAAGCTGCGGATGTGCAGCACCCGTTCGGGGATCCATCGGCCCAGGCTCAGATCCGGTGCGGCCACCACGGAACCGGAGTGATCGTCCTCGATCACCATGCACTGCGCATTCCCGCGCAGCAGGCGCACCAGTTCCTTCGCGCGGCCCGGTGACATCGAGCGGCCGGTGGGATTGTGCGCGCGGGGCTGGATGATCGCGGCCGACGGTCCCTGCGCGAGCGCCTGCGCGAAATCGTCGGGGCGGATCCCCTCGTCGTCGAGGCCCACGGGGAGCGGGTGCAGGCCGTTGATCTCCAGCAGATCCAGGAACTGGGGGAAGGTCGGGTTCTCCACGATCACCCGGTCGCCGTAGCGGGTGGTGGCGTCGAGCGCGCGCACGACCGCGTCCAGGGCGCCGTCGACGATGGTCAGGGCCTCTGAGGAGGTGGGCCAGGTGCTGCTCAGGAGCGCCCCGAGCTCGGGGACCACGGGGTGCTCGTGATAGTTCGTGGTCTCGCCCCGGCGGGCCACCGCCGCAAGGGATTGCGCGATCTCCGGCAACAGCCGCGGATCGGGAGCGCCGAGCGAGAGATCCCATCGGACGTCGCCGTGCTGGCTTGCCATGGCGCCCGTCCGCGACGACGAGGCGGGGCGACGGTCCGCACCGTCGGCGACGAAAGTGCCACTGCGCCCGCGCGATACGACCAGGCCCGAGCGGGCCAGGGCCTGCCAGCCGTGGCTGATCGTGGCGGGGGAGACGCTCAACTGCTGGGAAAGGGCGCGCACGGTGGGCAGCCGGTCGCCCGGCAGGAGCTCGCCGGTGTTGATCATGCGTGCGATCGCACCCGCGATCCCGGCGGGTGTGGGGTCGTCGATGTGCAGCGCCGGCGTGGGACGAATCGGGTCGGCCGGAGATTTATCCATCTCGCCTCCTCGGGGGCCGCGGTGCGGCACACTCCGTAACATACTCTCGCGCAACTGAAATATTCGGGAAATGTTTACCCAGGAGAGTATCAGAAGTAGTCGAGACGGATCGGAGGACACGATGACGGTGATCAGGGCGGCCATCACGCAGGCCACATGGACCGGTGACGAGGCGTCGATGGTGGACAAGCACGAGGCGCTGGCACGGCAGGCCGCGGCGGACGGCGCGCAGATCGTCTGCTTCCAGGAGCTGTTCCACGGCCCCTACTTCGGCATCGTCGAGGACGCCAAGTACTACGAGTACGCCCAGCAGGTGCCGGGCCCGCTCACCGAGCGGTTCGGCGCGCTCGCCAAGGAACTCGGCGTGGTGATCGTGCTCCCCGTGTACGAGGAGGAGATGCCCGGCCTCTACTACAACACCGCCGCCGTCCTCGACGCCGACGGCAGCTACCTGGGCAAGTACCGCAAGCATCACATCCCGAACCTCGACCGGTTCTGGGAGAAGTTCTACTTCCGCCCCGGCAATCTCGGCTACCCGGTCTTCGACACCGCCGTCGGCAAGGTGGGCGTGTACATCTGTTACGACCGGCACTTCCCGGAGGGCTGGCGCGAGCTGGGCCTGGGCGGCGCCGAACTGGTCTTCAACCCGTCCGCCACCAAGCCGGGGCTGTCGAACCGGCTGTGGGAGCTGGAGCAGCCCGCCGCAGCCGCGGCCAACCAGTACTTCGTGGCGGCCAACAACCGGATCGGCACGGAGACCGATGAATTCGGCGACCTCGCGGTCACCTTCTACGGCACCTCCTACTTCGTGGACCCGCGCGGCAACCTGGTCGGCGAGGCGGGCTCGACCGATACCGAGGAGATCGTGATCCGCGACCTCGACCTCGGGCTGGTCCGCGAGGTCCGCAACGACTGGCAGTTCTATCGGGACCGTCGCCCGGACTCCTACACCGCGATCCCCGCGCGCTAGGGCGGCCGCCATGACGACGACCTTCATCAAGGGCGGCACCGTGGTCTCGGCCACCGGACGCGGCGCGGCGGACGTCCTGGTCGACGGGGAGCGGATCGTGGCGCTGCTCGAACCCGGCACCACGGTGCTGGGCAGCGACCTCGCGGCCACCGCCGACACCGTGATCGACGCGACCGGTAAGTACGTGATCCCGGGCGGCATCGACGCGCACACGCACATGTCGATGCCCTTCGGCGGCACCAACGCCTCGGACACCTTCGAGACCGGGACGCGCGCCGCCGCCTGGGGCGGCACCACCACCATCATCGACTTCGCGGTGCAGAAGTTCGGTGAGCGCCTGGAGGATTCACTCGCCACCTGGCACGAGATGGCCGGCGGGGAATGCGCCGTGGACTACGGCTTCCACCAGATCGTCGGCGATGTGAACGCGGCCTCGCTGTCCGCCATCCGCGGCCTGCAGGACGAGGGCATCACCAGCTTCAAACTGTTCATGGCCTACCCGGGCGTCTTCTACAGCGACGATGCGCAGATCCTGCGCGCGATGCAGGTCTCCGCCGATACCGGGCTGCTGACCATGATGCACGCGGAGAACGGCCCGGCGATCGACGTGCTCGTGGAACAGCTGCTGGCGCAGGGCAAGACCGACCCGTACTACCACGGCATCGCCCGCGCCTGGCAGCTCGAGGAGGAGGCCACGCACCGCGCGATCATGCTCGCCCAGCTCACCGGGGCGCCGCTGTACGTGGTGCACGTCTCCGCGAAGCAGGCGGTCGCGCAGCTCGCCGCGGCGCGGGACCAGGGGCAGAACGTGTACGGGGAGACCTGCCCGCAGTACCTCTACCTCTCGCTCGAGGATCAGCTCGGCGCACCGGGATTCGAGGGCGCGAAGTGGGTGTGCTCCACGCCCCTGCGCTCGAAGCACGAGCACCACCAGGACGAGGTGTGGCAGGCGCTGCGCACCAACGATCTGCAGATGGTCTCCACCGATCACTGCCCCTTCTGCATGAAGGGCCAGAAGGACATGGGCATCGGGGACTTCTCCAAGATCCCCAACGGCATCGGCTCGGTCGAGCACCGGATGGACCTGATGTACCAGGGCGTGGTCTCGGGGAAGATCACCCTGGAACGCTGGGTGGAGATCACCTCCACCACCCCGGCGCGGATGTTCGGAATGTACGGCCGCAAGGGCGTTCTCGCACCCGGCGCCGACGCCGACATCGTGATCTACGACCCGAACGGGCACACCTCCATCGGACTCGAGAAGACGCACCACATGAACCTCGACTACTCCGCCTGGGAGGGTTTCGAGATCGACGGCCACGTCGACACCGTGCTCTCCCGCGGCAAGGTGATCGTGGACGACGACCAGTACCTCGGCCGCAAGGGCGATGGCAAGTACGTCCGCCGCGCGCTGAGCCAGTACCTCATCTAGGAGCTGACCATGGATTTCGGTGTCGTCCTGCAGTGCCACCCACCCGCCGCACGCACCATCGCGCTCACCAAACTGGCGGAGTCGCACGGTTTCAACCACGTGTGGACCTTCGATTCGCACCTGCTGTGGCAGGAGCCCTACGTGCTGTACGCGCAGATGCTCGCCGAGACCCGGCGAGTCACGGTGGGCCCCATGGTCACCAATCCCGCCACCCGGGACTGGACGGTAACGGCGTCGCTGTACGCCACGCTCAACGAGATGTTCGGCAACCGGACCGTGTGCGGCATCGGCCGCGGCGACTCCGCCGTGCGCGTGACGAACGGCAAGCCCACCACGCTGGCCACCCTGCGCGAATCGATCCACGTGATCCGCGAACTCGCCAACTCCCGGCCGGTGGAGTATCGCGGCTCGACGCTCCAGTTCCCGTGGAGCACCGGCTCCGAGCTGGAGATGTGGGTCGCGGCCTACGGCCCGAAGGCGCTGGCGCTGACCGGAGAGGTGGCCGACGGATTCATCCTGCAGCTGGCCGATCTGGACATCGCGGCGTGGATGATCGACGCGGTGAAATCGGCCGCGTCCGATGCCGGCCGCGATCCCGAGGCGGTGAAGATCTGCGTCGCCGCGCCGATGTACGTCGGCGATGATTTCGCGCATCAGCGCGATCAGTGCCGGTGGTTCGGCGGCATGGTGGGCAATCACGTGGCCGACATCGTGGCCCGGTACGGCGCCGGCGGCGCGGTACCCGCCGCCCTCACCGACTACATCGCCCAGCGCAGCGGCTACGACTACAACCAGCACGGACAGGCCGGGAACACCCACGCCGACTTCGTCTCCGACGAGGTGATCGACCGGTTCTGCCTGCTGGGCACCGTCTCCGACCATCTCACCAAGATCGAAGCACTGCAGAAACTCGGCGTGCACCAGTTCGCCGGCTACCTGCAGCACGACAACAAGGAGGAGACGATGCGCCAGTACGGCGAGCACATCATCCCCACCGTGAACCGCACCATCACGGCGAAGAAGGACGCCTGAGATGGCCGCCGTGGACACCGCGGACCCGGACCGTCTGGCCTACGAACTGGACCGCGAGTACGTCTTCCACTCCTGGTCGGCCCAGGCGGCGCTCGACCCGATGGTGGTCAGCCGCGCACTGGGAACCCGGGTGTGGGACGGCGCCGGGCGCAGCTATCTCGACTTCTCCAGCCAGCTGGTCAACGTCAACATCGGGCACCAGCACCCGGCGATGGTGCGCGCGATCGCCGACCAGGCCGCGCGCCTGTGCACCATCGGCCCCTCCGCCGCCAACCTGGCGCGCGGCGAGGCGGCGCGCCGCATCGTCGAGCTCGCGCCCGACGGCCTGACGAAGGTCTTCTTCACCAACGGCGGCGCGGACGCGGTCGAGAACGCGATCCGGATGGCGCGCCTGCACACCGGGCGCAGCAAGGTGCTCAGCGCCTACCGCTCGTACCACGGCAACACCGGGTCGGCCGTCACCGCGACGGGGGACTGGCGGCGGCTGCCGAACGAGTACGCCCAGGGACACGCGCACTTTCACGGCCCGTACCTGTACCGCTCCGAATTCTGGTCGCAGACACCGGAGCAGGAGTGCGAGCGGGCGCTCGCGCACCTGGAGCGCACCGTCACCGTCGAAGGCCCGGACCGCATCGCGGCGATCCTGCTGGAGTCCGTCCCCGGCACCGCCGGGGTGCTGGTGCCGCCGCCCGGATACCTGACCGGTGTGCGCGAGATCGCCGACGAGCACGGCGTTCTGCTGATCCTCGACGAGGTCATGGCGGGCTTCGGTCGCACCGGCGCGTGGTTCGCGCACACCCGGCACGGCGTGCGACCCGACCTCATCACCTTCGCCAAGGGCGTCAACTCCGGGTACGTGCCGGTGGGCGGCGTCGTGATCGGCGAGGCCATCGCGAAGACCTTCGACGACCGTGTGTTCCCGGGCGGCCTCACCTACAGCGGCCACCCGCTGGCGTGCGCCTCGATCGTCGCGGCGCTCGACACGATGGCCGAGGAGGGCATCGTCGACAACGCCGCCCGGATCGGGCGCGATGTGCTCGGCCCGGCACTGCGCGCGCTGGCCGAGGACTGCCCACTGATCGGCGAGGTGCGCGGCGAGGGCGTCTTCTGGGCACTCGAACTGGTCGAGGACCGCGCCACTCGCGCACCACTGCGCGCCGACCGGATGGGCCGGATCAAGACCGCCCTGATCGCGGGCGGCCTGCTGCCGTTCGTGACGGACAACCGGATCCACGTGGTCCCCCCGTGCACCGTCACCGATGTCGAGGTCGCCGAGGCGATCGCTATCTACCGCTCCGTCCTGATGTCAGGAGAAATCTGATGACCGTTCCCACCCTCGATCACCTCGTCGCCGGCCGCCCGTGGTCCGGCACCTCCACCCGCACCTCGCCGGTGTACGACCCCGCCGTGGGCACCGTGAGCACGCAGGTGCGGCTGGCCTCGGCCGCCGATGTCGACGCCGTGGTGGCGCAGGCGAAGGCGGCGCAGGTCGAATGGGGAGAGGCGTCGATCGCCCGCCGGATGGACGTGCTGTTCCGGTTCCGCGAGCTGCTCACCAGCCGCCGCGACGAGCTGGCGCAGATCCTCACCGCCGAGCACGGCAAGGTGCTCGCCGACGCCGCCGGCGAGATCGCCCGCGGGATCGAGGTGGTCGATTTCGCGCTCAGCATGCCGCACCTGAACAAGGGCGAGTTCACCCAGAACGCCTCCACCGGTGTGGACGTGTACTCGGTCCGCGAGCCGCTGGGCGTGGTCGGCATCATCAGCCCGTTCAACTTCCCGGCGATGGTGCCGCTGTGGTTCTTCCCGCTGGCCATCGCGGCCGGGAACGCGGTGGTCCTCAAGCCGAGTGAGAAGGATCCGTCGGCCTCGAACTGGTTGGCCGCCCTGCTCGACGAGGCGGGACTTCCGGCCGGCGTGATGAATGTGGTGCACGGCGACAAGGAGGCCGTCGACGCGCTGCTGGTGCACCCGGGCATCGCGGCGATCTCCTTCGTCGGCTCCACTCCGATCGCGCAGTACGTCTACCAGCAGGCGACCGCCGCAGGCAAGCGCGTGCAGGCCCTCGGCGGCGCCAAGAACCACATGCTGGTGCTCCCGGACGCCGATCTGGACCTCGCCGCCGATGCCGCCGTGAACGCCGGATTCGGCAGCGCCGGTGAGCGTTGCATGGCCGTCTCCGCGCTCCTGGTGGTCGACTCCGTGGCGGACGACCTGATCGAGCGCATCCGCACCCGGATGGCGTCACTGCGCACCGGCGACGGCCGCCGCGGCTGCGATATGGGCCCGCTGATCACGGCCGCGCATCGCGACAAGGTCTCGGGCTACATCGACATCGCCGCCACCGACGGCGCCACCGTGGTGGTCGACGGCCGGGGCGACGAATTCGACGGTGCCGCCGACGGATTCTGGCTCGGCCCCACCCTGCTGGACCGGGTGCCGCTCGACTCCGCCGCCTACCGCGACGAGATCTTCGGCCCGGTGCTCTCGGTGATCCGAGTGTCCGGGTTCGCTGAGGCGATCGAGATCATCAACGCCTCGCCCTACGGCAACGGCACCGCGATCTTCACCAACGACGGCGGCGCCGCCCGCCGGTTCCAGCGGCAGGTCCAGGTGGGCATGATCGGGATCAACGTGCCGATCCCCGTTCCCGTGGCCTACTACAGCTTCGGCGGCTGGAAGGCGTCCATGTTCGGCGACGCGAAGGCCTACGGCGCCGCCGGCTACGCCTTCTTCACCCGCGAGAAGGCCGTCACCTCGCGCTGGCTGGACCCCAGCCACGGCGGCATCAATCTCGGTTTCCCACAGAACGACTGATCGAACGACAGGGGCTCCGCCATGTCCGAACCGGTAACCGCGCCCAGTGATTCGGCGCTGCTGAACGCAGATCTGGCCCCCACGACCAAGGAGAACGCCACCTGGAAGTCGTGGGACCTGTTCTGCCTGTGGATGACCTCCGCGCACAGCCTGGGCAGCTACGGCTTCGCCGTGGGCATGCTCGCCCTGGGCCTGAGCGGCTGGCAGACGGTGGCGGCGCTGTTCGTCGGCGTCCTGATGCTGTGGGCCGGGTCCAACCTGATCGGCGTGGCCGGACAGAAGGTGGGCGTGCCCTTCCCGGTGTTCGCCCGCGCCACCTTCGGGATCTTCGGCGCCAACATCCCCGCGCTGCTGCGCGGCCTGGTCGCCGTGTTCTGGTACGGCATCCAGACCTACCTCGCGGCGCTGGCGGTGATCGCCCTCATCGTGCGGATCTGGCCGTCCACCGAGGCGTGGACGCACGGCGGCTTCTTGGGGCAGAGCCCGCTCGGATGGATCGTCTTCATGAGCCTGTGGGTGGTGCAGCTGCTGATCCTGTCCTACGGCATGGACATCGTGCGCCGGGTCTCGGACTTCGCCGGACCCGTGGTGTGGATCGGGATGTTCGCGCTGGCGCTGTGGATGCTGAACAAGGCCGACTGGAGCATCGACTGGAACGCCCGCACCGGTTCGCCACTGTCCGGGCCGAGCACCGTGGCCGCGTTCGTGGCCGTCGCCTTCCTCATGGTGGCGTTCATGGCCGGCCCGCTGGTGAACTACGCCGACTTCGCCCGGCTCTCACCGTCGACCCGCGCCATCAAGCGGGGAAACGCCCTCGGGATCCCGCTCAACGAGACCGCCTTCGTGCTGATCTCCCTGGTGATCTCGCTGTGCTCGCTGAAGGTCTTCGGGGACAGCTCGAAGGATCCGGTGGCCTTGGTCTCGGAGATCGACTCGGACGTGATCGTGGTGATCGCGGCACTGCTGTTCGCCATCGCCACCGTCGGCATCAACGTGGTGCTCAACTTCGTCTCGCCCTCCTACGACATCAGCAACGTGGCGCCGAAGTACATCTCCTTCCGCACCGGCGGCATCATCACCGCCGTGCTGTCGATCGTGGTGCTGCCGTGGAAGGTGTGGGGCAGCGAGACGGCGGTGGTGTACTTCCTCGGCGGCGTCGGAGCGCTGATGGGGCCGGTGTTCGGCATCCTCGTCGTCGACTACTACCTGATCCGCAAGCAGGGCACGCGGATCGCCGACCTGTACTCCACCCGCCCCGACGGTTCGTACTACTTCGTCCGCGGCGTCAACCCCGCGGCCGTAGCGGCGCTGGCGATCTCCGGGGCCGTGGCCGTGGTGATCGCGCTGGTGCCCACCTCGCAGTACGTCACAGCGCTGAGCTGGCCGATCGGTGCGGCTCTCGGGGCGGTCCTGGTGCTGGTCCTGACCCCGTTGCTCGGCGGCGGCTCGCGGGTCCCGAGCCCGGAGGCGGTCGCCACCGAGAGCTGACGGGGCGGTCCGAAACTTAGGACTACTATTAGAAGTATGCCGAGTGTTTTCGTGTCCCTGCGGACACGGAACTATCGGCTCTGGGCCGGCGGCCAGTCCGTGAGCCTGGTGGGCACCTGGATGCAGCGCGTCGCCGAGGACTGGCTGGTGCTGGACCTGGCGCACGGCCGCGCCTGGGTGCTGGGCGCGGTGATGGCCCTCCAGTTCGGCCCCACGTTGCTGCTGTCCGCGTGGGCGGGACTGCTCGCCGACCGCTACGACAAGCGGCGGGCGCTGATGTTCACGCAGTCCGCGGCCGCGCTGTGCGCCGCCGCGCTCGCGGTGCTCACGCTCACCGGGGCCGTGCAGTTGTGGCACGTCTTCGTGATCGCCTTCGTCTTCGGATGCACCGCGGCGATCGCGGGCCCGTTCCGGCAGGCCTTCACCATCGAGATGGTGGGACCGGAGCTGCTGCCCAACGCGATCGGGCTCAACTCCATGGTCTTCAACGCCGCGCGGATCGTGGGCCCGGCCATCGCCGGGCTGCTGATCGCGGGCGTGGGTACGGGCTGGGTGTTCGCGGTCAACGCCGTCTTCACCGGCGCGATCGTGGCCGCCCTGGTGGCGATGCGGGTGGGGGAGCTGCACCCGTCGCCGCCGGTGGAGCGGGCGAAAGGCCAGCTGCGGGAGGGCTTCCGGTACGTGCGCCGGCGACCCGAGCTGCTGCTGGTGATCGTCGCGGTCTTCTTCGTCTCCACCTTCGGCATCAACTTCCCACTGGCCCTGTCCATCCTGGCCCGCAAGGGCTTCGGGCTCGGTGCCGACGCCTACGGGCTGCTGTCCACGATGCTCGCCGTGGGCACCCTCTCCGGTGCGCTGATCGCCGCCAAACGTACCGGCCGGGCGCAGCTGCGCACCTGCCTGCTCGGCGGCACCGCCTTCGGTGTGGCGCAGGTGTTCACCGGTTTCGCGCCCTGGTTCTGGCTGGCGGCGGTGCTGCTCATCGCGGTGGGATTCCTGCAGATGGCCTTCACCACCTCGGCGATGAGCATCATGCAGCTATCAGTGGATCCCGAGTTCCGCGGCCGGGTCATGGGCATCTACATGCTGGCCTTCCTCGGCGGCACCCCGCTGGGGGCCCCGCTGCTCGGCGTCATCGCGGATGCCACCACGCCCGCCGCGCCACTGATCGTGGGCGGTGTGGTCTCCGCTGTCACCTGCGCGGTGTGCGGGATGTACGCGCTGCGTGCGTCGCGAAACAGCGTCTGAGCGGCCGGCCGAGGACACTATGGCCGCAGGTGCGCGCTGAGCGACAGTTTCGCGATGCGGCCCCGCCGCGGATCAGAAGCCGAAGAAGCTGCGGACCTTGCCGCGGTCCTCATGATTCGGCTCGGGCTCCTCGACCGGGGGCTGCGGCGCACCGTCGGGGACCTGCGGGGGCGCCTGCTGGACCGGCGGCTCGGCGACCGCCGCGGCGGGCACGAAGTCGATCACCTGGATCCGCGCCGGATCGAGATCCGTCGGCTCCAGCGGGTGCGTGAACCGGAAGCCCAACAGTTCCCGGTTGGCCTGCTCGGCGAATTCCATCGGATGGAAGGGGAGCGCGCGCGGATCGGGTTGCACGCCCTCCGCGTAGGTCAACGGGTGCTCACCCGCCCAGAACGGGCCCTCGAACCGCTCCGGCAGACCCTCGTCCTCCAGGATGTCGAGCGGATGCGCCGCGAAGGCGCGACGCACGGCATCGCCGGTGTGGATGGCGAAACCGCCCACCGCGCGATCCGGATCGGCGATCAGCAGGAAGCTGCGCGCGGCGGGCACCAATTCCCACCACGACGAGGCCAGCTCACTGGGACGGGTCACGCGCAGGCCCTCGTGTGCCACCACCGTCAGCCCGCCGTAGGAGCCCACGTACACGTGCCCCGGCAGCGGATCCGCCGCGCGGGCCAGGGATTCCGGACGCCCCGCCACGGGGCCGCCCAGGATGCGCTCGGCCACCGCACGGGATGCGGCCTCGTCGGGCCGCCCGGCGATGGCCAGGATGCCCTTCGGCTCGGCAACGTCGATGAACCAGATAGTCGCGGCTCTCGCGCCCACGGATCGTCCCCTCCTGTCGAGAAGTGCAGTGCGGCGGTCGGTCCGTCAGCCGTTCTTACCGCCGCGGACGCCCAGGAGCACGTCCTCCCACGACGGCATCTCGGGATGCCGCCGGTCGTGATCGCGGGGCGCCTCGGGGGCCTGCCGCGGTGCCTCCGGTGCGCGGTGGGGCGGCTCGCCGCCCACCGCGCGCAGCGGCTCGTCGACCTCGAAATCGTCGACGGGGGCGGTGCGCTCGATGCTGCGCAGGGCGCGCCGGGCATCGGGATCGAGCAGCTCGCGGGCCGTGTCGTCGATCGGGGTCGCGGTGCCGCCGTGGGCGCCCGGCGCGAACTTGTAGTGCGCCTCGTTGCGGGACTTGCCCACCGTCCACGCGATCCGCACCACCCAGCGGTTCTCGGGGCCCTTCCAGGCGTCCCACTCGGTGGTGTCGGTGTGGCCGCGCTCGACCAGCGCGCCGCGGATCACGTCCGCGAGCGCCGTGTGCATCGGGCCGTCGCCCCGCACGGGATGCGCGAGCTGCGCCAGCTCCGCCGCCCGAGCACGCTCCAGCAGCACGGGGCTCGCGAACCGCTTGATCCGGTGCACGGGGGCGCCCGCGAGCGCGGCGACCTCCTCCACGGAGGCGCCGGCGCGGATGCGGGCCTGGATATCGCGGGGCGAGAGCTCCGAACCCAGTTCGAGCTCGGTCTGCACGCCGCGCGTCAGCTCACCGGCCACGGCAGCACGCAAGGTGTCGTCGATCGGCAGCCGGAAACGTCCCGCGGAGCCCTCGCAGACCAGCGACGTCCCATCGTCGTCCAGCGCTACAACCCGCAGTTCCTGCATGGTGCAAGGGTAGTTGTTCGAACCGCTACGCGTCGGCAGACACGCGCTCGACCACGAAATCGATGCACCGGGTGAGGGCGGTCACGTCCTCCGGATCGATGGCCGGGAACATGCCGATGCGGAGCTGGTTGCGGCCCAGCTTGCGGTACGGCTCGGTATCGACGATGCCGTTCTCGCGCAGCGTCTTGGCCACGGCGGCGGCGTCGATCTTCTCGTCGAAGTCGATGGTGCCGACCACCTGGCTGCGCAGCGCCGGATCGGTGACGAAGGGCGTGGCGAACTCGCTGGCCTCGGCCCACTGGTACAGCCGATCACTGGAATCCTTGGTGCGGCCCACGGCCCAGTCCAGGCCGCCGTTGCCGTTGATCCACTCGATCTGGTTCGCGAACAGCAGCAGCGTCGCCAGCGCGGGGGTGTTGTAGGTCTGGTTCTTGCTCGAGTTGTCCACCGCGATGGGCAGCGAGAGGAACTCGGGGGTGTAGCGGCCCGAAGCCTTGATCTCCTCGACGCGCGCCAGGGCGGCGGGGCTCATGAGCGCGACCCAGAGGCCACCGTCGGCGGCGAAGCACTTCTGCGGCGCGAAGTAGTAGACGTCGGTGTCGGCGACGTTCACCGGCAGGCCGCCGGCACCCGAGGTGGCGTCGATCGCGATCAGCGCGTTCTCGCTGCCCGCGAGGCGGCTGATCGGCACCGCGACACCGGTCGAGGTCTCGTTGTGCGCCCAGCCGATGAGGTCGACCGACGGATCGGCGACCAGCTCCGGCGCGCTGCCCGGATCCGACGACACCACGATCGGGTCGCCGATGAACGGGTTGCCCTTGGCCACGGAGGCGAACTTGTTGGAGAACTCGCCGTAGGTGAAGTGCTGGCTGCGCTCGCGGATCAGGCCGAACGCGGCGGCGTCCCAGAAGGCGGTGGTGCCGCCGTTGCCGAGCACCACCTCGTAGCCCTCGGGGAGGCTGAACAGATCCTTGAGGCCGTCGCGCACGCGGCCCACCACGTCCTTGACCGGCTTCTGCCGGTGGCTGGTGCCGAACACCGAGGCGCCCGTATCGACGAGCGACTGCAGCTGCTCGGGACGGACCTTGGACGGGCCGCAGCCGAAGCGGCCGTCGACGGGCTTGAGCGCGGCGGGGATCTCGATCGTCATGCCCTAAATCCTAATGGTGTCCCACCCGGGTACCTCATCCGGCCGCCGGGCCGCGGGGCCGGTGTACTGGGCGGACGGTCGGATCAGCTTGTTGGACCGCTTCTGCTCCAGCACATGGGCGCACCAGCCGGCGGTCCGCGCGCAGGTGAACATCGCCGGCATCATCCGCACCGGGACGTTCGCGTAATCCAGGATCACCGCCGCCCAGAACTCCACGTTGGTCGAGATCGCCCGGTCGGGCCGGCGCTCGGCGAAGACCTGGTTGGCCTCGCGCTCCAGGGCGGCGGCGGCCTCGTAGCGGGGCGCGTCCAGATCCCGCGCCACCTCGCGGAGCACCGCGGCGCGCGGGTCCTCGGCGCGGTACACCCGGTGCCCGAAGCCCATGATCTTCTCGCCCCGGTCCAGGCGCGCGGTGACCACCGACCGCGGATCGTCGGTGCGCTCCACCTCGTCGAGCATCGGGAGCACGCGCGACGGTGCGCCGCCGTGCAGCGGGCCGGACAGTGCGCCCACCGCACCCGACAGTGCCGTCGAGGCGTCGGCCCCCGTCGACGCGATGACCCGCGCCGTCAGCGTCGACGTGTTGAGGCCGTGCTCGGCCGCGGCCACCCAGTAGGCGTCGATCGCCCGCACGTGATCGGGATCGGGTTCGCCGTGCCAGCGGGTCATGAATCGGTGCGTCACGGTGGGGGACCGGTCGATGATGTGCTGCGGCACCGCGGGCCGCTCCAGGCCGCGGGCCGATTGCGCGACGAAGCTCAGCGTCATCACCGAGGCGCGGGCCAGGTTCTCGCGGGCCGTGGCATCGTCGATGTCGAGCAGCGGTTCGAAGCCCCACAGCGGGCCGAGCATCGCGAGCCCGGCCTGCGCGTCCACGCGGACGTCGCCGCTGTGGATCGGCAGCGGAAAGGGCTCGGCCGCGGGCAGCGGGTTGCCCCACTCGCCGTCCACCAGCAGGCCCCACACCTCGGAGTAGGTGACGTGGTTGCGCACCAGATCGGCCACGTCCACGCCGCGGTAACGCAGCACCCCGCCGTCGCGGTCGGGTTCCGCGATCTCGGTGGTGAAGGCCACCACGCCCTCGAGACCGCCGGGAATGTCACTCGCCATGACGTCGACTCTAGTGAGTAGGTTGGCTCCGTGGACCTGAGTGCGATGCGTGAGAAGTACGACGGCGACGAAACCGACCTGGGGCCCGAGAGCCTGGAGGGCGGATGGGTGCCCGTGTTCCGGGCCTGGTTCGACGAGGCGGTGGCCGCCGGTGCGCCGGAGCCCAACGCGATGGTGCTCGCCACCGTCGACGAGACGGGGCTGCCCGCCACCCGCACCGTGCTGTGCAAGGGTCTCGACGAGCGCGGCGTGGTCTTCTACACCAACTACGGCTCCGACAAGGCGATCGCGATCGCGGTGAACCCGGTTGCCTCGGTGACCTTCCCGTGGATCGCCATCCACCGGCAGGTGCACGTGCGCGGCCGGGTGACGCGGGTGACGGCGGAGGAGACCGCGGAGTACTGGGCGCAGCGCCCCCGGGGCTCGCAGCTCGGGGCCTGGAGCTCCGATCAGTCCCGCCCGGTATCCGATCGTGCCGAGATGGCCCGCCGCTTCGCCGAGGTCGAGGCCCGCTTCGAGGGGCAGGACGTGCCGGTGCCCCCGGATTGGGGCGGCTACCGGATCACCCCGCAGGTGGTCGAGTTCTGGCAGGGCCGCGAGAACCGCGTGCACAACCGCGTCCGCCTCGTGGCCCCCGATTTCACCCCCGTCCGCCTCCAACCCTGACCCCTCCTTGACTTAACAGCGTTAGCCCACACCGTCTCCTGGGGATTCGCCTACACGTAACGCAGTTAAGTCACGGAAGGCGGCGCGGGCGGGCTACGGAGGGCGGCGCGGGGTGGGGCACCGAGGGTGCCGGGGTACGTCACAGCGGGAGCCGGGACGGCGGGGACGGTGGTGAGGACGCCGTACGATTTCCTGGTGCCGAGACTCCTCGCGGATACGCGACCGCTGCAGAACCCGGACTACCGGCGACTGTGGTGGACGGGCATCGTCACCGTGATCGGCGCGCAGCTGACCGCCGTCGCGGTCCCCGCGCAGATCTACGCGATCACGGGCTCGTCGGCCTACGTGGGCCTGACCGGCGTCTTCGGCCTGGTCCCGCTGGTAATCTTCGGCCTGTGGGGCGGCGCGATCGCCGACGCCCTGGACCGCCGGCTGGTGATCATCGGCACCACCCTCGGCCTCGCGGGCACCGCGCTGATGCTCGCCCTGCTGCCCGACAACGTGTGGCTGATCCTCGGCGCCTTCGCACTGCAACAGGCCTTCTTCGGCGTCAATCAGCCGACGCGCTCCGCGATCTACGCCAGGCTCGTCCCGCCGGAGCAGCTGCCGGCGGCGAATTCGCTCAACATGACCGTGATGCAGTTCGGCGCCATCGCCGGACCGATGCTGGGTGCGCCGCTGATCCCGGTGATCGGCGTGCACTGGCTGTACACGCTCGACGCCGCGAGCCTCATGGTCACGCTCTGGGCGGTGTGGAAGCTGCCGTCGATCAAGGCGGAGGACAAGGGGCAGTCGCTGGGGCTGAGTTCGGTGATCGACGGCTTCCGCTACCTCGCCGGGCACAAGGTGCTGCTCATGAGCTTCGTGGTGGACATCATCGCCATGGTCTTCGGCATGCCGCGCGCGCTGTTCCCGCAGATCGCGCACGAGAACTTCGGCGATCCCATCGAGGGCGGCTGGGTGTTCGGTGCGCTGTTCGCGGCGATGTCGGTGGGCGCGGTACTCGGCGGCGTGCTCTCGGGCTGGACCTCGCGGGTCTCCCGGCAGGGCCTGTCGGTGATCGTGATGATCGTGCTCTGGGGTGCCGCGATGGCGGGTTTCGGTGTGGCGGCGCACTTCAGCTGGCTCTGGGCGGCGCTGGTGCTGCTCGCCCTCGGCGGCGCAGCCGACATGTTCTCCGCGGCCTTCCGCACGACGATGCTGCAGGAGGCCGCGACCGACGATGTCCGCGGGCGCCTGCAGGGCGTCTTCACCGTGGTCGTGGCCGGTGGCCCCCGCATCGGCGATGCCTTGCACGGCGCCGCGGCCGCCTCGGCGGGTGCCGCGATGGCCGCGGCGGGCGGCGGCGTGCTGGTGATCGTGTTCACCGTGATCGCGGCGCTCGCCGTCCCGGCCTTCGTGCGGTACCGCGTGACCCGCTGACCTACGCTGTGGTCATGAAGGCGAACCGCGGAATCACTCTGGTACTGATGACTGTCGTCGCGCTGCTCGCGCTCAGCGGCTGCTCCCGATCCATCACCGGGACTGCGGTCGCCGCGCCGTCCACCCCCGGACAGTCCGTCTCCGACGGGGCCGTGAAGGTGGGCTCCGGCGGCCGCGAGATCACCATGTACGTCGACTTCCTGTGCCCCGCCTGCGCCAACCTGGAGAAGCGCGACGGCGCCGCCATCACCTCCGCGATCACGGCGGGAACGCTCACGGTGGCCTACCGGCCGATGGCCTTCCTCGACCGCCAGTCCGCGAGCGGCACCTACTCCTCGCGCGCGATCAAGGCCTTCGCGGCCACGGCGAAGGACTCCTCGCCCGTGATCACCCAGCGCTTCGTGACCGCACTGTTCGCCGCCCAGCCGCGCGAGGGCGGACCGTCGGACCTGACCGACCCGCAGATCGCCGACGTCGCCGCGAAGGCCGGGGTGCCCGCCGCGACCGTGGCCAAGATCCGCGACGGGAAGACCGGCGTCGACGCCGCGGCCATCGCCGCCGCGAACCTGAACTCCCTCAAGAGCATCGGCGGCACCGGCACGCCCACCGTGGTGAACAAGGGCACGAGGGTCGACCTCACCGACACCGGCTGGCTGCAGAAGGTGCTCGCCGGCTGACCTCAGATCGGGAAGCTCACCCCGGTGAGCTCCTCGGACACCTGCCACAGCCGCCGCTGCGCCGCGGCGTCGTAGGAGTACTGCGAGGACACGGTGACCTTCGGGTTGCCGCGCCGCTCGCCGCGCCCGTCGGGACCGAAGTACTGGCCGCCGAGCGCACCAGGATCGGTCGCGGCCCGCAGCTGCGGCAGCGCGCCGCTCGCCGCGTCCTGGTACATCGGCGTGGAGGCCATGATGATGCGCTGCAGGATGGGCGGCAGGTGCCGCCCCGCCTCGGTGTTGGCGACGCCCGGATGCGCCGCGAGGGCCACGGTGCCGCGCTCACCCCGCGCCCGCGCCTCGAGGCGGCGCTGCAAGGCGTAGTGGAACAACAGATTCGCGAGCTTGGCCTGTGTGTACGCCGCGACCTTCGGGTACGACCGCTCCCACTGCAGATCGCCGAAGTCGATCGCGCGGCGGTAGCGGTGCGAATCGCTCGCCACGGTGATCACCCGGGAGCCGGGCACGTCGAGTACCAGGTCGAGCACCTGCGCGGTCCAGGCGAAGTGCCCCAGATGCATGGTGCCGAACTGCAATTCGAAGCCATCGGCGGTGGTCTGCCGCTCCGGCGGGATCACGCCGGCGTTGTTGATCAGCAGGTCGATCCGGGGCGTGCTGGCGTGCAACTGCTGTGCCGAGTCGCGGATCGCGTCCAGCGAGCCCAGGTCCAGGCTGTGCAGCCGCACCGTGGCATTCGGTGCCGCGGCGGTGATCCGGCGCAGCGCATCCTCGCCACGCGCGGTGTCGCGGACCGCGAGCACCACCTCGGCGCCGTGCTGCGCGAGGACGCGCGCGGTCTCGAATCCGAGGCCGGTGTTGGCGCCGGTCACCACCGCGACCCGGCCGGTCTGGTCGGGTACGTCCCGTTCGGTCCACTTCGTCATGCCGCCTCCTGATCGTGTGCGACTGCAACACTAGGGGGTGGCGGCGCAGATCACACCGGGAACGTGACGCCGGTCAGTTCCTCCGATACCGACCACAGGCGGCGCTGCAGGTCGAGGTCGTAGGACTGAGCCGACGAGGCGACCACCTTCGGAGCGCCGCGCCGCTCGGCCAGGCCGTCGGGACCGTAGTACTGACCGCCCAGCGCGCCGGGATCGGTGGCGGCGCGCAGCTGCGAGAGCGCGCCGTTCGCCGCGTCGTGCGAGAACAGGGGAGCGGCCGCCTGCAGTCCCTGCAGCGCCTTCGGCAGGTTGCGCACCAGCTCGGTATCGGCGATGCCCGGGTGCGCCGCGATCGCGACGGTGCCGCGCTCGCCCCGGGCCCGTGCCTCCAGGCGGCGCTGCAGCTCGTAGTGGAACAGCAGGTTCGCGAGCGTGCTCTGGCCATAGGCCGCGACCCGCTCGTAGGAGCGTTCCCACTGCAGATCGTCGAAGTGGATCGCGGCGCGGATCCGGTGGGCCAGCGAGGCGACCGTGACCACGCGCGATCCGGGAACGTCGAGCAGCAGGTCGAGAACCTGTGCGGTCCAGGCGAAGTGGCCGAGGTGATTGGTGCCGAACTGCAGCTCGAAACCGTCGGAGGTGGTCTGCTTCGGCGGGTACATCACGCCGGCGTTGTTGATCAGCAGGTCGATCCGGGGCGTGCTCTCGCGCAGCTCCGCCGCCGCGGTGCGCACCGAGTCCAGGGAACCGAGGTCGAGGCGCTGCAGGCGCACCGTCGCACCGGGGGCCGTGGCGAGGATCCGCTGCCGTGCGGCCTCGCCCTTGCCGGTGTCGCGGACCGCGAGCACCACTTCGGCGCTGTGCTGCGCGAGAACGCGCGCCGTCTCGAATCCGAGGCCGGTGTTGGCACCGCTCACGACGGCGACGCGGCCCTCCTGGCTCGGCACGTCCCGCTCGGTCCAGTTGTTCGCCACGATGTCTCCTTCGGTTCCCGGCGATCGGCCGCCGGACTGCCCTCGACGGTAGGCCAGTGGGGCCGGGCGCGGGTTGCACGCGGTTGCGCCCGGGGCGCGAACGGCGCAACGCCCGTACTATTGCGCCCATGTCGGTGCAACCCGGGTTCACCATCGTCGGCGGCGGGTACACCGCCGAGATCGCGCGCACCGGCGGGGCCCTGCGCGGCCTACGGCGCGACGGTATCGCGCTCACCGAGGAGTGGCCGCTCGGCACGAAGCCGCCCGTCTCGGCGGGCGTCGTGCTCGCCCCGTGGCCCGGTCGCACCGAGGACGGCGTCTACGCCTTCGGCGGCGAGGTGCACCGGCTCACCGTGACCCACGAGGACACCGGCACCGCGAACCACGGGCTGGTCCGCGCCGTCGACTGGGACGACGTCGAGATCGCGACCGACGCCGTGACGCTGGCCGTCGACGTGGGGCGGCACCCGGGCTGGCCCTACGACCTGCACCTGCGCATCCGGTACTCCGTCGGTGCCGACGGCCTCGCCTGTGCCTTCGAGGCGCACAACACGGGCACCGTCGACCTGCCCTTCGTGGTGGGCTTCCACACCTACCTGCGCGTCGGTGAGACCCCGATCGACGAGTGCACCCTGGAACTGGGCGCGCGGCGCTGGCAGCCGCTCGACGAACGGCTGCTGCCCACCGGACCCACCCGCGCCACCGAGGGCACGATCTACGACTACACCGGGCCCGCACCGCTGGCCGGCGTGCAACTGGACACCCCGTTCACCGCCACCGACAACCGGTACACGCTGCGGGCGCCCGACGGACAGGTCGAGTTGTGGACCGATTCCCGTCTGCCCTGGGTGCAGGTGTTCACCGCCTCGGTCGAGGCCGCGCAGGGCTTCCTCGGGCACCCGCCGCAGCGGGCGCTGGCGGTCGAGCCGATGTCCGGTCCGGGCAACGCGCTGCACACCGGGACCGACGTGGCGACCATCTCTCCGGGCGGCTCCTGGGCCTGCTCGTGGGGCATCCGGTAGTGCGCGGAGTGGACGATCTGGCGACCCTGATTACGCGCCTGGCAGCGCGACCGCTAGGTTTCTACCCGGGTAGCCTTTTTATCAGCCGACTACAGCGAGGGGATACGAACATTGTCCACCGATGACAACACCGCGCCGGCGCAAGCTACGGTCACCTACCCCGGTGGCCAGATCGAACTGCCGATCGTGAAGGCGACCGAGGGCAGCGACGGCATCGCCCTCGGCAAGCTCCTCGCAGACACCGGTTACACGACCTTCGACGGTGGTTTCGTGAACACCGCATCGTGCAAGTCGGCCATCACGTACATCGACGGCAACGAGGGCATCCTGCGCTACCGCGGATACCCCATCGAGCAGCTGGCCGAGAAGTCCACCTTCATCGAGGTCAGCTACCTGCTGATCCACGGTGAGCTGCCGAGCCCGGAGCAGCTGGCCGAGTTCACCGCGAAGATCCAGCGGCACACCCTGCTGCACGAGGATCTCAAGCTCTTCTTCAACGGCTTCCCGCGCAACGCGCACCCGATGCCCGTCGTCTCCTCGGCGGTCAACGCGCTGTCGGCGTACTACCCGGACTCGCTGGATCACAACGATCCCGCCCAGGTGGAGCTCTCCACCATCCGCCTGCTGGCGAAGTTCCCCACCATCTGCGCCTACGCGTACAAGAAGTCGGTGGGACAGCCCTTCCTGTACCCGGACAACTCGCTGAGCCTGGTCGAGAACTTCCTGCGCATGACCTTCGGTTTCCCGGCCGAGCCCTACGAGGTCGACCCGGAGATCGTCAAGGCGCTCGACATGCTCCTCATCCTGCACGCCGATCACGAGCAGAACTGCTCGACGTCGACGGTGCGCCTGGTGGGCTCGTCGAACGCCAACCTGTTCACGTCGATCTCGGGCGGCATCAACGCCCTGTGGGGCCCGCTGCACGGCGGCGCCAACCAGGCCGTGCTGGAGATGCTCGACGACATCAAGGCCTCCGGTGGCGACACCAAGGACTTCATGAACAAGGTCAAGAACAAGCAGGACGGCGTGAAGCTCATGGGCTTCGGTCACCGGGTCTACAAGAACTACGACCCGCGTGCGGCCATCGTGAAGCAGACCGCGGACCGCATCTTCGAGCTGCTCGGCGTATCCGACGAGTTGCTCGACATCGCCAAGGGGCTCGAAGACGTCGCTCTGCACGACGACTACTTCATCGAGCGCAAGCTGTACCCGAACGTGGACTTCTACACCGGTCTGATCTACCGCGCGATGGGCTTCCCGACGCGCATGTTCACGGTGCTCTTCGCCCTCGGCCGCCTGCCCGGCTGGATCGCCCACTGGCGCGAGATGCACGAGGATCCGTCGACCAAGATCGGTCGGCCTCGGCAGATCTACACGGGCTACACCGCCCGTGACTACCCCGGTGCATGATGCCTCCGATCCGTCGGGACAACCTGCATCGCCTGATCAAGGGAGATGAATTGAGCAAGCCGGAGATCGAGTTCCCCGAGGGCCCCGCGCCCACCGAGCTCGTCATCAAGGACATCGTGGTCGGCGACGGCGCCGAGGCGCAGCCCGACAGCGTCGTGGACGTGCACTACCTGGGCGTGGAGTACGACTCGGGCGAGGAGTTCGATTCCTCGTGGAGCCGCGGCGAGTCGATCAACTTCCCGCTGCGCAGCCTCATCGCGGGCTGGCAGGAGGGCATCCCGGGCATGAAGGTCGGCGGCCGCCGCCAGCTGATCTGCCCGCCGTCGCTCGCCTACGGTCCCGCCGGTGGCGGTCACCGTCTGTCCGGCAAGACGCTGGTTTTCGTGATCGATCTGCTGGGCGTCAAGTAACTCGACGCCAGCCCGGCACGGGGCCTCGTCCCCGTGATGATCTGCTGGGCGTCAAGTAGCCCGACGTCCGCCCGGCACGAGCCCCGCACCGTTCGACGGTGCGGGGCTCTTGCGTATCAGCCCTCGGCCGCGGCGCGGGCCAGGGCGACGGTGGCCTGCCGCAGGTCCGCGGGGCCGTCGATCGGGGCGAGATAGCCCACCCGCGTCACCGACCAACCGCGCGGCGTGTCCACGCGGATGTCGAGGCCGTACCGGTCGGCCCGCTCGCAGCGCGCCGATGTGGCGTCCGGGTAGCCGCCGAACCGTCGGGCCATGTTGAGCAGGGCATCGGCGTGGTCGTCGTTGAGGTGGCGCACCGCGCCCGCCGCGTGCGGCGTCACCGGATCCGGTTCGGCGGCTGCGTAGTCCGCGCGCGACGCCGAGTCCATCCGGCCGTATCCACCCACCCAGCGCACCCGCTCCACGTCGAGCAGCCATAGCGTGAAGTCGCTGTAGTCGATGTAGTACTTCGCCGCGGGTACCGCGTTCAGGTGCGCCTCCCGGGCGGCGGCGAGTTCGTCGCCCTCCGGACGGAGGACGGTGCCGGCCAGGGTGATCCGCGCGTTCGCGAGCGGGTCCGACGGTGCGTCGGGCGCCACGATCGACAGGCTCGCGCGGGGGTCCCGGGCCAGGTTGCGGCCGTGCTCGGCCATGTGTGAGACGCACAGCACCGGGGCGCCGCCCAGCAGCCCGTAGGTCACCAGCGAGGCCCACGGCCCACCGTCCTCGGACAGGCTGCCGAGGGTGGCGGTGTTGGTGGCCGTGGCCACCGTGCGCGCCTCCTCGGCGGCGGAGGGGCGCCGCGGCTGCGTGACGTCCGTGAGGGGCGGGGCGATGGTGGGGGCGTCGCCCGGGTCGCCGTGGTCGCGTGTGGTCATGGCAGCAGCCTAGGGGCGGACGGCGCATCACCCCTCCGCCTGGCAAATTTCGGTTGACCGAAACTCTGTATTTGGATAGCCTTCGAGCGTGCTGACGGACGTGGATGTGCAGAAGGCCTCGCGGGTGCGGAAGGCGATGCTGTTGGGTCCGGCGTTCGTCGCCGCGATCGCCTACGTGGACCCGGGCAACGTGGCCGCGAACATCACGGCCGGCGCGCGGTACGGCTACCTGCTGGTGTGGGTGCTGGTGGTGGCCAACGTGATGGCGATGATGATCCAGTACCAGTCGGCGAAGCTGGGCGTGGTCACCGGGCGCTCGCTCCCGCAGATGCTGGGGGAGCGGCTGCCCCGTCGCGCCCGCCTCGCCTTCTGGGGGCAGGCGGAGATCGTGGCCGCGGCCACCGATGTGGCCGAGATCATCGGCGGCGCGCTCGCGCTCAACCTGCTGTTCGGGGTGCCGTTGGTGTGGGGCGGGCTCATCGTCGGCGTGATCTCGACGGTGCTGCTCACCCTCGCCGACGGCCGCCGTCAGTACCGGTTCGAGCTGGTCATCATCGCTCTGCTCGCGGTGATCGTGGTGGGATTCCTCGCGGGCCTGGTGGTGGCACCGCCGGACGCGGGCTCCTTCCTCGGCGGCCTCGTGCCGCGGCTGCAGGGCACGGAGACGGTCCTGCTGGCCGCCTCGATGCTCGGCGCCACCGTGATGCCGCACGCGATCTACCTGCATTCGGCTCTCGTCATCGACCGGCACGGCAAGCCCGGCGGTGCCGCCCGCGCGCGCCGTCTCATCCGGATCACCCGCATCGACGTGGTGATCGCGCTGGTCGTCGCCGGCGCCGTCAACATCGCCCTGCTCGTGCTGGCCGCCAGTGCCCTCTACGGACGCGAGGGCACCGATTCCATCGAGGGCGCGCACGCCGCGTTGCGCGACGCGCTCGGCCCGGCCGTCGCGGGCCTGTTCGCAGTGGGTCTGCTGGCCTCGGGCCTGGCGTCCACCTCGGTGGGGAGCTATGCCGGCGGCACCATCATGGCGGGGCTGCTGCACCGCCGGATCCCGGTGCTGGTGCGCCGCATGGTCACCATGGTCCCCGCGATCGGCGTACTCGCGATCGGCGTCTCACCGACCCAGGCGCTGGTCATCTCCCAGGTGGTGCTGAGCTTCGGCATCCCGTTCGCGCTGCTGCCACTGCGCCGGTACACGGGCGACCGCCGGATCATGGGCGAATTCACCGATGGTGCATTGCTGCGCTGGGCCTCCGCGGCGGCCGCCGCGCTGATCGTGGCGCTCAACGTGGCGTTGATCTACCTCACGGTGTCCGGCAAGGGGTAACGCCTGGATCTCCTTCGGTTTCCGTGGTTTAATCATCGCAAATCATGGAAGCAGGAATGCGGAGTTGATCCGCTGAGGTGGTCGGACGATGGCAGCACGCGGATTGGTGATGGCGCTGGTGGGCGTCACCGGTGCGCTCGCCGTCACCTGGACCCTGTTCGCCCCCACCGGGATCGATGAGGGCCGGGTCGAAGCCGGGACGCTCTCCGAGGTGGGCGCCGACCCCAGCGACCACCTCGACTGCGACGGCGGCCTCAAGGCCGAGGTCGGCTCCGCCCAGCACTGCACCCTCACCAGTGAGGGCGAGAAGTTCTCCGTCCGGCTGCGCGTCACCGGCGTCGACGGCGACAACGTGCGCTGGGACTCGGTGGTCGACGGTGACCCGCAGGCCGGGCGCCGCGTCACCACGGCCCAACTGGAGCGGCACACGAAGTACGTTCTGGCACAGCGCGGCCCGGTCGACACGGTGCGGTGCGACGGTGCGCTGCCCGCCACCGTCGGAGCCGTGCAGAAATGCGCCATGACCGACCGCGGCGTCAGCCGGCCCGTGCGGGCCACCGTCACCTCGGTGGAACCGCAGCGCGTGCAGTGGAGCGTCGTCGTCGGCTGATCAGCGGCGCGTGCCCAGGAACCGGTAGCGGTCCAGGCGCCGGCTGATCCGGATCGAATCGGGGATCAGCGCGAGCTCGGCGAGCGATTCGCGCACCGCCAGCCCCACCCGCCGGGAGAACTCGGTCGGCTCGTCGGCCGCGTCCGGGCGCTCGGGGATGATCCGGTCGATCACGCCGTCGGCGAGCAGATCGGCCGACCGGATCCGCTGCTTCGCCGCCATCTCCGGTGCGTGCTCGGTGTCGTGGTACATCACCGCGCTCGCCCCCTCCGGCGGCAGCGGGGCGAGCCAGGCGTGTTGCGCGCACAGCACGCGGTCGGCGGGCAGCATCGCCAGCGCTCCGCCGCCCGTGCCCTGCCCGAGCAGCACCGACACCGTCGGAACGCGGAGGGTCACCAGATCGGACAGGCTCCGTGCCACCTCGCCCGCGAGCCCGCCCTCCTCCGCCTCGGGCGACAGGGCGGCGCCCCAGGTGTCGATCACCAGCACCAGCGGCAGGCCGAGTTCGGCGGCCAGGCGCATGCCGCGCCGGGCAGCGCGCAGCGCCGCCGGACCGAGCAGGGGAGGAGTACCGGCCGAGTCCTCCTGACCGGCCCGGTGAACCGCGTTGTCCTGCCCGACGACGATGCACGGGAAGCCCTGCACCCGCGCGAGCGAGAGCAGCAGCGAGTGATCGGTCTCGCCCTCGCCGGTCCCGGACAGCGGCACCCGGTCGGTCGCGGCGTGCCGCAGGAAAGCGCGCACCCCGGGCCGCCCGGCCTCTCGGCTGATCCGCACCGAATCCCAGGCGGGGGTCCCTTCGCTCGCGGGCACCAGCGCTTTGCTCTCGCCCAGGTCGGGAGCGAGCGGATCGGCATCGGCGGTGCTCGACATCACCCGCAGCGCCCGATGCGCGAGCAGGCGCACGAACCGCAGCGGCACCACGCCGTCGATCAGCCCGTGCGCGAACAGGTTCTCCGCGGTCTGCACGCCCGCGGGGAAGGGTTCGCCGCGCACCGCCTCGTACACGCGCGGGCCGAGGAAACCGATTCGGGCGCCGGGCTCGGCGATGGTGATGTGCCCCAACGATCCCCACGACGCGAAGACGCCGCCCATCGTGGGATCGCGCAGGTACACCAGGTAGGGCAGACCGGACTGCTTGTGCAGGGTGACGGCGGCGGAGATCTTCACCATCTGCAGGAAGGCGACGGTGCCCTCCTGCATGCGGGTGCCGCCCGACGTGGGGGTCGCGAGGAGCGGCAGCCGCAGCGCCGTGGCGCGCTCGACCGCCGAGACGATCCGCTCGGCCGCCGCGACGCCGATCGAGCCGCCGAGAAAGGCGAAATCGCAGGCGATCAGGGCCACCCGTTGGCCGCGGATGCGGCCCTCGCCGGTGACCACGGCCTCGTCGTGGTGCGATTTCTCCCGCGCGCGCTGCAGCGCCGCCGCGTAGTCGGCGTCCGGATGCACGTCCACCAGCGGCCCGTCCCAGGAGGTGAACGTGCCGCGGTCGAGGACCGCGTCGATGAGGTCCTGCGCCGTGATCGCCATACCGACAGGTTAGCCACCGGGACCGTCGCGTTCGGATCGCAGAAGATTCTTTTCCTCGGAGTCGGAACAATCCCGGCGGCCGGTGTCGTTGGATCGAGGTATGACGGTTCCCGACATCACCCTCAATTCCGGCAAGACCATCCCCCAGCTCGGCTTCGGCGTGTGGCAGGTGTCCGACGACGGCGCCGAGGCCGCCGTCGCGGAGGCCCTGCGCGTGGGCTATCGCAGTATCGACACCGCGAAGGTGTACGAGAACGAGGCCGGCACCGGCCGCGCCATCGCCGCCTCCGGCCTGGACCGCGGCAATGTGTACCTCACCACCAAGCTGTGGAACTCGGACCAGGGCTTCGACGAGACGCTGCGCGCCTTCGACGCCTCGCTGGAGCGGCTCGGCACCGACTACGTCGATCTGTACCTGATCCACTGGCCCGTGCCCGAGTACGGCCGCGCCGTGGACACCTTCAAGGCCTTCCAGAAGATCCGCGACGAGGGCCGCGCGAAGTCGATCGGCGTGAGCAACTTCCGCGTCGAAGACCTGCAGCGCGTGATCGACGAGACCGGCGAGGCGCCGGCCGTCAACCAGATCGAGCTGCACCCCGGCCTGCCGCAGGACGAGCTGCGCGCCTTCCACGCCGAGCACGGCATCGCCACCGAGGCCTGGTCGCCGCTCGGCCAGGGCGAGTCGCTCGAAGACCCCACGATCGTGGAGATCGCGGCGGCGCACGGCGTGACCCCGGCGCAGGCGATCCTGCGCTGGCACTTGCAGCTGGGCAACGTGGTGATCCCGAAGTCGGTGACCCCGGCCCGCATCGCCGAGAACTTCGAGGTCTTCGGGTTCGAGCTGACGGCCGATGAGGTCGCGAGGATCACTGCGCTGCCGGGCCGCCGCATCGGTCCCGATCCGGCCGAGTTCAACCTCCGCTGATCTGGTCCCGGCGAGTGCGCCGGGACAGGCAGAAGGCGGCCGCCGCGACGGCGAGCAGGCCCGCACCCGCGAGTGCCGTGGTGCGCGGCCGGTCGTCGCGCGGTGGCGGCGCCGGCAGGTCGAGGCTCCCGGCCCTGGTGGCCCCGTCGGGCAGGTCCGCGGTGAGTGCCGCGACCGGGTCGACGATGCCCGCGCCCAGCGCCCCGGCAGGCAATGCGGCGGCGTCGCGGGCGGTGGACAGGATCCGGGCCCGCACCTGGGCCGCGGTGAGCTGCGGGAAGCGGGCGCGTACCAGCGCGGCGACGCCGGCCACGTAGGGCGCGGCGAAGCTGGTCCCCGCGAGCGGGGTGATGCCCTCGCGGGTGGTCTGGCCGTTCACCAGCCCGCCGCCGCGCGGTTCGAGCGTGGTGACATCGGTGCCCGGTGCGGCGACGGCCACCCACGGTCCGGCGAGGGAGAACGAGGCCGCGCGGCCGTCCGGTTCGGTGGCCGCCACGGTGATCACGTGTTCGGAGAACCGGGCCGGGGACGCGACGGTGACCGGTGATCCGGGTGTCTCGTTCTGCGCCGAGCACGCGCCGTCGCGTCCCACGTTGCCCGCGGAGGCCACCACGACCACGTTGCGGTCGAAGGCGAAACGCACGGCGCGGCTGAGCGCATCGTCGCCCAGGTTCGTTCCCGCGCCGCCGCAGGCCACCTCGGAGATGTTGATGACGGTGGCGCCCAGATCGACCGCGCGGGTCACGGCGTAGGCCATCGTGGTCACGTTCCCGTGGCTGTTGGCGCCGCGGTCCTTGGGCTCGAAGGCCTGGCTGGCCTGCCGGATCGCGATGATCGACGCACCGGGAGCGACGCCGACGAAGGCATCGCCCGGTGCCGGCCGCGCCGCGATGATGCCCGCCACCGCGGTGCCGTGCGCATCGCAATCGTCGCGGCCGTCGCCCGAGGAGACGTAATCGCCGCCGGGGATCACCTCGCCTAGCCGCGGGTGCGGTGTGACCCCGGTGTCGATCACCGCCACCTTCTGGCCCTCGCCGCGGGTGAACTTCCACGCCTGGTCGTAGCGCAGCGAGCGCAGCGCGTGATCGGCACGGGTGTAATCGGTCCCGGGCACGGTCTTGAGGGTGTGGCACTGCGTCTTCTGCACGGTCGGAGCGAGCGGGGCGATGGGGCCCCGCGGCGCACCGTCGGGCGGTGGATCGGAGGCGGGCGGCGCGGCGCCGGCCGGGGCTCCGACGGCCACCAGCAATCCCGCGGTCGCGATCCCGACGAGCGCGCGCCGCATCACAGGTTCCGGACGGTGGCGTACACGTCCCACACCCACCCGAGCAGCGGTCCCGCAGCCGCGATGGTCAGGTACTCACCGAGTTCCGCGAACCGCCGCTGGATGGGACTGAAGGTGATGCGAGGCGCGCCCACGCCGCAGGCCACGGCCAGTCCGGCGATCGCGGCGAGCGTCACCAGGCCCAGCACCGGCCACACGCCGTAGCCCCACGCCAGGCTGGTCGCCGTGCCGATCGCCACCGCGCTGCCGCCGAGGATCACCGAACCGGCCTGAACCGGATCGCCGTGGGTGCGACCGCGGAGGCAGTACGCGATCGCGATCACGGCGGCGAAAGCGATGTGGTGCAAGGGGAGTTCGCGCGCCACCGCTCCCACGAGCAGCGCGGCGATCGACCCGGCCGCCGCGGCGCCCACGGTGATCCCGGAGCACACCTGCTGCGCGTACCCGGTGCGCGGCGGCGCCCCGGCCTCCTCGCTCAGGCCGACAGCGACGGCGCCGACCCCCGCGACGGTGGGCGGCGGCTCGTCGTCGATCGGATCGATCCGTTCGCCCGCGGCGGGCACCTTCGGCAGCGGCAGTCGCGCGACCGATGCGCCGATCCGGGCGGCGAAGGTGATCACGATGTACGCGGCCACGGCCACGGTCGCGGCGATCGCAGCGCGGCGACCGGGCAGCCACAGCGCCGTGAACAGGGCGGGCGCCACCACCGCGGCGGCGGTGATGACGGCGATGTGCACCACCGTTCCGCGGCCGGTGATGCGCAGCGCGACAACGGCGGTCACCGCGGCGGCGACCACCCCGAGCAGGGCGTGCGGGGCGCCGTAGCGGCCGTCCACCCCGAGGGGGACGGCGAGCACACCGGCGGTGGCGGCGAGCACCGTGGCGCAGCTCGCCAGGGCGGTGGGCACGGGCCCCGAGCCGGTGAGGCGTCGCACCGAGGTACCGGCACCGACCAGGAGCAGGAGCGCGGCGCCCGCGGTCCACAGCAGCGCGAAGACACCGTCCACCGCGGGGCGGGCGCCGGATTCCCCGCGCGGCCCGAGGCCGAGGCGCAGGCTCACCGCGGCGGTGGCGAGCGTGGCACCGGCCAGCACGATCAGGCCCACGATCATCGCGGCGCGCTCGTTCCACCGGGTACCGGTCGCGAGATCGCCCGCCGCGGTGTCGAAGACGTCGTCGAACACGGCGGGCGGCGGCGCGGCCTCCGCGACGAACAGCACCAGCAGGTCGCCCTCGGTGATGCCCGCATCCGCGGGCGTCTGCGGCCCGGGCAGCGGCTCGCCGCCCACCGGTGCCAGCCGCCACGGCCGGGCCCATGCGGCTTCCGCGGTGCCCGAGATGCGATCGCCGAAGAGCCGGATCAGCTCCGGGATCAACACCTCGGTCGGTGTCTGCAAGGGCAGTGAGACATCGACCTGCGCGCCCCCGCACAGCACCGACACGCGGCTCAGCCGCGCAACCTCTGTCTCCGTGCCCTCCACCAGATCGGTCATAGCGTCCCCCTCGCATGCCGTTCTCCAGGCCCGCGACCGGGCCCGATGTCAATTAGACGCACGAGCGGGCCGATCGGTTCCACTTCCGACGAAGTTCGTCGAAGGGCTCGACGGCGGCGGCCCGGCAGTGCACAGTGGTGGCACGACGGCGCGTGGGGGCGCGCCGCAGGTGTGTGGGGGAGGCCGTTCGTGGCTGACGTGGTGTTCGAGCCGGTCACCGAGGGATTCGCGCGCAAGCAGCGCCTGGCGCCGCCGCGTGCGCCGGGGGGCGAGGTGGCGCTGCAGGCACCGCCCGAGGTGCCGCGCGCCGTGCCGGGCGGCCTGCTGGGCAAGCTGCTGCCGGTGGTGATGGTGGTGGCCGTCATCGGCATGGTGGCGCTGATGTTCACCTCGGGCAGCACCATGATGCAGAACCCGTTCATGATGATGTTCCCGCTGATGATGCTGATGTCGATGGCCGGCATGTACGGCATGAACGGCAATCGCAACGGGCCCAACGCCGCCGAGCTCAACGAGGACCGCAAGGACTATCTGCGGTACCTGGGGCAGGTGCGCGGTCAGGTGGAACGCACCCGCGGTGAGCAGCGCGCCGCGCTCGAGTGGATCCATCCCGATCCCGCCGCGCTCGCGGGGTGCGTCGGCACCCGCCGGATGTGGGAGCGCCGGCCCAGCGACCCCGATTTCCTGCACGTACGGGTCGGCATCGGGAGCCAGCGGCTGGCCACCCGGCTGGTGCCGCCGGAGACCGGCCCGCTCGAAGACCTCGAACCGGTGTCGACGGTGGCGCTGCGCCGGTTCGTGCGCCGCAACGCGGCGGTGCCGGGGCTCCCGGTGGCGGTGGCCCTGCGCGGTTTCCCCGCGGTCGGGGTCGACGGTCCGCGCGCCGCGGCCTACGACGCGGTGCGCGCCGTGTTGCTGAGCCTGGTGACGCTGCACGGTCCCGATCACGTGCGGATCGCGGTCGCCACCGACGATGCGGAATCCGCCGAGTGGTCCTGGCTCAAGTGGCTGCCGCACGCGGCGCACCCCACGGCATCCGACGCGCTGGGGCCGATCCGGTTGATCTTCGGCTCCGCGGCCGAGCTGGAGGACTCCATCGGGCCCGACCTCGCGGATCGCGGTGCCTTCGCCCGCGCCACCCCGGTGGACCCCACCCGGGTGCACCACGTGATCGTGCTCGACCGCGGCATCGTGGTCACCCCCGGTGGCCCGCTCGACGCCGCCGTCGGCATCGACGGCGTCACCCTCATCGACCTGAGCCCCGAACCCGGGGCGCTCGCCACCCGCAGTGGCCTGCAACTGGTGGTCGACGAGAGCGACCGGCTCGGGGCCCGCAGCGCCGCGGGGGTCGAGTTCTTCGCCCGCCCGGACTCGGTGACAGCGGGCGGCGCACAGGTGACCGCGCGCCGGATCGGCCGCTACCGGCCGGCATCGGTGGCGCAGCTCGTCGACTTCGACGCCGACGCGGGTCCCGGCGATCCGGGGCTTCCTGCGCTGATCGGGCTGTCCGACGCCGCGGCCGTGAGCCCCGAGACCGCGTGGCGCCCGCGCACCGCGCGGGAGCGGCTGCGCGTGCCGATCGGTGTGGGGCCGCGCGGCGAGCCGGTGGAACTGGACCTGAAGGAGGCGGCCGAGAACGGGATGGGCCCGCACGGGCTGTGCATCGGCGCCACGGGTTCCGGAAAGAGTGAATTCCTGCGGACGCTGGTGCTGTCGATGGTGGCCACGCACCCGCCGGAGGCGCTCAACCTGGTGCTGGTCGACTTCAAGGGCGGCGCCACCTTCCTCGGGCTCGAATCGCTCAACCACGTGGCGGCGGTGATCACCAACCTCGAAGAGGAGATCGCCATGGTCGACCGCATGCGCGATGCGCTGTCGGGCGAGATGAACCGCCGCCAGGAGCTGCTGCGCCGGGCGGGCAACTTCGCGAACGTCGGCGAGTACGAGAAGGCCCGCCGGGCGGGAGCCCCGCTGGACCCGATGCCCGCGCTCGTGGTGATCGTCGACGAGTTCTCCGAACTGCTCTCGCAGAAACCGGATTTCGCCGAGCTGTTCGTGGCCATCGGCCGCCTCGGCCGGTCGCTGCACATCCACCTGCTGCTCGCCTCGCAGCGGCTCGAGGAGGGCAAGCTGCGCGGCCTGGACTCGCACCTGTCCTACCGGATCGGCCTGAAGACCTTCTCGGCCAGCGAATCCCGCGCGGTACTGGGCGTTCCCGATGCCTATCAGCTGCCCTCCACGCCGGGCGCGGGATACCTCAAGTTCGACGCCGATCCGCCCCGCCGGTTCCATGCCAGCTACGTCTCCGGCGAGTACGTACCGCCGCAGGTGGCGGTGGCCGGCACCGCACGCTTCGGCTCCAGCGCCGCCGCAGGGCCGGTGCGGCTGTTCGGGATCGAGCCGGTCCCGGTGGAGCAGCCGCAGCGCACGGGCCTACCCGACGGGCTCATGCGCATCCCGGCGCAGCCCGGCGATCCGGCGCCGAAGCGCGAGCCCGTCGGCTCGGGGATGTCCGTGCTGCAGACCATGGTCGGCAAGCTCTCCGGCCACGGCCTCCCGGCGCACGAGGTGTGGCTGCCGCCGCTCGACGAGTCGTCGGCCGTCGGCGAGCTGGCGGAGCACCTGCGCCGCGTCGACCAGACGCCCCTGCGGGTGGCCGTCGGCATCGTCGACCGGCCGTACGATCAGCGCCGTGACCTGCTGGTGGTGGACCTGTTCGGCGCCCAGGGCAACGTGGCGGTGGTGGGCGGCCCGCAGTCGGGTAAGTCGACCGCGCTGCGCACACTGATCCTGTCGTCGTCGCTCACGCACACCCCGCGGCAGGTGCAGTTCTACGTGCTCGACTTCGGTGGCGGTTCGCTCGCGGGCCTGTCCGGCCTGCCGCACGTGGGCTCCGTCGCCGGACGGCTCGATCCGGACCGGGTCCGGCGCACCGTCGCCGAGGTCACCTCCGTGATCCGGCGGCGGGAGGCGGCCTTCCGTGAGCACGGCGTGGAGTCGATGGCGCAGTACCGCGACCATCCTGCGGCGCAGCGCGATCCGTTCGGTGACGTCTTCCTCGTGATCGACGGTTGGCAGGTGTTGCGCACCGAGTTCGAGGCCCTGGAGCCGCAGGTGAACGCGATCGCCGCGCAGGGACTCTCGTACGGCGTGCACCTGGTGATCGCCGCGTCGCGGTGGGGCGAGGTGCGCCCGGCGGTCAAGGACCAGCTGGGTACGCGGATCGAGCTGCGGCTCGGCGACCCGATGGACTCGGAGATGGGACGCCGCGTGGCCTCCCTCGTCCCGGTCGGGCGTCCCGGTCGCGGCCTCACGTCCGAGCAGTTGCACATGCTGGTCGCGTTGCCTTGCGGCGCACCGTCCGAGGACGTGCCGGTGGCGCAGGCCGCCGCGGTGGCCGAGATCGCCGCACAGTACGAGGAGCGCGCGCCCGAGGTGCGGATGCTGCCGGAACGGGTGCAGCTGGACCGGATTCCGGCGCGGCGCGGCGCACCGTCGACGCACGCCGTCCTCGGTATCGGCGAGTCCGAGCTGGCCGCGGCCACCCTGCAGTTCGAGTCGCAGCCCTTCTTCCTCATGCTCGGCGAGACCGAGTGCGGTAAGACGGAGGCCCTGCGCACCCTGATGACCTCGCTGATCGCGGCCGGCACGCCGAAGCAGACGAAGATCCTGCTGGTGGACTACCGCCGCACGCTGCTCGGCGCGGTGGAGGGCGAGCACCTCGCCGGTTACGCCTCGACCGCGGAGACGTTGACCACCTTGGTGAACCAGCTCGCCGAGGTGCTCAAGGGACGCTGCCCGGGGCCGGACGTCACCCCGCAGCAGCTCAAGGAGCGTTCGTGGTGGACCGGTCCCGATGTCTACCTGGTGATCGACGACTACGACCTGGTCGCCGGCCCGGCGGGCAACCCGCTCAGCCCGCTGATGGACCTGCTGCCGCAGGCCCGCGATGTGGGCTTGAAGGTGGTGATCGCCCGGCGCAGTGGTGGTCTCGCGCGCGGCATGTTCGAGCCCTTCCTCGCCCGGGTCCGCGACCTCGGTGCCGATGGCCTGGTGATGAGCGGTTCCCGCGACGAGGGCACGGTGCTCGGCTCGGTGCGGATGAGCCAGATGCCGCCCGGCCGCGGCACCTGGGTCTCCCGCGCCCGGGGCACCGAGCTCATTCAGGTGGCCATGGTGCACCCGGACGAGGAGGCCTAGTTGCCCTGTTCGGCGCTGGGCGCGCCCCATTCGTCGTCGGGCTGGATCAGCCGGATCCGGGAGCGGTCGCGCTCCATGAACCGGCGCTCGTAGACACCTTCGACACGCTTGCCGTCGACGGTGGCCGAGACGTACAGCCGTTCGCCGTCCAGCCGGGTGGTCAGGGGCAGCGGCGCATCGCCCTTCTTCTTACGGAGTTCGAGCACGTCGCCCTTCTGCTCGGTGAGCCATGCGGTGGTGTAGCCGGACACCTCCTGGGTGACCACGCTGTCGTAGCCGGTGCTGAACATCTTCAGGGTGGCGTTGTCGGCGTTGCCGCGCAGAGTGATCGCGAGATTCGGCCACGGGGCGGGCCCGCGGTCGGTGAGCGCCGCGGGCCGCCCGTCGATGGTGAACGACGTGGCCCGCCAGGTTCCGTCCAGGTCCGAGCGGGGCGTGTGGATCACGTAGTACAGCACGCCGCCCTGCACGATGCCGGTGATCAGGACGAACGCGGTCATGATCGATTTCAGCGAATAGCCGGTGACGCGCACCCACTTCCGCTGCGCTCCGGCGACGGGCAGCGCGGGCACCGGGTGTGCGCCGTCCCGGTTGAAGGCCACCAGCAGCAGCGGCCGCCAGTACCGGGCGGTGAGGGCGACGGCGATCACCAGCAGCTCCCAGGCCACCAGTTTCACCGGCACGTCGTAGAACAGGTCGAGGATCGCGACCTGCGTGGTCGCGACGATCGCCACGATCGAGCCGACCAGGGCGGTCCGGCGGAACAGCAGCAGCAAGCCCGCGGCGAGCTCGATCAGCCCGGTCACGATCGAGTAGCCGTCCGAGGCTCCCATGAATCCCCACAGCGTGTTGAACAGGCTGGTGTCGCCGGTGAGCTGGAGCTGATGCGCCGGCAGCTGCATGAAGCCCATCTGGGTGGGGATCGCTTTGGCGAAGCCGTAGTAGAGCATCGAGATCGCCAGGCCGTACCGCGCGAAGATCTCCAGGAGCCCGCCCAGCGATCGGTAGTTCGGGCGATCGCTCTTCCGGGCGAGCGCCGTCCAGACCGCGACGATCACCAGGCTCACCAGGATCCAGCCGAGGTGCATGCACCACATCCACATCTGATCGCCGCCCGAGGCGAGCACCACGTCCACGCCCTCACCGCGGACGGCGTAGCTGCCGATCTGGGCCAGGGCCCACCAGATTCCGGTGACGTACCAGAGGGATCCGAGTCCGATGTTGCCGTACACCGACAGCAGCAGGAGTCCGCCGCCGGTCACGAACAGCAGCCGGAAGGCGACCTTCTGGCCGTCCGTCCAGCGGGGCTCCGGCGTGGCCGCGTCGGTGTCGGCGACGGGCGGCGCGGGATTCTCGGGTGCGGTCATATCTGAAGGGTAGGGATCGTTCACCACATCTCCTAGTGACAGTTGTCATCGATCGCCACGGTCACGGGAACACCTCGATCGGTCGCTGCGGATCGGGTTCGGGGTGGGTGAACTTCACCTTCTCGGAGTCCCGAAGCATTGCTCGCCGTTCGTAACTCGCCGCGATCCGCTTGCCGTCGACGGTGCCCACCAGGGTCAGGTGATCGGCGTCGGGCTGGCGGTACTCCAGGCGCACGGGTTGATCGTCCTTGCGGCGCTTGATGTCCAGTGTCGTCTCACCGACGGTGAGGAACCAGGGGGTCACCCGGGCGGCGGTGTCCTGGGTGACCAGGTTGTTGTAGCCATCGCCCTCCGACTCGATCAGCCCGGGGCCGCGGTACGTGATCGCGATATTGGCCCAGGGCAGTCCGTCCTCGTCGGCGCCGAGGGTCGCCTGGCGACCGTCGATGTGGAAGGAGGTGGTGTGCCAGGTCCCGTCGAGGGTGGTGCGCGGGGACTTGATCACGCTCAGCGACAGCACCCCGATCGTCGCGGGCAGCACCAGCATGACCACGGTGACCAGCCCGGCCAGTCCCGTGCCGGTCCGGCGCAGCCAGGTGCGGTCGGCACCGGCGGCCGGCCAGATCGTGGGAGCGGGCCCGGAGGTCCTGCCGAGCACGGCCCGCAGCATGTTCGGCCAGTACGGCGCGAGGATGGCGACGGCGATCACCAGGAATTCGAAGGCCAGGAACTTGACCGGCACGTTGTAGAAGGTGTCGAGCAGGACCACCTGCCCCATGGACACGATGGCGCCGAGCGCGCCCACCGCCCAGGTCCGCCGGGACAGCAGGAGCAGCCCGGAGATCAGCTCGACCAGGCCGGTGACGATGGAGTAGCCGTCGGAGGCGCCCATGAATCCCCACAGCACGTTCATCCGGCTCACATCGCCCGACGGGGTGAGGGCGTAGCTGGGCAGTGCCATCGCGCCCATCTGGGTGGGGATCACCTTCGCCATGCCGTAGAAGATCATGCCGATGGCCAGCGCGAACCGGGCCACCCGCCACAGCAGGCCGCCCAGTGAGCGGTAATCGGTGCGGTTGCGGTCCAGCAGCGACCAGATCGCGGTGATCACGAGCCCGACCACCAGCCAGCCCAGGTGGTACTGCCAGATCGCGAGTGTGTCGCCGGTGCCGGTGATCTGCGGCGGGTTGTAGTCGGTGCCGCTCACGGCGGCCCAGAGCCGGGCGAACACCGCCTGGACCGGCGGCATGATCGGCGCGAGGAACAGGCTGCCGAAGACGGCCAGGATCAGCAGTCCTCCACCGAGGGTGAAGAGCAGCCGGAAGGCCACCTTCTGTGCGGTGGTCCAGGGCTGCGGGGCCGACGGTGCGGCATCGTCGGGGGAGTCGGACGGTAGGTCGGCGGACGGCGTCACCGGTGTGGTCGGAGTGGACATGAGGGAAAGGTAGGACGAGTGATGGCACCGTCACATCGGGGAAGGCCCCGGTTCGTCCCCTGATTCGTCCCCGGGGTGCGTCCTCGCGTTTTGACCTGCACCCCAGGTCCCGCGTACTCTGGTGCGCTGGTGTGTGGCGCCGCGCTGCCCTGATGGGGTGGTGCGGAGTCGAGTCCCGGGTCTCCGTTGGTCGCCGGGAGTGCTCTCGCTGCGCACGGGACCGGCACCGAACCATCGAGCAGAGGACCTCCTGTGCCTACTTACACCCCGAAGGCGGGTGACGTGACCCGCCAGTGGCACGTCATCGACGCTTCTGACGTGGTGCTCGGCCGCCTCGCCGTCGCAGCTGCCAACCTGCTGCGCGGCAAGCACAAGCCGACCTACGCCCCCAACGTGGACGGCGGCGACTACGTCATCATCATCAACGCTGAGAAGGTCGCCCTCTCGGGCGCCAAGCTCACCGACAAGCGGCACTACCGCCACTCGGGCTTCCCGGGCGGCCTGCGGTCCCGCACGATCAGTGAGGTGCTCGGCTCCACGAACCCGGAGCGCGTGGTGCAGAAGGCTGTTCTGGGCATGATCCCCAAGAACAAGCTGGGCAGCGCCATCGGCGGCAAGCTGAAGGTCTACGCCGGCCCGAACCACCCCCACGCCGCGCAGCAGCCGGTTCCCTACGAGATCAAGCAGGTGGCTCAGTGAGCGACGCGATCGAGACCAACGAGACCGACGCCGAGGTCGTTCCCAACGAGTACACCTCGGAGACCCCTGAGGCTTCGGCCGAGACCCGCGCCCCCCGTGGCCCGGTCGTCGTCGAGCGCCCCATCCAGACCGTCGGTCGCCGCAAGGAGGCCGTCGTGCGCGTGCGCCTGACCGCCGGCACCGGCAACTTCGTGCTGAACGGCCGCACCATCGAGGATTACTTCCCCAACAAGCTGCACCAGCAGCTGGTGAAGGACCCGCTGGTCACCGTTGAGCGCCTGGAGTCCTTCGACATCGCCGCCAACCTCTCCGGTGGCGGCCCCTCGGGTCAGGCCGGCGCCCTGCGCCTGGCCATCGCCCGCGCGCTGATCGAGGTCTCGCCCGAGGATCGCCCCGCGCTCAAGCGCGCCGGCTTCCTCACGCGTGACCCGCGTGCCGTCGAGCGCAAGAAGTACGGCCTGAAGAAGGCCCGTAAGGCTTCGCAGTACAGCAAGCGCTGATTGCAGGCTCTTCGCACAGGGCAGGCACTCGCATTCGTGCGAGTGCCTGCCCTGCCGCGTTTCTCCACCACTTCTCTGCAGTGAGGAATTCTTCATGGGGCGTCTGTTCGGGACCGACGGTGTGCGCGGCCTGGCGAATAAGGACCTGACCGCCGATCTCGCACTGCGGCTGTCCGCCGCCGCGGCGGCGGTGCTCGGTGCGCACGATCCGGACGGCACCGACCGTCCGTTCGCCGTGGTCGGCTGGGACCCCCGCGCCTCCAGTGAGATGCTCTCCGCCGCAGTCTCGGCGGGCCTCACCAGTGCCGGTGTCGACGTGCTGCTCGTCGGCGTGATGCCCACGCCCGCCGTCGCGCACCTCACCGCGGAGTACGACGCCGCACTCGGCGTGATGATCTCCGCCTCGCACAATCCCATGCCGGACAACGGCATCAAGTTCTTCGCCCGCGGCGGGCACAAGCTGGAGGACGCCCAGGAGGACGCGATCGAAGCGGCCCTGGACGATCCGGCTCCGCCGCGTCCCACCGGCGCCGGGATCGGGCGCGTCAAGCGCGCCTTCGACGCCGTCGATCGCTATGTGGCGCATCTGGAGTCGGCCGTGCACCGGTCCCTCGCCGGACTCACCGTGGTGGTCGACGCCGCCAACGGCGCCGCCGCGACGGTGGCCGCCAAGGCCTACCGCGATGCCGGTGCCACGGTGATCGCGATCCACGACGTGCCCGACGGCCTGAACATCAACCGCGACTGCGGTTCCACGCATCTGGAGAGCCTGCAGGCCGCGGTGCTCGCGCACGAGGCCGACCTCGGACTCGGGCACGACGGTGACGCCGACCGCTGCCTCGCGGTCGACGCGTCCGGACGGATCATCGACGGCGACGCGATCATGGCGATCCTCGCGATCGCGATGGACGAGGCCGGCGAGCTCACCGACCACACGCTGGTCGCCACCGTGATGAGCAACCTCGGCCTGCATCTGGCGATGCGCGCGGCAGGAATCACCTTGCGCACCACCGCCGTCGGTGATCGCTATGTGCTGGAGGAGCTGCGTTCCGGTGGCTACGCGCTGGGCGGCGAGCAGTCGGGGCACGTGGTGCTCCCGGGCTTCGGTACCACCGGCGACGGTGTGCTCACCGGGCTCAAGCTGATGGAGCGGATGGCGCAGACGGGACGCTCGCTGGCCGAGCTCGCCGCGGTCCTCACGGTGCTGCCGCAGGTGCTGGTGAACGTGCGCGTGATCGACAAGGCCGCCGCGATGGCGGCGCCGGCGCTCACCGCCGCGCTCGCCGCGGAGGAGGCCGCCCTCGGCGAGGAGGGGCGCATCCTGCTGCGTCCGTCGGGGACGGAGCCCCTGGTGCGCGTGATGGTCGAGGCCCCCACGGAGGAGGCCGCCCGCAGCACCGCCGAGCGGCTCGCCGGCCTGATCGGCTGACCCACTGGTCGAAACGTTTCGATTGGCGGTAGCATCGGGCCCATGACCAGTTACCGCGGCGTGCTCTTCGACTTCTCCGGGACCCTCTTCCGGCTCGAACCCGACCCGCAGTGGTTCGCGGGTCTCGCCGGTCCGGACGGTCGTCCGCTCGACGACGCCGCGCAGAGCGAGCTGCTGTACCGGATGACGGTGCCCGTCGGCGTGCCCGTCCCGATGGACGACGATGCCCTGCGCACCTGGCATGCCCGCGACCTCAGCTCCGAGGACCACCGCAACGCCTACCTGCACGTCATGGCGTCCTCCGGGGTCACCGACGCGGACGAACGCAGCCGGCTCTACGGCGAGTTCTCGGATCCGCTGAACTGGACGATCTATCCCGATACGGCGGCCGTTCTGCGGGCGGTGCGCGATGCCGGTCTGAAGGTGGGGGTGCTGTCCAACATCGGTTACGACATACGGCCGGCGTTCGAGCGCGAGGGGATCGACGGGCTGGTCGACGAGTTCGTCCTCTCCTTCGAGGTGGGCCACGTGAAGCCCGACGCCGAGATCTTCCGCATCGCGTCCGCCGCGCTGGGCCTGCCGCCCGAGGAGGTCCTCATGGTCGGCGACAGCGCCGAGGCCGACGGTGCCTCGCGCACCATCGGCTGCGGCTTCGCGCAGGTCGACCCGGTTCCCGTGGCACAACGTCCGGACGGACTCCTCGTCGCTGTCCGGGGTGCCGGCGCCATCGCCTGAGGTCGGGCGGAACCGATCCGCCCGCTGATGCGTCCAATGGGTGTAGGGGACCTACGGGCGATGGGGGATCGCATGGCCGGAACCGAGATCGATACAGCCGTAGTGGCCGGGGCGGGTGGCAAGTACTCGACGGTGGCGGACAACCTCGGGACCTCTGCCACTGCCCTACGTGCGGGCTCACTGTCGTCGGACAAGTTCGGACGCGAGTACGCGGACGAGGGCGAGCAGTGGAATGCGGCGATCACGGCGCTTGCCGCCCGTACGGACGCCTGGCGGGATGCGGCGCGGGCGATGGGAGTGGGACTGAACGCGTCGGCCGCCGCGCACAAGACCACGGATACCACCGGTGCGGCCGATGTGAAGGGCGCTGGGCGTGGCTGATCGCACGATCGATTCGATGCTCGACCTCGGCGCCGCGCCCTTGCAGTACTTCCGGATCGTGTTGAACGTGGCCTCGATGATTTCCGCGAAGCAGTGGCCGGACTGGCGTGATCACTTCTGTCGGGCCTACGACAACGAGCGAGGTACTGACCTCGAAGCCTTGCGCTCCGATGCGGCGAAGCTGCGCAAGGCGGCGTCGGTTGCGCGACAGGCGGCCACGGACCAGTCCGCCGCACGGGGTGACGTCGACCGCGGATGGCCGGATTCGGCCGGGCGTTCCGCGTTGGTCACACTCGACGCCCACCAGAAGCTGAGTACCCCCATCGCGGATTCGCTGGAGGCTACCGCCACCGCGGCGGATGCAGCCGATGGCGCGGTCGTTGCGGCGGTCGCGCAGAAGGTCGCCAAGCTGAACGCCGAGTTCACCGCGGCCGAAACGGAGACGCTCTCCCAGCAATTCGAGACCATGCCTCGCGGGATGCTGCTCGACGCCGAGTTCGTCGCCAATTTCGAAGCGCGGCTCACCCAAGACGTGGAACTGTTCGATTCGATCATCGCGGAGGCGCGGACAGCGATCGAAAAGGCGTACGCAGCGGTACCCGCCGCAGCGAAGGTGGATACCTCCGCTTTCCCCGCCCCACAGTTCGATACGTCACCGGGCGGCGGCTCGACGAATGGCGGAACCACTAATCCGGGCGGCACGACGAACCCCGGCGGCACCACATCGCCGGGCGGTGGCGGGACCACCTCGCCCGGTGGTGGGTCCACGGGAGGTGCCGGCACCGGCGGCTCGACCGGAGGATCGACGGGCGGGAAGACCGGCACCACGTCACCGTCGGGCCTCACCACCGGCACCTCGACGGCGACGACGCCCACCACCGGGATCACGCCGGCCAGTACGACGCCCGCATCGGCGACACCGTCGTCGACCAACCCGCTGTCCGGGCTGAGCGGATCGTCGGGGAGCGGCGGCATGCCCTCGTGGCTGTCGCAGCTGGTACCGAAGATCGCCGAGCAGCTCGGCCTCGGGAAGACCGACGACAAGACCGATGCCAAGGACGGCAAGGACGGCAAGGACGACGCCAAGGGCAAGGACGACAAGAACGGCACGTCCGGGACGAAGGACGCGCAGGGCAACACCGTGACCGCGAAGCTCAGTCCCGACGGCAAGACCGTCGACGTCACCGTCACGAAGCCGGACGGCACCCAGGAGAAGGCCACGCTCAAGGTGGGCGAAGACGGCAAGCTCACCCTCGACGATGCGAAGGACAAGCCCGCGGGCACCGTCCCCGCGGGAGCGACGCCGAGCGATAAGCCCTCCGGCGGCACCGCAGGTGCTGGAACCCCAGGGGGCGCTGGAACCACTGGCGCCGGAACCACTGGCGCTGGAAACCCGGGCGCCGGAACCACAGGCGGCGCGGCGAACACCGGTACTCCCGGAGCATCCGTCGGCGGAGCGTCCCAGGGCGCCACGCCGTCGGCGTCCACGGGCCCCGATCCGGCCGCTGTCTCCCCGGCGCCGGGTCCGAAGTCCGGCGCACCGCAGCAGGGGGATCAGACCCCGAGTGCACCCGCCGAGGAGCCGTGCCCGCCCGAACAGCAGGGCAGCGGCGCCGAACTCGCCGTCACCGTCCCCTAGGAGGCCCGATGCTGCCCGACGAGACGCCCGAGGAGGCGCACGCCCGCGCGATCCGCGCCGCGGAACGCCAGGACATGTTCGACCACCTCATCGAGGCCTTCGGTATCGAGGTTCCGGCCGAGCCGATCACCCGGCCCATCCCGGTGATCCGCGCCGACGACGAACACGATTCCTGGCTCAGCGCCGGCTGACCGCCGCGGGGCGCGGTCGTCAGGCGGCGCTGCCCAGGGCGAACACGAGGCAGGCGAAACCGAAGCCCACCACCGAGATCAAGGTCTTCGTCACGCTCCACGTCTTGAACGTGGTGGGCACGTCCATGTTCAGGATCCGGCCGATCATCCAGAAGCTGGCATCGTTGACGTGCGGGAAGATCGACGATCCGGCGGCCAGGGCGAGAATCACCGCGGTGGTCTGCACCGGGTTCAGGGCCGCCGCGGTCACCGAGGCACCCAGCAGCCCGGCCGATGTCGTGATCGCCACCGTCGCGGTGCCCAGCGCGATGCGCAGGATCGCGGCCACGATGAACACCGAGACGATCAGCGGCAGACCGATACTGCCGAGCACCGACGACAGTGCGCCACCGATCCCGCTGGCCAGGAAGATGCCGCCGAACATGCCGCCCGCACCGGTGATCAGGATGACCGGCGCCACCGGCCGCAGCGCCTGATCGAGGAGGTCCTCGATCACCGCCGCCGATTTCCCGCGCCGCACACCCAACACGGCGATGGCCACCAGGAGCGTGATCAACAGCGCGATCGGCGTGGAGCCGAAGACCGATGCCAGCGCCGCGTAGGTGTTGTCCTTCGCGAGCGTGCCGGTCTTCACCAGCGTCGCGAGCGCCGTGTTGGTGAGGATCAGGACCAGTGGCAGGAACAGCAGCGCCAGGATGATCCCGGGCCGCGGCGGATTCTCGACCCGCTCGGTCTCCTTTCCGCCGCTGAGGAAGTCGGGGACGGGGATGAAGATCTTCTTGCCGATGAAGATGCCGTACAGGTAGCCCGCGATGAACCAGGTGAGCACCACCACGGGCAGGCCGATCACGATCACCAGGCCGATGTCGCCGCCGAGCAGCACGGTCGAGGCCACCGCGCCGGGGTGCGGCGGGAGGAAGACGTGCATCGCGGACAGCGCTGCCGCCGAGGGGATGGCGTAGGTCAGGACGCTGCCGCCGAGCTTGCGGGCCACGGCGAAGATGATGGGCAGCATCACCATCAGGCCGGCGTCGAAGAAGATCGGGAAGCCGAACAGCAGCGATGCGACCCCGAGGGCGAGCGGCGCTCGCTTCTCACCGAAGACGCGGATCATGGTGTCCGAGAGGGATTGCGCCGCGCCACTGCTCTCGGCGAGGCGGCCGAACATCGCGCCGAAGCTGATCAGTAGGGCCACCTCGCCGAGGGTCTTCGCGAGCCCGCCCTCGAGTACCTTCATGATCGCGCTCACCGGGATCCCGGTGGCGAAGGCGGTCGCGATCGAGGTCACGCTCAGGGCCAGCAGCGGGTGCAGCTTGAACCGGAGGATCAGCACGAGCAGCCCCACGATCGCCACCAGCGCAATGCTCAGCAGCATCGCCGTGGGCATGGTCTGTTTCCAACCGTCGATCATCGGGTTCCTCCGGGTTGTCGGTGTGTGGATGCGTCATCGGGCGCTCGCGGGCATGCGAGAGCGCCGGGCGGCGAGATGAGTGGAAAGTAGGGGAGTCGGAGGGCCGGGATCTCAGGTCCGGCCGAGATCGCGGAGGGCCTTCGCCACGCGCTCCTCCTGCTGGGCGAGGAACTTCTCGAAATCGGTGCCGGTCGAGAACTCGTCGGTCCAACCGTTGCGGCGCAGCGCTTCCTGCCACTGCGGCGAGGACCGCATGCGGGCCAGCATGTCGACCAGGGCCCGGCGCCGGCCGGGTGTGATGCCCGGCGGCGCGAGCACGCCGCGCCAGTTGTTGAAGGTCAGGTCCACTCCGGCCTCCCGCAGTGTGGGGGCGTCGATTCCGGGAACCCGTTCCCGGCCCGATACGGCGAGCACGCGGAGACCGCCGCCGGCGATCTGACTGCGGTACTCCCCGGTTCCGGAGACGGCGGCGTCCACCCGCCGGCCGAGGAGCGCGGTGAGCAGATCACCGCCGCCTGAGTACTGGGAGAAGTCCACGCGGGCGGGTTCAATGCCGAGTGTCCGGGCGAGCTCCATCGGGAACAGGTGGTCCGGGCCTCCGGTGAACGATCCGCCGCCGATCCGCACGCCGCCGGGGTCCTGCCGCCATGCGGACAGGAAATCGTCGACGGTGCGGAACCGCGACTGCGCCGGCACGACGATCCCCTCCTGATCGTCGATGAGCCTCGCGAGCGGTGTCGCATCGGTGGCGCGGTAGGTACTTCGGACTGCGGAGCACGCGCCGATCACGCCGAGCCCCATCATCATGATGAGCGAGCCGTTGCCGCGCTCGTTCATCAACCGCGCCATCGCGACCGTGCCGCCCGAGCCGATCACGTTGAAGGCGTCGCACCGGGCCACGGCCTTCGTGTCCTCCAGGGTGCGTGCCGCCGTCCGTGCCGTGAGGTCGTAGCCGCCGCCGGGGCTGTGGGGCACCATGAACCGCAGATCGCGCGGCGCCCCGTCGGCCGCCCGCCCGCATGCCGACGATGCCCCGGCCAGCGCCAGGCCGGCTCCGACCACGAAGGCGCGGCGGCCGATCGGCCGCGCCGTCGCGTTGCGGATTGCGAGAGTCATCGTCACACCGGTAATACTGGACTACGACGTGATCTGCATCACGTATGTGAAAGAAACGGAAGTATTGAACGTTGTGGTCATGGGCGTCCGGCGCGGTCGGGGCGGCGGCACGCCGGTCCCGGAGCATGGCTGCGCAGTTCCTCGTGCTCCAGCTCGCGGTGATCGCCGCCGTCCTCCTGGTGGTGTCCGTCGCCTCGGTCCACCAGTCGACCAATGAGTTCCGCGCGATCCGCGGGCAACGGCTCTCCGCCGCGGCGGAGAACCTCGTCGCCACGCCCGTGGTGCGGGACGGGATCGACGACCCCGCGCGATCCTGGGTGCTCGCGCCCGAGGTCGATCGCGCGGCCGCCCTGTCGGGGGCGCGGACCGCGGAGATCATCGCCCCGGACGGCACCGTGATCGCCTCGACCGACCCGCGCCGCGTGGGTACCGTCACCGGATTCGGTCCGAGCGATGTTCTCGCGGGACGCGGCTGGTCGGGCGACCTCGACGTGAGCGGTCAGCGATCGATCGCCGCACACGTCCCGGTCCTGCGTCCCACGGGGGAGGTGGTGGCCGTCGCCGCGGTCAGCGAGGCCTATCCCAGCCGGTTGTCGCTCCTGCGGGGCGCGAGCGGACTGCTCGTGCTGTACCTCGGGCTGGGGGCGGCCTTCGGGCTCGTCGGGTCCTGGCTGCTCGCCCGCCGGATCAAGCGGCACACGCGCGGCCTGGAGGTCGACGAGATCGCCTCCCTCGCCGACCATCGCGAGGCACTGCTGCACAGCATCCGCGAGGGCGTGGTCGCCGTGACCGACGACGGGGTGATCACCCTCGCGAACGACGGGGCGCGGCATCTGCTCGCGCTCACCTCGGATGCGCTGGGGCGCACCGTCGACGAGGTCCCGCTGGAGCCCGCCGTGCGGGAGTTCCTGCGCGCCGGACCGATGGAGACGGACGTCGTCCTGGTGACCGCCGAGCGCGTCCTCGTGCTCAACCGGCGACCGGCATCGAGCCAGGGGAAGAGCATCGGCTCCGTGACCACCATGCGCGACAGCACCGAGGTGGCCGATCTGCAGAACCGCCTCAGCTCGCACAAAGGCGTGACCGACACGCTGCGGGCGCAGACGCACGAGTTCGCGAACCAGCTGCACACGATCTCGGGGCTCGCCGAACTCGAGGAGTACGCGGCGGTGAAGGATTTCGTGGCGGTCCTCACCCGGCGGCGCGCGGCGATCAGCGACGCCGTCACCTCCCGTATCGACGATCCCGCAGTCGCCGCGCTGCTCATCGCCAAGGTCTCGCTCGCGGCGGAATCGCTGGTGACGCTCGAACTGACGGAGGATTCCGCACTGCCGCACCTGGATCCGGCACTGTCCGCCGATGTGATCACGGTGCTCGGCAACCTGGTGGACAACGCTCTCGACGCCTGCGTCGGCGGGCCCGACGCCCGGGTGCTGGTGCACATCGAGGACGACGAGGAGGAGGGGATCGTGATCGAGGTGGAGGACACAGGGCCGGGGGTTCCGGAGGAGCTGCGGTCCCGATTGTTCACGCGCGGAGTCACATCGAAGGCCGCCGATCTCAGCGGCCGCGGCATCGGACTGGCGCTGGTCCGCATCGTCGCGCACCGGCACGGCGGTACCGCCGAGGTGGTGGACCGGAGCTCCGGCGGTGCACGGTTCCGGGTGCGCCTGCCCGGGCACGGTCCGGATCGCGCCGCAGTGGTGCGGAGCCGATCATGACCGAGGCCGTCCCCGAGCAACGGGTACTGGTGGTGGACGACGATTTCATGGTGGCCGAGATCCATCGCCGTTTCGTCGATGGGACACCGGGATTCCGGTCGGTCGGGATCGCCAGTACCGCCGAGCAGTGCTGGGAGCGGATCGCCGAGCTGGAGCCCGATCTGGTGCTGCTCGACGTGTACCTCCCCGACGGATCGGGACTGGATGTGCTGCGCCGGATCCGGGCCGAGGGCCGCGATGTGGGCGTCATCATGATCACCGCCGCACGGGAGGTGGATGCGGTCTCGGCGGCGCTGCACGGCGGCGCCAACGACTACCTCGTCAAGCCCTTCGACACCGCCCAGCTGCGTCGCAAACTTGAAGGATTCCGTTCCCGGAAGCGGATTCTGGAGGCGACGGAACACACGGATCAGGGCACCATCGATGCGCTGTTCGGCGGCACGCGGTCCGCCTCATCGCCGATGCCGAAGGGGCTCAGTACCGAGACGGGCGCACTGGTGCTGGAGGTGGTGCGCGCGCGGGGCGAGGTCTCCGCAGCCGAATGCGCGGACGGCGCCGGACTGTCCCGGGTGAGCGCGCGCCGCTACCTCGAGCACTTCCTCGTCACGGGCGCCGTCGACATCCGGTTGCAGTACGGCCGGGCGGGCCGTCCGCAACGGTTGTACCGCGCCGTCTGACCGGAGTCCTCAGACCAGGCTGCGGAGCCGCTCGCGCATGCTCGGCTGCTCGGGCTCGGCGTTCGGATCCCACACCACCGCGAGATCACCGAGATCCGCGTCGCGCTCGGCGAACACCTTGTACTCGTCGTCGCCGCCCACGGTGGCCAACAGGAAGCCGGTGAGCAGGGCGCGCACCGACTTCTGCGTGTTCTTGTCCGATCCACCGGCCCCGAGCGCACCGCGCACCGAGATGCCCTCGGCCAGGCCACCGGCCTCCGCATCGGGAACGATGCGCAGCTCCGTCGGACCCGTGTACCGCAGCGACAGCGCCGCGGCGTTCGAGGTCATCGACTGCTCGTCACCGGGCGCCGCCACGATCAGCGCGGGCGCGGTGGTGCCGGTCGCGGCCTGCTCGGCCTGCGGCGACGTGGGCGAGGGGAACAGCGCCGCCACCGCCTCCACCCGGCGGTCGGCCGCGGCGGCGATCAGTGCGGCACCCACACCGAAACCGTCGCCCACCACTGAGCGGCGGGCCTTGTTCACCGTGATGTCGCCGTCGCCGAGCCGCACCTCGGTGATCACATCGAGTGCGGTTCCCAGGTCGATCGCCAGCCGGGAATCGGAGGGCATCACACCGCGCTCGGTGTCGGGCGCCGCCACCACCAGGCCCCACGAGGCCAGGTGCTCGAGCGTCTTGCGGTACCGCTTCACGGGCGTCAGCCAGTCGTGCGCGAAGGCCACCGCGGGCAGGTTCATGCCCGCCTCGGGGGTGTAGATCAGGCCCGGCACGCCGGCCACGCCCAGATCCCCCTTGAGCACGCGGTGCGGTCCGCGACGCTTCAACTGCTTCACCAGCTTGTTCGCATCGGTCACGCCGCTCACGTTAGTCGATCTGACGTACCGTGGCCCTCGTGCGGCACTACCACCTCCCCGACACGGTCCGCGACGCCGAGGCGCCCCTGCTCAGAGCGCTGCCCGACGGTGCGCTCATGCGGCGCGCCGCGTACGGCCTGGCGCGGGTCTGCGCCGACGAGCTCACCGACCGCTCCGGTGGCGTCTCCGGCCGCCGGATCACGCTGCTGGTGGGCTCCGGCGACAACGGCGGCGATGCCCTCTTCGCCGGTGCGTACCTGCGCCGCCGCGGTGTCGCGGTCGAGGCGATCCTGCTCGATCCGGGGCGCGTCCACGACGCGGGACTGGCCGCCTTCCGGCGCGCCGGGGGCCGCGTGGTCACCGCACCGGGCCGCCCCGATCTGGTGATCGACGGCATCGTCGGGATCAGTGGCCGCGGTGCGCTGCGGCCCGAGGCGGCGCGCCTGGTCGAGGAGATCGATGCACCGGTCGTCGCGGCCGATACCCCGTCGGGCGTCGGCGTGGCCACCGGCGTGGTGCACGGCCCGGCCGTGACCGCCGCCGTGACCGTCGCCTTCGGGGCGCTCAAGCCGGTGCACGCCCTCGCGCCCGCACAGTGCGGACGGGTCGAGCTGATCGACATCGGCCTGCGGCCCGGCCCCGGTGAGCTGGTCTCCTTCGAGGACGCCGATGTCGCGGCCCGCTGGCCCGTCCCCGGCGCCCGGGACGACAAGTACACCCTGGGTGTGGTCGGTGTGCTCGCGGGCAGCGCCACCTACCCGGGGGCGGCGGTCCTCGCCACGGGCGCGGCGGTGCGCGCCACGTCCGGCATGGTCCGGTACGCCGGCACCGGCCGCGAGGCGGTGCTCGCCGCCTGGCCCGAGGTGGTCGCGACCGATGAGCCGTCGGATGCGGGCCGGGTGCAGGCCTGGGCGGCCGGGCCCGGCATGGGCACCGACGGTGCGGCCGCGGACCGTCTGGCCGCCGTGCTCGGCCGGGACCTGCCGACGGTGCTCGACGCGGACGCGCTCACCCTGCTCGCCGAGCATCCCGGTCTGCTGGCCGATCGCACGGCACCCACGGTGCTCACCCCGCACGCGGGGGAGTTCGGCAGGCTGGCCGGGCCGGTGGGGAACGACCGGGTGGCCGCGGCCCGCGAGCTGGCGGCCTCCTTCGGGGTGACGGTGCTGCTCAAGGGGCATCGCACCGTGATCGCCGCTGCCGACGGCGCCGCGGTCGTCGACACCGCCGGATCGAGCTGGGCCGCCACCCCCGGGTCCGGGGACGTACTCACCGGCATCGTCGGCGCCCTGCTCGCCTCGGGGCTCGACCCGCTGGACGCCGCCGCGTGCGCAGCCCGGGTGCACAGCCTCGCCGCGGACCGCGCCGCCGACGGTGCGCCCACCCACGCCGCGGCGATCAGCGCCGCCCTCCCGCACGTCCTCGCGGCGATCCTGCGGGACTAGGCTGATGCCCGTCATGACCGAGATCCCCGGTCGGCTGGACCGACCCACCGCGCACATCGACCTGGGCGCCGTGACCCACAACGTGCAGGTCGTGGCGCAGCACGCGCCGACCGCCGAGGTGATGGCGGTGCTGAAAGCCGATGCCTACGGTCACGGCGCGCTGCCGGTGGCGCGGGCGGCGCTCGCCGGCGGTGCCACCGAACTCGGCGTCACCACGGTCGACGAGGCGCTCGCCCTGCGCGACGCCGGGATCACCGTCCCCATCCTGAGCTGGCTCAGCACTTCCGGCTACGAACGCGCGATCGCCGCGGATGTCCGGCTCGGGGTCAGTTCGCCGCGGCAGCTCGCCGAGGTCGTCGCGGCGGCGCGCAGCGTGGGCAGGCCCGCGGTGGTGCACGTCAAGGTCGACACCGGACTCAACCGCAACGGCGTCGCCCCGCACGAATGGGCCGCCACCCGCGACGCCCTGGTCGAGGCCGAGCGCGCGGGCACCGTCGAGCTGCAGGGCGTGTTCACCCACCTCGCGCACGGCGACGAGCCCGAGCATCCGTTCCTCGACGTGCAGCGCGAGGCTCTGGCCGCGGCGGCCGCCGACGCCCGCGCGCACGGCCTGCGACCCACCCGGGTGCACGCCGCCAACTCGGCCGCGGCCCTGACCCGGCCCGATCTGCACTTCGACCTGGTGCGCCCGGGAATCGCGATCTACGGTGGAATCCCGGTGCCCGGCAGGGATTTCGGGCTACGCCAGGTGATGACCTTCGCTGCGCCGGTGATCCTGGTGAAGCCGCTCGCCGCGGGCGACGGCGTGAGCTACGGGCACACCTGGATCGCGCCGCGGGACACCGTGGTGGGGCTGATCCCGGCCGGGTACGCCGATGGCGTGTGGCGGCCGCTGAGCGGCCGGTTCGAGGTGGCGATCGGTGGCCGGCGGTTCCCCCAGGTGGGCCGGGTGTGCATGGACCAGTTCGTGATCGACCTCGGTCCCGACGGTGGCGGGGTGACCGAGGGCGATACCGCGGTGCTGTTCGGGGACGCACCAGGCGCCGCCCGCGCGTCCGACTGGGGCGAGCTGCTCGGCACCATCGACTACGAGGTGCTCACCGCCGTGCGCGGCCGGGTGGCCCGCGAGTACACGGGGGAGCGGTGAAGGCGTCCGGCGCCGGACGGCATCGCCCCGGCCCCGCGGTCCTCGCCGGTCTCGGCACGTCGGTCGCTGTCGCCACGCTGACGGGGCTCGCCGCCGCCCGCCGCGCGCTCGGCGTGCGGGTCGACGACGACCCGATCAGCGCCGACGACCTCACCTTCCGGTCCGACCGGGAGACGATCGTCATGAGCTCCGACGGTGTGCCGCTGCACGTCCGCGAGGTCGGCCCGCGCGATGCCCCGATCACGGTGCTGTTCATCCACGGTTTCACGCTCCGGTCCGCGAGCTGGGTGCTGGTGCGCAACGCCCTGCAGAGGCGCTGGGGCGACGGGGTCCGGATGGTCTTCCCGGACTGCCGCGGGCACGGCGACTCGGGCTCGTGCACGCCCGAGCAGAGCACCGTCGCACTGCTGGGCGACGACATCGCCACCGTCATGGACGCCCTCGTGCCGACCGGCCCGGTGGTCCTGGTGGGGCACTCGATGGGCGGCATGGCGATCTGCGCGCTCGCCACCGGGCATCCCGACCTGATCGGTTCCCGGGTGGTGGGAGCGGCACTCCTGGGAACCGCCTCGCATGCGCTCACGGACTCCGGTCTGGCTGCCGCGCTGCGTAATCCGGTGCTCGACATGTTCCGTGCCGCGGTGCGGTTCCTGCCCTCGGTGGTGGGCCGCGGACGCGACGCGGTCAAACCGCTGGCCGAACCTTTCGTCACCGCCGGCGCCTATGGTCGCGGCGACCGCAGCGCCACCATGACCCACTTCTCGTCGACGATGAGCCTGTCGGCCCCGCTCGACACCACGGCCGGATTCATGGCCGCCCTGGAGAGCTACGACGAACAGGACGCGCTGCCCATCCTGCGCGACATCGCGACATCGGTGGTGTGCGGCGATCACGACTGGATGACCCCACTGCGCAAGTCGAAGGCGATGGCCGAGGAGCTGGACACCGAGCTGATCGTGCTCGCGAACACCGGGCACATGCTGATCCTCGAGGCCGCCGACCGGGTGGCGCTCGCGGTGGCGGCGCTCGTCGACCGGGCGGTGCCGCGATGACCGGCGGAGAGCGGACGCTCCCCGAGGTGGAGGACACCGAGGCGCTGGGCCGGGAACTGGCGGCCGGCCTCGCCGCGGGCGATCTGGTGATCCTCGACGGTCCGCTCGGCGCCGGTAAGACGGCGCTGACCAGGGGGATCGCCGCCGGACTCGGCGTACAGGGCAGGGTCTCGAGCCCCACCTTCATCATCGCTCGCGAGCACCGTCCGGGTGCGCCGGGCAGGCCCGGTCTGGTGCACGTCGACGCCTACCGCCTGGGCGGGCTCGACGATCTGGACGCACTCGACCTCGATACCGACCTCGAGGACTGCGTCGTCGTCGTCGAGTGGGGCGAGGGTGTGGCCGAGCGCCTCACCGATCGGCACCTGATGGTGCGGCTGCGTCGTGCCGAGGGCACCGATGTGCGCACCGCGCAGTGGCGGTGGGTCGAGGCCTGAACCGCCTCGGTACCCGCGCCGAGGCAACCGTACGGCCAACGACGTATGACCTCTGAATGTCGCGTCGGGACAGTTTTGTCGCAGTTCACGTTTCCTGCGGGGATATGTCCTATTCGGGGCTGCAAAAATCGGAAGTATGGGTAAAGTCTATCTTCAAGTCTGTGTAGTAAAGGTTGCAGAAGATGACTAAGTCGCGGGCAGTAGTCGCAGGTGTCGCCGTCGTGGGTCTGATCACCGCAAGTGCGTGTGGGACCAACGGCGGGAATCAGAGCACGGCGGACGGTGATACGCGAAACGCGCCACCGACCGCGGCCACCGACCAGGCCGGCCCGGCGGCCGGTTCGGCGGCGACCGGTGCGGGCCAGGGCGGGAGTCCGGCCACGGCCGGCGCCACCGGGGTCGCGAACGGCAGGAACGGTGCGGGACCGCGCACCCCGGCCCCCGGCGGCAACGGCATCACCGAGGTGGTCCCGGGCTGCTACGTCAAGCGTCCCGTGCAGCCCGGCATCAGCCCGATCCTGAGCCCGATGGAGATCGACTGCACCAGCCCCAAGGGCGACTACGACGGTGCGCTGGGCCCACGCGTCATCGGCATCGGTGCGATCAGTGCCGTGATCGACGGCCGCCCGGTGGATCCCGTCGGTCCCCGGATCGCGGACTACACCCTGATCGCGCGGGCGAACGCCATCGCAGCTCGCATCGCGGCCAACAGCGCCGCCGCCGACGCCGAGCGCGCCCGCGCTGCCGCGGATGCGGCCAACAAGAGCTCGGACGCCGCAGCGCAGAAGGCAGCCGACGCCGCCCGCCGTTTCCTCGATGCGGACAAGGCTGCGAAGGACGCGGAGGCCGCCGCCGAGAAGGCCGCTGCCGATCAGGCCGCTGCCGAGAAGAACGCGGCCGAGAAGGACGCCGCCGCGAAGAGCGCGGCGGACGATCTCGCCGCGGCCAAGGATGCCGCCGAGAAGGCCTCCGCCGCTGCCGAGAAGGCGGCCTCGGACAAGGCAGCGGCCGATAAGGAAGCAGCCGACAAGTCGGCGGCCGCGAAGGAGGCGGCGGACCGGCTTTCCGAGGCGCAGGCGGAATCCGAGAAGGCCTCCGCCGCAGCGGAGAAGGCTGCTGCCGATAAGGCCGCGGCACAGAAGGAAGCCGCCGATCGCGCCGCAGCGAAGGATGCCGCGGACCAGAAGGCCGCGGCCGATAAGGCCGCTGCGGACAAGTCCGCAGCGGATAAGGCGGCTGCGGATAAGGCCGCGGCCGATGCCGCCGCGGACCGCCAGCGCGCGGACGATGCCGAGAAGGCCGCCGCGGATAAGGCGGCCTCCGATAAGGCGGCGGCGGACAAGTCCGCGGCCGCGGCCGAGGAGGCGGCGAAGGCCGCCGAAGCGGCGCAGAACGATCCGAAGCACGAGGAGGCCGAGAAGGCCGCCGAGGCAGCCCCCGAGAAGGCAGCGGCGGATAAAGCCGCCGCAGATAAGTCCGCCGCCGAGCAGGCGGATGCGCAGAAGGCTGCGGATGCGGCCGAGAAGGCTGCCGCGGATAAGGCGGCCGACCAGAAGGCCGCCGACGATAAGGCCGCCGCCGACAAGGCCGTGGCGGATAAATCCGCGGCGGAGCAGGCGGATGCGCAGAAGGCTGCGGATGCGGCCGAGAAGGCTGCCGCGGACAAGGCGGCCGACCAGAAGACCGCCGACGATGCGGCAGCCGCGTCGAAGGACGCCGCCGACAAGGCCGCGGCGAACAGCGATGCCGCGACCAAGGCGCGCGAAGACGCGGACAAGGCGGCCGCGGACAAGGCCGCGGCCAGCACCGACGCCGCGGCGAAGGCCGATGCTGCGGAGGCTGCTGCACAGAAGTCCGCCGACGATGCGTCGGCGGCGCAGAAGGCGGCGTCGGACGCGGCGCAGGCGAGCGATCAGGCGGAGTCCGCCGCGAAGGCCGCCTCGGACAAGGCGGCCGCCGATAAGGCGGCGGCGGACCAGGCACAGGCGGATAAGTCCGCCGCCGACAATGCGAAGGCGCAGGCCGATAAGGACGCGGCCGAGAAGAGCGCTGCCGCAGCAGATGCCGCGAGCAACTCGGCCGCTGCGGCGGTCACGGCGGACGCGACCGCGAAGGCGGCGGAGGAAGCCGCGGCGAGTAGTGCGGCGGCGGCGGATGCCGCGGCGCAGAAGGACGCCGCCGCGAAGGACGCGGCCGACAAGGCCTCCGATGCCTCCGCCGCGGCCGATAAGGCTCGGGCGGCGCAGGAGGCGTCGGAGAAGTCGGCTGCGGAGGCGGCGAAGGCCCGGTCCGATGCGGATGCGGCGGCGAATGCGGCGTCGGATAAGGCTGCGGCGGATCGTGCGACGGCGGACGGCTCTGCGGCGGCGAAGGATTCGGCTGCCAAGGCGGCGGCGGATGCGGCGTCGGTGGCCTCGGATAAGGACGCCGCTTCGAAGGCCGCGGCGGATGCCGCCGCGGCGGCGAAGGACACGGCGGACAAGTCTGCCGCCGATCAGGCGGCCGCGGAGAAGGCGGCCGCTGACGCCGCGAAGATCGCGCAGGACCGCGATGCGGCGGCGAAGTCCGCCGCCGATGAGGCGGACCGCAAGCAGGCGGCCTCGGATAAGGCAGCCGCCGATCAAGCAGCTGCCGAGAAGGCCGCCGCGGACGCCGCCGGCAATCAGTCCCAGGCGGATGCCGCGGCGCAGGCGGCCTCGGACACGGCGAAGGCGGCCGCTGATAAGGCGGATCAGTCGGCCCAGGCGAAGGCCGATGCGGATGCGGCCAAGGCCGCGGCCGACGATGCCGCCGCCGCCAAGACTGCGGCGGATGAGGCCGCGGCGCAGGCGGCCTCGGATGCCAAGGCGGCCGCAGACCAGGCGAACGCCGAGAAGGCGCAAGCGCAACAGGCCAAGGACGCCGCGGATAAGGCCGCTGCTGAGAAGGCCGCGGCCAGTTCGGACGCCGCGGACAAGGCGAGCGCAGCGGACGCCGCAGCGCAGAAGTCTGCGGCCGATGAGGCGGCGGCCCAGAAGTCCGCCGCCGATGCGGTGACGATCCGGGACCAGTCGGAGGCCGCGGCGAAGGCCGCCGCCGATAAGGCGACTGCTGATAAGGCAGCGGCGGAGAAGTCTCAGGCGGACAAGGCTTCCGCCGATGCCGCGAAGGCGGCTGCCGACAAGAACGCGGCGGAGACGGCGGCTGCGGCGGCAGCGGCGGCGGGCAACTCGGCCGCTGCGGCGGCGTCCGCGGAGTCTGCCGCGAAGGCCGCCGAACAGGCATCGGCGAGTAGTGCGGCGGCGGCGGATGCCGCGGCGCAGAAGGATGCCGCCGCCAAGGTGGCCGCGGACCGGGCGAGCGAGGCGGCAGCAGCCGCCGATAAGGCTCGGGCGGCGCAGGAGGCGTCGGAGAAGTCGGCTGCGGAGGCGGCGAAGGCCCGGTCCGATGCGGATGCGGCGGCGAAGGCGGCGTCGGATAAGGCTGCGGCGGATCGTGCGACGGCGGACGGCTCTGCGGCGGCGAAGGATTCGGCTGCCAAGGCGGCGGCGGATGCGGCACAGGCCGCGTCGGATAAAGCTGCTGCAGCACAGGCGGCCGCGGACCGGGCCGCGGCAGCGAAGGATGCCTCGGACAAGTCCGCTGCGGACGCCGAGAAGGCGCGGCAGGACGCCGCCGATGCGGCGCAGGCGGCCAAGGACCGCGAGGCCGCTGCTCAGGCCGCTGCGGACAACGCCGCGCGGCAACAGTCCGAGGCGGATGCCGCCGCCGCATCGCAAGCCGCGGCGGAGAAGACCGCGGCCGATGCGAAGCAGGCGGCCGATGACAAGGCCGCCGCCGCTCAGGCCGCGGGCGACAAGGAGAAGGCCGCCTCCGACAAGGCGGGCCAATCGGATCAGGCGAAGTCCGACGCGGATGCGGCGAAGGCCGCGGCGGACGAGGCCGCTGCTGCGAAGACCGCCGCAGACCAGGCGGCGGCGCAGGCCGCTGCGGATGCCAAGGCCGCAGCGGACACGGCGAGCGCCGAGAAGGCCCAGGCGGAGCAGGCGAAGGCGGCGGCGGATAAGGCCGCTGCGGATAAGGCCGCGGCGAGCTCGGACGCCGCGGGCAAGGCGAGCGCAGCCGACGCTGCAGCCCAGAAGTCGGCCTCCGATGCGGCGGCGCAGAAGTCGGCGGCAGACGGGGCAGCGGATCAGCGCGCGGCGGCGGATGCAGCGGCGAAGACCGCCGCCGACAACGCGGCATCGAGCCGGGCGGCCGCCGACAAATCGGCCGCCGACGAGGAGAACGCCAAACGCGCGGCGGATCAGGCCGCGCAGACCAAGAGCGAGACCGAGGCAGCGGCGAAGACGGCCGCCGATAAGGCTGCGGCCGATAAGGCGACGGCCGATCAAGCGGCCGCAGACAGTGCGACCGCGCAGGCGACCTCCATCGCGGCCAACAAGGCGCTGGACGATGCGCAGACGGCAGCGAAGGCGGCATCCGATAAGGCCAGCGCGGATCAGGCCGCATCGGACGCGGCGAAGGCGCAGCAGGAGGCTCAGGCGCAGGTCGCGGCCATCGAGCAGGCGAAGGCCGCCGCCGCGGAGGCGGATGCGAAGGCCGCGGACGCGGCTAACGCCAGCAAGAAGGCCGACAGCGACGCCAAGGCGGCCCAGGATCTGGTGGACCAGCGCCAGAAGGAACTGGACGACGCCGAGAAGGGCCTCATCTACAACGCGCTCGACAAGATCCTGCTGCAGCGGATCAAGAAGGCGCAGTCCAACCTCGATGCGGCCAAGAAGGCGCAGGACCAGGCCGACGCCAATGCCGACGCCGCGAAGGCGGCCTCCGATAAGGCCGCGGCCAACCAGGCCGCGGCGGACAAAGACCGGCAGGCCGCGATCGCCGCGGAAGCCGGCGCGCGCGACGCCCTCGACAAGGCGAACAAGGCGAAGGATCAGGCTGATAAGGCCGCCGCCGATGCGGCCGACAAGTCCGCCGCCGCGGATAAGGCGGCGGACGCCTCCGCTGCGGCCGTGGGCAATGTCGACTACGACGACACCGCGGTGAAGGCGGCCAAGGACAAGGCCGCTGCGGCTAAGGACAAGGCGGACAAGTCCGCCGCCGATGCCGCGAAGAACCCGAACGACCCCGATGCGGCCGCCCGGGCCGCGGCGGACAAGGCCGCCGCGGATCAGGCCGCCGCCGATGCGACGAAGGCGGAGCGCGAGGCCATCGCCGAAGCCGCTGCTGCGGCGGATAAGGCTGCGGCGGATGCGGCGGCGAAGGCGAAGTCGGAGTCGGATGAGGCTGCGGCGGCGAAGGATGCGGCGGATAAGGCTGCTGCGGATGCTGC
>NZ_BAAAII010000002.1:489484-583380 GCF_039525985.1 Tsukamurella strandjordii | reverse complement strand
AAGGCGGCGTCGGAGAAGGCTGCTGCTGATAAGGCGGCGGCGGATGAGGCTGCGGCTGCGAAGGATGCTGCGGATAAGGCTGCGGCGGATGCTAAGGCGGCGCAGGAGCAGGCGGATGCTGCTGCGAAGGCGGCTGCGGATAAGGCTGCGGCGGATAAGTCGGCTGCGGATGAGGCGCGGGCTGCGGCGGATAAGGCTGCGGCGGAGGCGGATCAGGCGCAGCGGGCGGCGGATGCTGCGGCGGCTGATGTGGCCGGTAAGACGGATGTGGATGCTGCGGCGGCGCAGAAGGCGGCGGATACGAAGGCTGCTGCGGAGAAGGCTGCTGCGGAGCGTGATGCTGCGGAGAAGGATGCTGCGGCGAAGGCGGATGCGGCGTCGAAGGCTGCGGATCAGGCGGCGTCGGATCGGGCTGCGGCGGATAAGGCTGCGTCGGATAAGTCGGCGGCGGATCAGGCGGCTGCGGATGCGGCGAAGGCCAGTTCGGATGCGGATGCGGCGTCGAAGGCGGCGGCGGATCGGGCGGCGGATGCGAAGGCTGCTGCGGATAAGGCGGCGTCGGATAAGTCGGCTGCGGATAAGTCGGCGTCGGATGCGGCGCAGGCTGCGTCGGATGCTGCGGCTGCGCGGGATGCTGCGGAGAAGAAGGCTGCGGACGATAAGGCGGCGTCGGATCGGGCTGCGGCGGATAAGTCGGCTGCGGATAAGGATGCGGCGGATGCGGCGAGGGCTGCGGCGGATGCTGCTGCGGCGTCGGATGCGGCGTCGAAGAAGGCTGCCGACGATAAGGCTGCTGCGGATAAGTCGGCTGCGGATAAGGAAGCTGCGGATAAGGCGGCGGCGGATAAGGCCGCGGCGGATAAGTCGGCGGCGGATAAGGCGGCTGCGGATAAGGCGGCGGCGGATAAGGCCGCTGCGGATGCGGCGAGTACGAGTGATGAGGCTGCGAAGGCGCGTGATGCTGCTGCGGCTGCCGATAAGGAGGCGTCGGAGAAGGCTGCGGCGGATAAGGCTGCGGCGGATGCGGCGGCGAAGGCGAAGTCGGAGTCGGATGAGGCTGCGGCGGCGAAGGATGCGGCGGATAAGGCTGCTGCGGATGCTGCTGCGGCGCAGGAGCAGGCCGATGCCGCGCGTAAGGACGCCGCCGATAAGGCCGACGCGGCCAAGGCTGCCTCGGATCAATCCGCCGCAGAGAAGGCCGCAGCCGATAAGGCGGCCTCGGACGCGGCGAAGGCCAGCTCCGATGCGGACGCGGCCTCGAAGGCCGCCGCGGACAAGGCGGCCGCTGATCAGGCCGCCGCCGACCGGGCCGCTGCCGATAAGTCGTCCGCCGATCAGGCCGCCGCCGATGCGGCGAAGGACGCCTCCGATAAGGCCGCAGCCGAGAAGGCTGCCGCGGACGCGTCCAAGGTGGCGTCCGATAAGGCGGCGGCGGACAAGGCCACTGCCGATAAGGCTGCGGAGGACCGCGCGGCGGCGGATAAGGCGGCCGCGGAGAAGGCCGACTCGGCCAAGAACGCCTCCGATAAGGCTGCCGCGGATAAGGCCGCAGCAGACCAAGCGGCGTCGGACGCGAGCAAGATCGCCGACGAACGCAAGGCCGCCGACAAGGCCGCTGCGGACGCCGCCGATGAGGCCAAGGCCGCATCCGAGAAGGCCGCCGCCGATAAGGCGAAGGCCGACGAGTCCGAGCAGGCCCGCGACGCCGCTGAGAAGTCGGCCGCAGACAGCACTGCGGCACAGGATAAGGCCGCCGAGAAGGCGAAGGAAGCGCAGGACAAGGCGGCTGCCGACCAGGCGGCGGCCGACAAGTCGGCCGAGGCGCAGAAGGCGGCGGAGAAGTCGTCCGCCGATGCCGCTGAGGCGCAGAAGCAGGCGGACGCGGCCGCAGCGGACGCCACGCAGAAGGCGGCTGCCGACAAGGAGGCGGCGGAGCGGTCCGCCGCAGCAGCCGACGAGGCGCGGGCCGCCAAGGACAAGGCGGACCAGGCGCTGGCCGACAGCTCGGCCGCCGCGGATCGCGCCGCGGAAGCGAAGGACGCCGCGGCCGCGAAGGAAGCCGCAGCGGCAGAGCAGGCAGCGGCGGCGAAGGAGTCCGCGGATAAGGCGAACGCAGACAAGGCGGCTGCGGATAAGGCGGCGGCGGATTCGTCGGCGGCGGCGAAGGAAGCCGCTGATAAGGCGGCAGCGGCGGAGGCCGCGGTCGAGAAGGCGAACACGGATAAGGCTGCGGCGGATAAGGCGGCTGCGGATTCCTCAGCGGCGGCGAAGGAGGCCGCGGATAAGGCTGCGGCCGAGCGCGCCAATGCCGACAAGGAAGCCGCCGAGCACGCTGCCGCCGATAAGGCCGCCTCCGATGCCGCGCGGGACGCCGCTCAGGCCGATGCGGAGGCCAAGGCCGCCGCGGCCGATGCGGCGAAGGCCAAGGATGCCGCGGACAAGGCGGCCCAGGAGGCGTCGAAACCCCCGGTGGACCGCGACGGTGCGGAGCGCTCCGCTGCCGACCGTGCGGCCGCGGAGAAGGCCGCGGCCGATGCTGCCGACCGGGCCGCGGCTGCGGAGAAGGCGGCGAACGATGCGGCTCGGGCCGGCGGGGCGGACAAGCCCACGACACCCGCGGACAGCACGCAGCGAGAGGCGCCGACCAAGCCCGACACCGGCGGCAGCACCGACAAGGCTCACGACGCCACGACGGCCGACCCGAGTGTCGCCGATCCGCCCAAGTCGCCCACCGGCAGTTCGGGCGGAGTCACCCCGGGTGGAAGCAGCCCCGGCAAGGGCAGTGCCGATTCGAGCACCTCGGGCAGTGGTTCCACGAAGGCCGTCCCCAAGGACGACACCCCGGACGCCGATCCCTTCGACCACAAGGAGGAGCCGGCGCAACGGGACGATCTGCGGACCGCGGTCGTGGATACGACCGAGTGAGCAGGGCCCCGGTCAGTCCCGCCCGGTCACGGTGCAGATGCAGGCGTGATTGCCGTCGGGGTCCGCGAGCACCCAGAACGACGGTGCGTAGGCGTCGGTGACCAGGCGCCCGCCGGCCGCCAGCGCGGCGGCGATCCGCGGCTGCGCCTCGCGTGGATCGACCCACACGTCCAGGTGGAACCGCTGCCGCGGTGAGTCGTGCGGTTCGGTGCCCTGGAACCACAGCACGGCGTCGGCGTCATGCGCGCGGATCTCGAACTCCTCGTACTTCCCCTGCTTCGCCTCGAGCCGCAGTACGGCCGCCCAGAACGGCGCGATCACCGCTTGGTCCGCCGTGTCGAGGCCGAGCTCGACGACGGTGAGGGCCAGCGGTTCGGCGGGGACGGAGCGGGCGCGCGCCAGCTCTGAGTACCGCGCCGCGAGGGTGCGGTCCCGATCGGTGACCCGGCCCGCATCGTGGCTGTAGAGCAATACGTCCACGTGGCCGTAGGTGAGCGTGAGATCGGGATGGTGGTTCGCCTCCTCCGCCGCGGTGGCGAACTCGGTGACCAGGGCGAGGCCGGTGGCGAAATCGCCGGTGCGGAAGCGGGTGCGCAGGCCCCGCACGAGCGGAGCCCAATCGTCGAGGGATTCGTTGCTCATGTCCCCATCGTGCGCCCCTCCACCGACAGTGTCAGCCGGTCCAGCGAGACGAAGGTGGGCGCACCGTCGACCCGAACGAACCGGATGCCGCCCGGCTCACGGATTCGGGGCGGGCGGCCCCGAGGCGGTAACCTGCACCTATGTTCGTGCTCGCCCTCGATACCGCCACACCGGCGCTCACGGTGGGCATCGTCGACCTCGAATTCGGCCGGGTGCTCGCTGAGCGCGGACAGACGCACTCGCGCGGTCACGCCGAGGTGCTCACCCCGTTCATCCTCGAATGCCTCGCCGAATCCGGGCTGCAGCGCTCCGATCTCGGCGCCGTGATCGTGGGCTGCGGCCCGGGACCGTTCACCGGACTCCGCGTCGGTATGGCCACCGGCGCCGCCTTCGGCGATGCGCTCGGCATCGAGGTGCACGGTGTGTGCAGCCTGGACGCGATCGCGCACGGGCATCCCGGCGATGTCCTCGTCGTGACCGACGCCCGCCGCAAGGAGGTCTACTGGGCCCGCTACCGCGACGGCGAACGCACGGAGGGGCCGGGCGTGATCAAGCCCGCCGAACTGGACGCTGCGGGCGCCATCGTGGTCGAGGGCTCGCCCACACCGCAGACCCTGGTGGCCGTGGGGCGCCACCTGATCGGCACCCCGCCGCAGCCCCTGGTGCCGCTGTACCTGCGCCGGCCCGACGCCGTGGAGATGGCCTCGCGTGGCTGACATCGTGATCGATGCGCTCCGCGCCGACGATGCCGAGCGCTGCGCCGACCTGGAGAAGATCCTGTTCCCCGGTGACAATCCCTGGCCCGCTTCGGCGTTCCGCTCCGAGGCGGATCACAAGGACGTCCGGTTCTACGCCGCTCGTGACGGCGGGGAACTGATCGGCTACGCCGGACTCGGCCTGTTGGGCAACACCTTCTTCCCCGAGTCCGAGGTGCACACCATCGGGGTCGATCCGCGGTACCAGGGCCGGGGCATCGGCTACGCCCTGCTGCGGCGACTGCTCGACGATGCCGACAAGCACGGCGGCGCCGTCTTCCTGGAGGTGCGCACCGACAACGACACCGCCCGAACCCTGTACGAGCGCAACGGATTCGTCACCGTCGGCACGCGGAAGAATTACTACCGGCCGTCCGGTGCCGATGCGTACACCATGAAGAGGGAGCCGATCCGATGATCGTGATGGGGATCGAGAGCTCGTGCGACGAGACCGGCGTGGGCATCGTCGATTGGGACGCCGGAACACGCACCGCCACCCTGCTGGCCGACGAGGTGGCATCGTCGCAGGACGAGCACGCCCGATACGGGGGAGTGGTGCCCGAGGTGGCCTCGCGCGCGCACCTGGAGGCCATCGTCCCGACGATGCGCCGCGCCCTCGCGACCGCCGGCGTCGAGCGCCCGGACGCGCTGGCCGTGACCATCGGCCCAGGCCTGGCCGGTGCGCTGCTGGTGGGTGTCGCCGCCGCGAAGGCCTACGCCGCGGCCTGGGACGTGCCCTTCTACGGCCTCAACCACCTGGGCGGACACGTCGCCGTCGACACCCTCGAACACGGGCCGATGCCGCCCTGCGTCGCGCTGCTCGTCTCCGGCGGCCACACGCATCTGCTGCACGTCACCGACCTGGGGGCCCCGATCACCGAGCTCGGCACCACCGTCGACGATGCCGCGGGGGAGGCCTTCGACAAGGTCGCGCGGCTGCTCGGCCTCGGCTACCCGGGCGGACCCGTGATCGACGAGCTGGCGCAGCGCGGTGACCCGAACGCGATTCGCTTCCCGCGCGCCATGACCCGGCAGCAGGATGCCCGCCACGACTTCTCGTTCAGCGGTCTCAAGACGGCGGTGGCCCGGCACGTGGAGGCCGAGAAGGCCGCGGGGCGCGCCCTGCAGGTCGAGGACATCGCCGCCTCCTTCCAGGAGGCCGTCGCGGACGTCCTCACCTTCAAGGCGATCCGCGCGGCGCAGGACACGGGCGTCGAGACGCTTGTGCTCGGCGGCGGCGCCACTGCGAACTCGCGTATCCGCTCGCTCGCCCAGGAGCGCTGCGACGCTGCTGGTTTCGAGCTGCGCGTGCCGAAACCGCGCCTGTGCACCGACAACGGCGTGATGATCGCGACCCTGGGTGCGCACGTGATCGATGCCGATCCCACGCCGACGGACCTGCGCGCGGCCACCGATCCCGGCCTCTCGGTGCGCCGCAGCAAGGTGTAGCGGATCAGCCCCGCCCGCTCCGGGATTCGAGCGCCGCGTTGAGGGCGACCAGGCTGGAGATCAGGGATTCCCGATGCTCGGGGTCGAGGTCACCCAGGATGCTCGCGATACCCCGCAGCTTCACCTCGCGGTCGCGCTGGAAGGCCTCGTCGCCCGCCGGTGTGGCGCGGATCAGCCGGGGCCCCGCCTCGGCGGTCACCGATTCCAGCAGGCCGCGATCGATCGCGCGGTTCACCTGCCGGTTCACGGTGGACTGCTCCAACTCCATCGCCGTCGCGATCTCCTTGAGCGTCTGCGGGCCGTTGCAGTCGAGCAGGAGCAGCACGAGGTAGGCCGAGCGATCCAGGCGCAATTCCATCGACTTCGGCCGCGCACGCAGATGCTGCCCGAGTGTGTTGATCTCGCGCTCCAGGCGCCGCGCCGCGTCGTCCATATCAGCTCCGATTCTGCCCGCAGTCCGGATCGTCCGTGTTGCACGCCGCCCGTTCCGGGGCATATGGTTGCAGGCAACAACAATATGTATGTTACACACATGTATGTGAAATCGTCCGAAGGACTGCCCTGTGACCAGCAATGTTTCCGCCGCGGCCCCGTCCGCTGCGCCTGATTCCGGCGCTTCCCGCCGCAATCACCCCCTCGTGACCGTGATCATCCTGTGCTTCGGCGGCATGGTGGCCGCGCTCATGCAGTCGCTCGTGATCCCCATCCAGCCCGAGCTGCCGCAGTTGCTGAACACCTCGTCGGCGAACGCCTCCTGGGTGATCACGGCGACCCTCCTCGCGGCCGCCGTCGCCATGCCCGTGGGCGGCCGGCTCGCCGACATGATCGGCAAACGCCCCGTCCTGATCCTCACCGCTGTGCTCCTGGTGGCTGGCTCGCTGGCGGCGGCCCTGTCGGACGGTCTGCTCATCATGCTCGTCGGCCGCGTACTGCAGGGCCTGGCGATGGCCTTCATCCCGGTGGGCATCAGCATGATGCGCGAGGTGACCCCGCCGTCGATGACCGCCACCGCCGTGGCCGCGATGAGCGCCACCCTCGGCGTGGGCGGCGCCATCGGCCTGCCGCTCTCCGCCTGGATCGCGCAGACCTACGACTGGCACATGCTGTTCTGGGTCTCCACCGGCCTGGCGCTGCTCATCCTCGCGGCGGTGGTCTTCGTGCTGCCCAACGGCGCCCCCGGCGTGGGTGGCCGGATCGACGTGATCGGCACCCTCGGTCTGGCCGTGGGGCTGGTCGGCGCGCTCGTCGCCATCAGCAAGGGCAACGACTGGGGCTGGACCTCGGTCGGCACCCTCACCCTGGGGATCGGCGGCGTCCTGGTGCTGTTCGCCTGGGGCGCCTACGAACTGCGCCACGACGATCCGCTCGTCGACCTGCGCACCTCCGCCCGCCCGCGGGTGCTCATCACCAACATCGCGACCATCACCATCGGCTTCGGCATGATGGCGATGATGCTGGCGGTACCGCAGATCATGGAGTACCCCACCGCCACCGGATTCGGACTCGGCAAGTCGCTGCTCGAGGCAGGCCTGTGGATGATGCCGGGCGGCATCATGATGATGATCTTCGCGCCCGTCTCCAGCATCCTCATCCGCAAGATCGGGCCCACCTACACCCTGGCGATCGGTGCCCTGGTGGTCTCCTTCGGCTACGTGCTGGCGTACCTGATGATGGACGCCGCGTGGAAGCTGTCGTTGGCCAGCGTCGTCGGCACCGTGGGTGTCGCCATCGCCTACGCCGCGATGCCCACGATCATCATGTCGGCCGTGCCTCCGAACAAGACCGGTGCGGCGATCGGCCTCAACGCCCTGATGCGCTCGCTGGGCACCACCATCTGCTCCGCCGTCGCCGCGGCCATCATCTCGGCGAAGTCGGTCACCATGGCGGGCCATGTGATCCCCACCGCCGGCGCCTTCCAGACCATCTTCGTGGTGGCCGCCGTCGCCGCGCTGGTGGCCGCCGTCATCGCCGTCTTCATCCCGCGCGGCGACGCCGCCGACCAGGCGCAGGAGAAGGAGTTGGCGGGAAGTACCCCGCGCGACTGAGTAGTCGTACGCATCCGTCGGCGGGCCGGGTCCGGGATCGTTGAGGCATGACCGCAACCGACTCCCGGATCGCCCGGCTCGCCACCGAGCTCGATATCACCGTGCGCCGCCTGCAATGGATGCAGGTGGAACTCGGCGAGATCGCCCGCGACCCGCGCGGCACCGTCGCCCCTGTTCCCGCACAGGTCCCGGCCCGGCCGCTCCCGGCGCCGCTGCCCGCTCCCCGGCCCGTGCCGCCCGCCCGGCCCAACACCGGTGTGTCCGGCCCCGTCTGGACGCCGGGCCCCGGTTCCGCGCCCGCGCCCGCGGCGACGCCGAGCGCGGCCTCGCCCTTCACCGTGGGGCGAGTGCTCGCCGGAGCCGGGGTCCTGGTGACGCTGGTGGGCGTCGCGCTCCTGCTCGTGCTCGCCGCCCAGGCCGGGCTGCTCGGCCCGGCCGTGCGCGTGGGCCTCGGCACCGCACTGGCCGCGGGACTGCTCGGCACCGCGCTCTGGCTGCACCGCCGCCCGGGCGGGACCGTGGGGGCCAGCGCCCTCGCCGCCACGGGTGTGGCCGCCGCCTACCTCGACACCGTGGCGATCACCGGTATCTACCACTGGGTGAATCCGGCCGTCGGCCTGGCTCTCTCGGGGCTCATCGCGCTCGGCGGTCTCTGGCTCGCGTCGCGGTGGAACTCGCAGTGGCTCGGTATCGCCGTCTTCGCACCGATCTATCCGCTGGCGCCGCCGCTCGCGGACTCCGGGTACCTCCTCGGCGGATTCACGGTGATCCTGGCGATCGCCTCGATCGGCGTGCGCCGCCCCGCTGATTGGCAATGGCTGCACCTGGTCCGCTCGGTGGGGACCTCCGGCACGCTCGCGGTTCTCGCCCTGGCCGCCGATTCGGCCGAGGCGCTCCCCGCCCTGGGTGCGGCCGTACTGGGCGCGACCGTGGGCCTGCTCGCCGCCGCCGATCCGCGTGCCCGCGACGGTCGCGCCCTGCCGCTCGTCGCCGGCGGCATGATCGCTGCTCTACCCGTGCTCGTCGCGCTCCCCGGGGCGCCCGCGTGGGCCGCGGCCGGCGGGGTGGCCGCCCTCATCGCCGGCGCCGTGGCGATGGGCCTGCTGCCCGGCACCGTGACCGGGGTCCGCGCCGCGTGGTTCGGCACCGCCACCGTCGCCGCCCTGCTGGGGACCGCGGTCCTCGTGCCGCCGGTGTGGATTCCGGCCGCGCTCCTGGGTGCGGGCACCGCGGCGCTCTCGGCCGGCGCGCGCGACCGAGTGGCCATGACGTGCGGATGCATTCTCGGTGGCATCGGAATCCTGCTCGGTGTGGGGACTTTCGGCGCCACAGTGCTCGCCACATCGTCCGAGACCGTGCGCTACGCGGGATCCGCCGGCGTCCTGGTCGCGTCCGCACTGGGTATCGCCTTCGGCGCGGTCCTGGTGTGGCGCGGATCGGGCGCGGTGCCCGCCGAACGGCGCACCGCCATCCTCATCGCCGGCGGCGCGATCATCCTCGGCTCCACCACCGTGCTGCTGGTCAACGCGGGCTGGGCCGTTGCCGGCCCGGCCGGCATGCGCTGGGGCCACGGCCTCGCCACCGTCACCTGGATGGCCGTCGGCGCCGCAGCCGTGCTCGTGCGCCGTCCGGGCACGGGCCCGGCGACCACCGTCGCCGGACTGGTGATGATCGGCGCGGCGGTCGCAAAGCTCTTCCTGTTCGACCTGGCCTCGCTCGACGGTGTGGTCCGGGTGATCGCCTTCCTCGTGGTGGGCGTGGCACTGCTGGCAGTGGGTGCGGTCTACGCCGCGCGCCCGGACCGGGCGGACGACGCGCCGCGCTAGCCGTCCACCCCGGAGCGCCAGCGACGCGGCGACGCGCCGTACCGCCGTGAGAAGGCCCGGCTGAAGCCCGCTTCCGACCCGTAGCCCACAGCGCGCCCGACCTCTCCGACCGGCAGATCGGATTCCCGCAGCAGCTCGGCCGCACGGTCCAGCCGCCGGTCGGTCACGTACGCCGACGGTGCCACGCCGAGCAGCCGGGTGAACCTCGCCGCGAAGGCCGATCGGGACAGCATCGCGACCTCGGCGAGCTCCGCCACCGTCCACGGCCGGTCCGGATGCGCGTGCACAGCCGTCAGGGCCGGTCCGATGTTCGGATCCATCGCGGCGGTGAGCCAGCCCGGATTCGATTCGGAACCGGTTGCGGCCCAATGGCGGAGGGCGTGGATGAACAAGAGTTCCAGGATCCGGGACGACATCACATCCCCGCCGGGACGCGGGTTCTTCGCCTCATCGAGCAGCAGGTACAGGCTCAGCGGAAGCCATTGCGCGCCGGGGTCGTCAGCGGCGCAGCGGATCAGTGGGGGAAGGACGGAGAGCACCGGGTCGGCCACGGCGGAGTCGACGTCGAATTCGCCTCGCACCCACTCGGTGGCTCCCGTGCCGTGGAGCAGGTGTTCGTCACCACGGGCGAGCAGCACCATATCCGCCGGCGCGAGGGGGACATCGGCATCGCCCACCCGAACGGTGAGCCCGGTGGAGACGGCGAGATAGACCAACCGCCGGTCTGCGACGTGCTCGCTGAAGGGTCCCTCGGACACGTATCGTGCCGCGCGAACGCCGTACAGCCGCACCGATCGGAGGAGTTCCGACAGGGCATCAGGGCGGGAGACGTCTGGACGATCTGCAAAGAACTGCGTCGATTCAGGCATGTTGTTTGACTGAACATCCTTCTACTCTGGGTCGTGCACAGCATAGTTCGCATCACCGGAAGGGCACACGCAATGACTGACAAGCCGACCATCGTCCTCGTTCACGGCTTCTGGGGCGGCGCCGCCCACTGGGCCGGGGTGATCGTCGAACTCCGCAAGCGGGGCTACCCCGAGCTGCGCGCCGTGGAGAACCCGCTCACCTCGCTGGCGGACGATGCGGAGCGCACCCGCAAGATGGTGGCGCAGGTCGACGGGCCCGTGATCCTGGTGGGCCACTCCTACGGCGGCGCCGTGATCACCGAGGCGGGTAACCTGCCCAATGTCGTCGGACTGGTGTACGTCGCGGCCTTCGCCCCCGATGCGGGGGAGAGCCCCGGCGGCATCACTCAGGAGAACCCGCCGGCAGGTGCGGCGGCCCTGGCCCCCGATTCGGACGGCTACCTGTGGATCAAGCAGGACGAGTTCCACGCGAACTTCGCCCAGGACCTCTCCGCCGACGAGGCGCTGGTCATGGCGGTCACGCAGAAGGCGCCGCTGGCATCCACTTTCGGTGATGCGATCACCGAGCCCGCGTGGCGGCACAAGCCCAGCTGGTACCAGGTGTCCACGGAGGATCGGATGATCCACCCGGACAACGAGCGTCGGATGGCGGAGCGGATCGCACCCCGCGGCGTGATCGAGCTCGAGGCCAGCCACGCGTCGCTCGCCTCGCACCCCGCGGAGATCGCCGATCTGATCGACGCCGCCGTGGCCGGGACTGCGAGCTAGTTCGCGGAATCCTCCTCGCCGCACAGGTATTCGCCCACCCGGCAGGTGGCGACCTCCGCGCGGAGCACGGACCGCTGAGTGGGGCGGGCGTCGGCGTAGCGGCGCCCGCCCTCCTCGGTGATGGTGGTGAAAACCGAGCGGCGATCGCTCGAGCACATCGAGCGGGCGGCGAGGCCGTCCCGTTCCAGTCGCGCGACGAGTCGTGAGAGTGCCGACTGCGACAGGTGCACGCGCTCGGCGAGATCCGCCATGCGCAGGCCGTCGGTGCCGGCCCGGGCGAGCTGCTCCAGGACCTCGAACTCCGACGAGGTGAGGTCGTGGGCGCTCAGAGCCCGGTCGAGCGCACACGACATGCGCGCGTAGTCGCGCATCAGCTGGTGCCACTGCGCGGCCAGCGCCTCGTCGGCCTCGGACTCGGGGCCCGCCTCCGCCGCCGGCGCGATGTCGCCTTTGACCGTCATGGCCACATGCTACACCGGGCGCGCGCAAAATATTCCTGAGAAATAAATGTAGACACATTGAATGCATGCGCATAGAGTTCTCGCTCGTGACCACCACACACGAGAACCCGACAGCGCCCACCGGGTCCGACGCACCGTCGCTCCACGTGACCTCGCCGACCGGATGGACCTCCCGCACCTGGCTCCTGTTGCTCGTCCTCTGCGGCGCGCTCTTCCTGGACGCCCTCGACATCTCGATGGTGGGCGTGGCACTGCCCTCCATCAAGGCCGCCCTCGGCATGGAACCCGCGGCCCTGCAATGGATCGTCTCGGGCTACGTGCTCGGCTACGGCGGTCTGCTCCTGCTCGGTGGCCGCGCCGCCGACCTGCTGGGCCGCCGCCCCGTCTTCCTCGGCGCCGTGCTCGTCTTCGGTATCGCCTCCGTCGCCACCGCCTTCATCGACGTGCCCGCCGTGCTGATCGCGCTGCGCTTCATCAAGGGCGTGGCCGCGGCCTTCACCGTGCCCGCCGGACTGTCGATCATCACCACGACCTTCGCCGAGGGGCCCGCCCGCAACAAGGCCTTCTCCATCTACACCGTGTGCGGTGCCTCCGGCTTCTCTCTCGGCCTCGTCTTCGGCGGCCTGCTCACCGAGGTCTCCTACCGGCTCACCCTGCTCTTCCCCGGCCCGATCGCTCTCGCGCTCGTGGTGCTCGGCTGGAAGGTGATCCCGAAGGCCGCACCGTCGGAGAAGTTCGCGCTCAAGCGATTCGATGTGGCGGGCGCGCTCACCTCCACGGGTGCCCTGCTCCTGCTGGTGTACACCGTGGTCCAGGCGCCCGGCCTGGGCTGGACCTCCGCCACCGTGCTCACCCTGTTCACCGTGGCCGCACTCCTGGCCGTGGCCTTCGTGGTGATCGAGCTCAAGCACCCGCACCCGCTGGTGCGCCTGTCGATCCTGAAGTCGGTGCGGCTGGTGCACGCGAACCTCGCCGGATTCGTGATGTTCGGCGGCTACGCGGCCTTCCAGTTCCTGGTGACGCTGTACGTGCAGGATTCGCTCGGCTGGAGCCCGGTGGCGATGTCGCTCGCCTTCCTACCTGCAGGCCTGCTCGTGGTGGCCTCGGCCACCAAGATCGACGCCGTGCTCGACCGGGTGAACAGCACCGTGCTCGTCGCGGTGGGCCTGCTCGCCTTCCTCGGCGCGTACGCCTGGTTCCTGCGCGCCGAGCCCGGCGCCAGCTACTGGGTGTTCCTGTTCCCCACCATTCTGCTGCTGGGCGTGGGCTTCGCACTCACCTTCCCGGCGGTGAACTCGCAGGCCACCGCAGGTGTCGACGACGATGAGCAGGGTCTGGCCTCGGGCCTTCTCAACACCTTCATCCAGGTGGGCGGCGCGGTGATGATGGCCGTGGTCACCGCGATCACCACCAGTGGGCACGTCGCCGCCGAGCCCGGGCAGCTGTTGCCCGGCATGACCACCGCCATCACGGTGATCGTGGGCCTGACCGTGGTCGGGATCGCCGGCACCGCCGTCGTCCTCGGGCTCTCCCGGCCGCAGGCCCAGGCCACTCCGGCTCCACAGCTGGTCGACTGACGCCCGATAACGCTGCGCGCCCCCGGCTTTCGAAGCCGGGGGCGCGCGTCGTCGAGCTAGCGGGGAGGCTCGCCGTCGGCGGTCACCCACTGCACCAGCTGATAGACGACGCCGTTGGGGTCGGCGGTCTGGAAGTACCGCTCGCCCCAGGGCTCGGTCTCGATGGCCGTCACCACCGGCGCCCCGGCAGCCCGCAGCCGCTGGTACTGCGTGTCGATGTCGTCCACGGTGAACACCACGAGTAGGCCGGTCGCCGATCCGGCCTGACTCTCGGGCTTGAACGTGGAAAGGCCGGTGCGCAGGTACACGATCGACGGTCCGCCGTCCGGTGCCGCCACCGATTCCACGCCGTCGAAGCTCATCTGCGGGGTGTAACCGAAGTGGCGGCGGACGAACTCCGCGGAGGCGATCGGGTCGGCGACGTTGAGCGAAAGGGTGTGCGAGGTGATGTTCATGGGCTCTCCGATGCGTAATTAGCGGACAACGACATGAGTTTAACGCGTGGGGTGGCAGGATTGTTCCCGTGACCGAATCCGACGCCGCGCGCTTCGTCCGGCTGCTGTGGCGCGTGCCCGAGCCGTCGCGCCGCGGGCCCAAGTCCCGGCTCGACGTGGACACCGTGGTCGCGGCCGCGATCCGGATCGCCGATGCCGAGGGCCTCGCGGCCGCCACCATCCGCCGGATCGCCGAGGAGGTCGGCGCCTCACGGATGGCCGTGTACACCTACGCCGACGGGAAAGAGCGCCTCCTCGACCTCATGACCGATGCCGTCAACGCCGAGGTGCACGCGGCCGGACCCATCGATCAGCCCTGGCCGCAATCGGTGCGCGAACTCGCCGACCGCAACCTGGCCGCCCACCGCGCGCACCCCTGGCTCACCGACGCGCCGCTCGAGAGTCCCGTCCTGGGGCCCGGCACCGTCGGGAAGTACGAGACCGAGCTCGCCGTCTTCGACGCGCTCGGGCTCGACGACGTGCCCATGGACCTGTGCCTGAACCAGGTACTCGGCTTCGTCCGCGGGACAGCGCGCGACGAGGCCGCGCGCCGACCGGATCCCGCGACCCCGGCGCAGTGGTGGGCCGACTACGGCGCAGCCCTCGCGGCGGTCATCGACCCCGCCGACTATCCGCTCGCCTCCCGCGTCGGCACCGCAGCGGGCGAGGCGATGGGTGCCGCCCACGACGGTGACGCCGCCTACGTCTTCGGGCTCGACCGGCTCGTCGACGGCCTCGTTCGGTACGTCGACCAGGTGCGATCCGAGTCCTCCTAACCGGCCCCGGGGGCTGCGCCGCGTGCGTACTGTGTCGCCATGCAGTCCTGGGCAGCGATCACCGCCGACCTGCAACGGAATTGGCCGATCTACGCGTCGATGCCGATCATCGCCGCGCTCATCGGCTGGGGCACCAAGATCGTTGCGATCCGAATGATGTTCCGGCCGCAGCAGTTCAGGGGCATCGGCAAGCTCGGCTGGCAGGGCATCATCCCCAAGCGCGCCCCGCAGATGGTCGAGGTGCTGTGCGACACCCTCACCGACCGCCTGGTCTCCGCCTCCGAGATCCTGGAGAAGGTCGATCCCGAGGAACTCGGCGACCGGATGGAACGCGCCCTGCGCCGTGAGGTCGCCCGCATCGTGCCCGTGGTGGCCGCCGAGTACCAGCCCGCGCTGTGGAACCTGCTGCCCGGCACCGGCCGTGACCTCGTGGTGCAGCGCGCACAGGTGATCGCCCGGTCGCTCGTGCCGCAGCTCGTGGCCGCCATCCGCGACAACCTCGACGAGGTCTTCGATCTCAAGGAGATGGTGACGCGGGAGGTGCTCGCCGATCCGGACCTGCTGGAGAAGATGTTCCTCGACGTCGGCCGGCGCGAGTTCGCCTTCATCCGGCGCAGCGGCCTGGTCTTCGGCTTCCTCATCGGCATCCTGCAGGCCGCCGCCTGGGCGGTGTTCCGCAACCCCTGGGTGATGCCGCTGTTCGGCCTCTTCACCGGCTGGTTCACCGACTGGGCCGCGCTGCGCCTGATCTTCAACCCCAAGGAACCGAAGCGCTACCTCGGCCTCGTCGAATGGCAGGGCCTGTTCCTCAAGCACCGCATCGCGGTCTCCGAGGAGTACGGCAGCCTGATCGCCGCGCGTGTGCTCACCTCCGACCGGCTGGTCCGCTCGCTGTTCACCGGTCCGCACCGCGACCAACTGGTCACCGTGGTGGCCGGCGTGCTGCGCGAGGCGATCGAGGAGGAGATGCCGAGCATCGAGAAGGCGTTGCGCCGCAGCACCGGGCTCGACGGCATCGGCGTCGGCCCCGTCACCGTCGGCGCGCTGGTCGGGGTGGTCGCCGACGCGGTGGGCGCCGTGGGCAGCGCGGTCGGCGGCCCCGTGGGGAAGGTCGCGGGCGGGCTCGACATGACGCAGATCGGCCCCATGTCGCGGGCGGGTGCCGACGACTTCGTCACCGCCCTGCCCGTGATCCTCGGCGAGGCCACCGACTACCTCGACGCCAAGCTCGACATTCGCGCCACGATGATCGAGAAGATGGCCGCGATGACACCCGAGGAGTTCGAGGGCGTCCTGCGCCCCGCGTTCCAGGCCGATGAGAAGACCCTGATCATGGTGGGTGCGATCCTCGGTTTCCTGGTCGGTGAGCTGCAAGTGCTGATGGTCGAGAACCTCACCCACTGACATCTCGCAGGCCGGGCCTTGAAGCGCTAGCACTCCCATGGGTAGAGTGCTAAGTGGTTCGTGTGTCGAGGCGACTCGGCACACAAGGTGACGCCGGCACCCGCGACGACGGCTGTGACTTTCGGGCCAGACAAATGACACCGATATCCACACATGGAGGCGAACTGTGGCAAGCGTGAACATCAAGCCGCTTGACGACAAGATCCTGGTCAAGGCCACCGAGGCCGAGACCACCACTGCTTCGGGTCTGGTTATTCCGGACACCGCCAAGGAGAAGCCGCAGACCGGCACCGTCGTCGCCGTGGGCGAGGGTCGCGTGACGGAGGCGGGCAACCGCGTCCCCACCGGCATCAGCGAGGGCGACACCGTGCTGTTCAGCAAGTACGGCGGCACCGAGTTCGTGTACGGCGGCGAGGAGTACCTCGTGCTCAGCTCGCGCGACGTGCTCGCCGTCATCGGCAAGTAACAGACCAAGCCGTGCGAATTCCGGACCGCCCCGCCCCGGCGGGGCGGTCCGGAGTCGTTTCATCCGAGCCCAGGAGCTTTACATATGGCTAAGCAGATCGCATTCGACGAGAGCGCACGCCGCAGCCTCGAGGCCGGCGTCGACGCGCTCGCCGACGCGGTGAAGGTGACCCTCGGACCCCGCGGCCGGCACGTGGTGCTGGCCAAGGCCTTCGGCGGACCCACCGTGACCAACGACGGCGTGACCATCGCCAAGGAGATCGAGCTCGACGATCCGGTCGAGAACCTCGGTGCCCAGCTGGTGAAGTCCGTCGCCACCAAGACCAACGACATCGCGGGCGATGGCACCACCACCGCCACCGTGCTCGCCCAGGCCATCGTCAAGGAGGGCCTGCGCAACGTCGCCGCCGGCGCCAACCCGATCGAATTCGGCAAGGGCATCGGCGCGGCCGCCGACAAGGCCTCCGAGATCCTCATCGCGCAGGCCACCCCGGTGAACGGCGAGAAGGCGATCGCCCAGGTCGCGACCGTCAGCTCGCGCGACAGCGAGCTCGGCGACATGATCGGCGCCGCGATGACCAAGGTCGGCGCCGACGGCGTCGTCACCATCGAGGAGAGCTCCGGCGTCGAGACCGACGTGGTGGTCACCGAGGGTGTGCAGTTCGACAAGGGCTACATCTCCCCGAACTTCGTGACCGACCTCGAAGCACGCAAGGTCGTCTTCGACGACGCGCTCGTGCTGCTCTACCGCGACAAGATCACCTCGCTCCCGGATTTCCTGCCGCTGCTGGAGAAGATCCTGGAGACCGGCAAGCCGGTGCTGATCGTGGCCGAGGACGTCGAGGGCGAGCCGCTCTCGACGCTGGTCCTCAACACCCTGCGCAAGACCATCAAGGCCGTCGCCGTGAAGGCGCCGTTCTTCGGTGATCGCCGCAAGGCCTTCCTCGAGGATCTTGCCATCGTGACCGGTGGCACCGTGATCAACACCGATCTGGGCCTGAGCCTGGCCACGGCCGGCATCGACCTGCTGGGCAGCGCCCGCCGCGTCGAGGTCACCAAGGACTCCACCACCATCGTCGACGGTGGCGGTTCCAAGGAGGACGTGCAGCAGCGCAGCGCGCAGATCAAGGCCGAGATCGAGAACAGCGACTCCGACTGGGATCGCGAGAAGCTCTCCGAGCGCCTCGCGAAGCTGGCCGGTGGCGTCGCCGTGATCCGCGTGGGGGCCAACACCGAGACCGAGCTCAAGGAGCGCAAGTACCGCGTCGAGGACGCGGTCTCCGCTGCCCGCGCCGCGGTCGAGGAGGGCATCGTCTCCGGCGGCGGCACCGCGCTGGTCAAGGTCAGCGCGCAGCTGGCCGACCTGGAGGACTCCTCCGAGGGCGACTTCAAGCTGGGCGTGCGCGCCTTCCGTCGCGCCCTCACCGCACCGCTGTTCTGGATCGCCAGCAACGCGGGCGAGGACGGCGCCGTCATCGTCAACCAGGTGACCGAGACCGGCAAGGGCTTCAACGCCGCCACGCTGGCCTTCGGCGACCTCATCGCCGATGGCGTCATCGACCCCGTCAAGGTGACCCGCAGCGCCGTCGTGAACGCCGCCTCGGTGGCGCGCATGATCCTCACGACCGAGGCCACCGTGGTGGACAAGCCGGTCGACGAGGCCGACGACGCGCACGCCGGCCACGGCCACGCGCACTAGGCACCACCCGCACCGCTTCGGCGCCCCCGGCCCTTCCGGCCGGGGGCGCCGTCGTATCCGCTGCACGTGTCGGTGGACGGGGCTACGGTCGGGACATGCGGTACGGGATCGTGGTGACGGACCGGGACCCCCGGCGGTTCGCCGACGCGGCACGGGCCGCGGAGGAGGCCGGGTGGGACGCCGTCTTCTCCTGGGAGTCGGTTGCGGGGCTCGACGCCTGGGTCGCGCTCACGGCGGCCGCCGTCGCCACGGAACGGATCCGCCTCGGCACGATGCTCACCCCGCTGTCGCGCTGGCGGCCGTGGGATCTGGCCCGCGTCACCACCAGCCTCGACCTGCTCTCCGGCGGCAGGGTGATCCTGCCGGTCGGGCTCGGCGCGGTGTTGGAGGAGTGGACGGCCTTCGAACCCGATCAGGGGCGCAGGACGCGCGCCGAGCTGTTGGACGAGAACCTCGACGTGCTGTTCGGGCTGTGGTCGGGAGAACCGTTCTCGTACGACGGGCGCCATCACACCGTGAAGGCACTCGATCCGGGGCCTCTCGCCGCGCCGCCCACCGTCCAGCGGCCGCGCATCCCCGTGTGGTGCGTCGGCCTGGCCGGGGCGCGGAAGTCGATGGCCCGCGCCGCGCGGTGCGACGGGCTGCTGCCCAACTTCCGGCCGCCCGCCGGGGTGGCACCGGAGACCTACGACGCCACCGTCGACGAATACGCGGCCATCGCGCGCGAGGTCCTCCAGCTTCGGGCGGAGGCGGGATTCACGTCTCCGTACGACCTGGTGGGGGAGGCGGGCTATCCGATCGCCGAGCGCTCCCGTTCCGTGGAACGGGCCGCACAGCTCGCGGACGTCGGCTACACGTGGTTCGTCGATTCGTACTGGGACGATCTCGGCGCCCCCGACGAGGCCGCGCGCACTCGGGCGCGGATCGATCAGGGGCCGCCGGTGGCGTAGGCGAGAGGGTCAGCCGGCGATCGGCCGCCGGGCGTCCCGCTTCATGAGGGTGGCGCGTTCGGACTCGGACAGTCCGCCCCAGATTCCGTACGGCTCCGCGACCGCGAGCGCGTGGCTGCGGCACTGGACCAGCACGGGGCAGGTGTGGCACAGCTCCTTGGCACGCCGTTCGCGCTGGGCGCGGGCCCGGCCCCGTTCACCGTCCGGATGGAAGAACACCGAGCTGTCGACGCCACGACACACACCCCGCATCTGCCAATCCCAGAAATCGGCATTGGGCCCCGGGAGCTCATTAGGCTGAGGCATCGCATTCTCCAAACGCTCGGCGTCGTCTTCGCTGGCATCGAAACGTCGTTGTTCCGCTGCGCTCACCGTATGCAGTTAGCGAGAGGAAGGTCAACCTCGTGAGGGTATTCCGACCGGACCACGAATCACGTCGAGATTTAACATTGCGTTCATTGTCGGCACCCCTCACGTGCCAATTTTGCGACAGCAAAATGCTACCGAGAGAACCGCTGGAGTGCTGGCCAACGGTGTAAGAAAGACTATTTCCACGGCGTGGATTGAGTGTGAATCTGCGACATTGTCGCGGTGTCCGACTTTACCGTCAGGTAACATTCGCGTGAGAATCGGCAGCCTTGGGGCCGCGGTGAGCGCGCAAAATTCGAGAGGTTAAATCTTTGGAAACGGGGATCCCGGGGTCGCGGGCGACGCCGGAGCTGGACGGTGCGCTCGCGGCGGCCTTCGGGCTGGGCGCGGGGTCCGGGGCGGCGGCCGGAGACCCCGAGGGTCGCGCCTGGCTCCGCGCGGTCGCGCTGGCCGGCCGGGGACGATTCGCCGCGGCGCGGGCGCTCTCCGCCACCATCGGTACCGGGGCATTCGGGTCGGCGGCGCGGTGCCTGGAGGCGTCGATGCTGCGCCAGTCCGGCGGGCACCGTCGGGCCTCGGGAAGCGACGGTGCCGCGTGGGCCCTCGCGGCGGGACTGCCCGGCGACGATGCGGGGCTCGCGGTGGCGGTGCGGGTCGACGCCCTCGTCGGGCTCGCGGCCGACGCGCTCGGCGTCGGTCGATTCGCCCTGGCCGCGGCGATGCTGGCCCGTGCCGACACGGAACTGGAAGCGGCGGACGCCGGCGTCGAGTGGCCCTGGTGGACGGTGCCGCGGGCGGCCCTGCGACGGGACTGGGTGGCGGCCGAGCTGGCGATCTACTCGGGCGATACCGCCGGAGCCGGCCGCTCGCTGACCGCTCTGATCGACGGCGATCCGGGGCCGGCGCACCCCCGTCATCATGCGAAGACGCAGCTCATCGCCGCTTCCGCGGCGGCCGCGTCGGGCGATGTGGGACGCGCGACCGAGCTGGCCCGTACGGCGTATGCGATCGCCACCGAGGGTGGGTTCGATCCTCTACAGTGGGCCGGTGCGAAACTGATGACCGCGTTGTCAGATGAGGTGCGGGGGCAGCGTTTCGCGCGGGAGGCCGCGACCATCGAGGCGAAGTGGATTCGCGATGGCGCGGAAATGGGAAGACTGTAACGGCAGGATGCAGGCTGGCGATGATTCTGACAGGTGAGGAGCTCGACCGGGCCGTGCGCGAAGCCGCACGCGGCGACAGGTCGGCGCTCGCGGACGTTCTCGATTCCATCCGGCCTCTGGTCGTGCGGTACTGCCGTGCGCGGGTCGGTGGTGGTGAGCGTCACTCGCTGTCAGCGGAAGACATCGCGCAGGAGGTGTGTATGGCGGTCATGATGGCCCTGCCCAGGTACGAAGACCAGGGTCGCCCGTTCATGGCATTCGTCTACGGCATCGCCGCGCACAAGGTCGCCGACGGCTTCCGCGCCGCCACGCGTAACAAATCCGATCCCGTGAGCGAGATGCCAGAGAGAGCGTCGCTGGAAGGCGGCCCCGAGGTCACCGCACTCGAGTCGGAGGCGAACCAACGGATGGCCCGCCTGCTCGGCACGCTCCCGGAGAAACAGCGCGAGATCCTGATCCTCCGCGTCGTCGTCGGCCTCTCGGCCGAGGAGACCGCGGAGGCGGTGGGCGGTACCGCAGGTGCCGTCCGCGTCGCTCAGCATCGCGCGCTGGCGAAGTTGAAGAACCAGATCGAGAAAGAAGGTGAGATGTAATGGCCGGCAACGATCCGCGGAATCCCCGCGATGGGGCGACGGGGGATCCTCGTGATCCCGAACGCACGGCCGCTCACCGTCTGGGCCCGCCGATGCGACCGATGCGTCCCGGTGGCACGCCCGACAATCGCAACGCCGACACCGGTTTCATCGACCGGGTCACCGACGACGGTGCGCCGGTCGACGTCGCCGCGGTTCGCCGCGACGACGAACTGATCGAGGCGCTCGCCGCCGGCGGTGCCGTCAGCACGTCCGATCACACCGAGTTCGCGCTCGCCTCGTTGCTCGCCGACTGGCGCGACGAGATCGTCACCACGCCCGTCGCCGCGGGCCCGTCCGTCGACGAGTTGATGGCCGAGGCCGAGCGGCGCAAGGCCGGTGGCGACGGTGCCGGTGTCACCTCGCTGGCCGACGCCCGCAATGCCCGCCGCAGCCGCAAGCTGGGGCTGGCCATGGGCTCCGCCGCAGCCGCGGTCGCGATCCTCGGCGGTGGCGGTGTGCTGGTGAACGCCGCGAGCCCGGGCGACGGTGCGCTGTGGAGCGTCAAGGAGGTCGTCTTCTCGGACGCCGCCTCGCAGACGCTGGCGACCTCGGAGGCGAAGGCGCAGATCGAGAGCGCCGATCGCGATGCCTCGTCGGGTGATCAGGCCGCGGCGCAGTCCGCCCTGGTCAGTGCGCGGCAGCAGGCCGCGAAGGTGAAGAACGACAAGCAGCGTGCGGCCCTGGAGGAGCAGATCCGTCAGGCCGAGGCGCGGGCCGGGCTGCCCGTCGGGTCCACCGATCTCGGTGCCACGACCTCGGCCTCCGCCTCGGCGACGGCGCCGGTCACGGTGCGTCCGCCGGATCCGCGGTCGTCCACGTCGGTCCCGACCACGATCCTGCCGACGCCGCTGCCCACGACCACGGTGCCGTACCCCACCACGACGACGCCGCATCCGACGACGACCACCCCGCCGACGACGAGCACGACGACGGAGCCGACCACCACGGACCCGGCCACCGCGACGACGACCACGGGGTCGCCGGTGACCACCACGACGACGGTCCCGCCGACCGCCACCCGGCCGCCGGTGACCACCACGACGACGGTGGCCTCGAGCCCCACGTTCACGGTGGAGCGCCCGGGTCAGCTCCCCGGCTGACGGTTCGATCCCACGAGAAAGCCCCCACCGATCAGGTGGGGGCTTTCCTCGTCGAGGTGCTTACTCGTCGCCGGCGAGGTTCATCGCCGCATCGGCGTAGCCGCGGCAGTAGTCCCAGGTGACGTAGGCGTCGGGCGCCGGATCGTAGGCCGGCTCGTGCGGCCGGACGGTGCCGTCCACCAGGAGCTGCAGCAGGTTCGCGCGCAGCATGTCCCAGTCGTGGTAGTGGTCTTCCTGGCAGTCGTCGCAGCAGATCACCAGGCCGCGGATGCCGCGGTGACCGAGCAGTGCCTCGTACACGGAGAGATCGGCGAGGTCTTCCTCGACCGCGAGCCGCTCCGCGGGATCGAGCGGCTGTCCGGGATCGAGCGAGTCGAGAGCGGCCGTGGGGTCGCTCGGATCGTCGGCGAACGGGTCCGGGGGAAGCCCGGGAGGAAGATTGTTGCGCACACCCCCACGGTACGCAGCGGCCCGCCGTTCGGCCAGCCACACGCCCGTCGCGAGCACAAACCTTCCCCGCGTACCATGGATACATGACGCGTACCGGCACTTCCGCGCCCGATTCCACCGGCTCTGTTCGTATCGGGGGTGACGATCCGTTCAAGGTCGCCATGCTCGGCTTGACCTTCGACGATGTCCTGCTCGTTCCCGCCGCCTCCGACGTGGTTCCGTCGGGCGTCGATACGTCCACCAAGCTCACCCGCGAGATCACGCTCAAGGTCCCGCTCATCAGCTCGGCGATGGACACGGTCACCGAGGCGCGGATGGCCATCGCGATGGCCCGCAACGGCGGCATGGGCGTGCTGCACCGCAACCTGTCGATCGAGGGTCAGGCGCAGCAGGTGGAGACCGTGAAGCGGTCCGAGGCCGGCATGGTGACCGACCCGGTCACCTGCAGCCCGTCGAACACGCTGCGCGAGGTCGACGAGATGTGCGCCCGGTTCCGGATCTCCGGCCTGCCGGTCACCGACGAGAAGGGCACCCTGGTCGGCATCATCACCAACCGGGACATGCGCTTCGAGGTCGATCTCGACCGGCCCGTGGCCGAGGTGATGACCAAGGCGCCGCTGATCACCGCGCAGGAGGGCGTGACCGCCGAGGCCGCGCTGGGCCTGCTGCGTCGCCACAAGATCGAGAAGCTCCCGATCGTGGACGGCAGCGGCAAGCTCACCGGCCTGATCACGGTCAAGGACTTCGTCAAGACCGAGCAGCACCCCAACGCCACCAAGGATTCCGACGGTCGGCTGCTGGTGGGCGCCGCGGTCGGCGCGGGCGATGAGGCGTGGGCGCGCGCGATGGCGCTGCGCGACGCCGGTGTCGACGTGCTGGTGGTCGATTCGGCGCACGGTCACTCGAGCGGCGTGCTGAACATGATCGAGAAGCTCAAGCTGGAGCTGGGCGATGATGTGCAGATCATCGGCGGCAACGTCGCCACCCGCGGCGGCGCCGCGGCGCTGATCGAGGCCGGCGTGGACGGCGTGAAGGTGGGTGTGGGCCCCGGCTCCATCTGCACCACGCGCGTGGTCGCCGGTGTCGGCGCCCCGCAGATCACCGCGATCCTGGAGGCGAACGCCGCGTGCGCCGCCGCCGGTGTCCCCGTGATCGCCGACGGTGGCCTGCAGTTCTCGGGTGACGTGGCCAAGGCCCTCGCGGCCGGCGCCTCGACGGCGATGCTGGGTTCGCTGCTGGCGGGCACGGCGGAGTCGCCGGGTGAGCTGATCCTGGTGGGCGGCAAGCAGTTCAAGAGCTACCGCGGCATGGGCAGCCTCGGCGCGATGCAGGGCCGCGGCCAGGCCAAGTCGTACTCCAAGGACCGCTACTTCCAGGACGATGTGCTCTCCGAGGACAAGCTGGTCCCCGAGGGCATCGAGGGCCGGGTGCCCTTCCGTGGCCCGCTCAGCTCGGTGATCCATCAGCTGACCGGTGGCCTGCGCGCCGCGATGGGCTACACCGGCAGTCAGACCATCGCCGACCTGCAGCGGGCGCAGTTCGTGCAGATCACCGCGGCGGGTCTGAAAGAATCGCATCCGCACGACATCACGATGACGGTCGAAGCGCCGAACTACGCGAGCCGCTAGAGCTCCGCGGGGCTCGCCCGTCGAGGGAGAGTCCCTACCCCGTCCCGGAAGGACCGAGCGCGTTGCGCGACATGGTTGAGATCGGCATGGGCCGCACGGCCCGACGCACCTACGAGCTGCAGGACGTCAACATCGTCCCGTCGCGGCGCACCCGCTCCTCGAAGGAGGTGTCCACCGCCTGGCAGCTCGACGCGTACCGCTTCGACACCCCGATCCTGTCGCATCCGACCGACGCGATCGGTTCGCCGGAGTTCGCGATCGAGCTGGGCAAGCTGGGTGGGCTCGGCGTGCTCAACGCCGAGGGGCTGTTCTCGCGGCATCGCGACGCCGAGGCGAAGATCCGCGAGGTCGTCGAGCTCGCGGCGTCGGACATCACCGGTGTGGCCGCGATCCGCAAGCTGCAGTTGCTGCACGCCGCGCCGGTCGACCCGGAGCTGCTGGCGGCGGCCGTCACCCGGGTGCGCGACGCCGGGGTCACGGTGGCGGTGCGGGTCTCCCCGCAGCGCGCGCGGGAGCTGACCCCCACGCTGCTGCAGGCGGGCATCGACCTGCTGGTGATCCACGGCACGATCATCTCGGCCGAGCACGTCTCGGCGGAGGAGCCGTCGGGGGAGCCGTTGAACCTGAAAACCTTCATCGGTGATCTGGACGTGCCCGTGGTCGCGGGCGGCGTGAGCGATCACCGCACCGCGCTGCACCTGATGCGTACCGGTGCCGCCGGAGTGATCGTGGGCTACGGCTCGGCCGAGGGCGCCACCACCACCCGCGAGGTGCTCGGCATCGGCGTGCCCATGGCCACCGCGATCGCGGACGCCGCAGCGGCCCGTCGGGACTACCTCGACGAGACCGGCGGCCGCTACGTGCACGTGATCGCCGACGGCGACATCTACAGCTCGGGCGATGTGGCCCGCGCGATCGCCTGCGGCGCCGACGCCACCATGCTGGGTGCGCCGCTGGCCGTGGCGGCCGAGGCGCCGGGCAAGGGCTGGTACTGGCCCTCGGTGGCCGCGCACCCGTCGATGCCGCGCGGCGCCGTGGCACCGGCGCAGCTGAGCGGGCTCGACGCCCGCGACGGTGCGGCCCCGTCGCTGCAGACCATCCTCACCGGTCCGTCGGTGGAGCCGAACGGCCAGTTGAACCTGGTCGGCGGCCTGCGTCGGTCGATGGCCAAGTCGGGCTACAGCGAGCTCAAGGAGTTCCAGAAGGTGGGCCTGAACGTCGCGAACTGAGGTTCGCGAATCCGCTCGGGTCGGACCGTGGAAGCCGCCGAAGCACTGTTATTGAGTGGTGTTTAGTAGTACCGTTACCCGTCAGTAGGGCCGTTTCAGCCGCGGCCCGGTGACACATGTCCGCGCAGGACGGGTGATAGGGGAACTGCAATGGTCAAGCAGAAGACGGGCGACCACTTCGACGTTCTGGTGATCGGCTCCGGGTTCGGCGGCAGCGTCACGGCGCTGCGGCTCACCGAGAAGGGCTACCGCGTGGGCGTCCTCGAGGCCGGACAGCGCTTCAACGACGAGGACTTCGCCGAGACCACCTGGAACCTCAAGAAGTTCCTCTGGGCGCCGAAGCTCGGCTGCTTCGGCATCCAGCGCATCCACCTGCTCAACGACGCCGTGGTGCTCGCGGGCGCCGGCGTGGGCGGCGGCTCGCTGAACTACGCCAACACGCTGTACAAGCCGCCGGCGCCGTTCTTCAACGACCCGCAGTGGAAGGACATCACCGACTGGGACGATGAGCTCAGCCCGTTCTACGACCAGGCCCGGCGCATGCTCGGCGTGGTGAAGAACCCGCACGAGACCCCGTCCGACCGCGTGATCAAGCAGATCGCCGACGAGATGGGCGTGGGCGATACCTATGTCGCCACCCCCGTGGGCGTGTACTTCAACCAGCCCGGCCGCACCGACGCCGATCCCTTCTTCGGCGGCGCGGGCCCTGCTCGCACCGGCTGCACCGAATGCGGACAGTGCATGTCGGGCTGCCGGGTGGGCGCGAAGAACACCCTGATGAAGAACTACATCCACCTCGCCGAGAAGGGCGGGGCCCGGTTCATCCCGATGACCACGGTGACCGGCGTCCGCGAGGGCCGCAAGGGCGTGTGGGAGATCGACACCGAGCGCACCGGCGCGATCGCGCGGAAGAACCGCACCGTGTACACCGCGGACAACGTGGTCTTCGCCGCGGGCACCTGGGGCACGCAGACGCTGCTGCACCACCTCAAGGACACCGGCGCCCTGCCCGAGCTGTCCGATCGGCTCGGCGTGCTCACCCGCACCAACTCGGAGTCGATCCTGGGCTCCGCGCGCACCGTCGCCGATCCGAACGAGGACCTGTCCAAGGGCGTGGCGATCACCAGCTCCTTCTACCCGCGCCCCGACACCCACATCGAGCCGGTCCGCTACGGCCCCGGCCGCAACGCCATGGGCCTGCTGCAGACCCTTCTCGTGGACGGTGACGAGAAGCGCACCCGCCTCGGCGGCTTCGTCAAGGGCCTGGCGCGTAAGCCCTCCGATCTGAAACTGCTGCTCACCCAGAAGAACTGGGGTCAGCGCGTGCTGATCCTGCTGGTGATGCAGAGCCTCGACAACTCGATCACCACGTACACCAAGAAGATTCCCGGCTCGAAGAAGCGGCGCATGGTCTCCAAGCAGGGCCACGGCGCGCCGAACCCCACCTGGATCCCGGCGGGCAACGAGGCCGCGCGGATCGGCGCCGAGAAGCTGAACGGCGTGGCCGGTGGCACCTGGGGCGATATCTTCAACGTCCCGATGACGGCGCACTTCCTCGGCGGCGCAGCCATTTCCGAGACGCCGGAGCAGGGCGTGATCGATCCGTACCACCGGGTGCACAACTACCCGTCGCTGTTCGTGGTCGACGGTGCCGCCATCTCGGCCAACCTCGGTGTGAACCCGTCGCTGTCGATCGCCGCGCAGGCCGAGCGCGCCGCCTCGCTGTGGCCGAACAAGGGGGAGAAGGACGCCCGCCCCGCGCAGGGCTCCGGCTACCAGCGGATCGTGCCCACGGCGCCGGTCTCGCCCGCCGTGCCGGAGGGGGCGCCCGGACAGCTGCTGCTGCCGCTGCCGAAGGTGCGCCCGGCGCAGGACGCGCAGCCCCAGGCCTGATCCGGCTTCACGAATTCGGGTTCTGCGACGGTACTCGGCAGAATCTTCCCGTCTGTGCCCGCAGAACCCGGATTCGTGAGCGCTACCCTCGGGACATGACCGTCGACGAGGCGCTGGCCGAGCTCGCCGCGCTGGAGGACCCGAAGGCGCGCGCCGTGAACGAACGGCACGGCGACCCGCACGGCGTGAACCTGACGAAGCTGCGCGCACTGGCGAAGTCGATCGGCACCGATCAGGGGCTGGCGCGGGAGCTGTGGGCCTCCGGCGATGTCGCGGGGCAGTTGCTGGCGTTGCTCATCGGCAAGCCGAAGCCCTACTCGGCCGACGAGCTCGACACCATGCTCCGCTCCACCCGTAGCGACAAGGCACACGACTGGCTGCTCAACTACATGGTCGCGAAGTCGCCGCACGCCGACGCGCTGCGGACGCGGTGGTTCGACGATGCCGACCCGCAGGTGCGCGCCGCGGGGTGGGCGCTCACCACGCGCGCGGTGACGAAGACCGACCTCGACCGGGACGCCCTGCTGGACCAGATCGAGTCCCAGATGAAGGACGCCGCGCCGAAGCTGCAGTGGGCGATGAACGAGACGCTGGCCACCATCGGCATCGAGGACACCTCCCGCCGTGCCCGCGCGATCGGCATCGGGGAAGACCTGCAGGTCCTGGCCGACTACCCGGTGTCGAAGGGCTGCACATCGCCCTTCGCACCGGCGTGGATCGCGGAGATGGTCCGCCGTCGCGAGGCCTGACCGGCGACCACTAGACTGTCCCGGGTGACGGATTCCTCGCCCAGCAGCGTTTCGCCCGCCCAGCCCGCCCCGGTTCTGGTCGTCGACTTCGGCGCGCAGTACGCGCAGCTGATCGCCCGCCGCGTCCGCGAGGCGCGGATCTACTCCGAGGTGGTGCCGCACACCATCACCGCCGACGAGGTGAAGGCCAAGAATCCCGCGGCCATCGTGCTCTCCGGTGGACCGGCGTCGGTGTACGCCGAGGACGCGCCGAGCCTCGATCCCGCCGTCTTCGACCTGGGTGTTCCCGTTTTCGGCATCTGCTACGGCTTCCAGATGATGGCCCGGGCGCTCGGCGGCACCGTCGCCAACACCGGTGGGCGCGAGTTCGGCCGCACCACGCTGACCCCCGAGGGCGACGGTGTGCTGCACACCGGACTGCCCGCCGAGCAGCCGGTGTGGATGAGTCACAACGACGCCGTGCAGATCGCGCCCGAGGGTTTCGCCACCGTCGCTTCCACCCCGGGCGCGCCGGTCGCCGCGTTCGAGAACGTCGACAAGAAGATGGCCGGCGTCCAGTACCACCCGGAGGTGCTGCACAGCCCGCACGGCCAGGAGGTGCTCACCCGCTTCCTGTACGAGATCGCCGGCTTGCAGCCGACCTGGACCGCGGCCAACATCGCCGAGCAGCTGATCGAGGACGTGCGCGCGCAGGTGGGCGACGGCCTGGCGCTGTGCGCACTGTCCGGCGGCGTCGACTCCGCGGTGGCCGCGGCGCTCGTGCAGAAGGCCATCGGTGACCGCCTGACCTGTGTCTTCGTCGATCACGGCCTGCTGCGCCAGGGCGAGTGCGAGCAGGTGCAGACCGACTTCGTGGCCGCCACCGGCGCGCGCCTTGTCACCGTGGACGCCGAGGACACCTTCCTCGGGCACCTCAAGGGCGTCTCCGACCCCGAGGAGAAGCGCAAGATCATCGGCCGCGAGTTCATCCGTTCCTTCGAGGACGTGGTCTCGGAGGCGCTCGGCGAGCGCGCCGCGGAGGGCCACACCATCGATTTCCTGGTGCAGGGCACCCTGTACCCGGACGTGGTGGAGTCCGGCGGCGGCGCCGGCACCGCGAACATCAAGAGCCACCACAACGTGGGCGGCCTTCCGGAGGATCTCGAGTTCACCCTGGTCGAGCCGCTGCGCCTGCTGTTCAAGGACGAGGTGCGGGCCGTGGGCCGCGAGCTGGGCCTGCCCGAGGAGATCGTCGGCCGCCAGCCCTTCCCCGGACCGGGCCTGGCGATCCGCATCGTCGGCGAGGTCACCAAGGATCGGCTGGAGCTGCTGCGCAAGGCCGATGCGATCGCGCGTGAGGAGCTCACCGCCGCGGGTCTGGACGGCACCATCTGGCAGTGCCCCGTGGTGCTGCTCGCGGACGTGCGCAGTGTGGGCGTGCAGGGCGACTGCCGCACCTACGGTCATCCGATCGTGCTGCGGCCGGTCAGTTCCGAGGACGCGATGACGGCGGACTGGACCCGCGTGCCCTACGAGACGCTGGAGATCATCTCCACCCGCATCACCAACGAGGTCGAAGAGGTCAACCGTGTGGTGCTCGATGTGACGAGCAAGCCGCCGGGGACCATCGAGTGGGAATAACGGTCACCTTCTGACCGGTGCCGTCGGTACCGTCGTGTCCATGACGATTCTGGTGACGGGTGCGACGGGCAACATCGGACGGAAAGTGGTCGACGAGCTGGTGGCCAGGGGAGCGACGGACATCCGCGCGCTCACCACGAACCCCGCCAAGGCGGATCTGCCCGCGGGCGTGGAGGCCTTCAACGGTTTCATCGGCAAACCCGAGACGCTCGACGGTGCCTTCGAGGGCGTCACGAGCATGTACCTCGCCCCGTACGAGCCCACCGCGGCCGAGGTGCTGCAGCGGGCGAAAGACGGTGGCGTCCAGTACGTGGTGGCCACCTCCGGCAGCGCGCACTGGCAGGCGCTCACCGACACCATCCTCGCGAGCGGGCTCGATGTGACGGTCCTCGGACCCGGGGAGTTCATGGAGAACTTCGCGGGCTGGGCGGGCCAGGTGGCCGAGGGCGTGGTCCGCGAGCCGTACCCCGATGCGGGGAGCGCCCCGATCTCGATGGGCGACATCGCCGCCGTCGCCGCGGCGCTGCTGACGGCCGCGGATCGTGCGCCGCACGTGGGCGAGGTCTACGAGCTCACCGGACCGGCGTACCTGAACCGGGTGGCGATGGCAGAGGCGATCGGCGAGGGGATCGGTCGGCCGGTGCGGTTCGAGCAGATCACCCGCGAGGAAGCCGAGGAGCAGCTGCGCCCCACGATGGGCGATATGGCCTCCTGGTATCTCGACCTGCAGAAGTCGTCGATCGAGTGGAAGCAGCAGCCGAACGAGCTGGTGCAGCAGCTCTCGGGGCGCCCGGCCACCAGCCTGGCGCAGTGGGCGGCGGCGAATCGGGAGTTGTTCTCCGCCTGACCTTTCCCGGAACAGGGGAAAGCCCGGGGCGCGCGGGTGAGGGAGCGCGCCCCGGGCTGGTCGGGTCGCCGGTTACGGCGAGTCGGTGTGGGTGCCCTTGGTGGGCTTGATGATCAGCATCAGTCCGGCCACCGCGATGGCACCGATCACCACGACCGCCAGGAGTGTCTCGGCGCTGATCAGGTTCGGGCCTCCGGCCGCTCCCCACAGTGCCACGGTGAGCGCGATCAGCCCGGCGACGAGCAGAGCGGGGGAGAACCGGCGGCTCTGCGGGGGTTCGGTCGTCGTTGTGCTCGTGGTGTTCTCATCAGCGGACACGGTTCACCTCCACACTGCCGACGTTGCCGCTGGCATCGATCTTCAGGGTCGGGGCGTCGGGCTTGGCGCCGACACCGACGAGTGTTCCTTGGGGGCACCGGGTGTCGCCCACGTTCACGGAGCAGGTCACGTCGACGTTCATCGACTCGGGCACCGTGATCCGGGTTTCCCCCGCGGCCACCCGGGTCTTGAGCTTGCGGTCCTCGTCCAGGGTCATGCCGCGCAGATCGAGGGTGAGCGTGCCGGCCTGGAGCTTGAACTCCTCCGGCATCGTCGTCGGGTCGGTGAGGACGTACGAGCGGTCACCGCGCGGCGCGTCGACGTAACCGCTCATCACGTTCTGCGCGGTCGCGGCGATCACCACGAATCCGGCGAGCGGGATCGCCGCCACCAGGAGTCCGTAGCCGGCCTTCTGGAACGCCCCGAAGAGCAGCCCTCCGGCGATCACGCCGAGTACGAGCGATCCGGCCAGCACGGGCGAGATGGACGCCAGCCCGGTCACATTCACGGCGGCGATCGCCGCGGCGGTGAGCAGCGCGATTCCCAGCGTGACCGGGGTGATCCGCGATCGTCGGCGGGGGATCGGTGCGGGTGCCTGGGCCTGTGCCGGCTCCGGGAGATCCCATGCGAAGGGGGCGGCGCCCAGCGGATCCCAGCGCGGCGGGCGGATCTCCTCGGTCACCTGATCCCGGCGCTGCGGCTGCTGCGACGCCTGCGCCTGCGGATGAGCCTGCACCGCAGGGGCACTCGGCGCGTCCGCGCCGGGCTTGCGGTCTTGCGTCGTGCCCGTGGCGTGCGCCTCGGCCTCGGGGCGCGGGCCGGGGTGCGGTTCCGCCGGCGCGGCGAAGGTGCTCGGATCGGTGCCGGCGGGCGGCTGCCACGCGGGCTGCCAGCGGAACGGGGCCGCGGGCGGCTGCCAGGCGCCCACCGGGGCGGGACCCGCGTCCACGAACTGCGAGGAGATCGCCGTGCCGGGAGGCGCGACCGGGGTGCGCTGGTGCAGCGCGTACCAGCCGACCAGCAGCAGTGCCGCGCTGATCAGCCCGGAGCCGGGCCACGAGGAGCTCATTCCGCTGCCCATGGTCACCGCGATCCCCGCCGCGATGATCAGCACGAAGGGCGGAGGGCCGCTGCGCTCGGGCCGGTACTCGCGGTAGGGCTCCTTGGGCATGACGAAGATGGCCACGATGTAGGCGAGCAGCCCGGCGCCGCCCAGCAGGGCCGCACCGAGGAAGGCGGCGCGCACCAGCGCGACGTCCACCTGGTAGCGGCGTGCGAAGCCGGTGCACACGCCCGCGATGGGCGCCCGCCGGGCCCGCAGGGGCCGGGTGTCCCACATCTGCCGGATCTGGCTGGAGAGGGTTGCTGTGTCCATGCCATCGATACTGCTGGCCCGTGCGGCCCGCGACCATCGGGATCTACCCTGAATTCCCGGACGTCCCGCCTCGGGGTAACCGCATCGATCCGGGTGCGAGTGGGGGAGTTCCCCGATGCGCGGTGGCGCACCGTCGTGCCACCATCGAGGAACGATGGCACGACGATCACAACGCGCTCGGCGCGCACGCAACTCCTGGGCGCAGTACCAGGCCTGGGCCCCGGTGTACCCCCGGTACCCGGGCGCTGCGTCGTATCCCCAGCACAGCACGCCGGTCGCGCAGACGCCCGGCCCGCCGACCCCCGGTCCGCAGGTCGCACCCGCGGAGGTGGGGCCCGGCTACCCGCGGATGTACCGCCGCAACGGCGGCGCGGTGATCGGCGGCGTGTGCGGCGGAATCGCCGACCACCTCGATCTCGACGTCACCCGGGTGCGCATCGCCTTCACCCTGCTCGCGCTGCTCGGTGCCGGCGTCGTCATGTACGCCCTGCTGTGGTTCTTCTGCCGGCCCGGCACCGATACCGAGAAGCCCGATCCGGCCGAGCGGCGCCGCGGCCTCGCCCTGGCGGTCCTCGGCGTCGTAGGTGCGGCCACGCTCGCCGCGGTTGCGAGCAACTCGAACACCGGATTCATCGTCCCCGTGATCGTGATCGGTGTGGGTGCCGCCCTGGTGTGGCGCGAGGCCGATTTCGCGGCCCGCGCACCGCATACCGCCGGGCCCGGCGGCTCGCGCCTGCTCACCTGGCTGCGCATGCTGGGCGGTGTCACCCTGGTGATCGTCGGCCTCGCCGTGGTCTTCCTCGGCCGTGTCGACGTTTCCGCCCTGCCCACCGCGCTCGCCGCGGTCGTGCTCACGCTCGTGGGCGTCGCGCTGCTCACGGTCCCCGTCTGGGTGCGCATGTGGCGCGACCTCGGCGAGGAGCGCGCGGCCCGTGTGCGCACCATCGAGCGCGAGGAGATCGCCTCGCACCTGCACGATTCGGTGCTGCAGACCCTGGCCCTCATCCAGAAGCAGTCGTCCGACGGTGCCGCCGTCAAACGGCTGGCCCGCAGTCAGGAGCGCGAGCTGCGCGAGTGGCTGTTCGGCGGCACCGAGGCTCCCGCGAGTTCGCTGGCCGCGGCGCTCAAGGCGGCCGCCGCCGATGTGGAAGACGGGCACGGGGTGGCCGTCAACGTGATCACCGTGGGCGATGTGGAGGGCGACGAGCTGGGTGTCGACGATCGCTTCACCGCGCTGATGGGCGCGGTCAAAGAGGCGATGGTGAACGCCGCCAAGCACTCCGGTTGCGAGACCGTGGACACCTACGCCGAGGTCGACGCCGAACAGGCGGCCGTCTTCGTGCGCGACCGCGGCATCGGATTCGACCCGGACGCGGTACCGTCGGATCGGCAGGGGTTGGCGAAGTCGATCCGGTCCCGCGTGGAGCGTCGGGGCGGCACCGTGGAGGTGCGCTCGGCGCCCGGGCGCGGTACCGAGGTCCGGCTGTCGGTGCCCCGGCCGGGTTCCGACGCAGCCGCGGCGGAGCCGGCGGACTCGATCGCGGAGGAGAGTGCGTGAGCAACCGGGTGTTCCTGGTCGACGATCACGGGGTGTTCCGTTCGGGCGTGCGCGCAGAGCTCGCCCGTGAGGCCAGCATCGAGGTGGTGGGCGAGGCGGGCACCGTCGCCGAGGCGGTGTCCGGAATCCTCTCCGCCGCACCTGATGTGGTTCTGCTGGACGTGCACATGCCCGACGGTGGCGGGGTGGCCGTGCTGCGCGGCGTGACCGACGGTGCGCCGCGCGCCCGTCTGGATAAGACGCCGGTCTTCCTGGCGCTCAGCGTGTCCGATGCCGCGGAGGACGTGATCGCCACGATCCGCGCCGGTGCGCGCGGCTACGTCACCAAGACCATCTCGGGGCCCGAGCTGGCGGATGCGGTGCGCCGGGTGGCCGACGGTGACGCCGTCTTCTCGCCCCGGCTGGCCGGTTTCGTGCTCGACTCCTTCACCGGGCGTTCGCCGGTGCCCGAGCCCGCGCTCGATCCCGAGCTGGACTCGCTGACCCCGCGCGAGCTCGAGGTGCTGCGCCTACTGGCCCGCGGGTACACCTACCGGGAGATCGCCGAGGATCTGTTCATCTCGGTGAAGACGGTGGAGACGCACGCCTCGAACGTCCTGCGGAAGACGCAGCAGAGCAACCGGAACGCGCTCACCCGGTGGGCGCACACCCGGCACCTCGCCGACTGATCGCCCGCCGGTGCGCGGCTATCCGAGCAGCAGGATGACGCCCGCGACCACCGCGGCGAGCACGACGAAACCCAGGATGATCCAGGCCGCGAGCACGGTGTTCGACATGCCGGAGGGCGGGGCCACCGGCGGCGGTGTGTAGGTCGTCGCGGGCCGCGGCGCGGCCGGCCGGGGAGTGCTACCCGACGGCGTCGTCCGCGTGGCACGGGGCTCGCGGGGCGAACGCTCCCCGGCGGTGCGCCGCATCCACACCGCCGTGCCGCCCTCGCCCGGCTGCAGCGGCGAGGCGAGCACCGCGGCGGTGTTGCCGCCGGCCGCGGCCACCTCGGCCAGCCGATCACGGGCGGTCTCCAGGGAGGGGCGCTTGGTGGGGCTCGGTTGCAGCATGTCCAGGATCACCGCGGTGAGCGGGCCGGTGTGCTTCGGCGGATCGATCTTGCCGCGGGCCACCTTGTGCAGCAGCGACATCGAGTCCTCGTCCACGCCGAAGGGCGGCGTGCCCTCGAGGGCGGTGTACAGGGTGGCACCGAGCGAGTAGAGGTCGGAGGCCTCCGACGGTTCGCCGCCGCGGGCCACCTCGGGCGCGAAGTAGGCGGGCGTCCCGGTGATCACACCCGACTGGCTGGCGGGGCTCTCGTCCTTGATCCGGGCGATGCCGAAGTCGGAGAGCTTGACCGTGCCGGAGGCGCGGCCGCGGTTGGCGATCAGGATGTTGCCGGGCTTGATGTCGCGGTGGGTGATCCCGGCCTCGTGCGCCTCGATGAGGGCGTCGGCCACCTGCGCGCCGATCTGGGCCACCTGCCGGTCGGGCATGCTGCCCGTCATGTGCAGGACCTGCGCCAGCGAGCGCGAGGGGAGGTACTCCATCACCAGCCAGGGCTCACCGCGGTCGATGGCCACGTCGTACATCGAGATGGCGTTGCGGTGCTGCAGGCGGGCGGCGATCCGGCCCTCGTGCAGGGCGCGCCGCCGCAACTCGTCGGCCTGCTCGTCGGTGAGCCCCTCGGTGGAGATCACCTGCTTGGCGGCCACATCGCGGTCGAGCCGTTCGTCGCGGGCCAGCCACACGGCGCCCATGCCGCCGCCGCCGATCTTCGACGTCAAGCGGTAGCGTCCGGCCACCAGGTAGTCGGGCCCGGGAACGCCCCGCGTCGTCCCACCGGTTCCCGTCGATTCCGTCACGGGTCGATACTAGAGCTCAGGCCCGACGCGCGCGGTACGCGGCTACATTCAGCCGGTTGTTGCAGCCGTCGTCGCAGTACCTGCGCGAAGAATTGCGCGTGAAGTCCACGAGCACCCCCGCGCAATCCGGTGCCGAGCACACCCGGAGCCGGTCCAGCGCGTCGGCGCGCACCATGTCCACCAGGCCCATCGCGGGTTCGGCGAGGAAGCGTTCGGCGATCGGCGTCTCGTCGGACCATCCGTGCAGGTGGTAGGGCCAGTCGTCGTGGCGGGCCAACTGCGGAAGCACCTGGGCCTCGCGGAGCATCCGGTTGATCAGGGGTACCGCGCGCGATTCCTCGCCGGCGGCGTCCCACAGTTCGCGCAGCAGGGCGCGCACCGCGTACACCCGCTCCAGCTCGTCGTCGCGGATCGGGATCGGCCCGGTCCAGCCCCATCGCGCCACGAACTCGCGCAGCGCGGCCTCGTCGGGCAATCGCTCGACGCGACCGGTGTCCGCATCGGGCGCGGTGTTCACCAGGTCGGCGGCGCTCGCGAGCGCGGATTTGGTGTCGTACGAGAACATGTTGGACGAATGGTAGTCGCCCGTAACAAAGGGTCGCTACTCTCATCGGGTGTCCAGCCCGCTTGGAATCACCCCCGACCCTGCGCTTCGCAAGGGACTGCAAACGCGCCACATCAGCATGATCGCGCTGGGCGGTGCCATCGGCACCGGCCTGTTCGTGGCATCCGGCGCCACCATCCACGACGCCGGTCCGGGCGGTGCGCTCGCGGCGTACGCGCTCATGGGCGTGATGGTCTTCTTCCTGATGCAGAGCCTCGGCGAGATGTCGGCGTACATGCCGTGCAGTAACCCGTTCGAGGAGTACGGCACCAGGTTCGTCAGCCCGTCCTTCGGCTTCGCGGCCGGGTGGAACTACTGGTTCAACTGGTCGATCACGCTGGCCGCCGAGGTGGTGGCCGGTGGCCTGATCATGAAGTTCTGGCTGCCCGACGTGCCCTCGTGGATCTGGTCGCTGATCTTCCTGGGTGGTTTGCTCGCTTTGAACCTGTTCGCGGTCAAGGCCTTCGGTGAGGCCGAGTTCTGGTTCGCCTCGATCAAGGTGATCGCCGTGGTGGTCTTCCTCATCGTGGGCGTGCTCATGGTGTTCGGCGTGATCGGCGGCCCGTCGCCCGGTTTCCAGAACTGGACCATCGGCGATGCGCCCTTCGTGGACTGGCCGCTCGGCATGCTTTCGGTGTTCCTCATCGCCGGCTTCGCCTTCCAGGGCACGGAGATGATCGCCGTCGCGGCGGGCGAGGCGGTGGAGCCCAAGAGCGCCATCCCGAAGGCCGTGCGCACGGTGTTCTTCCGGATCCTGCTGTTCTACATCGGCACGCTCACGATCATCGCCTTCCTCATCCCGTACACGAACCCGGAGCTGCTCGACGCCTCCGATGAGAACGTGGCGGTGGCGCCTTTCACCCTGGTCTTCAAGCTGGCGGGCATCGACGCGGCGGCGTCGATCATGAACGCGGTCATCCTGATCGCCATCCTGTCGGCGGGCAACGCCAGCCTCTACGCCGCCACCCGCGCGCTGTACGGCCTCGGCGTCCAGGGCAGCGCCCCGAAGATCTTCGGCAAGGTCAGCAAGTCGGGCATCCCCGCGGCGGCCGTCGCGGCCACGGCGGCGATCGGCGCGCTGTGCTTCGTGGCGAGCCGGGTGGGCGACGGCACGGCGTACAAGGCGCTGGTGACGGCCTCGTCGGTGGCCGGGTTCATCACCTGGATCGGTATCGCGTGGGCGCACTACCGATTCCGGCGGGCGTGGAACCTGCAGGGTCGCTCGCTCGATGAGCTGCCGTACAAGGCGTGGCTGTACCCGGCGGGTCCGGCCGTCGCGCTGTTGATGTGCATCGCGGTGATCGCGGGCCAGTACTACGTCTCCGTTCGCAGCGGCTCGGAGGGTGGCTGGGAACTGCTGCTCACCTCGTACGCAGCGCTGATCCTGTTCCTCGGGCTGTGGGCCGGGCACAAGCTGGTCAAGCGCGATCCCACCGTGGATCTGCGCACCGCCGACCTGACGCCGATCACCGCGGCCTCGGCCCACCGCGACCCCGATCCCGTGGCGTGACCCACCCGGCCTGATCAGGCCCGTGATCTCCGGCCCCGCGGCATGCGCCGCGGGGCCGTTCGCGCTCTCGGCCCGGGGCCCGGCCGGTTACGTTCACGTTTCACCTCCGCATTCCGTTCGGTTCCGCGGGTTTTTGCCGCTAAGATCGCGTTAAGAGTTGTAAGAGGTAAACGATGGGAACGACTATGTCTGATGTCACCGTCTTCCCCCGCGTGCAGGTCGAACAGGCCCGAAGCAGCGCGTGGGCCACGACGATCGAGCGCGCCCGCGAGATGCTCCCGGTGAACCCGGAGGACGCCAGCCTCGCCGTCGCGGTGGACGCACTGCGCCGCCGCGGCATGACCGTCACGGATGCGACGGCACCGCAGGTCACGGTGGACGCGCTGCGCGCCGCCGATGTCTACGTGATCCCCCATCTGGCCCGCGCCGGCGTCGAGCGCGTCACCGGTGACCTGCCCCCGGTGTACGCGGATGCCGAGCTCGACGCGATCGAGCAGTACGTGCGCGGTGGCGGCGGCCTCGTGGTGCTCGCCGAGTGCGATACCGCCACCTCCGGAAGCAATCTCGCCGACCTGCTCGCACGCTTCGGTGTCACGGTGGAGTCGCTGGTGGTGCAGGAGGCCACGGGCGATCGCCGGTTCGGCGGCAACGCCACCTGGATCCGCTCCGTGATTGCCCCCGAGCTGCGCGGACAGGGCCTGGTCGCCGGTGTCGACGAGGCCTGTTTCTACCGCACCGGCGTGCTCGACGTGGGCCCTCCCGGCACCCCGGGCGTCAGCGTCCTGGCCCGCACCAGCGAGAGCGCGTCGCCCGCCGGACGGCCCCTCGCAGTAGCCCTGCAGGTCGGCCTCGGACGCGTCGTGGTCTTCGCGGACTCCGACCTCTTCGGCGACGATTCGATCGATGATTTCGATCAGCGCACGCTGTGGACCAACGTGGTCACCTGGGCCTCGGGCGCACACGGCGACCGCGGCGCGCGGTCCGTCTCGGCCGCCGCGCAGAGCGCCGACTGGGGCGCCCTGAAGGCCGCCGTCAACGAGCTGCGCGCCCTTCAGGAGGCCGACGGCTCCATCGCCGACGCCGCGGATCACGCCCGGGCCGGAGCGCTCGTGGACACGATCGTGGCCCGGATCGCGGCGCTCGCACCGCTGTTCGCGCACGACGCCGAGTACCTCGCCGCGCTGCCGCGCGACTTCCAGCGCTGGGTCGACGGCGGCTTCGGCAAGCCCCTGTTCGACGAGTCGCTGGCCGCCTTCCGTCCCGACCTCGACCGGGTGGACGGCGCGGAGCACCTCGTGGTCTTCCCGATGTACACGCAGAACGGCAACGCGGGCAAGGTCTTCGAGGCCGTCCTGCTCTCCGTGGTCTGGCCCACCTGGCTGGCCGATGTCGAGCAGCGCTTCGACAACGGCAAGTTCCTCGCGGTGGCCTTCGAGGACTTCACCCCCGGCTACGACACCGATTCCGCGGTGCTCTTCCCCGAGACGGTCACCGTGGAGAAGACGCCCGAGTTCCATTGGGGCGCCATCTTCTGCGACCGTGAGGCGGCCCGCTTCCGCCGGGTAACCGGCGCGGCCTCGGAGGTGCTCTCGCTGCAGCTCCCGCCCGACGGTGAGCGGCTGGTGGCCTCGCAGGCCCTGGCGCAGTCCACGTTCGCGATGTGGGATCTGATCCACGATCGCACCCACAGCCGCGGTGATCTGCCCTTCGATCCGTTCATGATCAAGCAGCGGATGCCCTTCTGGCTGTACGCGCTCGAGGAGCTGCGCTGCGATCTCACCACCTTCCGCGAGGCCTACGGCCTGCAGCAGGAGGGGCATCCGTACGGTCTGCCGGTGCAGCTGGCCATACTGTGCGATCGGCTCTTCCGCTTCCCGATCACCGGCAACCGCGTGCGCAACTACGACGGCCTCGGCGGTCAGCTGCTGTTCGCCTACCTGCACCGTCACGGCGCGCTGCGCTGGCGCGACAACCGGCTCTCCTTCGACTGGAAGGAGCTGCCGCTCCAGGTGATCCGGCTCGCCGAGGAGATCGAGGAGCTCTACCGCACCGGCATCGACCGCTCGAAGGTGGGCCAGTGGCTGGCCACCTACGAGTTCGTCTCCTCGTACGTGGTGCCCGCTCCCGGGTCCACCTGGGCGAAGGGCGCGCAGGCGTTGCCGCTCGACGGTGAGCCGCGCGGTCTGGTGGATCTCGTCCTGCCGGACGAGTTCCCGCTGAACGTCTTCTTCGAGGCCCTGCGCCGCAAGATGGGCGCCGTCGTCGATTCCACCCGCGGCATCACCGCCGACGCCGAGCAGGTCGGGGCCGGGGCGTGACCGGGGTCGCCGGGCGCACCGTCGTGGTGACGGGCGCGAACGGCGCCCTCGGACAGGCGGTCACCGCGCTGCTCGTCGAGCGCGGGGCACGGGTGGCCGTGATCAGCCGGGGCGAGGCGGATTCCGCTCTCACCGCGCTCGACGGCGTGCGGGCCTACCGGGCCGATCTCAGCGACGATGCGGCGACCGCCGAGGCGGCGCGGAGCATCGTCGCCGATCACGGCGGTATCGACGGTGTGCTGCACCTGGTGGGCGGCTGGCGCGGCGGTGTCGCGATCGAGGAGTCCGATCCGGCCGATTGGGATTTCCTGGACCAGGGCCTGATCCGCAGCCTGCAGTGCGTGACCCGGGCGTTCTACGCGCCGCTGGCGGCGAGCTCCGATGCCCGGTTGGCGATCATCTCCTCGACCGCGGTCGCGAAGCCGACCGCCAAGAACGCGATGTACGCCTCGGCGAAAGCCGCCTCGGAGGCCTGGATCCTCGCGCTCGCCGATGCCTTCGGCGACGGGGCCGCTGCGGCCACCGCGCTGCGGGTGATGGCGCTGCTCACCCCGCAGATGCGGGAGGCCTCGCCGGAGCGGAAGTTCCCGCGGTACACGCCGATCGAGACGGTGGCGCAGCGGCTCGTCGGGCTGTGGGACGTTCCCGCGGCCGAGCTGAACGGCACCGTGCACACCCTGATCCCCGGTGAGGAGAACACCACCGCATGACACAGCTGCACGATCCCGCCAAGCGGGGTTTCGCGAGCGACAACTACTCCGGCGTGCTGCCGGAGGTGCTGGCCGCGATCGGCGAGGCCAATCTGGGGCACCAGGTGGCCTACGGCGGAGACCAGTACACCGCCGCACTGGGGGAGCGGGTGCGCGAGCTGTTCGGTGAACGCGCGCAGGCCTTCCCGGTGTTCAACGGCACCGGCGCGAACGTGGTGGCACTGCAGGCCGTGAGCGACCGCTGGTCGGCGGTGGTGTGCGCGGATTCCGGGCACATCCACGTCGACGAGGGTGGCGCGCCCGAGAAGGTGGCCGGCCTCAAGCTCTTCGTGGTGCCCGAGGTGGGCGGCAAGCTCACCCCCGAGGCGATCTCGGCGGCGGTCCCGGACCGGGCCGGCGATGAGCACTGGGCGCAGCCGCGGGTGCTGTCGGTGGCGCAGTCCACCGAGCTCGGCACGGTGTACACCGTCGATGAGCTTCGTGCACTTGCCGATTACGCGCACGAGCGCGGCTGGCTGCTGCACATCGACGGTTCCCGGCTGGGTAACGCTGCGGCGAGCCTCGGGGTGGAACCGCGGGCCATCACCACCGATATCGGAGCCGACATCGTGAGTGTGGGCGGCACCAAGAGCGGTCTGCTGGGCGGCGAGCTGGTGCTGGTGCTCAATCCCGAGGCCACCAAGGGGATCGAGTACGTGCGCAAGCTGTCGATGCAGCTCGCCTCGAAGCAACGGTTCATCGCCGCGCAGTTCCTCGCGCTGTTCACCGACGGCCTGCACCTGCGGGTCGCGGGGCACGCGAACGCGATGGCCACGCTGCTGGCGGAGCTGGTGGGCGAGATCCCCGGCGTCGAGCTCACCCAGCCGGTGCAGTCCAACGCCGTCTTCGCCGTGCTCCCGCACGCCGCCTCCGAGGCGCTGATGCAGCGGGTCCCGTTCTACTTCTGGGACGAGGCCCGCGGTGAGGTGCGCTGGATGTGCTCCTGGGACACCACCGAACAGGACGTCCGCGACTTTGCCGAGCTGGTGCGGAGCGAACTGGCCTCGTAGGTCTGCTCTGGCGGTACCGGAGGCCCGCTCGGTGCGGCGGGTTCCGGCCGCCCACGGACGGTCGTCATTCCCGCTCCCGTTTCCGCTTCCCGCTCCCTTCGTATCAGGAGCGGGACGCGGAAACGGGAGCGGGAACAGCTCTCTTGACGCCGATCGGCACCCGGTCGTACTCTTGAATCAATCGAAAGCAGTTTCGAGTCGCGTCTTCCCCGCGGCTCCGCCGAGGGTGGTGAACCTCCGGCGGAAGAGAACCTAGGGGAGGGGTGCGACAGGTGATCAACAGGCTTTCCGCGGTGGATTCCGGCAGTCGCGAGGAGAAGCTGGCGGAGCTGCGCAAGAGGCTCGCGGCGCTTCCGGAACGGCATCAGCCGGCCGGTTCCCGCAGGCTCGCCGCGGCATCTCCGGAGCCGGAAGCGGGCTCATCGCAGCAGTTCACGCAGGGTGTGCTCCCAGTGCATCCGGAACTGGCCCGGCTGCTCCCGGGTGGTGGGCTGCCACGCGGCAGCGTCGCCACCGTCGAGGGCGCGGCCTCGCTCGCCGTCTCCCTGGTGGCCACCGTCACCGCGGCGGGGGCGCGCGTCGCGCTGTGCGGGGTCACGGGCTTCGGCATGGCCGCGGCACTCGAACAGGGGGCCGATATCGAGCGCATCGCGCTCATCGAAGGCCCGCTGGCCGATCCGGTCTCCGTGGCCTCCGTGCTGCTCGACGGTGCCGATGTGGTGCTCTGCGGGCTCGGCGGCATCGCCGTCCCGCCCAGCCGCGGCCGGGCGATCACGGCGCGGGCCCGCTCCAAGGGTGCGGTCCTGCTCGTGACGGGCGGCCGCTGGGAGGGCGCCGCCCTGCACCTCGGCGCCCGCGTGCAGGGCTACGCCGGGCCGGGCGGCCAACCGGGCCGGGGGCGCATCCGCGGCATCGACCTCGCCTTCTCGGCACGCGGCCGCGGCTGCCTGAACCCGTACCGCGGCCTGTCGGAACCGCGTGCGGCGGTGGCGCGATGAGCGAACGCGAACAGCGGATACTGGCGTTGTGGTGCCCGGACTGGCCGGCCGCGGCCGCCGCGGCCGATGTCGATCTACCGCCCGATCACCCCGTGGCGGTCCTGCACGGCAACCGGGTGATCGCGTGCAACGCCGCCGCCCGTGCGGACGGGGTGCGGCGCGGTATGAAACGCCGGGACTCGCAGGCGCGCTGCCCGGACCTGCACGTGACGGCGGCGGACCCGGGGCGCGATGCGCGGCTCTTCGAACCGGTGGCGGGTGCGGTAGCCGCGCTGATTCCGCTCATCGAGGTGCTGCGTCCCGGGTTGATCGTGATCCCGGCCCGCGGCGCCGCCCGCTTCTTCGGCGGTGAGGAGCAGGCGGCGGAGAAGCTGGTGGACGCCGCCTCCTCGGTGGGCGCCGAGTCCCTCGCCGGGGTCGCCGATGAGGTCTTCACCGCGGCGCTGGCCGCCCGCACCGGGGTGATCGTCCCGCCCGGAGGCTCGGCGGAGTTCTTGTCCCCGTTGGCCATCGCCCAGCTCGGTGCCGAGCCCGCGCTGTCCGCGGAGGACCGCACCGAGCTGATCGACCTGCTGCGCCGGTTGGGTGTGCGTACCCTCGGCGCCTTCGCCGCGCTCTCCACCTCGGACGTGGCCACCCGCTTCGGTGTGGACGCGATCGCCGCGCACCGTCAGGCCCGGGCTGTCGCCGATCGGCCGCCGTCCACCGCGCCCCTGCCGCCGGGCCTCGAGGCGGAACTGCAGCCCGATCCGCCGATCGACCGGGTCGACGCCGCGGCCTTCGCCGGCCGCGCGCTGGCGGCCGAACTGCACCGGAAGCTGTCCGCAGCCGGGGTGGCCTGCCTGCGGCTGGAGGTCTCGGCCGTCGCCGAGAACGGGGAGCGGCACACCCGCATCTGGCGCTGCGCGCAGCCGCTGACTCCCGACGGCACGGCCGACCGGGTGCGCTGGCAGATCGACGGCTGGCTCACCGGTGGCCGCGGCCGCTCGGGCGGCCCGGGCGCACCGATCACGCTGCTGCGGCTGGAACCGGTCGAGGTGGTCGATGCCGGGGCGCTGCAGGCCGGCATGTGGGGCGACGAGGGCGACGGTGCCGCCCGCTTCCGCCGGGCACTGGTGCGGGTGCAGGGACTCCTCGGCGGGGAGGCCGTGCGGGTGGGGACGCGCAGCGGCGGCCGCGGTCCCGCCGAACAGGTCACCTGGACTCCGCTGGGCGACGAGGCGGTGCCCGCCCGGGACCCCGCGGCGCCCTGGCCGGGCCGCATGCCGGAGCCGGCACCCGCGGTGCTGCTGTCCGGGGCCGCGGTCGCGGTGACCGATGCGGCGGGCTCCCCGGTGCGAGTCACCGAGCGGGGCGCCTTCACCGCCGAACCCACCCATCTGACCTGGGGCAGCCGCGGGTGGACACTGCGCTGGTGGGCCGGGCCGTGGCTGGTGGACGAGCGGTGGTGGGAGCCCGGCGCCGGAACCCTGCGCGCCCGCGCCCAGGTGCTGCTGGAGCCGGCCCCGAACAGGGACGACGGCCGCGCCCTACTGCTGCGCTACGCCGACGGCTGGGAGGTGGAAGGAGTGTACGAGTAGAGCTAGCTCGAACTGCCGGAGATCGATACCGACAGCCACGGATTGGTATCGGTGGAACGGTCGATCGCGAAACGTCGCCGGCCGGACTTGCTGCGCTTCCCCGGCTGGTCCGTCGCCTCGGCCTGGGTCTCGTTATCGGAGTGCGACTGTGCCGCAACGCCTGCCAATGTCGCATCAGCCGGCGGTGCCACGCGCCGGGAACCGGTCGGCAGCTCGTCGGCCTGCGCCTGATCGATCGTGAGGATGTCGCCCGATGTGGTCGCCGCCGCGAGTGCGGGGAGGGGGAGGCCGCGGGGCGTGGTGTCGGGTGCGGTCTCGGCACCGCCCGGATCGGCCGCCTCCGGTTCTCCGGCGGCAACGTCGTTGAGAGCGCCGTCGTTGAGAGCGCCGTCGGTGGGTGCCGCGTCGGTCAGGGTCTCGTCGGCTGCGGCGCGGCGGGCCAGACGGTGCGACAGGGCGAGCGAGAGCAGGTAGGTCAGGATGCCGGCGATGCCACCGACGATGAGCGCCCACGCCAGGGGCCGGGCGGTGCCCGGGTCCGGAGCGGGGGCGGGAGCGTCGGTCACCGACCGCAGGCGGGTCTGGGTGAGGGCGAGCTGCCCGTCGATCGCGCCGAGTGCGGTCTTGAGCTGGCCGACGCCCGTGGTGAGGTTCGCGACCGACTCGTTGACGTCCTTGCGGGCGCTCGCCAGTTTGCCGAGACCGTCGCGCAGTTGCCGTGCCGCGCTGCGCGCCGAGGCCAGCGACGAGTCCGCGTTGGCGGACGCACTCGACAGGCTGGCCGACATCGAGGAGAGCGTGCCGCGCAGCCCGGCCACATCGTTGAGGGCGCCCACGCCCTGGGAACTGCTCAGCGCGCGGTCGAGCTGCGCCACTGCGCCGGCCGAGCCGGGCGACGGGTTCTCCACCAGCCGCTGCCGCAGCACCACCAGCGTGCCCCGGGTGCCGGCCGCCACCTGCTGCAGGCCCTGCGTGCGATCGAGAGCGCCGCCCAGCGCCACGGACGCGCGGCTCACCTGGTTCAGGGCCACCGACAGCGACGATGCCTCGTCGAGCCCCGTCACCAGCTGGTCGGCGCCCTGCTTCGCGGTGTCGATGCTGTCGAAGATCTGCGGTACCGCGCCCGCCGAGGTGTTCAGTCCCGCACTCGCGGAGGTGAGGCCGTTGGACACGAGGCCGAACAAGGCCCGTGACTCGTCGGCCGCCTTGAGTGCCACCCGCGTGTTCTCGGCGTTGACCCGTTCCTGCTCCGGCGCGGGAGGCTTGGTGCCCGCGGCCACGAGGAAGGCGGTGCCGCCGGCGACGAGCGCCACCATGACGGCGAGGAGCGCGGTGCCGGTGAGGGCCCAGGCCGAACGAGCCGCAGCGCGAAGCGCGCGGGTCCAGGTCGAGGTCATGACCTCAACCTTAACCTGAAGTGGAGGGTTTAGCGAAAGATTAATCCGGGTAGACTTTTTGGAGACCGAATCTGCGCTCGCCGAAGGAACTCAGGATCCGGGGCGGTTCACCGTGCCCATGAGGAGGGAGAGCCCGGTGGCCGTGTCCACCACCGCGTAGGCGAACGCACGATCCGCGACGAAGGGCGCGGGACCGGGCGGCGGATCGAGTGCGGCGGATGCCGCAGCCGAGTCCGACGCCGTTCCCTTCTCGCCCACGGTCAGCACCGCGGCCGCGCGGGCATCGGTGAGTGTGGGCGCACCGTCGGCGATCCCGGTCAGTCCGTGCCCGCCCGGGAGAACCCCGGTCACGCCCAGCGCGCGCAGCGGCTCGGCCAGGCCCGTCCACGACGTGCTGCGCCACTTGGGCAGCGAGACCTCGTGCGCCGCCACAGGCGCCGCGGCCAGCGCCAGGCGCGCCGCGGTGAACCGCGATTCGGCGGTGACATCGGCGAGCGGGACGCCGGGGTTGGGCAGCAGGATCTGCAACGCCAGCGTGCCCACGCCGTAATCGAGTTGCAGTGCGGTGAAGCCGTCGCCACCCGCGACCCGGGCGGGAACGGTCCCCCGCATGGTGGGCGGTTCGACCACACCGCCGTCGACCGGGGTGAAGGGGCGCGGCCGGGTGTTCGCCGCATCGAACGGATACCGCCACGCCACCGCGAGGTAGGCGGTGGTGGCCGCAGCGAGCCGGGTGTCGTGATCGGTGCGCAGCGGCGACGAGGTCAGCGTGCTGCCCGTGTTCACCGCCACCCACTCGCCCAGGGGCGCCCCCACTCCACGGTCGAAGTCGACGGGGTACACACCCGTCCCGTAGTTCGTGGCGAGGGCCTCCAGGTACGACTCGCGCACTGCGGGTTCCTTCGCCGCCAGCAGTGCCACCTGCGATTGGAACAGGGGTGCGGCCGGGGGCGATCCCGCCGGCACGGTTCCCGGGTCGCCCGCCCACTGCGCGGTCTGCCCCGTGAGGGCCGCCATCGCGCGGGGCAGATCCCGTGCCGCACCCAGGCCCGCCGCATCGAGCTGGGCCGCCGTCGCACCGTCGGCTCCGGCGCGGAGCATCCCCAGCAGGGACAGCGCCGACCACGGGGAGACCGCGGTGGCGCTCGCGCGGGGATCGGGTTCCGCGAGCCGGGCGCCGATCCGGGTGGCCGCGTCCACCAGCGCGGCCACGTCGGTACGGGCGTCGTCGATGCCCACCTGGTTGAAGGCCGCCGTCGAGCGATCCAGGGCGAGCGGACCGGGCTCCGGCTGCGCGCCGCTGCACGCCGTGAGGGTGCCCGCCGCGAGCAGCGCGATCGCGGCCCGTCGGATCTGCATGCGCCCATCGTATCGACGGAGCGCCGCCGGGCCCCGGCCGCGGCACCGCGTGGTGCTCACCCGTCGTGCCCGAGCAGCCTCCGCCCGTTGTGCCACAGCACCTTGCGCATCCACTCGTCGCCGAGGTCGAGGCGCGCGAGACCGAACAGCTGATGCGCGTACTGATAGGGGATGTTCGGGAAGTCGCTGCCCAGCACCACGCGATCGGCGAGCCCGGCGAGCCGCTCCCGGTAGCCCGGCGGCATCGGCGCGAGTTCCTCCGTGAAGTCCGTCGCCGCCATCGTGGTGTCGAGGTGGACGTTCGGGAAGCGTTCGGCGAGATCGGCGAACTGGTCGTACTCCGGCATGCCGAGATGGGCGATCACCAGCGTCAGCTGCGGATGCCGGCGCAGTGTCTCGGCGACGTGAGCCGGCCCGGTGTAGGGACCCTCCAACGGACCGGACCCGGCGTGGATCACCACGGGCACCCCGGCGTCCGCGAGGGCGTCCCAGGCCGGATCGAGCAGCGGATCGTCGGGAGCGAAGACCCCCACCTGGACGTGCATCTTGAACAGTCGGGCACCGTCGGCCAGCGCGGCGGCCACGTAATCGCCCACTCCCGGTTCGGGATACAGGGTGGCGCAGTGGATCCCATCGGGAACCCGGCGGGCGAAATCGGCGCACCAGGCGTTGAGCCACTGCGCCATCCCGGGCTTGTGCGGGTAGCACAGCGCGGGGATCTCACGCACTCCCATGCCGCGGATCAGGTCGAGCCGGGTGTCCTCGTCGAACCGGTACGTGACCGGCCACTCCCGGCCGTACTCGACATCGGCGCGGTCGAAGAAGTCCCAGACCTTCGCCAGCATGGGCTCAGGGAGGAAATGCACATGGACATCGGCGAGGCCGGGGAGGCCGAGCGCCTCCAGGTACGCCGGGATCTCGGCGTCGGTCCGGGGTCCGGGGGTGGTCTGAGAGCCGCTCACCGATGCCAACTTACCGACCGGTCCGAACCGCTGTCCGGCGAATCCGCTCGCGGCGATCGGGCGATCAGCGCCGTCGAATCGATGCTCGTTTCCGGCCCGCGGCGGCGTATACAGTGGGGTCACGCGTCATTCGAGAAGCGCGGTGACGCCGATCATTCATGGGGGTGAATCATCGTGGGCCCGACCGACGACGTGCGATGGCTGTCCGACGCCGAGATGTCGGCGTGGCTTCCGCTGATCAACATCGCGATGCAGTTGCCGGCGAAGCTGGACACCCAGCTGCGGACCGACTCCGGTCTCACGCACTACGAGTTCATGGTGATGGCGCAGCTCTCCCAGGCGCCGGGGCGGCGGATGGGCCTGTCCGCGCTGGCCGAGGCCGCCAACTCCTCGCCGTCGCGGCTGTCGCACGTCCTGCGCAAGCTCGGGGAGTCGGGCTGGCTGGTGCGGCACGCGGCCGGCCGGTCGGCCTCCGCGGAACTGACCGACGCCGGTTTCGCGGTTCTCGACTCCGCGGCCCGCACGCACGTCGCGGAGGTGCGGCGCCGCGTCTTCGACGACCTCGACCCGGGTGATGTGGATGCCCTTGCCCGGATTCTGCCCAAGGTCAGCGCTGCCCTGGTCGATCGGCCGGAGAGCTCAGGCGACAGCGGCGATCCCGCGCAACAGTAGATCGCGCGGCGCACGCAATCTGCTGGTCAGCGCGGTGTAGCGCATCGCCCGTGACAGCAGCATCGTCCGTTGGCCGGCGAGCCTGCGGGCGCGTTCGTAGCCGGCCAGGGCCGCCGACGCGTCGCCGGAGAAGGTGTCGGCCGCACCGAGCGCATCGGCGAGGGCGGCGGCGTCGAGCAGCGTCTCGCACGCGCCGCGGCCGAGGTTCGGCGCCATCGCGTGGGCGGCGTCGCCGATCAGCGCCACGTTGTCACGGACGATCCGGGGCAGCCGGGGCAGATCGCGGGAGCGGTAGTGCAGCGCCGACTCGACCTCGATGCCCTCGATCGTCTCGATCACGCGGGGGTCCCAGCCGCGGTACGCCGCACGGAGGAAGCCGCGCGGGTCTGCGTCCGGATCGGGACACGCCGCCGGTATCGCCGCCGGATCGAACTCGGCGTACCAGTTGATGAAGCCGCCGTCGCGCGGTGTGACGCCGAACAGTCTTCCGGGGCCCCAGTATTCGGTGAAGACGTCGGTGCTGCCGGGGCATCTGCCGATGAGCACGTCCACGCCCAGCGGGCGCGGCTCCACCACGTGTCCGAGCACGTGCGTGCGGGTGATGCTGTTGATCCCGTCGGCGCCCACGATCACGTCGTGATCGAGCCCGTCGAGATCGGTGCGGCGCTCGCCGAACCGGACGGCCGGGGCGGCCGCGGCGAGGGATTCCAGCAGCCGCGGACGGGAGATGATCACGGTGGCGCCCTTCGCTTCGACCCGGGAACCGAGGCGGTGCCCCTCCGCGCTGCGGATCTCGGCGAACCGCTGGTCGATGCCGATCTCCCGCACGCGCTCCCCGGCGCCCGCCCGGTCCAGGACGGCGAGCGCCTCGGGCCACATCCCCAGTGCGGTCCCGGTACCGGGCAGTGACGGTGCCCGCTCGAAGACCTGCACCTCCCAGCCCTGCTCGGTCAGGAGTGCCGCGGTGGCGAGTCCGCCGATGCCGCCGCCGATGATCGCTGCTGTTGCCATGAATCCAACGTACTACAAATGTAGTGGCGGTACTGTCGGACCGCATGGGACGACGGGAAGAGGTGCTCGACGCGGCGATCGAGGTGGTGGGCACCCGCGGGTTGCGAGGCCTCACGCATCGCGCCGTCGACGGTGCCGCCGCTGTGCCGGCGGGCACCACGTCGAACCATTTCCGGTCGCGAGCTGCGCTGGTACGCGGGATCGTCGACCGGATGGTCGAGCAGGACCTTGCCTTCTGGGAGGGCTTCGACGGAGGCGTCGATCTCCCGGTCGAGGAGGTGACCGAGCGCCTCGTCGACTACGTGCGGTGGTCGGTCGGGCCCGGCCGGGTGCGCGGCGTCGCGCGCCTGAACCTGTTCGCGGCGGCGGCCGTCGACCCGGAACTGCAGGAGCCGCTCCGCCGCGGGCGCGCCGCCGTCGAGGCGGTGGGGATGGCGATCGGCGCGAGCCTGGGGCTCGACGGTGCCGCCTCGGCGCTGGTGATGGATGCGACCGACGCGGTGGTCATCCGGCAACTGGCGCTGCCGGCGGAGGATTTCGATCCGCAGCCGCCGCTGGCCCGGCTCATCGCCTCCCTGCGCGCATAGCGGGCCGGTCCCGGTTGCTGGGGATCTCGTAGATCAACTCCAGCCCGTCGTCCTCGTCGATCTGCGAGCCCACCTGGGCGAACCCGTACTGGGCGATCAGTGCCGACGATGCCGTGTTGTCCGGTGCCACGGTGGCGCGCACCGTCCGGACCGACGGTTCCCGGGCCGCCCGGTCGAGAAGGAATTCGAGGGCGCCGCGGGCGTATCCGCGGCGGCGGTACTCCTCGTCGACGGCGTATCCGATCTCCACGGTGCCCGCGGCGTTCGGCGGCGCGTGGTAGCCGGCGCGCCCCACCACGAGGCCCAGATCGCCGTCCACGATCGCCCCGGTGATCCAGTCCGCGCTGGCCGGGTCGTCACTGATCTGGCGGTCGCGTAACCGCCACAGGCGCACCGACTCCGGTGTGATGAACGAGGACGGAAGGTGATGCTCGCTGAACCGGTTCGCGCGCCGCAGATCACCCGCGGCGAGCGCCGATACCGTGCGGGGGTCGAGTTGTTCGACCAGGACGGCCGCGAGCGGTTCAGCGCGGCGCATACATGATCACCGCCACGCCGACGAGCGCGATCAGGGCGCCCGTCACGTCCCAGCGGTCGGGGCGGAAGCCGTCCACCGCCATCGCCCACAGGAGTGAACCGGCGATGAAGACGCCGCCGTAGGCCGCCAGGATCCGGCCGAAGTCCGCGTCCGGCTGCTGCGCCGCGACCACCCCGTACAGGCCGAGCGCGATCACGCCCGCGCCGATCCACAGCCACCCGCGGTGTTCCCGGATGCCCTGCCACACCAGCCATGCGCCGCCGATCTCGAACAGCGCGGCCACTCCGAACAGCAGGATCGACTTGGTCACCGTCACGGGGTCCACTCTAGGTGGGGAGCCCCTCGCGAGCGACGTTCGATACGAAGTATGAAATCGAACGTGTGAGCGTATGCTGAAGGGGTGGGTTGGAGTAACGGGCCCAGCTGGGCGGAGATGGAGCGGGTGCTCTCGGGGCGCGCGCCGGCGCGGCGGGAGGAGCCCCCGGGCGACGGTGGTGATTCGCCGGCCTGGTCGCGCAAGCGTGAGTCCTACGTGCCGGGCGAGCGGGGGCCCGGTGTCTCCCGGGTGCCCTACGCCGAGCTGCACGCCCACACCGCGTTCAGCTTCCTCGACGGCGCCGCGCAGCCCGAGGAGATGGTGGAGCAGGCGCACGCCCTGGGGCTGAAGGCCCTCGCCGTCACCGATCACAACGGCTTCTACGGGGTGGTCCGGTTCGCCGAGGCGGCGCTCGGCCTGGGCGTGCCCACGGTCTTCGGGGCGGAACTCTCGCTTCAGCACGATGCGGAGCGCACCGGCGCGGAAGACCCGGACGGCGAACACCTGCTGGTCCTCGCGCGCGGGCAGGAGGGCTACCGCCGCCTGTCCCGCGCCATGGCGCAGGCGCACATGGAGGCGGGGGAGAAGGGGCTGCTGCGCTTCCATCCGGACCGCCTGGCCGAGTGGTCCGGCGGGCACTGGCACATCCTCACCGGCTGCCGCAAGGGTGCGGTCCGGCGCGGGCTCGACGCCGCGGGGCCCGACGGTGCGGCGGCCGCCCTGGCGCAGCTCCTCGACCGGTTCGGTCCCGACCGGGTCAGCATGGAACTCACGGTGCACGGCGTCCCCGAGGATGATGAGCGCAACCACCTCCTCGCCGGGGTCGCCGCCAGGATGGGGGTGGGCACCGTCGCCACCACGGGTGCGCACTTCGCCCGTCCGGACCAGCGCCGCCTCGCGGCCACCCTGGCCGCGATCCGCGCCCGGCGCAGCCTCGATGAGCTCGACGGCTGGCTGCCCGCGGCCGGGGGTGCGCATCTGCGTTCGGGCGACGAGATGGCGCTGCTGCTGCCGGAGCATCCGGGCGCGATCGCGGGCGCCGTGGAACTGGCGGCCGAATGCGCCTTCAACCTCAGGCTGATCGCGCCGAACCTGCCGCCCTTCGACGTTCCCTCCGGCCACACCGAGGCCACCTGGCTGCGCGAGCTCACCCGCCGCGGAGCGCTCGGCCGATACGGTCCCCCGGAGTCGAATCCACAGGCGTACCGGCAGATCGAGCACGAGCTGAACGTGATCGAGGCCCTCACCTTCCCGGGCTACTTCCTCATCGTGCACGACATCGTGAGCTTCTGCCGCGATGCCGACATCCTGTGCCAGGGCCGTGGCAGCGCCGCCAACTCCGCCGTGTGCTTCGCGCTCGGGATCACCGCGGTCGATCCGGTCCGTAACGAGCTGCTGTTCGAGCGTTTCCTCGCCCCGGAACGCGACGGTCCACCCGATATCGATATCGACATCGAGTCCGACCGTCGCGAGGAGGCGATCCAGTTCGTCTACCGCAAGTACGGCCGCGCGTACGCCGCGCAGGTGGCCAACGTGATCACCTACCGCGGACGGTCCGCGGTGCGCGACACCGCCCGCGCCCTCGGCTATTCCCAAGGGCAGCAGGACGCCTGGAGTAAACAGGTCTCCAGCTACGGCTGGCGCAACGACCCGGTGCCCGACGGGGTGCCCGGCCGCGTGATCGATCTGGCCACGCAGATCGCCGATCTGCCGCGGCACCTCGGAATCCACTCCGGCGGCATGGTGATCTGCGACCGCCCCATCGCCGATGTCTGCCCCACCGAATGGGCCCGCATGGAGAACCGCAGCGTGCTGCAGTGGGACAAGGACGACTGCGCCGCCGCGGGGCTGGTGAAGTTCGACCTGCTCGGTCTCGGCATGCTCAGCGCCCTGCACTACGCGCAGGATCTGCTCAAGCAGCACAAGGGGATCGCCGTCGATTTCGCCGAGCTCGACCTCACCGACGACACGGTCTACGCGATGCTGCGCCGCGCCGATTCCGTGGGCGTCTTCCAGGTGGAGTCCCGGGCCCAGATGGCCACCCTCCCGCGGCTCAAACCGGAGAACTTCTACGACCTGGTGGTGGAGGTCGCGTTGATCCGGCCCGGCCCCATCCAGGGCGGTTCGGTGCACCCGTACATCCGCCGCCGCAACGGGAAGGAGGAGCCGCACGTGGAGCATCCGTCGATGTGGAAGACGCTCAGGCGCACGCTGGGTGTGCCGCTGTTCCAGGAGCAGCTCATGCAGCTCGCGGTGGACGTCGCCGATTTCACCCCGGCCGAGGCGGATCAGCTGCGCCGCGCCATGGGGTCGAAGCGGTCCACGGAGAAGATGGAACAACTGCGGGACCGGTTCTACGCGGGGGCGAAGCGGCTGCACGGCATCGAGGGAGAACTGGCCGACCGCATCTTCGAGAAGCTCGCGGCTTTCGCGAACTTCGGTTTCCCCGAGAGTCATTCGCAATCGTTCGCCTCGCTGGTCTTCTACTCCTCGTGGTTCAAGTGCTATCACCCGGCGGCCTTCTGCGCCGCCCTGCTGCGGGCGCAGCCCATGGGCTTCTACTCCCCGCAGTCCCTGGTGGCCGATGCGCGGCGGCACGGGGTCACCGTGCACGGTCCGGACGTGAACATCAGCCTGCCCTGGGCGAACCTGGAGAACGCCGGACTGGAGGTGCGGCTGGGTCTGGCCGCGATCCGCACCATCGGCGACGAACTGGCCGAGCGGATCGTCGCCGAGCGGGACGCGCACGGTGCCTACACGCGGCTCACCGATCTCACCTCCCGGGTGGAACTCACCGTGGCACAGGCCGAGGCGCTCGCCACCTCGGGGGCGCTCGACTGCTTCGGCCGCGACCGCAGGCAGGCGCTGTGGGAGGCCGGGGCGGCGGCGCGTGAGCGACCGGACCGTCTGCCGGGCACCGCGACCGCGGGCGCCCCGCCCGCCCTGCCCGGCATGAGCGAGACCGAACTCGCCGCCGCAGACGTCTGGGCCACCTCGGTCACCGTCGGGAAGTACCCCACGGAGTTCCTGCGCCCGAAGCTCGACGAGCTCGGGGTGATCACGGCCGATCGCCTGCTCTCCCTGCCCGACGGTGACCGGGTCCTGGTGGGTGGCGCCGTGACGCACCGGCAGCGCCCCGCCACCGCGGGCGGCGTCACGTTCATCAATCTGGAGGACGAGACGGGCATGGTGAACGTGGTGTGTAGTCAGGGTCTGTGGGCGCGTTACCGGCGGCTGGCGCAATCCGCGCCCGCGCTGCTGATCCGCGGCAAGCTGCAGAACGCCGAGGGCGCGGTCACCGTGGTCGCGGATCGGCTGCAACGCATGGACCTGACGGTGCCCTCGCGTTCGCGCGACTGGCAGTAGGCGTCACAAGGTCCGCTTGTGGGTATCTCGACACCGCGAGTACATAGGTATGGCGAACCTGAGTACGGTGGGAGGCACCCGACGATTGGAGTGAACATGTCAGACGTCACCGTCCCCGAACCTGTCGCGACGTTCATCGCCGCCGTCAACGCCGGCGACGAGCAGGGCTTCTTGAACGCCTTCACCGACACCGGATTCGTCGACGACTGGGGTCGGGTCTTCCCCGACCGGGCCGCGATCAAGAAGTGGAGCGACGGGGAGTTCCTCGGTGCCAAGGGCGTCCTGACACCCGAAAAGGTGACCGTGGACGGATCCACCATCGTGGTGATCGGCGACTGGCGCAGCACCCACGCGAACGGGCTCAGCGAGTTCACCTTCGCCGTGGACGGCGACAAGATCGCCTCCATGACGATCCGCGAGGGGTGACCGCGCTCGACCCGCGGGACATCGAGCGCGAACCGGATCGCACCACGGCGCGCGAACTGCGCGAGGTCCTCGAGGACCTGCGCCGTCGCGAGCCGATCTTCCATCGCCCGGAGTGGGGAACCACCCGGGAGGATTTCCTCGCCCTCACCGCCCCCGACTTCTGGGAGGTGGGCGCGTCCGGGAAGCGGTACAGCAGGGACTACGTGTGGTCGGTGCTCGAACAGCGATACGCAGATCCGGCGCTCGACGAATGGGAGACCAGCGACTTCCAGGTGCGCGCCACCGGTGCCTCGACCTACCTGCTCACCTACACCCTGATCCAGGGCGACCGGGTCACCCGCCGCCTCACCGTGTGGAAGCGCCGCGAGAACCGGTGGTCGGTGCTGTTCCACCAGGGCACACCCGTCGCCGCCGACTGAATCAACCGCGATAGCGGCGGAGGGCGTTCTCACGGTCGATCATTCGAGCCGATTCGCGGCTTCCGGTGTACACCTGCGGGTATCGCGCCGCCCGCCACTCCGGCCGCCGAGCGGACCGATTCCCCGGGCCGCCGCCGTCGAGCAGCATCAGCACGGCGTGCACGAGGACATAGCGTAGAAGAGACAGGACGTAGCGGGGGACCGCTGCGTACAGCGGCCGCCGTGGCAGCCCTGTCACGCGGAGCCCGTCTCGCGGTGTGCCGGTGCTGCGGCGGAGAGCACGTCCATCGCCGCAGCCCGGCCGAGCTCGACCGCGCGCGAGATGACCGCACCGTCGCGGGACAGGCGCCCCACCTCCGGGCCGCCAGCGGGTGACCAGATCTGCAGCACGGCGTGCTCGGCGATCCGGGCCGCCGGAGCATCGAAACCACTGGGTGCCGCGCGGAAGCGGCGCCGCGCGGCGAAATAGGCGTCCAGGATCAGTGTCTCGCCCCGCGAGGCGCGGGGCGGTGCGGACTCGGGAACCGTCCGCAGCATCACCAGATGCGTGGCGCCCTGCGCGAGCGGCGTCGCGAACGGCACCTTCTCGGCCAGGCCACCGTCGAACCACTCCCGCCCACCGAGCCGCACCGGCGGACCGGCGAGCAACGGCAGCGCAGTGGTCGCCCGCAGAGCGGACCGCAACGACGCGTGGTCGGTGATCAGCGGGGCGAGATCGGCCGCCTGTCGGGTGGCGGCATCCACGGCGAGTGGGTGCAGGGTGATCGGATTCGCCAGGATCGCATCGAAGTTCATCGGCGTCACCGCCGAGTACACCCGCTCCACCAGGTGCCGGGTGTCCACCACGACGCCACCGCGCAGCACGCGGCGCGGGTGCACCACCCGCTCGGCCAGCACATCGTCCCACCCCCACGAAGGCAACCAGGCCGAGCCTTCGCCGGACAGCAACCACGCCGCATTGAGCCCGCCGCCGGACGTGCCGTACACCGCATCGAAGGCGGGGAGCAGACCCAGCTCCTCCACGGCCATCGCCATTCCCGCCGAGTACGCCGAGCGCGAGCCGCCCCCCTCGATCGACAGCGCGATCCGCAGCCCGTCGGACCGTTCTCCGGGCCGGCTGCCCTCCGCGATGCGCCTGCTCAACGCGGTGATGACTGAGCTCACCGAACCGGAATCCCATAGCCCACGACACCGGCCGTGTCGGCGTGATCGAAGGTCAGCGCCGTGATCCCGCCCGGCTGGTTACCGCCGACGGTGGTGACCACGCCATCGGCCACCGCCACCACGAAGTTGGTGTGCTGCCCGAACCGATGCTCCGGTGCGTAGAGAACGACGTCGCCGACCGCGGGCACGTAGCCCGCGGGACGGAATCTCCCCTCGCGCTGGAAGTACTCCGTCAGCGTGTACACGCCGGGGATCCTCCACGTGCCCGAATTCGGGTTGCGCACCGCGAGACCGGAATCGCGCAGCACCGTCGAGACGAAATCGGCGCACCACGGCTCGACCACGCCCTCGGAGAAATCGGTGCCCGGCCGGTTCTGCGCGAACTCGCGGCGGAGGTTGTCGACGATCCGCACCCGTTCGGGCGCCAGCCCGTCCGTCTGCACCACGGGGAACACCCGCGGCCGCAGCTCGGCGGGCAGGTGGCGGGTGAGCGGGGTCTCGCGCACCGTCGACAGCCAGAGCACACCACACGCCAGCAGCACGAGGGCCAACGCCGCCGAAGCGGCGCCGATACCGATTCTCCGCATCCCCATGCGACCACGTTACCGACATCGGGACCTGAGACGATGTGCGCATGAGCCCGCGCATCGTCACGTGCACGATCAAACCCGGGAGCCGTCGTGGCCCCGCGGTCGAGATCGCCGACGACGGTGCGCTCACCCTCATCGTCCGGGAGCCCGCCACCGAGAACCGCGCCAATCAGGCCGCCGTCCGGCTGCTCGCCGATCACCTCGGGGTGCCGAAATCGCGGATCCGGCTGGTGGCCGGACACACCAGCCGTACCAAGCGCTTCGCCGTGGACGACTGAACCACGACGCGGTCAGCCCTCGATCACGGCCACCAGATCGCCGCCGTCCACCTGGGTGGGTCCGGCGAGCGCGACCCGGGAGACGGTGCCGGCCACCGGCGCGGTGATCGCCGCCTCCATCTTCATCGCCTCGATGGTGGCGATCTGATCGCCCACCGCCACCGTCGATCCGGCGTGCACCGTGGGCGTCACCACCCCGGCGAACGGGGCGGCCACGTGGCCGGGGTTCGCCTTGTCGGCGCGCTCCGCGGCGGGCACATCGGCCTGGACCGCACGGTCGCGCACGGCGACGGTGCGCAGCTGTCCGTTGAGCGTGCACACCAGCGTGCGATTGCCGTGCTCATCGGGTTCGCCCACGCCGTCGAGCTTGATCAGCAGTTCCTTGCCGGTCGCGAGCTGCACCCGGTGCTCCTCGCCCTGCCGCAGCCCGTACAGGAACTGGTTGGTGGAGAGCTTGGAGACATCGCCGAATTCCCCCAGATGTTCGGTGAATTCGCGCATCGGCCCGGGGAACAGCAGGCGGCTCAGTGCCGCTCGCCGCTGCTCGGACGAACCGGCGAGCTCGGTCGCCTCGGCCTCGGGCACTTCCGTGACGGGCGTCGCCTCCGCGCGCCCCTGCAGGGCGCGGCTGCGCAGCGGCTCCGGCCACCCGCCGGGCGGCGTGCCGAGCTCACCGCGCAGGAACCCGATCACGGAGTCGGGGATGTCGTAGCGCGCCGGATCGGCGGCGAACTCCTCGGCGGAGACGCCCGTGCCCACCAGGGCCAGGGCGAGGTCGCCCACCACCTTCGACGACGGTGTGACCTTCACCAGGCGGCCCAGCATGCGGTCGGCGGCGGCGTAGGCGTTCTCGATGTCCTCGAAGCGTTCCGCGAGTCCCAGGGCTCCCGCCTGCTGCCGCAGGTTCGACAGCTGACCGCCGGGGATCTCGTGGTGGTAGACGCGACCCGTCGGGGCCTTGAGTCCCGATTCGAAGGGTGCGTAGGCGCCGCGGACGGCCTCCCAGTAGGGCTCGAGCGCGCAGACCGCGGCGAGATCGATGCCGGTGTCGCGCTCGGTGTGCGCGGTGGCGGCCACGATCGACGACAGCGAGGGCTGACTCGTGGTGCCCGACAACGGCGCCGCGGCACCGTCGACGGCATCGGCCCCCGCGTTCCACGCCGCCAGGTAGGTGGCGAGCTGTCCGCCCGGGGTGTCGTGCGTGTGCACGTGCACCGGCAGGTCGAACTCGCCGCGCAATGCGCGCACCAGTCTGTCCGCCGCGGCGGGGCGCAACAGCCCGGCCATGTCCTTGATCGCGAGGACGTGGGCGCCGGCCCGGACGATCTTCTCCGCGACGCCCAGGTAGTAGTCCAGCGTGTACAGGGTCTCGGCGGGATCGGCGAGGTCGCCGGTGTAGGAGAGCGCCCCCTCGGCGACGGCGGTGCCCGTGGCGAGCACGGCCTCGATGGCGGGCCGCATCTGCTCGACGTCGTTGAGGGCGTCGAAGATCCGGAAGATGTCCACGCCGGTCGCCGCAGCTTCGGCCACGAAGGAATCGGTCACCTGCTGCGGATACGGCGTGTAGCCCACCGTGTTCCGGCCGCGGAGCAGCATCTGCAGGCAGATGTTCGGCATCGCCTCGCGGAGAGTCGCGAGCCGCTCCCACGGATCCTCGTGCAGGAAGCGCAGCGCCACATCGTAAGTCGCGCCGCCCCAGGCCTCCACCGACAGCAGCTGTGGCGTGAGGCGCGCCTCGTAGGGCGCGATCGTGGCGAGGGCGGAGGTGCGCACGCGGGTCGCGAGGAGCGACTGGTGGGCGTCGCGGAAGGTGGTGTCGGTGACCGCGAGTGCCGTCTGTGCGCGCAAGTCGGCGGCGAATCCCGCCGGGCCGAGGGCGGTGAGACGCTGTTTGGAGCCGTCCGGTGCGGGCGCCGACATATCCACGGGCGGGAGCTTGTCGGTGGCGTACACCTTCGTCGGGCGCACGCCGTGCGGCTTGTTGACGGTGACATCGGCCAGATACCGCAGGATCTTGCTCGCGGTATCGGAGGAACCGCGGGCGGTGAGCAGTTCGGGCCGCTGCTCGATGAAGGACGTGGTCACCTTCCCGGCCACGAAGTCGGGATCGGCGAGCACGGCCTGCAGATAGGGGATGTTGGTGGCCACGCCGCGGATCCGGAACTCCGCGAGTGCGCGGCGGGCACGCACGATCGCCGTCTGCCGGTCGCGACCGCGCGTGGTGAGCTTGACCAGCATCGAATCGAAGTGCGGGCTGATCTCCGCGCCCACCGAAGTGCCGCCGTCGAGCCGGATACCGGCGCCGCCCGGGGTGCGGTACGCGGTGACGCGGCCGGTGTCCGGACGGAATCCGTCGGTGGGGTCCTCAGTGGTGATGCGGCACTGCAACGCCGTGCCGTTGAGCCGGATCGCGTCCTGGGTGAGTCCGAGCTCCGGGAGCGTGGCTCCCGCGGCGATGCGCAGCTGCGCCGCCACGAGGTCGACGTCGGTGACCTCCTCGGTCACGGTGTGTTCCACCTGGATCCGCGGGTTCATCTCGATGAAGACGTGGCGGCCCTGCGGATCGACGAGGAATTCGACGGTGCCCGCGCAGCTGTAGCCGATGGACGTCGCGAAATTGACCGCATCCGTGCAGAGCCGCTCGCGCAGCTCGTCCGAGATGTTCGGCGCCGGCGCCATCTCGATCACCTTCTGGTGCCGGCGCTGCAAGGAACAGTCCCGCTCGAACAGGTGGATCACGTTGCCCGCGGTATCGGCCAGGATCTGCACCTCGATATGGCGCGGATCGATCACCGCCTCCTCGAGGAAGACGGTGGGATCGCCGAAGGCGGATTCCGCTTCCCGCGAGGCGACCTCGATCGCGTCACGCAGATCGTCGAGCTCGGCAACCCGGCGCATGCCGCGGCCGCCACCGCCGGCGACCGCCTTGACGAAGACGGGGAAGTGCATGTCCTGCGCGGCAGCGAGCAACTCGTCCACATCCGCCGACGGCGCGGACGAGGTGAGTACCGGCAGGCCGGCCGCCCGCGCCGCGGCGATCGCGCGGGCCTTGTTGCCGGTGAGTTCGAGGACCTCCTTCGGCGGGCCCACGAAGGTGATCTCCGCCTCGGCGCAGGCGCCGGCCAGCTCCGGGTTCTCGGAGAGGAATCCGTAGCCCGGGTACACGGCGTCGGCGCCGGCGTGCTTGGCGATCCGGATGATCTCGTCGACGCTCAGGTAGGCGCGGACCGGATGGCCCTCCGTACCGATCTGGTACGCCTCGTCGGCCTTCTGCCGGTGCGGGGAGTTGCGATCCTCGTACGGGTACACCGCCACGGTCTTGGCGCCGCTCTCGACGGCGGCGCGGAATCCGCGGATCGCGATCTCGCCGCGGTTGGCCACCAGGACCTTGTCGAACATCGTCACGGCCGGGCCGTCGGTGGCTGTCACTGGGGTGCTCCCGTCGTTGTGCGGTGGGGTCGATGCCGGTGCCACGGAGTTCGCTGCGCCGCCATGCCGAGTCTCGCGCGTAGTAGGCGAGAGACCCGATCAATGTTATCCCGCCGATCGTGGATTGCTGGGCCGATCCCGCATTTGCTGGTCGCAAAGAATGCCCTGGCTAGCTAAACATCCGATGAATAATGATGGCGACCGGTTGCTTCGGATCCGCGGTCGGGCGCGTGACCAGCGCAGGGGCGGGGATCGGTTAGGCCACCACCGGGCGCTGCGGGACGCCGACGTACTCGGAGAGCGGACGAATCAGCGCATTGGCCGCGGTCTGCTCGATGATGTGCGCGGTCCACCCGGTGATCCGCGCCATCACGAAGATGGGCGTGAAGACCTCGGTCTCGAAGCCGAGCAGGTGATAGGCCGGACCGGTGGGGAAGTCGAGGTTGGGCTTGATCCCGGTGGCCTCGTCCATGGTGTGCTCCAGGACGTCGTACATCCGCACCCAGACGGCGCCGTCGGTGCGCTCGGCGATCTGATGGAGCGCCGCCTTCATGGTGGGGACCCGCGAGTCGCCGTTCTTGTAGACGCGGTGCCCGAAGCCCATCACCTTCTCCTTGCGGGCGAGCTTGCCCCGCAGCCAGGCCTCGGCACGGGCGGGATCGCCGATCTCCGTCATATCGTGCATGACCGCCTCGTTGGCCCCGCCGTGGAGCTTGCCCTTGAGGGCCCCGATCGCCGCGGTGACGGCGCTGTAGATGTCCGAGGTCGTGGAGGTGACCACGCGGGCCGCGAAGGTCGAGGCGTTGAAGCTGTGCTCCGCGTACAGGATCAGCGAGACCTCGAAGGCCCGCACCAGCTCGGGTGCCGGAACCTCGCCGAAGCTCATCCGCAGGAAGTTCGCGGCGAAGCCGAGCGACGGGTCCGGTGCGATCGGCGGCAGCCCGCGCCGGCGCCGCAGATCCGCGGCCACGATCGTGGGCAGCACCGCCATCATCCGCAGCGCCTTGTCGTGGTTGGCCTCGGGTCGGGTGTCGTCCTCGAAGGGATCTTCGGCGCCGAGGTAGCTGACCGCGGTGCGCACCACGTCCATCGGGTGGCAGGTGGCGGGATGCCCGGCGATCAGTTCGAGCAGCGAGCGATCCGCCACCCGCGCTGCGCGCTCGGCGGACTCGAACCGGGCGAGCGTCTCCTCGTCCGGGAGTTCGCCGTTCCACAGCAGGAAGGCCACTTCCTCGAAGCTGCACTTGGCCGCGAGGTCCTGGACGGCATAGCCCCGGTAGGTCAGGGAGTTGGTCTCGGGCACCACCTTCGAAACGGCGGTGGTGTCCACCACCACACCGGCGAGGCCCTTGAAGATCGTGGCGGGATCGGTCATCGCTGACTCCTGGAGAGGGTGAAATTGAAGATGCCGGAATCGAAATCGTTGTAGCGCTCGTACTGGAGCAACTCGTAGAGCCGGCTGCGGTGCTGCATCCGGTCCAGCAGGTCCTTCTGGGTGCCGGTGGTGGCGATGGCCCGCAGGCCCTCCTCGGCGGCGAACATCGCGAGCCGCAGCGTGGTCACGGGATAGATCACCGCGTTGTAGCCGATCGATTCCAGGGTCTGTGCGTCGATGAGATCCGACTTGCCGAACTCAGTCATGTTCGCCAGCAGCGGGGCGTCCACCGCGGCGCGGAAGCGCTCGAAATCCGATGGGGTGTACAGGGCTTCGGTGAAGATGAGGTCCGCCCCGGCATCGGCGTAGGCCCGAGCCCGCCCGATCGCCGCGTCGATTCCCTCGATGCCCGCGGCATCGGTCCGTGCGCAGATCACGAGGTCCGGATCGCGCCGGGCGGCCACGGCGGCCCGGATCCGGCGCACCGCCTCCTCGGTGGGCACCACGGCCTTGCCGTCGAGATGTCCGCAGCGCTTCGGGTTCACCTGGTCCTCCAGATGGAGCCCGGCCAATCCCGCATCCTCCAGCACGGTCACGGTGCGCGCCGCACTCATCGGTTCGCCGAAGCCGGTGTCGGCGTCGACGAGGGTGGGCAGGTCCGTGACCCGCGCGATCTGCTGCGCCCGGGTGGCCACCTCGGTCAGAGTGGTCAGCCCGATATCCGGCAGCGCGAGATCGGCGGCGACCACCGCGCCGGAGACGTACACGCCCTCGAACCCGATCTCCTGGATGAGCTTGGCGGTGAGCGGATTGAAGGCGCCCGGCATGCGGACGATCCGATCCGAGGCCAGTCCGGCGCGCAGTGCCCTGCGCTTGTCGTTCGCCGACGGAGCCGCCGCCAACAGGCCCGAGATGTCCGTGCTCACCGGAACAGCCCACCGGGAAGCTGCGGAGCGCGGGCAAGCACCTCGTCGGTCACGGTGAACGTGAGCAGATCCAGTTCTCCGGCCCCGAGGCTCGCGGTGGCCTGCGCCGCCTCCAGGAAGCGGTCCTGTTCGTCCTTCTCGATCACCCCGTCGGCGAGGATCCGGAACTTCTCGATGTACTGCTCGCGGGCGAAGGGCCTGGCGCCCAAGGGGTGCGCATCGGCTACGGCCAGCTCGTCCACGATGACCTCGCCGGACGTGAGGGTGACCTCGGCGCGAGCGCCGAAGGCCTTCTCGGCCGGGTCCGTCGAGTGGTATCGCCGCGTCCATTCGGGATCCTCGGCCGTGGAGATCCGGCGCCACAGCTCCACCGTGTCGGGCCGCTGGGCCCGCTCCGGCGCGTACGACCGCTCGTGGTGCCAGCCGCCGTCCTGCAAGGCGACCGCGAAGATGTACATCACCGAGTGGTCGAGGGTTTCGCGGGAAGCGCGTGGATCGAACTTCTGTGGATCGTTCGAGCCGGTGCCGATCACGTAGTGCGTGTGATGGCTGGTGTGCAGCACGATCTTCTCGATCTGCGTGAGGTCGCCGATCCGCTCGCGCATCCGGCGTGCGAGGTCGATCGGCGCCTGGCTCTGGTACTCGGCCGAATGCTCCTTGGTGTACGAGTCGAGGATCGCCCGCTTCGCCTCGCCGGGAGCGGGGAGCGGCACCTCGTACTGCGCCTCCGGACCGCCCAGCAGCCAGGCGATCACGCCGTCCTCGCCCTCCCAGATCGGCGACGGTGCGCCCTCGCCCCGCATCGCACGATCGACGGCCTCGACCGCCATCTTCCCGGCGAAGGCCGGCGCGTAGGCCTTCCACGAGGAGATCTCACCCTTGCGGGACTGGCGTGTGGCCGTGGTGGTGTGCAGCGCCTGCCCGATCGCCTGATAGATCGTCTCGGCGGGCAGGTGCAGCAGGGTACCGATCCCGGCCGCGGCGGACGGGCCGAGGTGCGCCACGTGGTCGATCTTGTGTTCGTGCAGGCAGATCGCACGCGCCAGATCGATCTGGATCTCGTAGCCGGTGGCGAGACCGCGGATCAGATCGGCGCCGTTCGCTCCGGTGTGCTGCGCGACCGCGAGGATCGGCGGAATGTTGTCCCCGGGGTGGCTGTACTCCGCGGCCAGGAAGGTGTCGTGGAAGTCGAGCTCGCGCACCGCGGTGCCGTTCGCCCACGCCGCCCACTCCGGCGAGAACCGGCCGGGCACACCGAACACCGTCGAACCCGGCGCGTACGGGTGCGCCACCGCCTGGGCCCGCGCGTTCGCGACGGGCCTGCGCGCCAGCGAAGCCGCCGCGACCGCGGCGTTGTCGATGATCCGATTGATCACCATCGCCGCGGTGTCCTCCGGCACGGCCACCGGATCGGCGGCCACCTGCGCAACCTTCCAGGCGAGGTGCTCCTCGCGGGGGAAGGTCTCGGCCGAGCGGTGGGTGCGCACGGAGTGGGTCTGCACGGTTGGCTCCTCTTCACGAACGGGGCGGTTCCTTCACACGCTATGCACGACGCCCAGCGCGCGAAAGATGTTGCAGATGTGTATCTGTGCGAACCGCACCGACGAAGTTTGCGAAAGTGGCGAAAGCCGGTGGTGCTAGATTCCGACCATGCAGAGGCTGTACGTGGGTCCGCGCCTCAAGCGCCTGCGGGACGAGCGGGGCCTCACCCAGACGGCCCTCGCGAAGGCGCTGGGGCTGTCGGTCAGCTACATCAACCAGCTGGAGAACGATCAGCGGCCGCTGTCGGTCCCCGTGTTGATGCGGCTCAACACCACCTTCGACCTCGATATGGCCTTCTTCGCCGCCGAATCGGACGCCCGGCTGGTCGCCGACCTGCAGGATGCGCTCGTCGAGAACGGCGAGGCGGGCGACGTGGGGCCCGCCGAGCTCGACGATCTGGTGGCCCGGTCCCCGGCGGTGGCGCGTGCGATGGTCGCGATGCACCGGCAGCTCCGGGGCGCGACCGAGCAGGTGGAGCGGCTCTCGACGGGCGCCTCCCCGGGAGGTGCCGGGGGAGCGGTGTCGACGCCCTACGAGGACGTGCGCGACTTCTTCTACGACCACCGCAACCACATCCCGGTGTTGGACATCGCCGCCGAAGAGCTCTTCGACAGCCGCGGGCTCACCGTGGGCGGCCTGGACCTGCAACTGGCGCGGCTCCTGCGCGACGAGCACGGCGTCACCGTCCGGATCGGGGAGGGCGAGCCCGACCGGCCCGGCCCGCGTCGCAGTTTCGACGCGGAATCCGGCGTGCTGACCCTCGCGCGCCGGCTCGATCATGGGCAGCGCGCCTTCCAGATCGCCACGCAACTCGCCTTCCTCACGCAGGCGGACGCGATGGAGGGCGTGATCGGCGAGGCCGGGTCCCTGCCGACGCACTCGCGGGCGCTGGCGCGGGTTGGACTCGCGAACTACTTCGCCGGGGCGCTGGTCCTGCCCTACGAGCGGTTCCTGCGCGCCGCAGAGGAGCTCCGCTACGACGTGGACCTGCTGGGCGCCCGATTCGAGGTGGGTTTCGAGACGGTGTGCCACCGGCTCTCCACCCTGCAGCGTCCCGGCCGCCGCGGTGTCCCGTTCTTCCTCGTGCGCACCGACCGGGCCGGCAACATCTCGAAGCGGCAGTCGGCCACCGCTTTCCACTTCTCCCGCGTGGGCGGGAGCTGCCCGCTGTGGGTGGTGCACGACGCCTTCGCCACGCCCGGGCGGATCCGCACGCAGGTCGCCCAGATGCCCGACGGCCGCAGCTATCTCTGGGTGGCGCGCACCACCTCGGACGCCGGGGCCGGTTACCTCGGTCAGGGGCGCGACTTCGCGGTGGGACTCGGCTGCGATCTGGCGCACGCCCACCGCCTGGTGTACTCCCGCGGGCTCGCGCTCGACGACCCGGAATCGTTCACGCCGATCGGTGCGGGGTGCAAGGTGTGCGACCGTCCGCGCTGTGCGCAGCGCGCCTTTCCTCAGCTGGGCAGACCGATCGCGGTGGACCCGAATCGGGCGGAACCGATCCCGTACACCTTTGCAGGCGCAGCGGCCGACGACGGGGCATGATTAGCTAGCTCCGATACGGGACAGTGAACCAGGAGGTCGCATGAGCAAGGTCGACGAGTCGCCCGACGAGCCGAGCGGGTCCCGCTCGGCAGAGCAGGCCGCAGCCGACGCTCCGAAGGTGGTCGCAGCACCCCAGGTCGGCAAGCACGAGGCCACGGAGGCGACACCCGCCGATACCGCGCCCGCGACCACCGACGACGCGACTCCCGCGGCCTCCGACGACGCGACTCCCGCGGCCTCCGACGATGCGGCGCCCGCGGCCTCCGACGATGCGGCGCCCGCGCCGGCGACCGCGGTCGCCGCGAAGGAGGGGAACCTCCTCACCCGCTTCGGTGCCTGGTGGACCGGCCGTTACACCTTCACGGGAACCGCGGTCGGCCTCGTCTTCATCTGGTTCTCCCTGACCCCGTCGCTGCTGCCCCGCGGCCCCCTCTTCCAGAGCCTGGTGAGCGGCGGTTCCGGCGCGATCGGCTACGGCCTCGGCGTCTTCGCGGTGTGGCTGGTGCGATTCATGCGGTCGCAGGACAGCAGCCCCAAGCCTCCCGCCCGCTACTGGCCCGTGCTGATCGGCGTGGGCGTGGTCGGCACCATCGGCATGGTGATCTGGTTCGACCGCTGGCAGGACGAACTGCGCGACATGATGGCCACCGAGCACCTGGTGCCGATCGACTACGTCGAGATCGCCGTGCTGTCGGTGGTGATGCTCTACATCCTGGTCGAGTTCGGCAAGGCCATCCGGTGGGTGGTCCGGTGGCTCATCCGTCAGCTCGAGAAGGTCTCGCCGCCGCGGGTCTCCGCCGTGGTCGCCGTCGCCCTGGTCCTGCTGCTCTCGGTGGGCATCATCAACGGCGTGGTCGTGCGCGGCGCGATGGACGCGATGAACACCACCTTCTCGAAGGTCAACCGGGAGGGCGGCAACGACCGGCCCGAGCCGACCAGCCCGCTGCGCTCCGGCGGACCGGGATCGCTCGTCAGCTGGGCCTCGCTGGGCAAGCAGGGCCGGATCTTCGTCTCCAACGCCCAGACGGTGGAGCACCTCACCGCGTTCAACGGGACCCCGGCGATGGAGCCGATCCGCACCTACTCGGGTCTCGGTTCCATCGATGCCTCGGACCCGAACCGGTACAAGGTGATCGCCGAGAAGGCCGCCGCCGAGCTCGAGCGCACGGGCGGCCTGCAGCGCAAGATCGTCGCCGTCGCCACGACCACCGGCACCGGCTGGGTCAACGAGGCCGAGGCCGGCGCACTGGAGTACATGTACAACGGCGACTCGGCCATCGTGAGCATGCAGTACTCGTTCCTGCCGAGCTGGCTGTCGTTCCTGGTCGATAAGCAGAACGCGCTCCAGGCCGGACAGGCCCTGTTCGAGGCCGTCGATAAGAAGGTCAAGTCGCTGCCCGAGGGCCAGCGGCCGAAGCTCGTGATCTTCGGTGAGAGCCTGGGCTCGTTCGGTGGCGAGGCTCCCTTCCTCTCGCCCAACAACATCCTGGCGCGGACCGACGGTGCGCTGTTCTCGGGTCCCACGTTCAACAACGAGATGTGGGTGCAGATGACCCGGCAGCGCGACGCCGGCTCGCCCGAGTGGCTCCCGGTGTACCAGCAGGGCGCGAACATCCGCTTCGCCGCGAACGCCGAGGACCTCACCAAGCCCGAGCAGCCGTGGAGCTACCCGCGCGTGGTGTACCTGCAGCACGCGTCCGACCCGATCGGACGGTGGAAGCCCGAACTCGCCTTCAGCAAGCCGGACTGGCTCCGGGAGAAGCGCGGCAACGACGTGCTCTCGTCGGTGTCGTGGGTGCCGATCGTGACCTTCCTCCAGGTCTCGGCCGATATGGCGGTGGCGGTGAACGTGCCCGACGGCCACGGCCACAGCTACGTCAAGGCGGCCGCGGACGCCTGGGCGGCGATCCTGGAACCGCCCGGCTGGAACGCCGAGAAGACGGCGCGGCTGCGCCCGATCCTCAACAGCCAGACCGGCTACAACGAGCCGAAGGAGTAGTCAGACGCCGCCGTCGAATCCCTGCTGGCGCCAAGCCTCGTAGGCGACCACGGCGGCGGCGTTCGACAGGTTCAGCGAACGCCGCGAGGGCAGCATCGGGATCCGCACCGACTCGGTGACGTGCGGATCGCCGAGCACCTCGGGCGGCAGGCCCGTGGGCTCGGGCCCGAACAGCAGGACATCGCCCGGCGCGTACTCGATCTGGTGATGGAATCGCTGCGCGTGGGCGGTGAAGGCGAAGACGCGCTCGGGACGCAGGGCGGTCCACGCGGCGGCGAGATCGGCGTGCACCCGTACGTGCGCGAGGTCGTGGTAGTCGAGTCCCGCGCGCCGGAGCTTGGGCTCGGAGAGGTCGAAGCCCAGCGGCTCGACGAGATGCAATTCGCACCCGGTCACCGCCGCGAGCCGGATCGCGTTGCCGGTGTTGGGCGCGATCCGGGGTTCGAAGAACAGAATGCGGAACACGGATGACGATCCTGTCACCCGTGTTCCGCATTCACCACTGCTGGGGGGTGGTCAGCTCACGAAGTCCGAGACCTTCTTCTCGAACTTGCCGGCCGCGCTGCGCAGCTGGAAGGCCGCGACCACCTCGACGATGCCGATCGCGATCGCCCAGATGCCGGAGATGAGCACGAGGATCTGCACCTCGTACGGGTAGGAGACGAGCACGAAGCCGCCGATCGCGGTGAGGATGCCCAGGATGATCACCCAGACCCGGTTCGGCAGCGACTTGTTGGCGAAGCCGATGGTGATCGAGGTGATGCCGAAGAAGATCCAGCTGATGCCGATCCAGATGCCGAGCACGGTGATCGAGTTGTAGACGTTGTCGCGGAAGCAGAAGACGCCCAGGATGAGCGACAGTGCGCCGCTGATCACGGCGAGCACCCGGTGCTGCGATTCACCGACCAGGCCCGAGATCACCTGGAAGATGCCGGTCAGGATCAGGAAGACGCCGAACAGCACGCCGACGACCAACGTGGTGGGGCCGGGCCACGCCGCGATGATCGCGCCCATGACGATCGACACGATGCCCAGGAACAGCGTCGTCTGCCACGTGCTCTTGATGCCCTGCTGCAGGGGATTGTTGGTAGTCATGCTTTCAGTATCGAACGAAGTGAGGCCGAGCGCTCATCGAATCGGCTGAATGTGTTGTGCGCAGCTCGAATGGATAGACTGCTGGTCGTGACCGCACGTGTTCTGGATGGCAAAGCGACCCGCGACGAGCTCTTCGAGCAGTTCCGAGGGCGCGTGGACGCGCTGCGCGCCCGCGGTGTGGCGCCCGGGCTGGGCACCGTGCTGGTGGGCGACGAACCGGGTTCGCACTGCTACGTCAAGGGCAAGCACGCGGACTGCGCCAAGGTGGGCATCGAGTCGATCCGCCGCGATCTGCCGGCCGACATCTCGCAGGCCGAGCTGGAGGCCGTGATCGATGATCTCAACGCCGATCCGGCGTGCACCGGATACATCGTGCAGCTGCCCCTGCCCAAGCACCTCGACGAGAACGCGATCCTGGAGCGGATCGACCCCGCCAAGGATGCAGACGGCCTGCACCCGACCAATCTCGGCAAGCTGGTGCTCGGCGCCGAGGGGCCGCTGCCCTGCACCCCGCACGGCATCGTCTACCTGCTGCGGCGGTACGGCGTGGAGATCAACGGCGCGCACGTGGTGGTGATCGGTCGCGGGGTCACCGTGGGCCGGCCGATCGGCCTCCTCCTGACCCGTCGCACCGAGAATGCCACGGTCACGTTGTGCCACACGGGCACTCGTGACCTGGCGGCCGAGGTCCGGCGCGCCGACATCGTGATCGCCGCCGCCGGTGTGCCGGGGCTGATCACCGCCGACATGGTCAAGCCCGGTGCGGCCGTCCTCGACGTGGGCGTGAGCCGCACGGCCGACGGGCTCCGGGGCGATGTCGCCCCCGAGGTGGCCGAGGTCGCCGGGTACCTCTCGCCCAACCCCGGCGGGGTCGGCCCCCTGACCCGGGCCTTCCTTCTGGGCAACGTGATCGACGCCGCCGAACGCGATCTGGCGCGTGCGGACGGGGCCTGAGTGACCGAGTCCGAGGTCGTCCGGTACCGCCGCGCCCGAGTGGTGCGGTCGGTGGTGGCGAACGCCGGATACGCCTCGGTGATCGGCGTGCTGACGGTGGGCATGGTTCTCGTGGGGCTCGAGTACTGGCGGCGAGGCCTCGTCGTCTTCGGTGCCGGTACCGGACTCGCTGCCGTACTGCGGGCCACCCTGCCCGATCGCCGGCAGGGCCTGTTGCGCGTCCGTAGCCGCTGGTTCGACACCACCGTACTGGCGCTCGCCGCGATTGCGATCCTGGTCGTGACCTGGAAGATCAGCCCGCTCGGAACGAAGTAGACTCCGCGCGGCACACGTCGTCTGCGGTCATCGCATTTCATCCTTCAGGATGACGTATGTAACGATTTCGTATCGGGTACGATGTGACCAGATAACGGACTAATGCGACGTGATCGGAGGTGCCCATGACCACCACGTCATTCGGCGCTTCCATCGGTCGCGGCCCGGTCCACTGCGTGTTGCTCGAATGGGAGGACGGCGAGGTCGTCGGTCAGCAGACCCGCACCATCGACCCCGGCCCTTACCGTCTGGGCCGCCGCAGCGACCTGCTGGCCTCGGGCTTCGACCTACTCGCCGCCCGCGCCGAACGCCCCGTCGATGCCTCCGCCGTCGCCGTGCGCACCCGCCGCGATCTGCTGGCGGCGCGGTTCGGCATCCGCGGCGAACTCCGCGCCGCCGAGGTCGTGCGCGAGACCGATGCGGTGCTCCGCGCGCTCGACGACAGTGGAGCCATCGCCCGCTATTCCGTGACGCTGATCGCCGATATCGGGGCCGGTGGGATGCGGGTGCACACCGTGACCGACGGTGCCGTGACCGCGACCGCCCGCACCACCGCGGTCGCCGTTTCCGGCACCGAACCCGGATTCGATACACCGAGTGCCGCAGCGGAATTCGTCCGCGGAGTGGTCGACGGGGCCGGTACCCCGCCCGAGGCGCTGGTCCTGATCGGCGGTGGCGCCCAGCACGCCGCGATCCGCGAGGCGATCTCCGGTGTGGCCCGTACCTCTCACATCGAGACGGTGGACGTCGACGAGCCGGAAGCGGTCGCGGCCACGGGCGCGGCGCTCCTGGCCGCCGATCGGACCGCCGGCGCCGCCCCTGCGGGCACGGCCCGCCTCGGCTCCGGCTTCGGCGCCTTCGGTGGGCACAGCGTGCGGCTCACTGCGACCATCCTCCCGGTACTGGTGGTGGCGGCGCTCGCCTTCGCCGTCCTCATCACGACCTACGCGACCGGCCTCATCGGCCCCACCGGGGACAGCACCGACCGGTTGCCCCTGGTGACCGATGCCACGACGTCGGATGCGGTGCAGGGCAGCACGACTCGTGAGGAGTTCACCTCGACGACCACCACCTTGGCCGGCGGCGAGCTGGTGGTGCCGACCAACGTGCCTCGCGATCATTCCCGCGACGAGGTCACCGTGCCGCCCGTGATGACGACCTTCGCTCCGCCGCCCACTGCGCCGCGGACGCGAACCCCCGGCCGCACCGTCGGGCCGCTGCCGACGACGCCCACCGTCCCATCCACGCCGGGTACCGGTTGGCCCACGATCCTGTTGCCGACTCCGCCCACCGGCAGCCCGACGACGGGCACCCCGAGTCCGACCAGTCCCGGCGTGCCCACGACGGGTGGCACCGGAACGCCGACCGCGCCGTCGCCCACGTCCGAGCATCCGCCGCTGCCGATCGTGGGCGGTGGGGCACACCTTCCCGAGGGTGCCTCCGGGCCGGACGTACCGCCCGCGCCCGTGCAGCCATCGGCGGGGGAGCAGGCGCCCGAGTCGCCGACCGTGACCACGCCCGCGGCGTAGCGCTTGCGGCTCAGCGTGGTCGGCGGGCCAGTTCCATCGTCGCGGTGAGCAATTCGGCTACCGCATCCCTCTCCGTGAGGAAGCCGTCGTGGCCGTCGCGGGAGTGCACGACGCGCAGCCCCTCGCAGCCGGGGAGCAGATCGGCGATCTCCTGCTGCAGGCGCAGCGGGTAGAGGCGGTCGGAATCGATGCCGCCCACCACGGTGGGCACGGGGCAGCCGCGCAGGGCGGCCTCGACGCCGCCGCGGCCCCGGCCGACGTCATGGTGATTGAGTACCTCCGACAGCACCACGTAGCTGCCGGCATCGAAGCGCTGCACCAGCTTCGACGCCTGGTGATCGAGGTAGGAGGTCACGGCGTACCGTCCTCCGTTCAGTGGATCCTCTTCGCCCTGAGGGTGATTGGCGAAGCGCGAGTCGAGTTCGATCTCGGTGCGATAGGTCAGGTGCGCGATCCGACGGGCGATGCCCAGGCCGGCCTCGGGTGCGGCGCCGGAATCGTGGTAATCGCCGCCGCGCCAGTTCGCATCGGAGGTGATCGCCTGGATCTGCGTTGTCTGGGTGCCGATCTGATCCGCCGTGGCCCGGGCGCCGACGGCGAGCACCAGTGCGGCGCGCACCGAATCGGGATGGCTCACGGCCCACTCCAGGGCCCGGGCGCCGCCCATCGAGCCGCCGGCGACCGCGGCGATCTCCCGGACGCCGAGAGCCCGCAGCAGCTCGCGTTCGGCCTCCACCTGGTCGCGCACGGTGATCGTCGGGAATCGCGAGCCGTATCTGCGGCCGTCGGCGGCCACCGACGACGGGCCGGTGGACCCCGAGCATCCGCCCAGGACATTGGCCGAGACCACGCACCACTCGTCGGTGTCCACCGGTGCACCGGAACCGATCAGTCCGTTCCACCATCCCGCCTGGCCGTGCTCGCCGTCGGCGGTGCCGGCCGCATGCGAATCGCCGGTCAGTGCGTGCAGCACCAGCACGATGTTGTCGGCGGCCTCATTGGGCGCACCCCAGCGCTGGAAGGCGATCGTCACATCGTCGAGGACCTCGCCCGATTCCAGCCGGAAGGCGCCGATCCCGACCGATTGCATCGCACCGTCGGGAACCCGCGCCCAGTCACCTGCGTGACTGCGATCGGTCCTGCCTGCGGGAATGCTGATGGTCACCGAACCTCTTCTCGCGTTTGCCGCCCGGCGGGGCTGTCCGCCGGGAAACCTGGTCATCACCCGGGGCACCCCACCGCGGCGGAGGGTTGCCGGTCAGCGAGCCGGGGCCTGACGCTGACACTCATGACCTGGCCTGCATCATAACCGACCGGATTCGGGCGGCAGGGGTAGCGGGGAAGGCCCCGCCCTGTGAAGGAGTTCACAGGCGCGATGGGGAACCAATCGCGCCCGCCCGGTGTTGCACCGGCGTGTGAACCCATCCACGCGCATCAGTCTTGCCGTCGGCGCGATGGCCCTCGGAGGCTTCGGCATCGGCACCACCGAATTCGCGGCGATGGGTCTGCTCCCCGACATCGCGGCCGATCTCGGCGTATCGGAACCGGTCGCCGGCCATGTGATCGCCGCCTACGCCCTCGGCGTGGTGGTGGGCGCTCCGCTCATCGCCGCGGCCTTCGCCCGCGTGCAGCGCCGCACCCTGCTCGTCGCGCTGATGGTGGCCTTCACCCTCGGCAACACGCTCTCGGTGATCGCGCCCAACTACGAGACCCTGATGGCCGCGCGCTTCATCGCGGGCCTGCCGCACGGCGCCTTCTTCGGGGTGGCCGCGCTCGTCGCCGCGCACCTCGCCGGACCGGCGGGCCGCGGGCGCGCCGTCGGCCAGGTCCTCATGGGCCTGTCCGTGGCCAACGTGATCGGAGTCCCCCTCACCACCTGGCTCGGCGACGCCTTCGGCTGGCGGTACGCGCTGTCGGTGGTCGTGGTGATCGGCGCCGCCACGGTGATCGCGCTCCTGGTGTGGCTGCCCGCCGTCGACATCCCCGTCACCAACCCGCTCACCGAGCTCGGCGCCCTGCGCCGCCCGCAGGTGTGGTTCGCGCTGCTCACCGGTGTGGTCGGGTTCGGCGGCATGTTCGCGGTCTACACCTACATCAGCACCACTCTGACCAGTGTGTCCGGGCTGGAGAAGTCCGCGGTGCCCTTCGTGCTCGCTGTGTACGGCGTGGGCATGGTGATCGGCAACGTGGTGGGCGGTCGTGCCGCCGACTTCTCGGTGAACCGGTCGATCGTCGCCACGCTCGCCGGTCTCGTGGTGCTGCAGGCGCTGTTCTCGGCGTTCGCGCCGGAGCCGGTCGCCGCGATCTCGCTGTTCTTCCTCATCGGCCTCACCGGGTCGGCACTCGTCCCCGCGCTGCAGACGCGCCTGATGGACGTCGCGGGGGAGGCGCAGACCCTGGCCGCCACCCTCAACCATTCGGCGCTCAACATCGCCAACGCTCTCGGTGCCTTCCTCGGCGGTGCCGTGATCGCCGCAGGCTACGGCTACACGGCACCGGCGCTGGTCGGCAGCGGCCTGGCCGTCGCGGGCCTGGGCGTCTTCGGCATCGGCCTGCTGGCGGCGCGCCGCGCCCCGGAACCTGTCGGTGCCCGCCGGTAGGGTCGGGCCCATGCGAAGGATCCTCGCGCTGTGCGCGATCACCCTGCTCGCGGTGTTCGGTCTCACGGCCTGCGGTAAGTCGAGCCAGCCGGCAGCGGAATCCGCGGGCGCCACGTCGGCGGCCGCCAAGGCCCCGTCGGGCGCCTCGCGCTCGGTCACCGCCAAACCCGGTGCCCCGTCCCGCTCCGCGGCGAACACGGCCGTACCCCAACGGGTCTCCGACACGCTCGCCAAGATCGACGCCGGCACCTGGCCGCCGAAGGACGGCTCCGGAACGCAGGGCGGCCGCAACTTCGGCAACTTCGAGAAGCGGCTGCCGGCCACCGGTGCGGACGGCAAGAAGGTGCGCTACACCGAGTGGGACGTCAACATCAAGAAGCCGAACCGCGGCCGGGATGCCGAACGCATCATCACCGGCTCGGACGGCAGCGCCTGGTACACCCTCGACCACTACGAGACCTTCACGAGGATCCGATGAGCACTCTTCCGCAGTTCCTGGCCTCCGGCTCCGGGGCGGCGCTCACCAGCGCCGATCTCGACAGCCTCAAGCAGCGCGAGCGGCCCCGCGTGCTCGTCGCCCGCGGAAGCCGCATGCGCGCCAAGGCGGCGCTACTCGACGAGTTGTCCGCCGTCCTGCAGTTCCCGCTCGACTTCGGTGCGAACTGGGACGCCCTCGCGGATTGTCTGGGAGACCTGGGCTGGCTGGGCGGCCCGGCCCTGGTGGTGGTCGCGATCGCCGAGGCCGAGCAGGTTCTCGCGGATGAGGCGGGTTCGTTCGACGTCTTCGTCTCGGTGCTCGCCGACCGGGGCGTCCAGGTGCTGCTGAGCACCGGCCCCGATGCCGACGATGCTGCTGTCCGCGCCACCTGGTCCGATGCCGGTCTCACCGTGGCGGCGCTCGCATGATCGTCACGTCGATCAACGTCAACGGCATCCGCGCCGCGGTCAAGCAGCGGTCCGAGGAGAACCTCGGGATGTTGCCCTGGCTGCGCGCGACGAAGGCCGACGTCGTCGCGCTGCAGGAGGTGCGTGCCACGCACAAGCAGACGCTGACCGCGCTCGCGCCCGCTCTCGACGAGGGGTGGCACGTCACCGCTGCGGAATCGTCGACCGCGGGCCGCAACGGCGTCGCGATCCTCTCGCGCCGCGAGCCCGATGCGGTGCGCATCGGCTTCGGCAGTGCCGAATTCGACGAGGCTGGCCGATACCTGGAGGCGGACTTCGGCACGCTCACCGTCGGCTCGCTCTACCTGCCCTCGGGCGATGTGGGCACCGAACGCCAGGACGAGAAGGACCGCTTCCGCAAGGAGTTCGGCGAGTACCTCGCCAAGCTCGGACGCCGCCGGCGCGACGTGGTGGTGTGCGGTGACTGGAACATCGGCCACACCGAACTGGACATCAAGAACTGGAAGGGAAACGTCAAGAACTCGGGCTTCCTCCCCGAGGAGCGGGAGTGGATGAGCACCTACATCGGTGCCGGCCGTCCCTTCACCGACGTCGTTCGCGAGCTGCATCCCGATACGCCGGGCCCGTACGCCTGGTGGTCGTGGCGCGGCAAGGCCTTCGACAACGACTCCGGCTGGCGGATCGACCTGCAGATCGCGAACAACGCCCTCGCCGCCCGCGCGACAGCAGCGCGGGTGGAGCGCGCGGACACCTACGCCCTGCGCTGGTCGGACCACGCGCCGGTCACCGTCGAGTACCGCGACTAGCGGCGACGAGCGGGCTGCCGCACGGGGAGGCGGATCGCGTGTCCCGCCGGCGGCAGCCACCAGGTGCTCGGGTACGCGGCGGCGGCAACGGTGGCGAAATGGCGGCGACCGGGCCGGGCGGTGCCGCCCCTGCTCCCGTCGGTGCACCGGCCGGCCGGATACCGACCGGATACTGAAGAGACGTGGCGAGCGGCGGTCGATAGACTCAACGATCGTGACTGAGACCGCCCCCACCCCCGCGAAGCGGCAGCGTGCGCTGTCGGGAATCCAGCCGACGTCGGACTCGTTCCACCTCGGCAACTACCTCGGCGCGGTACGGCAGTGGGTGGCCCTGCAGGACGAGTTCGAGACCTTCTACTTCATCCCGAACATGCACGGCATCACCACGCCGCACGATCCGAAGGCACTGCGCGAGCGCACCGTCTTCGCCGTGGCGCAGCTGCTCGCGCTCGGGGTGGACCCCGAGCGGTCCACCATCTTCGTCCAGTCGCAGATCCCGGAGCACGCGGAGCTCACCTGGGTCCTCAGCTGCATCACCGGTTTCGGCGAGGCCAGCCGGATGACGCAGTTCAAGGACAAGTCGGCCAAGAACGGCACCGACAGCTCGTCGGTGGGACTGTTCACCTACCCGATCCTCATGGCCGCCGACATCCTGCTCTACCGCCCGCAGGTGGTGCCGGTCGGCGAGGACCAGCGCCAGCACCTCGAGCTGACCCGGAACCTGGCTCAGCGCTTCAACACCCGGTTCAAGAAGACCTTCGTAGTGCCCGAGCCGTACATCGTCTCCGGCACCGCCAAGATCTACGACCTGCAGAACCCGACCGCGAAGATGAGCAAGTCCGCGGAATCGGATGCGGGCCTGATCAGCCTGCTCGACGATCCCAAGGTGATCGCCAAGCGGGTCAAGTCCGCCGTCACCGACACCGAGCGCGAGATCCGGTTCGACCGGGAGAACAAGCCCGGCGTCTCCAACCTGCTCACCATCGAATCCGCCTTCACCGGCGCCACCATGGAGCAGCTCGAGACCAAGTACGAGGGGAAGGGCTACGGCGAGCTCAAGACCGATGTCGCCGATATCCTGGTCGACTTCACCACGCCGCTGCGCGGGCGGGTGGACGAGTACCTCGAGGACCGCACGGAGCTCGGCCGGATCATCGCCCAGGGCCGCGAACACGCGCGGGAGATCGCATCCCGCACCCTCGCGGATGTCTACGACAGGGTAGGGTTCCTGGCGCCCTAAGCGGTTGCAAAAGCAGGAGGTCGTCCGGGGATGCTCGACAAGTATCGGCAGCGCTGGCCATGGTTCGATCACCTCATGGCCGCCGCCGAGCGGTACCAGGACAAGAAGGGCGACTACTTCGGCGCGGGTATCACCTACTTCAGCGTCTTCGCGCTGTTCCCGCTGGCCATGGTCGCCTTCTCGGTCGGTGGCTACGTCCTGATCAACGACGCGGACCTGCTCGCGGAGCTCAAGCTCACGATCAATTCGGCGATCAGCGACGAGAGCCTGCGCAAATCGGTCAACGACCTCATCGATCAGGCGATCGGCTCGCGCGGCACCGTCGGCATCGTGGGCCTCGCGGGTGGACTCTGGGCCGGTCTCGGGTGGATGTCGAACGTGCGCGCCGCGCTGACCGCGATGTGGGACAGCGAGGTGCCCGAGCAGAACTTCGTCAAGACCAAGCTGCAGGACCTCGGAGCCCTCATCGGCCTGTTCGTGGTGATCGTGGCCTGCATCGCCCTCATGGCGGTCGGCAACAGTCCGCTCACCTCGAAGATCCTCGACGCGCTCGGCCTCGGTGACGTTCCGGGCCTGCAGGGGCTGGTCACCACCGCCACGATCATCGTCACCATCCTGGCCGGCTGGGCCCTGTGGACCTTCGTGATCGCCAAGCTTCCGCGGGTGCAGTTCCCGTGGCGCAACGCCCTGCGCGCCGGGCTCCTGACGTCGATCGTCTTCTACGCCTTCATGCAGGTGGCCGCCCTTCTCATCGGCAACACCATGAAGGGGCCCGCCGGGGCGACCTTCGGGCCGATCCTCGGCATCATGCTGTTCATCTACTTCACGGCGCGGATCGTGCTGTTCGCGACGGCGTGGGCGGCGACCGACCCGCGCAATCAGCAGTACGTGATCCCCGCGGTACCCGACCCGGTGGTGATCTCGCCGGTGATCCGGCAGGAGTCCGATCCCGGCCGCAGCGTGGCGGCGGGTGCGGCGGGCCTGGTCGCGGGCATCGGCCTCGGCGCGTTGGTGCGCCGCCGCCGCTGATCCGCCGCCGTTGAGTTGTGGTCGTTGTCCCGTGGCCGTTGACCCGTGGCCGTTGGCCGGTGGCCGGTCGTCACCGCGGGCGTGAAGGATTCATGAAAATCCGTTGCGGGGAGCGGGTTACGGGTTCCGCGCCGCCGCTGACCGGACTACGGTCCAGATAGTGACCGGAAGAAGGGACCAGATGACAGTGAGTAGACGAGCCGTGATCGCCGGCGCAGGGGTATCTGCCGCCGCGGCGGCAGCGGCGGTGGCCGGTGGTGCGTCCGCGGCGCCGAATGACCAGGGCCAGAAGGGCATCGAGGAGCACGGCAGTGCACCGGCGCCGTTCGAGGCGGGCCGCGCCGTGGTGGTGTCCATCCTGCTGTACGACGGCATGACGGCCCTCGACGCGGTGGGACCCTACGAGCTCCTCAATTACGTTCCGGGCGTCACGATGCAGTTCGTCAGCGAAGACGGTGCGCCGGTGCGGATGGACTCGGGCCTGCTGCGGCTGCCGGCCACGCACTCCTTCGCCACGGCGAAGCCCGCCGATGTGCTGCTGGTGCCCGGCGGACCGTCGGCTGATGACACGGGGCGGCGGACAGTGCTGCGGGACTGGGTGTCCCGCACCAGCGGCCGGGCGACCTGGACGGTCTCGGTGTGCACCGGCGCGCTGATCCTGGCGCACGCGGGCCTGCTGGCGGGACGTCCCGCCACCACCCACTGGATCGCGATGGACCTCCTCGGATCGCTGGGGGCGAAGCCCCGGCCCGAGGCCCGGATCGTGCGATCGGACCAGTTCGTCAGCGCCGCCGGGGTATCCGCCGGGCTCGACTGCACGCTGTGGCTGATCTCGCGGATCCGAGACCGCGCGACGGCCGAGGCGGCGCAGCTGAGCATCGAGTACGACCCGCAGCCGCCCTTCCGCAGCGGCCACTACAGCACTGCCTCCGAGACCACCCGCAAGACTGCGCGCACACTGCTCATGGGTGCCCTCAAGCGCTGATTCCTCAGCGCTCCGCGGCGTCCCGCGGGAGGGTCACGCCGCGGAAGAAGGCAGGCCGGTGGACGGCGCACGCGATCATCAGCGGGATCCCCAGCACCAGCATGCCCACGCCCAGTACGAAGACGCCGCCGATCCCGCCGATGGTGGTGGCACCGTAGTCGGGCGCGATCATGTCCACGGCGCTCTGTCCGAAGGCCCACACCATGGTGAGCCCACCCAGGAGCGGGAACAGCAACCGCAGCACGAAGTTCCGGGCCGACCGCAACAGTGTGCGGCGGAAGTACCAGACGCACGCGAAGGCCGTGATCGCGTAGTAGAAGGCGACCGCCAGGCCCAGCGACTTGATCGAGTCCTCGAGCGCATTGCGGCTGACCACGGACAGCGTCAGGTAGAACAGCAGGGCGGAGGCGCCCATCACGACCGTGCCGAAGGACGGTGTCAGGTACTTCGGATCGACCCGCGCGAATCGGTCGGGCACCGCCTTGTACACCGCCATCGCGAGCGTGCCGCGGGCCGTGGGCAACACCGTCGACTGGGTCGAGGACAGTGCCGAGATCGCGACGGTCAGCAGCAGTAGTCCGGCGAGCACGGCGCCGCCCACGGGTGCGCCGAGCACGGTGAGTACGTCGTCGCGGTTCTCGGGATTGTTCAGGCCGATCCCGGTGGTGCCGAAGCCGGCGTAGGCCTGCACGGCCACGGCGACGAGCACGTAGGTGCCGAGGAGGACGACGGTCGAGAGCACCGCCGCCCGTCCGGGAGTGGTGGCCGAGCCCTTCGTCTCCTCGCCCACTGCGAGGCAGGCGTCCCAGCCCCAGTACAGGAAGATGCACAGGATCACCGCCGCGGCGATCTGCGAGGCGCTGAGTCCGGCGGGATTGAGCCAGGACCAGCTGGGGCGCACCGCCTGTGCTCCGGCCCGGCCGGAGTACACGAGTACCAGGGCCGCCACCGCGGCGAACACCAGGACGGCGAACTGGATGGCCATCAGCACGTTCTGCAGGCGTTCGGAGACCACGATGCCGCGGTAGCTCACCCAGGTCATCGCCACGATCAGGACGCACCCCAACCCGGTCACCAGCCAGCGCGAATCCGCCAGCTCGGGCATGCCGAGGAAGCGGAACAGGTACACGCCCGAGATCTCGGCGACGTTGGCCAGCACGATGATCGCCGAGACCGCGAGGCCCCAGCCGCCCATCCAGCCCACCCACGGACCGAAGGCCTTGCTGCCCCAGGTGAAGGTGGTGCCGCAGTCGGGCACCGCGTCGGCCAGCTCCCGGTAGGCCACCGCCACCATGAGCATCGGGATGAACGCCAGGGCGAACATGGCGGGCGATTTGTCGTGCACCGTGGCCACGACGTAACCGAGGGTGGCGGCCAGGCTGTAGGCGGGCGCCGTGGACGACAGGCCGATCGCCATGTTGCCCAGCAGCCCCAGGGAGTCCGAGCGCAGTCCCTTGTCGGGCACGGGTTCCAGGATCGAGGAGGTCATCTCAGCGCCCCCGGCTGGTGCGCATCGCGGCGCCGACGAGCGCACCGATCACCACCAGACCGCCGAGGCCGATCGCGATCCGGGTACCCGTGCCCATACCGCCGGAAGCCTCGGATGCGGTGGTCTCCGGCACCGCGGGCCGCTCGCGGGTGGCGCCGGCGGTGGGGGAGACCAGCGTGCCCACCGAACTGCCGCGCAGCCCGACGCCGTAGTCGAGGAGGCGCCGGAACTGATCCCAGTAGGTGTTGCCCGTGTACGCCAGGCCGAACAACTGCACCACCACGTACCGGCGGCCGTCCCGATCGACGGCGCCCACGTAGGTCTTCTTCGCATCGTCGGTGAAGCCGTTCTTCCCCGCCACTGCACCGGGGACATCGGTGAGCATCCGGTTCTCGTTGACGATCGGATACGGCGCGACGGAGGTCGGTGCCGGGGGCGGCGTGGCGCCGGGCGGCAGCGGTGTGGGCGGCGCGGTGGTGGGCACCGGCGGATGGCCGGGGAAGGTGATCTGGCGGGTGGAGGCAATCTCGATGAACCGCTTGTCGCGCAGTGCGTTCTGCAGGATCAGCGCCATATCGTAGGGGCTGGTGGTCTGGCCCGGTCCGTCCAGGCCGGACGGTGTGGCGGCGCGGGTGTCGCGCGCCCCCAAGGACTTCGCCAGGTCGTTCATCTTCGTGACCGCGGCGTCGACCCCGCCCAGCTGGCGGGCGAGAGCGTGCGCGGTGTCGTTGCCCGAGATGAGCATCAGCCCCTCGATGAGCTGCCGTACCGTGTACCGGCCTCCGGGGGCGACGCCCGCCGAATCACCCTCCTGCGCGGCGTCTTCGGCGGTCCCGTCGACCACGGTGTCGAGATCGAGGTCACGCAGCGCCACTTGGGCGAGAAGGAGCTTGATGGTGCTGGCCGGCCGGTACCGCCCGTGCGGATCCTTGGCGGCCAGCACGGTGCCGTCGGTGAGGTCGGCCACCAACCAGCCGGCCGAGTCGATGCCCTGCGGTGCGGGCGGCGCACCGTCGGGCGCCACGACGCCGCAGCCCGACAGGCGTTCGCCACCCACCGGCGGCTTCGGAACCGGCAGCGGTTTCGGGGCGGGCTTCCCAGGGGCGGGCACCTCGGAGGCGTCGACGGCGGGCGGCGCCACCTGCTTGTGCGGACAGGAGTCCGTGTTCAGCGTGGTGACCGCCGGGACGGTGGTGACGCCGGGCGTGGGCGGAGGAGGTGGGACGGCGGCAGCGAGGCCGGGGGCGGCGAGGCCCCCGACCAGGCAGGCGGCGAGCGCACACCGGAGAAGTCGAGCTGTCATCGGCTCGAATCGTATCCGGCGGGCTCCGTCATTCCTGCAAGCGGCGAAGCATGTCGGCGAGGGCGCTCAACTCCGTGGGCGTGAACTCGCGCAACGGCGCGGGAGCAGGATCGGGCGTATCGGCGACGAGGGCCACGACGGCGCGGCCCGCATCGGTGAGCGTCACCAGCTTCGCGCGCCGGTCCGCGGGATCGGTGTCCCGCACCACGAGGCCGCGCTCCTCCAGGTCGTTGACGGTGACGGTGGCCGCCGGCGGGTCCATCGTGGCGGCGTGCGCGAGCTGCTTGAGCGTCATGGGCCCGGATCTGGCGAGCCGAGTGAGCGCGCGGATCCGGCTGAACGGCAATCCGGTCCGCTCCACGACGGCCCGGCGCCAGCCGTCGCGGCCGTCGAAGGCCACGCGGACCAGGGATCCCCAGACCTCGTCGGGATCGGGCCGGGTGACGGGTTCAGCGGGCATCGGCGCCCTCGCGATCCTCCAGCAGGGGCGCGATGCGCTCGATCGAGCGTGCGGCGGCCGGACCGGTGGAGACCACGCCGAGTGCGAGCACGCAGCTCGTGGTGCCGGCCACGATCCACCAGAGCTGAGCGCCGGCGGACAGGCCCGCCAGGGCCACGCCGATGCTGACGCCCACCTGGCGGCTGGTGGAGGCGAGCGCCGCCGCGGCGCCGGCCCGGTCCAGCGGCATGCCGTTCACGGCCGAGTTGGTGATCGGTGCGTTCACCAGGCCGAAGCCGGTCCCGAAGATCGCGAAGATCACCGCGATCAGGGGCAGCGGGGTGTCCGGATGGATCGCGGTGAGGAGCACGGCGCCCGTGGTCATCAGCAGCCCGGCACCGAGGAGCGAGGGCCGCGCGCCGTAGCTCGCCACCAGCCGGCCCGAGATCGGCGAGCAGATGAGCACGGCGAGCGCCATCGGCAGGAACATCAGGCCCGCGTGGACGGCCGAGAGGTGCCGCGTCTCCTGCAGGTACATCGACATGGTGAACAGGAAGGCGCCGAAGGCGGCGAAGGCGCACACCGCGGTGAGCGTGGCCGCCGAGAACGGGATGCTGCGGAAGAAGCGCAGGTCCAGGAACGGGGACGGGTGCCGGCGCTCGTGCAGGACGAAGGCGGCGAGCGCGGCCACGGTGCCGAGGAACACCAGGGGTTGCTCCTCGATCAGGCCGAAGACCAGGGTGAACACCACCGCCACGGCGAGCACGAGGCCCCACGGGTCGACGGGCCGGATCCGGGCCGCCTTCGACTCCGGGACCACGAGGAAGGTGAGGACCACCGCGAGCGCACAGATCGGCAGGTTGATCCAGAACACCGAGCGCCATCCCAGCGATTCGATGAGGATGCCGCCGACGAGTGGGCCCAGCGCAGTGGAGATGCCCACGACGGCGCCCCACACGCCGATCGCCCGCGCGCGCTCGGCCCGGCCGGTGAAGGTGGCGGTGATGATCGACATGGCCACCGGATTGAGCATGGAGCCGCCGACGGCCTGGGTGAACCGGGCGGCGATGAGGACCCCGACGGTGGGCGCGACGCTGCACAGCAGGGAGCCGACCGCGAAGGCGATCAGGCCGATCCGGAACACGCGGCGCCGCCCGAAACGATCGGCGGCGGCGCCCGCCAGTACCAGCAGGCCGGCGAGGGTGAGGGTGTAGACGTCCACCACCCACTGCAACTGCTGGACCGAGGCCGCCATATCGGTGCGGATCGACGGGAGCGCGACGTTGACGATCGTGGCGTCCATCGAGACGATCAGCAGGCTGAGGCTGCACGTGAGCAGGACCAGCTGCTTGCGCCGGGCCCTCGGCTCCGAGATCGTTGTAGACACACAATGATTGTAAACATACAATTGATTCATGCACCAGACTCCTCGCTGCTCGTACTTCGTCGACGAACCGCTGCCCGGTACGGCGACGCAGGAACCGGGCTGGCTGTGCATCGAGAACAACGCGGGCTGGGGGCGGGATCCGTTCTCGGGGGAGACCTTCGCGCCGGAGATCGGTGCCGCCATCGAGCGATTCGCGGAGGAGCGCGGCCTGCGCGTCCTGCTGATCCGCCGTCCCGGCCGCGCCGACGGGCCCCGCGGCCCGCGCCGGGTGTTCGTGGCCCGGAGCGAGGCGGGACAGACCTCCTTGCGCGCCTTCGTGATCGACGACGACGCGCAGATCCCCGCGCTGGCAGTGGACGATCCCGCCGCCGGCGCGCCGGCGGAGCCGATCGCGTTGGTGTGCACGAACGGCAAGCGGGACGTGTGCTGCGCGGTGCGCGGCCGCCCCCTGGCGGCCGAACTCGCCGCGCACTATCCCGATCCTGTGGTGTGGGAGTGCTCGCACACCGGTGGTCACCGCTTCGCACCGGTGCTGATCGTGCTCCCCGCCGGTTACACCTACGGGCGGGTGTCCGCCGGCGAGGCGCAGGAGGTCTTCGATGCCGCGCGCGCCGGCACCGTCTCGACGGTGGGGCTGCGCGGCCGCTCCTCGACCCCGCCCGTCGGTCAGGTCGCCGAGGTCGCGGTGCGGGAGTCGATCCCGCCGTGCGATCCGGACGCGCTCCGGGTCACCGTCGAGACCGGCCCCGTGCCGAAGCACGGTGCGGCGAGCGGTATCGCGACGGTGCGCCACACCGACGGACGCGCGTGGCGGGTCGCCGTGGCGGCCACCGAACTCGAGCCGCGGACGGCGTCCTGCGGGAAGTCGCCGTCGCCCGCCCGGGCCTGGCGGGTCACCGACATCGCGCAGATCTAGGCGTTCCCGCGCGGAGCGGTCAAGAACCGCGATCAGCACACACCTCGACCATCCCGCGAGGGTGGTTTCGGCCGGTATGGGCGGTAATTCCACTCCAAATATTCCACTTGGAGTAATCGTGGCGTAGCGTTGCCGGCGGTCGCGAATGGGAGGTGGAAGATGGCGCGGAATCGGCCCCTGACGCCCCTGGCAGTGGCGGCTCTGGCCCTGCTCACCGAGCGGAACATGCATCCCTACGAGATGTTCACCACGATGGTGCAGCGGCACGAGGACCTGGTGGTCAAGCTCCGGGCCGGATCGCTGTACCACACCGTGAACCGCCTCGCGGACGACGGACTGGTGTCCGCCCAGGGCGTCGATCGCGAGGGCAACCGTCCCGAGCGCACCACCTACACGATCTCGCCCGAGGGCCGGGACCGCTTGCAGGCCACCGTGGTCGACCTACTGGCCCGGCCGGCCGAGGAGTACCCGCAGTTCCCGCTCGCCCTCGCCGAGGCGCACCGTCTGGACCGCGACCTCGTGGTGGACCTGCTCGGCGCGCGCCTGCATCAGACCGAGAGCCGGGCCGCCGCACTGCGGTCCGGCCACGCCCGCGCCACGACCCATGTGGCGCAGGCGCACCTGCTCGACATCGACTACCTCGCCGCGATGGCGGAGGCCGAGGCGGCCTGGCTGCGCGGCCTGCTCGACCGGCTGAACAACGGAACCCTGGAATGGAAGGTCTCCTGTGACGACGACTGACGACCGCCCCGCCGGCGGCGGACTCCCCGCGAACTACCGTCCGTGGCCCGCGCTGTGGGCCATGGTCATCGGCTTCTTCATGATCCTGGTGGACTCCACCATCGTCTCGGTGGCCACCGACTCGATCATGGTGGGGCTCGGAACCGATCTCAACAGCGTGGTCTGGGTGACCAGCGCCTACCTCCTGGCCTACGTGGTGCCGCTGCTACTGGCCGGTCGGCTCGGCGACATGTACGGGCCCAAGAACCTCTACCTGATCGGCCTGGTGATCTTCACCGCCGCCTCGGCGTGGTGCGGGCTGTCCGGCACCGCCGGGATGCTCATCGCGGCCCGCGTGGTGCAGGGCTTCGGCGCCGCACTGATGACGCCGCAGACGATGGCCGTGATCACCCGCACCTTCCCGGCGGACAAGCGCGGCAGCGCGATGGCGCTGTGGGGCTCGGTGGCGGGCGTCGCGATCCTCGTCGGGCCGCTGGCCGGCGGCGTCTTGGTGGACCGCCTCGGCTGGGAGTGGGTGTTCTTCGTCAACGTGCCCGTGGGCGTGATCGCCTTCGTGCTGGCGATGCGGCTCGTGCCCTCGCTGCCCACGCACAAGCACCGGCTCGACATCCCCGGCATCGTGCTGAGCGCCGCGGGCCTGTTCCTGCTCACCTTCGGCCTCCAGGAGGGACAGAAGTACGACTGGGGCACCATCTGGCATCTCGGCCCGGTACCGATCGGCGTGTGGACCCTGATCATCTCCGGTGTGGTGCTGTTGGTGGTGTTCGTGTGGTGGCAGACCAAGGCGCCCGAGCCGCTGATGTCGCTCACGCTGTTCAAGGACCGCAACTTCTCGCTCGCCAACGTCGCGATCGCCACCATGGGATTCTCGGTGACGGGCATGTCGATCCCGCTCATGCTGTTCGCGCAGAAGTCGATGGGACTCACTCCCACCCGCTCGGCGCTGCTGCTGATCCCGCTCGCCGTGATCTCCGGCGGCCTGGCGCCCTTGTCCGGCAAGCTGATCGACCAGGTGCACCCCCGCTACCTCGCGGGCTTCGGCTTCGCCTCGAACTCGATCGCCCTGTTCTGGCTCGGTGCGGTGGCCTCGCCGACCACGCCGGTGGTGGGGATTCTGGCGCCCATCGCCCTCATGGGCGTGGGCAATGCCTTCATCTGGGGGCCGCTCGCCACCACCGCGAACCGCAACCTGCCGCTGCCGCTCGCCGGTGCCGGATCGGGTGTGTACAACATGACCCGCCAGGTGGGTGCCGTGCTGGGCAGCGCCGCCGTGGGCGTGCTCATGCAGAACCAGTTGCAGGCCAAGCTGACCCCGGCGTTCCCGCCGGGTCAGGCGCCGTCACAGGACGCGCTGAGCACCTCGGTGGGACCGCTGCCGGACTTCCTCAAGGGGCCGTTCGCGGATGCGATGGGCAACAGCATCTACCTGCCCGCCACGGCGCTGATCTTCGGTTTCATCGCCGTGATGTGCTTCGCGACGCCCGTGCATCTGCGCAAGGATCAGGACGCCGTCAGCAGCTAGCCGAGGAACGCAGACCGCTGCGCCGCGTGCGGAGGGCACGCGGCGCAATGGATCACGGGATCAGCTGATCTTGCGGCGGTACACGATCATCGCCACGGCGTAGGCCACCACCAGGATGCCGGTGCACCAGGCGAGGGCCGAGACCAGATCGAATGCCACCACGGGCCGCTCGGCGAGCAGCGCGGAGATGGTGTTGACGATCGAGGTGACGGGCTGGTTCTCGGCGAAGGCGCGCACCGGGCCCGGCATGGTGTCGGTGGGCACGAACGCGGAACTGATGAAGGGCAGGAAGATCAGCGGATAGGAGAAGCCGCTGGCACCGTCGACCGTCTTGGCCGAGAGCCCCGCGATCACCGCGATCCACGTGAGCGCCAACGTGAACAGCGCCAGGATGCCGAAGACGCCCAGCCAGGCGAGGGGGCCGGCCGAGGACCGGAAGCCCATCAGCAGCGCCACGCCGATGATGATCAGTACGGTGATCGCGTTCGAGACCATCGACGTGAGCACGTGCGCCCACAGCACCGACGAGCGCGCGATCGGCATCGACTGGAAGCGCTCGAAGATGCCGCCGTGCATATCGTTGAACATCCGCAGCGCGGTGTACGCGATACCCGACGCGATCGCCATGAGCAGGATGCCCGGCAACAGGTAGTTGACGTAGTTCTCCGACCCCGTGCTGGTCTTGATCGCGCCGCCGAAGACGTACACGAACAACAGCATCATGGCGATCGGCGTGAGCGCGGTGGTGATGATGGTGTCGGCGCTGCGGGTGATGTGTTTGAGCGAACGCCCCAGCAGGGCATTGGTATCGGAGACGGCGTGCGTGGTCATGATCGGCCTCGGTTCTCGGGACGGGCTTCGGTGGGGGTGCCGGTGAGCGCGAGGAAGATCTCCTCGAGCGTGGGCTGCTTCTCGACGTACTCGACCTTCGCGGGCGGCAGCAGCTGCTTGAGTTCGGCGAGTGTGCCGTTGGCGATGATGCGGCCGTCGCGCAGGATGGCGATGCGGTCGGCGAGCTGCTCCGCCTCCTCCAGGTACTGGGTGGTGAGCAGCACCGTGGTGCCGCGCGCCGCGAGATCCTTGACCACCTCCCAGACGTCGATGCGCGCTTCGGGGTCGAGGCCGGTGGTGGGCTCGTCGAGGAAGATCACCGCGGGGTCGCCGATCAGGCTCATGGCGATGTCCAGCCGGCGGCGCATGCCCCCGGAGTAGGTGCCCACCTTGCGGCCGCCGGCATCGGTGAGCCGGAACCGGTCGAGCAGATCGTCGGCCACCGCCTCCGGGTCGGCCTCGTGGCGCAGCCGGGCGATGAGGATCAGGTTCTCCCGGCCCGTGAGGACCTCGTCGACCGCGGCGAACTGCCCGGTGAGGCTGATGGATTCGCGGACCTGCTGCGGATCCTCGCGGACGTCGTAGCCGTGCACGATCGCCGTGCCCGCATCCGGGCGCAGCAGCGTGGACAGGATCCGGACCAGGGTGGTCTTGCCGGCGCCGTTGGAGCCGAGCAGGGCGAAGATGCTCCCGGTGGAGACGTCGAACTCGACGCCCCGCAACACCTGTAGATCCTTGTAGGCCTTCTCGATCCCGCGCACCGCGATCGCGGTGTCGGTGGTGGTGATGGTCATGGGTGTCTCCTTCTTCGGGGCGGCGCGCTCAGCGGGCGCGTCGGATGGCGATGTCGCCGTACTTGGTCCGGGCCATGACGGACACGGAGTTCTCGAGGTCGGACGGGGACTCGTCACCGTCGAGCTCGTTGCGGACGCGCCCCTCCTTGGAACTGAGGTCGAGCCAGGCGGGGGTGCCCGCGCTCACGCCGACGGTGACCTGGCCGTAGCCGCTCTCCACCTCGACCGAACCGGAGACCACCTCCTGCAGCGTGATCGAGCCGTAGGCGGTCTTCGCCGTCACCGATCCGAGGGACCGGGTGATGTCGAGGTCGCCGTACGAGAGGTTCGCCTCGACGGCACCGCCCGTCTCCTCCACGCGGACGCTGCCGTGCGAGGCCTTGAGCCGGGCGTCGCCGGCGATCCGCCCGACTCGGATCTGGCCGTGGTCGGCGGTCACCTCGGCGGAGCCGTCGACATCGCCGATCGTGGCGTTGCCGTGGCCGGCCCGCACCCACAGGGCGCCGGTGTCACCGAGCTCGACGAGACCTCCGGGGTTCTTGATCCGGGTGGCGCCGAGGCGGCCCGTGCTGCGGGTCCCGCCGTACGCGACCTCGGCCGTGAGCCGGGAGCCGGCGGGGAGCTCGACCCGCACATCGACGGACTCGGACGGGCCGAACAGGCTGAACTTGGGCTTCGGGGCCACCACGGTGACCCGTGCGCCGTCGAACTCGACGCGGGTGCTCTCGGCCGCGCGCCGGTCGGCCTCCTTGGAGGGGGAGGTCGGGGTGACCGTGACGACGGTGTCGGCGCGGTCACCGGCGACGACCTCGAGGTCGCCGACCTGCAGGTTGACGGCGAGGTCGATGGGGGAGGGGGTATCGAAGGTGGGCATGAGTTTCCTTTCGGGAGACCGTTTTCGGGTGTGGTCGGCCCGCCCCGCGGGGTTCGCGGGGCTGAGCAGGTGATCGAAGGGGCGGGGGAGGCGGGTTACCTCGCCCAGCCGGCGAAGTCGTCGCTGGTGCGCAGGGGGCGTGGTGAGGACCGGCGCTGCTTGGGGGCGACGGCCGCGGCGACCGCGCGGACCAGCCAGGTGTTCACCGACAGCCCGTCGGCCGCGGCGGCCTCGTCGACGCGGGCCTTGAGCGCGTCCGGGAGGCGCAGCGTGGTTCGGGTGGACCCGGTGTCGTCCAACGGGATTCCGGGCGCCGCGGCGACCGCCTCGGTCGCACCGCCGTCGACATCGCCCTGCGGCTGCGTGACGACGAAGTCCACCTCGCGGCCGCGGAGCCGAAGGTCGACCGAGCCGGGCGCCAGGTCGCGGGTGATGGACGCGGTCGCCGCGGACAGCGCGTCGAGCAGGACGAGCCGCGTGGCGGCGTCCAGGCTCGCGGCGAGCCGCTCGGCGGCCTCGCGCGGATCGTCGACACCGTTGTCGGCGGCGTCGGACAGTTCGCGCTCGGCCGGGCCGGCCAGCTGTCGCTGGAGTTCGTTGACGAAGGGCGTGAGGTCCATGACATTAGAGTGACACCACTGTGGTGTCATGTCAAGGGATTGGTGTCAGAAATGGAGGAACTGCCAGCTCACACGTGATGCATGGATGGTGTCACTGCGCGAAAACGCCGCCCGCTCCGAAGACCGTCGCGCCGAACCGGGTACCGATCAGCTGGTGTGTGGCACCGTCGGGATGCAGGGCATCGGGCAGCGGCAGGCGATCGTGGTCCTGCGTGCCGTACAGGGCTCGGCCGTCGAGCAGGTGCAGGTTCGCATCGTCGGCCGCGCGGTCCGCCACGATCCGCGCGAGCTCGTCCCGGATCACCGTGAGCGTGAGCCGCCCGAATCGCACCTGCTCCGGATCGCCCGTCGCCTCGAACCGCAGGCCGTCGCCCGTGGGGACTGGCATCACGGGCCCGGGGGTGTGCTCCTGGATCGGGCACAGGATGGGGGAGACGAGCAGTAGGGGGGTGGTGGGGTGACCGTCGCGGATCGTGTCCAGGAAGCCGTCCACGGCCGCGGTGAAGGCGCGCAGGCGCATCACGTCGCCGTTGGTGATGTTGATGCCGATCTTGAGACTGATCAGATCGGCCGGGGTGTCCCGGATCGCGCGGGCGACGAACGGATCGAGCAGCGCGCTGCCGCTGAATCCGAGGTTGATCAGGTCGACACCCGCTGCGGCCGCCGCGATCGCCGGCCAGGTCCCCGTGGGGTGAGTGGCGTTGGAACCGTGGCTGATCGAGCTGCCGTGATGCAGCCAGACCCGGGGGTGATCACCGTCCGGCGCGATCGGTGCGTCCGAGCGCAGCGCGACCAACAGGGTGGACTCGTTGTGCGGCAACCAGATCTCCACGCGCTTGTCGCCTGCCGGAAGGTCGGTGAATCGTGCTGTGCCGGAAGGCCCCTCGGTGTGCTCGGTCTCCTGCGTCACCATATCGACCACGGTGTCCACATCGCCGCCGGGAACCGTCGCCTGCGCCACCCGGCGACCGTCGACGACGAGGTCGTAGACACCGTCGGGCCGCGGCGGGAAACCGGCGTACACGCGCTTGGTGGGGATCGTCTCGAGCTCGACGACGGTGGCCGCCGTGCGGAACACCAGCCGCACGCCCGCGGGTTGCACCTCCGCGGAGGCGAGCCGCTCGTCGGGGATCCGGCGGCGCGCGGCGGGCGGAAGCCGGTGCGGCAGAAGGCCCCGTGCCGTGTGCTCCAGGTCGAGGTGGCCGCGCAGCAGGCCGCCGTCGATCGGGGTGGTGATCAGTGCGTCATCGGCGGTCACGGCGATCCTCTCGGCGGATACGAGAACGCCCCGGACCTCGTGCGAGATCCGGGGCGCCTCGGGCTGCAGTAATGGCTAGCGGCTGAACAGGAGGGCGCGCTTGACCTCCTGGATGGCCTTCGTCACCTGGATGCCACGGGGGCACGCGTCGGTGCAGTTGAAGGTGGTGCGGCAGCGCCACACGCCGTCGACGTCGTTGAGGATGTCGAGACGCTCGGCGGCGCCCTCGTCGCGGCTGTCGAAGATGAACCGGTGAGCGTTCACGATGGCCGCGGGGCCGAAGTACGAGCCGTCCATCCAGTACACGGGGCAGCTGGTGGTGCAGCACGCGCACAGGATGCACTTGGTGGTGTCGTCGAAGCGCTCGCGGTCGGTGGGCGACTGGATGCGCTCGCGGGTGGGCTCGTTACCCGAGGTGATCAGGTAGGGCTTCACGGCGCGGAAGGCGTCGAAGAAGGGCTCCATATCGACCACGAGGTCCTTCTCCACGGGCAGGCCGCGGATCGGCTCGACGGTGACGGTGATCTCCTTGCCCTCCTGCAGGAAGTCCTTCATCAGCATCTTGCAGGCGAGCCGGTTCACACCGTTGATGCGCATGGCGTCCGAGCCGCACACACCGTGGGCGCAGGACCGGCGGAAGGTGAGGGTGCCGTCCAGGTAGCCCTTGATGTACAGGAGCAGGTTCAGGAAGCGGTCCGAGGGGAGCGCGGGGACCTTGTAGCTCTGCCAGCCGGCCGCGTCGGGATCCTCCGGGTTGAACCGGTAGACCTTGATCGTGACCATGGTGGACCCGGGCGGGACCGGCGGATTGACGGTCGATGACGGGAATTCAGCGGTGGCGGTCATCAGTACTTACGCTCCATCGGCTCGTAGCGGGTCTGCACGACGGGCTTGGTGTCGAGACGGATCCCGGACTCCAGGCCCTCGCCCTCCTTGTACGCCATGGTGTGCACCATGAAGTTCTCGTCATCGCGGTTCGGGTAGTCCTCGCGGGCGTGGCCGCCGCGGGTCTCCTTGCGGTTGATGGCGCCGACCACGGTGACCTCGGCCAGCTCCAGCAGGAAGCCCAGCTCGATGGCCTCGAGCAGGTCGCTGTTGAAGCGCGTGCCCTTGTCGGTGACCGTGACGTGCTCGTACCGGGCCTTGAGGGCGCGCACGTCCTCGAGGGCCTGGGTGAGGGTCTTCTCGGTGCGGAAGACGGCGGCGTTGTTGTCCATCGTCTGCTGCAGCTCGGTGCGGATGGCCATCACGTTCTCGTTGCCGTGATCGCTGAGCATGTTCGCGACCCAGTTCTCGACCATCTCGGCCGGGTTCTCCGGGAGCGGGACGAAGTCGTGGGTGTTGGCGTACTCGGCGGCGGCGATGCCGGAGCGGCGGCCGAAGACGTTGATGTCGAGCAGCGAGTTGGTGCCCAGGCGGTTGGCGCCGTGCACCGAGACGCAGGCGCACTCGCCGGCGGCGTACAGGCCGGGGACCACGTGCTCGTTGTCGCGCAGCACCTCACCGTGGATGTTGGTGGGGATGCCGCCCATCACGTAGTGGCAGGTGGGGTACACGGGCACCAGCTCGGTGACGGGGTCGACACCGAGGTAGGTGCGCGAGAACTCCATGATGTCCGGCAGCTTGGCCATCAGGGTCTCCTCCGGGATGTGCGTGACATCCAGGAGCACGTAGTCCTTGTTCGGTCCGGCGCCGCGGCCC